>CACZBZ010000001.1 GCA_902779505.1 uncultured Lachnospiraceae bacterium
GAACTCATTCCCGCAATGTATTGTATCGGTCAGCTGATACTTATTATTGTAGTCTATAGGGTCAATCTTTATGATATCAGCGGAATTGCAATTGAGTCATACAGTAAAGAGCAGGAGATTGCCTATATCTGTTTCGATTACAAGCGAAGGTATCTTGGCTGTAATAAAAAAGCTTTGGAATTACTTCCGGAATTCGGTCGAAGAAGAATTGACGAGCCTCTGGGAGACGATCCCATAGACAAGAGAATAGGGCATTATCTGGATGCTTTTTCGAATGAAGAAGACCCTACACAGAACTTTGTCTTTATGCTTCATAATGATCCGAGAAATCCGGAAGATGACGAGTTCTACAACGTAAAAGTCAATTATATCTACGACGGAAGTCGCAAGAGAGGATATATATTATCCTTTACGGATGATACTCTTAACAGAAAATATATAAGGCTGCTGGATAGTTACAATGACAATCTCAAGAAAGAGGTTGATGCGAAGACCCAGCGTCTGAATGAAATGCACGACAATCTTGTCATTAGTATGGCATCACTGGTTGAAAGCAGAGACAATTCCACCGGCGGCCATATTAAACGTACAAGTATAGGTGTGAAGATTCTTATCGACGAGATTCATAAATCAGGCAAATTCAATCTTACCGATGAATTCCGTCAGGCGGTTATAAAAGCTGCACCTATGCACGATCTTGGTAAGATAGCCGTAGATGACGATATACTCAAAAAACCCGGCAAATATACTGTCGAGGAATATGAGAAGATGAAGAAACATGCCGAAGAAGGCGCTAAGGTAATACACGAAGTGCTTCTTAATACGGATGATGAAATGTTCAAAGTGGTAGCAGAGAATGTTGCTCATTATCATCATGAAAGATGGGACGGCCAGAATCATGGCTATTGCGGATGTATATGATGCCCTTGTAAGTAAGAGAGTCTACAAGGAGGCCTACGATTATAAAAAGGCTAACAGGATTATCACAGAAGCTATGGGTTCTCAGTTCGATCCGGGGCTGCAGGAGATATTTGACAGAGCAAGACCGAGACTGGAAGAGTATTACAGAACTGCCAATGTATTGTAAATTAGTTAATATGATATTAAAGCTAAAAGGCCGGTGCGTTAAGCACCGGCCTTTCGTTATGAGGACGAAAAATGGAGTCGCCTTAAGCATGGCTAAAGTGTGGCTTATTAAACCAGACTTCTTCCAAGGCTTTTGCAATTATCGACATCATCTTCGCCGGGGGCATTGTTGGCAATTACCGTTGCAATAACATTTGCGCCGGCAGATCTGCTGGTATTTTCCCAGTCGTCCATCCATTCGCCGCTTCCCCAGCCGTATGAACCGAATAAGCCTATCTTCTTGCCTGAGAGAGAAGAGATAACTTCATCAAACATGGGCTGAAATTCGGTCTCTTCCAGAACTTCGGCACCCATTGCGGGACAGCCGAAGGCTATCGCATCATAATTGGCAACAAGTGAAGAGTTGAACTCTGAAACTGTAAGCAGATCAACATCTGCGCCGGCAGCTTTTGCACCGTCAGAAACGGCCATGGCCATAGTAGCGGTATTACCTGTTCCGCTCCAGTATACTACAGCGATTTTACTCATATATCTTACCTCCTGTTAAACTAGTAAACTGTCTATCTATTTATAAAAAAACGGCTCGCGCCAGATAGTTAGCAATTGCTAACCGAGAAAATGTTACCACAGTTTCAATAATGGGGCAAGTATTTTTTTAAAAAGACCGGATCATGGCTGCTGTAAACGGATTGATTGTCAAGCACCAGATGACTTTCGCTATCGGCAAGAGAAAAATGTAAAAAATACTTGACATTATGTCGGAAGGGTATTATTCTATAATCAGATTAAGCTTAATGGCAATTGAACCGATCACTCAATTGCAAACGAAAACAAATTAATTTAAAAAAACATTTAACTAAAAGTACACTTTACAAACTGAAAGATTTTAATTAAGCCTAAGGGCGGGAGGAATATGATGAACTATTATAATTTAGGAGTATTGTCAGGAATTATTGTTGGCCTTATCATTGTTGCTTTAGTAAAAATTATTATTTTCAAAAAAGATGTTGGGAAAAAAGATGAATATGATGAGAGACAGGAACTTTTAAGAAACCGCGGTTTCAAATATGCGTATTTTTCAACACTTATCGGATTGGGAGTTGTATTTCTTTTTAAAGGAGTATTTGATTTTAATATTACACTGAGCTATTCATTCATGATTTCTACCGTAATGTTTTTATCTCTTGGAATATATGTTGTATATTGCATTATGCATGATGCATATTTTTCATTGACAAGTAACAGAACCAAATTCGGTATAATGATGACTGTCTTATCATTATTCAATCTTGCAAGTGGTATTATTGCAATTGTCAACGGACATGCTGATATTCATTCCGAGAGCCTGGCAGGTATTGCCAATCTCGAATGCGGATTAGTATTTCTTGCTGCAGGGCTTGCAATGTTTATTAAGAACAAAATGGATAAGAAGGAGGAAGAAGAATGAAAAATCTCCGTCTTAAATCAGCCAGAGCGGCCAAGGACCTGTCACAGGACGATCTTGCCAAGATTGTCGGTGTATCAAGACAGACAATAAGTGCCATCGAAAAGGGTGATTATAATCCCACAGTCAACCTTTGCATTGCCATCTGCAAGGCATTGGATAAGACATTGGATCAGCTCTTTTGGGAAGAATAAATATGCACTGCTTTAGTAAAAGCAGATAGTTAAAAATGTGGTCATAACCTTCATGTAAGTGGTAAAATATTAATGTTAAGTTACAACTTATTGGAGGTTATGGCCATGTTTTATTTAGAGAGATATGAGGAATGGGTAAGAGAACTTGATGACAAGGATCCTCTTAAGAAAGAACTCCTTGATATTAAGAATGATGATAAGGATATAGAAGACAGATTCTATAAGGATCTGTCATTTGGAACCGCAGGACTCAGAGGCAAAGTAGGAGCCGGAACCAACAGAATGAATCTTTATACTGTGGGCAAGGCAACTCAGGGTATAGCGGATTATATCGTGGGATATGGCAAAGAAGCTATGGAGAAGGGCGTGGTGATCGCCCATGATCCCAGACATTTTTCGAGAGAATTCTCAGAGCTTGCTGCGGGTATTTTTGCCGCAAACGGAATAAAGGCTTATACATTCCCGGCACTCAGACCTACACCCGAACTTGCATATATGGTAAGAAGACTGGGCACCAAGGCGGGAATCAATATCACAGCTTCACACAATCCCAAGGAGTACAACGGTTACAAGGCTTATTGGGAAGACGGATGCCAGGTGTCCTCAGGTGTTGCTGACGGTATGACGGAAAAGATCAACGCCGTTGATATCTGGAAGGGTATAAAGAGGTCTGACTACGAGGAAGGCGTTAAGTCCGGCAAGATTGTTGTGCTTGATGAAAAATATGACAGAGAATATCTGGATAAGATAGAGGCTATGGCTATACATGAAGGGGATGAACTGGATCTCAGTATTCCGTTAGTATATACACCTCTGAACGGTTGCGGTTCCATACCTTTCAGACAGATGTTAAAGGACAGGGGATTCAACAATTGGAAGATTGTTCCGGAGCAGGAGAATCCGGATCCTGATTTTACTACAGTAGGCTATCCCAATCCCGAGGATCCCAAAGCTTTCAGACTCAGTGAAGAATATGGTAGGAAATTTGGTGCCGAGCTGCTGATGGCAACAGATCCCGATGCGGACAGATTTGCCATTGAGATCAGAGATGACAATGGCAATTATATACCTCTTAACGGTAATCAGACAGGATATTTGCTGGTTAACTATGTGCTTGAAGGTCATAAAGATGCGGGAACACTTCCTGCCAAAGGAGCCATGGTAAAATCTATCGTCACTTCCGATCTGTCCACCATAATGGCCAAGGCATACGGGGTCGAGATGTTCGAGACCCTTACCGGTTTTAAGAATATCTGCGGTAAGATTCCTTACCTGCATGACAACGGCTATACATATCTCTTCGGATATGAGGAGTCGGTGGGCTACGCAGCCTGTGAGGACATCCGTGATAAGGACGGTATATCGGCAGGTATGCTTGTTGCGGAGGCTGCTGCTTATTATCGTAAGCAGGGCAAGACACTTTGGGATGTGCTTCAGGACATATATGCAAAATACGGATATTTTGCCGAAGACGAACCCAATATTATCCTTGAAGGAATTGAAGGTGCCGAAAGAATCGGTCGAATGATGAAATGGTTCAGAGATAATATTCCTTCATCGGTTGCCGGCGCCAAGGTTGATAAGGTAATTGACTATATTAACGGATATGAGGATATTCCTCCTCAGAATGCCATCAGAATATTCCTTGATAACGGTTCAAGCTTTTCTATAAGACCCAGCGGAACCGAACCCAAGATAAAGTTCTATTTTTATTCAAACAGTGATTCAAGAGAAGCAGCTTTGGCACTTAATGCAAAGATTAAGGAAGAGATACTGGCTCTTATTAATTCTGTTAAATAAAACAAGCAGCTGTATATGTTATAATGCTGATAGAATTATATGCGGAGGAATCAATGAATAAACGTATTATTAAATGCCTGATGGCAACTGTTTTGGCCGTATCGATGATGGCATCTCTGACGGGATGCACGTCTTCAGATAAGAAAGAAGTTGAAGAAAAACTGCAGATTGATCTGACGGAAGCAAATGTTCTCAGTAAGGCAGACAGTCACGGCGGATTCAACGGAGACGGTACACTTGTAATCAGTTATGATTGTTCGGCTGCACCCCTTAATGTTCAACTGGATGAACTGAAAAAATGGCAGAAGTTCCCTATAGCCAATGTTACTAAGAGACTTATTGTAGGAAAAGTTCCAAGCCAGGATGAACCTATATATACCAATGAAGACGGAAGCCATATACTTCCGGATATTGAAAACGGATACTATTTCTTCGAAGATTCCACACCCAGGGAATATCGAAGAACAGGACAGAAGGAGCAGGAACTTCAGGTTGCGGAAGGCGTGGTAATCGTGGAAGATGACTATATTCCTCTCAATTTTGTATTTGCTATATATGACACCGATAACAATATTCTTTATTATGTGAAAGCAGATAGCTGATAAGGAGGAGAGTTATGAAGGAACAGGATATCAACAATATTATTGATATGCTCGACGGAATGACCGATAAGGATATTTCCAGAATGAAGATACAGAGTTCGGACAAACTGGAAGAGGGCAAGGTAGAAGAAGTATATCATCACGGAAGATGTGATGTGGGAAGCCCTTTTGCCAAGGGATGCGATTACGATATCGTTCCGGATAAGAAATAGGCGGCCGCCCTTTTAGTACTATTTTCCTCTATCATATTTGATTGCAGAAATGCTAAAATATTAGCGTGTTTTTTAACACAATCGTTTAGGGGAAAATAAAAAAGGGTAGGTATATGGAATTGGACACAGGTATGGAAAGACGGTTCTTTGAACGTGTGTGTTTGGGGGCTGTTGACTGTGTTATCTATTATGGTAACGCTGAAATTAATGCCGTGATTGTGGATGTAAGCGAGAACGGATGCGGACTTACGGTAAAAGGATCTTCCGCAGATCATTCTTTTGAAAAGGATGAAAGTCTGGAAGTCTGTGCAATAGACGGCGAAAGATGTCTTAGATTCAAGGGCGATGTCGTGTGGAGCAGCAGAGAAGATGACGGCATGATTAAGATGGGCCTTAGGATTAAGACCTCTCCGGAATATGAGAAATATGTTTCGGAAAAGAAAGTGGAGCGTTTCGTAAAAGCCATCAGGGAAAAGAAAGCCGGTGGCAAGATTGCAAATATGCGTGATTCAGAGGCCTGTATAGAATAAAAGGCCTCTTTTTTTCTGTAATTCTGTATAAGAGCGGAGCTGCAATATGTATTTGTTTTGCGAAGAAAAAGATTGCAAAGAAAAAGCTGCTGTTATAGCAGACAGGCTTAATATAGAACTGAGAGACCGGGGCGATGATGATATTCATCTGTCCTATAATGAAAAGGGACTCTCTCTTAAGGGCGGAAGTCTGACCTTCAGAGGAGACTTTTCTGCAATGTCAGCAAGATTAAGGCAGTCCAATCTCGAACACGAGATGCTTGTTAAGGCGGCAAGACTCAAGGATCATAAAGATGCTCCGAGACTGCTTGATGCCACAGCGGGAATGGGCGAGGATTCTCTTATTCTTGCGGCTTCGGGCTTCTTAGTTGATATGTATGAACAGAATGAGATAATTGCTGAGCTTCTTAGGGATGCAATGGACAGAGCGTTGACTGATTCCATGCTTAAGGATATTGTAAGCAGGATGACACTTCATGTAGGCGACAGTATTAAGGCTATGGAAGAAGGTGCGACAGCGGATGTTATATTGCTTGATCCCATGTTTCCCGAAAGGAGCAAGTCAGGGCTTATAAAAAAGAAATTCCAGCTCTTGCAAAAACTGGAAAGCCCCTGTAATAATGGGGATGAACTTCTGGATGCCGCAATAAAAGCATGTCCTAAAAAAATAGTTATTAAAAGACCTGCCAAGGGAGAAAAACTGGGGAATATCAATGTTGATTATTCCTACCCCGGCAAGGCAATCAGATATGACTGTATAGTCAACAGTATCAATAGGATATAGGGGAGGAAATTATGTTAAAGAAAATCGGAAAGGGAATACTGATAACATTGGCTGTATTGGGTGTTCTCTTTATTATCCTTATGCTTTTACCCGAGGATGAGGAGAGTGACAGTTCAGAAACTGTTATTGCTGAAGAAGAAAGCGCATATACGGAAGAAACGACTGTGACAGCCGAAGCAGTGCCAGAGACGGAAGAGATCGAGACACAGACTGAAGAGAAGCTGGATGAAAATGTGGCAACAGTAAGCATTCCTCAGTCGGAAATAAGCGATCGCAGCCTTCGTTTCACAACAGTTACTCTTGATGATAAGACAGTGACTGAAGACATTTTTAAGGATTATGATCTTACTCTTGTCCATGTGTGGGGAACCTTTTGCAGTCCCTGTATTGCGGAGATGGGAGATTATGCCGCTTTGGAGAAGGAGCTTCCTTCCAACGTTAATATCATAGGTATTGTCAATGATGTGTACGACGGCCTTGATTACAACGTATTTGCGGCTCAGGATATACTGAAAAATGCCGGCGCCACATTTACCAATCTGAAGGTGAGTGACGACATCTACAGTGTAACAAGCAGTCTGCAGTATGTACCTTCTTCTTTCTTTGTGGACAAAGAAGGGCACATTGTGGGAAGCATGATGGACGGAGCACATTTCAGTGATACAAAGGAAAGACTGTATTCGTATATCAAATAACTGAGGATAAGCCTATGAAGAATAGGAAAAAGATAATCGGCATAATTGTTTTGCTGCTGGCTTTGGGACTTATAACAGCCGGCATAATGGACGGCGGTCTTTTTGAAGTAAAGACCAAGGCAGTGACGATATGTCAGGAATGTATAGGGCTGGGATAATGGGTAAATTACGCGAAAACATAAAGCAATATGGTCGCAGATTCTCCCAGCTTATTGCGGCAGTGTTGTATAACTGCAATTTCAAGGGCTTTTTAAGCGGTAAGATATACAAGGGCGAAAGCAAAGGCCTATGTGTTCCGGGACTGAACTGCTATTCATGTCCGGGAGCGGTATTTGCCTGTCCTTTGGGAAGTCTGCAGGGGGCTTTGGCTAAGACGGCAATAAAGATACCTATGTATATGCTGGGGACGATAATCCTTTTCGGTGTATTGTTTGGGAGACTTATATGCGGTTTTTTATGTCCTTTCGGGCTAGTTCAGGAACTTGTATATAAGATTCCGGGATTCAAGATCAAGAAAAGCAGGATTACCAAAACTTTGTCTTATCTTAAATATGTAATTCTGGGAGTGTTCGTGATAGCAATTCCGATTATTAAGATGCTTCCGGGCTTTTGCAAATATATATGTCCCGCAGGAAGTCTGGAAGCCGCAATACCTCTTGTCATATTGGATGAGCAATTAAGAAGCAGGCTGGGATGGCTTTTTTCATGGAAGATGTTTCTGCTCCTTGTATGCGTTATTCTCTGTGTCATATGCTACAGAGCTTTTTGCAGATTCTTATGTCCGCTGGGAGCTTTGTATTCATTCTTCAATCCCATAGCTTTCTTTGGAATAAATGTAGATAAAGAAAAATGTACGGGTTGTAATGCTTGCATAAGCGCATGTAAGATGGACACCAAAAAAGTGGGAGATCATGAGTGTGTCCATTGCGGAGCCTGCAGGGATGTCTGTCCCGAGGGAGCCATTAGTTATAAAAGACACTGATAAATATATTCAGGGGAAGATATTATGAAAAAATTGAAAAAAATAATATTCGGTATACTTGCGGGCCTTGGAGCTCTCTTTGTACTGATCCTTATAATTCCGACCGATGATGAGGGAACGGACAGTCAGGAAGTCTACGAAGAAAGTAAGAGTGTTGCGACCCCTTTTGCCAATGCAACGGCCGTGTCGGTGGGAACCAACGCAAAAAATGCCACCATAATGATATACATGAACGGCTCGGATCTTGAGAGCGAAGCGGGTGAGGCAACGAGAGATATATCCGAGATGATTGACTCGGGAATAGGTGACAATATCAATGTCATCATCCAGACCATGGGTACAAAGGAATGGCAGGATTACGGAATCGCTTCGGACAGAGCACAGACTTATAAAATTGAGAACGGCGGGCTGACTCTTGTAAGAGATGACCTGGGACAGCTGGACTGTACTTCAAAAAACACCTTGTCTGAGTTCATAGGTTTCTGTAAGAACAATTATCCTGCAGACAGATATCTTTTCCTTTTCTGGAATCACGGAGGCGGTCCTGTATACGGTTTCGGATATGATGAATGGCAGCCTGAGGAATCAAGTCTTACCATTGCGGAAATGGCGGAAGCTTTCTCCGAGCATACAGATATTCATTTTGACATAGTGGGAATGGATTGCTGTATTATGGCCAGTATGGAGACCTGTTATGCATTGGCACCTTATTGTAAATATGCTCTTTTATCAGAGGATTTTGAATCCGGTCTGGGCTGGAGTTATGCAGGCTGGATGAAAAACTTTGAGGAGAATACAGGTATATCGACTCCGCTGCTTGGTAAATATATAGTTGACGACATAATAAGCGAAAATGAGACCAGTTACGAAGGAGATTCCGCATGTATAGGCCTTTTTAATCTGTCTACATCACGCAATCTCTATAAAGTCTGGAAAGAGTTCGCATATAAGAATGAAAAGGCATTGCTGGGAAATAATTACAGCAAGATACACAGAAGCAAGGGACGTAGCAAAGGCTTCTGGGATTTTTGGGGATTCGATGACAGTGATGTCACTTTATCGGATTATTATATAAGCGATATGCTTGCCTTGGTTGAAAATATTGACAATGAAAGCGATGAAGCCAAGAATCTGATATCGGCATTAAAGGCATCCATCGCATATTACGGACATACATCCGATAAGAACGAGCTTACGGGACTTGCCGTATCTCTGCCTTACGGAGATTCCGAATTCTACGATCAACTGGCGGAAGTATACGGCCAAGTGGGCTTTGATTCCGATTATATTAACTGGCTTGGAAGATTTGTCTCAAGTGACGGATATGATGATTATTATGATTACGGAGAATTCGAAGACAGTTGGAGCGGCTGGGGAGCTTACGAAGATGATTACGGATGCAATATAAGCGGAAACGGTTCCTGCGAATATGCATATGATTATGACAGCGATGAGTGTTACAACGATTCCGAAGGCGACGATGACTGGATATACGACTACGAGGAAGATATCTGGTATTGCTATGAGGGCGATACACTATATCTCTATGATGAAGAGTCGGATACTGTGTTCTATTATGATGAGGAAGAAGATGAGATATACTACTACGATGAAGAGGATGATGAGTGGTATATCATGGAGGATTAAGACTATAATTGCTCACTGATGAAGGGGAGGTCTGTTAAGGCCTTCCTTCCGTCTATTCTTCCAAGCTGATATATGGCATCAAGCTTGTCGGGGTTCTTTTCTGTTTTGCCTACATAGAGAGGCTCCGAAGGGAGTATTATCTCAATGTTGTCATTGTTTCTTGCCGCATCAAAGAGACGCTCTTTTTCGGCGTTATACATGATGTGACGATTCCTTACTTTTTCATCGAAAAGTGGGAAATTCTTTTCATATATAAGTCTTGAAAGTCTCTGAGGAAGAGGCTTTTTTATATATTCGATACTCTTGGTAAGTATAACTACCAATCTGTCATAGCCCATTTCAAGCATTTTTTCAAAAGGAATGCTGTCAGCAACGGCACCGTCCATATAGAGATTGCCGTTTATTCTTACCGGCTTGCAGACATAGGGCATTGAACCGGATGCTCTGAGTTCATCCATCTGATCATATACGCTGTTGATCTTGATATATTCAGGCTCACCCGTATTCATGTTGGTGACTACGCAATAAAAGGGTATATCCGATCTCTTGAATGCTTCGTCATCAATGGGATCAAGCTTTTTGGGAACCAGTTCATAGGCATATTCTCTGTCGATGATATCCCCGCTCTTAAGAAAGGGCAGTATTCCCATGTAATGTCTGTCTTTGTTGTACTTCTTACAATATCTTATGGCGCGGCCTTTTTGCCCTGTTATATAGTTGATGCCGAAGAGAGCACCGGCAGATACTCCCATAACACCGTCAAAATGTATGTTGTTTTCCAAAAAGATATCAAGCACGCCTGCGGTATATAATCCCTGCATGGCACCGCCTTCAAGTACAAGTCCGGTTTTCATATATAAAATTCCTTCTTATGAATCATTAACAGCAAGAAAGATTGTAACGCAAAAGCAGAGGCTTGTAAATGCTTGCCACTATGGAACTGTGCGCTGTTGTGCTATGATATATTTTATGAATAAAAAAATGCGTGTGTAGAGAGGAAAAAGAAATGAAGTTTTTAGGTAATTTGATTTGGATTATATGTGGAGGCTTATTAAGTGCTCTGGGATGGTGGATTGCAGGAATATTATGGTGTATCACAATCATAGGGATTCCTGTAGGGGTACAATGCTTCAAACTGTCGTCCTTGTCACTTAATCCGTTCGGGAAAGAAGTGGTCGATGAAGGCGGAGCTGTAGCTTGTCTGCTTAACGTCCTTTGGATTCTTATATCGGGAATTGAATTGGCAGTTGTCAACTTCCTCTGTGGCTGCTTATTGTGTATTACAATAATAGGTATTCCGTTTGGAAAACAGTTCTTTAAGATTGCAAGGCTGTCACTTTTTCCATTCGGAGCAAAGGTTGTTAAAGCAAATGTTATAAAAGAGGGTATGGGATACTGATTACATACCCTTTTTCAGGTTTTTAGGATTAAAGTTCAAGATGAAATCATTTATAAGATTAACGGATTTTAAGCGCGAAGAATTATTTGATATATTTAAAATAGCTGATTCAATTGAAGAGTATGACGGCTTCTTATCGGGTAAGACAGTTGTGATGTTTTTTCCTGCATCCAGCATAAGGACAAGAGTCAGTTTTGAAAAAGGAATATATCTTCTTGGTGGTCAATGCATATTATTTGACCCATCCGCGTTGGAAAAGAAAGAAGATATAAAGGATCTCTGCGGCTATCTTCAAAACTGGGCAGATGCAGTCATTGTCAGATATAAAGATATTGATCTGATTGAGAAAATGAATAACTCTATGAGCATTCCGGTAGTCAATGCCATGACAGATGTCAATCATCCCTGTGAGATGATGGCTGATCTGTATTCACTTTCAAAGAGAAGACAGGATTATCTGAATGATAAATATTTATTTGTCGGTGCGGATGGGAACATTGGAAGAGCGTGGAAAGAGGCTTCTCAAGCAATGGGATTCTCATTGACGCAATCCTGCCCGGAAAAGTATGCCGTATCGGGAGTTGACTGTGTAACTAATCTGAATGAAGCAATGGTTGGTAAAGACATTGTTTGTACGGATTCCTTGCCATCTGAATGCAGAGCGGATTTCAAAGATTACCGCATTACAAAAGAACTTATGGACCTGGCCAATAAGGGGGCCTTATTAAATCCCTGTCCGCCCTTTTACAGAGGAGAAGAAGTATCCGATGATGTAATTGAATCAGATTATTTTGTGGGATATGATTTCAAAAAGGACCTGCTCAGAGTCCAGCAGGCAATAGTGATTTCTTGCCTAAAATAGCTCCAAACTGTCTTCTAAGTCCGATAAATCTCCCTAAAGATGGAGCATAATCAGTGTATAAGCATCAGTTAAGAGACTTGTACAGATTATGAACTGCATGGAGGGAGACGACTATGAAAGAATTGAGAAGACACAGCAACACAATTAAGGCAATGGCACTTATCACATTATTTATTGTTGCAATGATTCTGGTATTCTGCAGACTTAAGGTTAACGGAAGAGAGATAAGTTACAATGACAGTTCTGTTAAGGCAGCTGAGAAGGAATATGTAAGCACAATTAGAGAGATTCTTCAGGATGAAGGGCTCAGGACTGCAGGTGTCAGCCTTACCAAAGTCATTGATCCGGAAAACGGTGTTGTATATACTCTTTCGGTTCATCACAAGTTGATAGATAACATGGACAGTGAGAGGCGTTCTCAGCTGGAAAACAGACTTGATTCGGTTGTACTTCCTGTGAGAAATGAAGGTTTAAATGTAGTGTTTATATAGTGTTTATGGAGGATCGGAAGGAGCAATGCTTCCGATCCTTTTTCTGTCAATCAGATTGACGCATTTGGCCTGCTTAGCTAAAATGGGACTGGTGCCTTTATGGAATCTATATTAATTCGGAAAGAGAGATAATAGATATGGTATGTAATAATGTTTTGGAATATATCGGACATACTCCGATGATCAGACTGAACAGGATGAATGATCCTGAAGCGGCTGAAGTCCTGGTAAAGTACGAAGGCCTTAATGTAGGCGGATCCATCAAGACACGTACAGCCTATAACATGATCACACAGGCAATCAAAGACGGCATCATAAAAGATGACACTATCATTGTTGAGCCTACCAGTGGTAATCAGGGTATAGGTCTTGCATTGATTGGAGCCGTTATGGGCTTTGAGACCCGTATCATCATGCCGGACAGTGTAAGTGTTGAGAGAAGGCTTCTTGTGGAACACTACGGTGCCAAAGTGATCACGGTTCACGACGACGGGGATATAGGAGCGTGTATGGATGAGTGCCTTCAGACCGCCATAAGAATGTCTGAGGAAGATCCTAGGGTGTATATTCCTCAACAGTTTGAGAATCCTGCCAATCCCAAAGTGCATAAGCATCACACAGGACTTGAGATATTGGAGCAGGTGGCAGGGCCTATTCACGGTTTCTGTTCGGGTATCGGAACCGGAGGAACCATAAGCGGCATAGGTGAGACGATCAAGGCTCAGTATCCTGATGTGGAGATATGGGCGGTAGAACCTGAAAATGCAGCGATACTTGCCGGAGGCAATATCGGAACTCATCTGCAGATGGGAATCGGAGACGGTATTATTCCCAAGAACCTTAATCGTGATATTTATGATGATATATATATCGTAACGGATGAAGAAGCGATACAAACCGCAAAGGACCTTGCCCGTAAGGAAGGTATAATGTGCGGTATCAGCTCGGGAACCAATGTCGCAGCAGCTCTTCAGCTTGCCAAGAAACTCGGTAAGGGTAAGACAGTTGTAACTGTACTGCCGGATACGGCAGAGAGATATTTCTCTACACCGCTGTTTGAAAATGAGAAAAGTGCAGATTAAAAATAAATAAATTCCCCATTTTTGTAGAAAAATGCTATACTATTACTAGCGAGCGTTAACTTTTGGGGAGAGGAAGTATATAATGGGCGTACCTAATCTGGCCGAGATATATGTGGCTAATGCTTTGGGCATAGTACTCATGGTCGGCGTGCTCTTAAACGGGGCATGGAAACAACAGAAAAAGGGCGAGGATGTTCTTATTCTTTACATTATATTAAGCATCCTTGTTTCATGTATTTCGGATCCGATATGCTTTACTGCGGACGGCAAACCGGGAACACTGGCTTTTGTTCTGGTATATGGCTTTAATCTGCTTCTGTATATTACTATGCTTGTGCTTTCGGCTAACTGGATTGTTTTGCTCGAGAGGCATATCAGCGGGATTAACAGAAGATGGGTTATTATCAGTGTTAATGTTATATGTGGAATTGCCTTTCTTGGACTGATCGTTAATTTCTTTGTTCCATTTATTTTTTATGTTGATGAGAACAATGTATATTCAAGAGGTCCTTTATACAATATTTATACTTTGATAGGTTTTATATTTATCATTATGGGATCCTTTCTTTATTATCTGGCCCGAAGAAAGGGCGGAGTGTTCAAGGCTTTCCCGATATTACATTTTATCATTCCTATCATAGTAGGAGTGCTGGTCCAGACATTTAATTACGGTATTTCCGCAATCTGGGCTTTTGCTGCGGTAGGTCTTATGTTACTTATGCTGCAGCTTCAGAAGGAGAATATATATACAGATAAGCTTACGGGATTATTTAACAGATTTTATCTTGATAAGATCCAGTCGGAGAAAAAAAGTAAAAAAGATTTTTGCATGATATTTGTCGATATCAATGATTTCAAAGGCATCAATGACGCCTTTGGGCACAAAGAGGGGGATAAAGTAATAAAGGCAGTAGCCGATATTATAAGTGCCGGCATTGAGAACCGAGGTATCATAGTCAGATATGCATCAGACGAATTTGTTATTTTCTTAAATACGGATTCGGTTATTGATTCGGATTCATGTGTAAAGTCCATAAGGGATAATGTGGCGCTTTACAATGCGGAAGGCAATTCGAAATGCGAAATATCAGTATCTGTGGGATCCGGAATATTTAATTTTGAGACCAGCAGTATACTGCATGCTCTTGAAGTAACGGAGAGCAGAATGTACGAGGATAAATCCGAGTACTACAATAAACACGAGAGAAGAAGTTAGTGTTTAAGGGAAAGAAAAGAGAGGGAAGCATATGGGGAAAGAATCGCTTTCGGCAATGATCATTGGGATTATTGTCATGTTCGTATTCATAATTATGGGAATACGACAGATGAACAGTAAATCTCCAGTTAGCTTTTATGCATTGGATGTACAACCAAAAGATAGTGAAATCAGCGATATAAAAGCATGGAATCACTGTCATGGATTAATGTGGGTATTTTACGGACTGTTCTTTGGAACAGGGCTGTTGATTGCCCTTTTGATGAATCATGAGATTTTGAGCGTCCTCATTATCATGATTACGGCAATAGGACCGCTTCCGATAATGAACAGACGGCATAAAGATCTGTTGGGCAGATATGCCAATATTAACGGGGCAAAAGCCTAGCTATTATTTAAAGACCTAAAAGTGATTGCAGGTAATGCAATCACTTTTTTGATTTCGGCTATTGACAAAAGATAGAGTTAAATATAAGATAACAGTGTTACGTAACAGCGTTATCAAAAGAGGAGTTCGGATGAAACAGGACGTTGAATATGAAAAAAGAGAACTTTTGATAGAAGCAGCAAAGAAAGAATTTCTTGAAAAAGGCTACAATAAAGCCTCTTTAAGAAGTATTTGTTCTGCAGCCGGAGTTACAACCGGAGCGCTTTATTTCTTCTTTGAGAATAAGGCCCAGCTCTTTGCGGCAATTGTTGATGGTCCGATTATGGGTCTCAAAAAGCTGGTTGCAGAGCATTTTAAAGAAGACACTGAATACATGTCAAAACTTGATTCCATCGATGACGTTGATATGGATCATACAGAATTCAGCGATATACTTATGGATTACATATATAAATATCGTGACAGTTTTTTACTTATACTGTGTGCCTCTGAGAACACTGTATATGAAAACTGTGTGGATGAATTCGTTGATATGTTGGAGAAGATAGTTCCTCCGATGGTATCCAGTATTAAGGGATACAGTTATGACGAATATATGTCACATTGGATGGCACATATAACTATCGATGCCGTGATACATGTCATTAAGCATGAAAAGGATAGAGATATAGCAGGAAAGAGGATGAGTTCAATCATGAACTACCTGGTTCAGGGTTGGGTTGAACTTACCATGATAAAAGAAAAATGATTATTAACCGCCTGTGGTTTAGTCCCGGGCGGTAAAAAAATAACAATTACATAACATTGTTATGTAAAAATAAGGGAGATAAAAATTATGTATCTTGAGATTAAAAACGTTAAGAAAAGCTATGGTCAGGACGGAAGTTACGTGCAGGTCCTTAAGGGTGTTAATACGGGAGTGGACAAGGGACAGATGTGTGTTATACAGGGAACATCCGGTTCCGGCAAGTCGACTCTTCTTAATTGTATAGGCGGACTTGATGTAATGGATTCAGGCTCCATTAAGGTCGAAGGGCTTGAGGTGTTCGGCATGAAAGGCGATGCGCTTTCGGAATACAGACGTGACAATCTCGGCTTTATTTTTCAGTTTTATAATCTGGTGCCCAATCTTACCGTAAGAGAGAATATTGAGGTGTGCAAATATCTGTCAAAGGATCCTCTTGATATGGATGAATTGCTTGAAGTCCTCGGTCTTACGGAGCATCAGAACAAATTTCCTTCGCAGCTGTCGGGAGGACAGCAGCAGAGATGTGCCATTGCCAGAGCTCTTATTAAGAACCCCAAGCTCTTGCTCTGTG
This sequence comes from uncultured Lachnospiraceae bacterium, assembly GCA_902779505.1. Taxonomy (GTDB): domain Bacteria; phylum Bacillota; class Clostridia; order Lachnospirales; family Lachnospiraceae; genus Colinaster. The sequence continues at coordinate 16,734 of CACZBZ010000001.1, forward strand.
ATGAGCCTACCGGTGCATTGGATTCCAATACCTCAAGAGACATTCTTATTTTGCTTGAGCAGATCAATGAAAAATACGGGACAACCATGCTTATTGTTACTCACAACAATTCGATAAAAAACATGGTACACAAGGTGATATTCCTTAAGGACGGACTTGTTAAAAAGGAATACATCAATGAGAGCAGAGTGCCTGCAGCTGAATTGGAGGATCTGTAATGAGACGTGTTTTAAGAAAGAGATTTCCGAGAGAAATAAGAGCCAATCTTGTGAGATATGCATCTCTTTTTCTGATGATTGTGCTCTGTATGTATATAGTTATTGCACTTGTGGATGCTGCGGAGATAGTTATAAGCGGAACGGACAATCTGCAGCTTAGTAATAAGCTTGAGGATGGCCAGGTGACGTTTTTTACGGAGCCGTCTGCGAAAGATATTATGAAAATCGAGGACGCCGGAGTGACATTTGAATCTCATGTCAGTTACGACGTGACCCTTGAAGACGGTTCGGTACTCAGGATATTCAAGAACAGAGAGAAGATTGATCTGATTGCCCTTGATGTCTGTGGCGTTAATACCAAAGACGAAAGATACGGAACTGATCCTCATCTTGCTGAAAATGAAAATGAAATTGTAATCGAGAAAAGATACAGTATGGAACACGACCTGTCTGTAGGAGACAGTATCAGAATCGGTGAGGATGATTATCTTATCACGGGTATTGGAAGTACAGTGGACTACGATGCTCCCTATAAAAAACTGTCGGATACTGCAGTTGACAGCAAGACTTTTGGTACGGCTTTTGTAACGACTGAAGGTTACGACAGGATAAAGAGTTGCAATAATGTGGCTTCGGAAGAACTGACATATGCATTTATTCTGAATGATGCTATGACTGCGGATGATCTGAAGCAGATGATCAAGGACTTCAATTTTAATTATAAAGACGTTGATGATCCTTACTATAGGGAGATGCTTGATGACAGTTATGGTAAAAAAGATGAGATTACTGACGGTATCAACGAACTGGTTGACGGAGTGGATGAACTCTATGACGGAGCTAAAGAACTTAAGGACGGAACGCTGGAACTTAAGGATGGCATGAATGAACTCTATGACGGCAGTAACGACTTGTATAAAGGAACTAAGGATCTTACGGACGGTACACTGGAATTAAGAGACGGTGCCTCTGAACTTAAGGATGCTTCCGGAGAACTTGACGACGGTGCTGCAGGAATTCAGTCGGGAGCAGGAGCTCTTTCTAACGGTATAGGACAGATCAATTCCGGGGCAGAGAGTTTAAGCGGTGCTTTGAGCAGTTTGGAAAGTAATAACGGTAAGATCACGGGAGGAGCCGACAGGATATTCGACGGTGTTCTTGGAATGGCTGAGAATAGCGTTAATTCAGCGTTGTCTCAGTTGGGACAGCCCGGAATCTCTCTTACAAAGGACAGTTACGGAGATACTCTTGATGCGGTTGCAACTGCTGTTGAATCCGCGGGAGGGGATGCATCACAGATAAGAAGTCTTAAGAGCAGCCTGGACTCTATTGCGGAATATGCAGAAGGAACCCGAACTTATACCGGGGCTGTGGGAGAGATTGCGTCCGGTGCTTCAAAACTTGCTTCCGGAACAAATGAAGCATTAAGCGGAGCCGGGGAACTTGAAGACGGAGCTGGAAGGTTCAGAGACGGTACGGGAGAATTCACGGATGGTGTCTCAGAGTTAGTGGACGGTGTAAACGAACTCTATGATGGAAGCACGGAACTGCAAGACGGCGCGGGAGAACTGAAAGACGGCGTAAAAGAGGCCTATGACGGCAGTGTGGAACTGGATGACGGTGCCAAGGAACTGTGCGACGGTATAGAAGAACTCAAAGACGGTGTGGATGAACTTAAAGATCAGTCGGATGACCTTATGGACGAGATCTTTTCAAAATCACCCGACAATATAATGGAATTCATGCTGTCAGAAGACAATCTGAGAGTGGGAGGTGCCAAGGGAGATATTGAGATCAATAAGACAGTAGGTATTGTTGCCGGAATCATAGTTATTGTTCTTTTTACATACGTGCTGTCTGTATTCGTCATTCATCAGATACAGGGAGAAAGCAGTGTAATAGGCGCTCTGTATGCCCTTGGTGTAAAGAAAAAGGATCTGATGCGACATTATGTTACACTTCCTACGCTGATATCTCTGCTGGGAGGACTGACGGGAGCAATGGTGGGCCTCAGCGGACTTGGTAGCAGCTGGCAGACTGCGGATTCATATGAATATTATTCCATTCCCTGGTTTGGAAGAGTGGTGCCGCCTTATCTGCTGGTGTATGCAATTGTGATGCCACCGGTTGTGTCCCTTATTGTTAATTATCTTGTTATTAACAAGAGCTTATCAAGAACGGCACTTTCCCTTATCAGAAATGAGCAAAAGGTTAAAGGCGGAAAAGACGTTAAGTTAGGCAATATGCCTTTTATGAGAAAATACAAGATCAGACAGCTTTTGAGAGAAAGAAGGACAGCGGTAACCATCATAGCAGGCATGTTTATCTCAATGCTCATATTTGTTATGGGTATGAACTGTTATGTCTTATGTGAAAGCGTAGGCAGGTTGTCCTGTGAAGATACCAAATATGAATATATGTATAGTTACAAATATCCCACAAAGGAAGTTCCGGAGGGAGGAGAGGCTTGTTTTGTTCAGACACTGAAAAAAGAAGAATTCGGTTATACTCTGGACATTACCGTGATGGGAATTGATTATGACAATCCCTATATAGATGTAACACCCGTAAAGGGCAAGAATAAGCTGGTAATATCCGATGCCATAGCTCTCAGATACGGTATTAAGGTTGGGGACAAACTTATCCTTACGGACAACGCCAATGATTTGGATTATGCCTTTACCGTTGTGGATATAGCCCCATACTCCGTGGGTCTTACCGTTTTTATGGATATAGACAGTATGAGAGAGCTCTATGGTGAGGACGATGATTATTACAATGTTGTAATGGCCGATCACGAACTGGATATAGAGTCCGGCAGACTTTATTCGACAACGACAAAAGCAGACGTGGACAAATCTTCGGGTATTTTTACCGACCTTATGAGACCTATGGTAGTTATGCTAATATCTATGTCAATCGTAATCTTTTGTATAGTTATGTATCTTATGACTTCGGTGATGATAGACAGGGCAAGTTTCGGAATATCCCTTATCAAGATATTCGGTTTTAACTCAAAAGAAATCAGAAAGATGTACCTGGACGGCAACAGGATGGTTGTTATCACCGGCGCGCTTGTGAGCATTCCTCTTGCCAAGACCTTAATCAATTCGATTTTTCCCGTGTTCGTAGCCAATGTACCCTGTACGGTGCATCTGGAGTACAGATGGTATCACTATCTGATGCTTTTTGCGGGTATCATGCTTTGCTATGATCTTATAAGTTCCGTGCTGACGGGAAAACTGAATAAGATTAGCCCTGCGGAGGTGCTTAAGAACAGAGAATAAGCGGAAACGAATCAACATTTTTTATTCTAAATAAAGAAAAGCAACGCATAATATGTTATAGTGTTAGAGTTGAATAGAAACATGCGGGAATCACGTTTAAAATTTGTGATTCCCGTATGCCTGCAATTGGGAGAAATATTAATGAATCTTGAAGAAAAACACTATGACGCTTTTATAAGCTACAGACATAAGGATCTTGATAAATATGTGGCAGAGACTCTGCATAGGGAATTAGAGGCCTTTCGTGTGCCCAAGAATATGTATGACACTTTGGACAAGCTGGGAGTCAAGAAGAGAAAGATAGAAAGAGTCTTCAGAGACAGGGATGAACTTCCCATAACCAACAATCTTGAGGATCCTATTATCAATGCTCTTCAGAATTCGGATTTTCTGTTGGTTATATGTACACCCAGACTTCCTGAATCGATATGGTGCAAGACGGAGATAGAGAACTTTATCAAGATGCATGGCAGATCCCATGTATTTGCGGTTCTTGCGGAAGGTGAACCTGAGGATTCATTCCCGGAAGCCCTTCTTCACGATGAAAACGGAAAGGCAATAGAACCCCTTGCGGCTGATGTAAGAGGCGAGAGTAAGGCTGAGATAAAAAAGAAGATCAAAGAAGAAGTTATAAGACTTGCAGCTCCCATGTTCGGACTGTCCTTCGACGATCTTAAGCAGAGACACAGGGAACAGAAGATAAAGAGAATAGTCAGACTGACTGTCTCGGTGGCTTCTGTTTTTGCCGTATTCGGAATTGTAAGTACCCTTATGGCGGTTCGTATCAACAAACAGGCTGAGAAGATCAGCGAGCAGGCGGCGCAGCTGGAGGAACAGTATAAGGACTCTCTTTATCGTAATTCATCATCCCTTGCGGAGAAGGCGCAGGGTCTTATAGAAGAAGGAAGGATAGATGAGGCTCTTGAAGTGGCTTACAGAGCAGCCTACGGTACAGACGAAGAAAGAGTTCCTTATAATCCGGATGCTCAATATGCGCTTACCAATGCCTTGAGGACTTATGAAGTCGGCCAGACAATGGAACCCAACAGGGTTCTTTCTTTGGACGGAGATGTGGCTTTACTGAAAGTATCACCGGACGGAAGCAAGCTCCTGGCAGTTGATAATTATGGAAATGCCAAGGTGTGGACGCCCTTGGACGGCAAGGAGATATGGCAGGGACACATTAAAGGCAGTTCCAATTTTATGTCCGAAGACTGTGTGGTATGGATTGATGAAAACAGACTGGTCAGTTACGGAGAGAGCGGACCGGCTGTCTATGATATAAAAAAGAATGAAGAAAAGAATATTCTGCCTGAACTGACGGATGGATGGTTTCTTGATTCTTTAAGCAGGACCTTATACAGCGTCTGTGCAGCAAAGAAAGGCAGTCTCTTTGGCGTGTCCTATTATGATCATGTGGCTGTGTATGATTCCAATACTTATGAAGAGCTCTATTGTATTGAAGAAAAAGAAGGCTACAGCATGGACAGTTCCATATGCCTCAGCGATGACGGAAAACTCTTTATCTACTCACAGAATGACGGCGACGGCAGGCTGATAATATCAGTATTGCACACGGATACCGGAGAGATCGACGAAAGCGGCATAATCAAAGCCGATAGCATGGCAAAGGCCGTTGTGGGTAAGGATTATATATATGCTTCAATATACAGTTACGCTTCTTCATACAAAATAGCGGACAGCAGCATATTAAAACTGACAAAGACGGCTCAGACGATGGATTCTTTTGATACAGAGAATTCATTGATCAAGAGAATAAGTGTCAATGTTGTGGATGATAAAGAAAGACTGAATTATTATTTCTATGACACATACAAGGCTATAGATTGCGACAGTTTTGAAGAGATTGCGACCCTGACTCTGCCCGATTCCATTGTCCGTTTGGGATTCGTTGAAGGAGCGGCTCACGTATATCCCGTAACCCGAACCGGTAAGATGTATGTATATGTACCCAGTGTAAATGAATATAAGGATACGGGTACGATACTTGGTTCTAACAACATAGAATGTGCAATATTCGGTGAGGATTATTATGCCCTGTGCTCTTACAGTGACTGTGATGTTGTGATATGTATGTCTTCCGACGGAAAGAAGGGAAAAATTGCCTATACTTCTTCTCAGTCCATAAGTTCCACGACTCTTTCGGATGATGAGAGTATGCTGGCTTTGTATGCCAACAACGATCCTTATACGGTTACCATCCTTGATACAAAGGATTATTCCGTAAAGCGTGTGATCCCTCTTGAGACATATTTACAGGACAAGCTTTTCGGAAAGGACGGATCCTTTATATATGTATACAGAGAAGCGGTGCACAAGGTTGATCTGGACAGCGGAGAAGACGATGTGATCTATGAGATGAACACTCTGGAAACGGACAGCTGGTCTCTCTATACGGTTGTGGATGAAAACACAATGTTCGGATACAACATCAACGAGGGAATCAACAAGATCAATATGAAGACCGGCGAAAAAGAACTTATAGCCGATGATGTCATATCTTCAGCTGCCTGTGATGACTACTATCTGTCCGAAGACGGAAGCGTGATCTGCTACCCGGTTGAAGAGGGCATTAAGATTCTTAAGGACGGAAAGACATCTATATTAAAAGAAAAGATCAATACCATCAAATATATCTGTGTGGATACTGCAAACAAGAATCTCTATGTGTCATATATCAACGGAGATGTAAAAGTATTCAGTCTGGCTGATCTGAGTATGATACATGAATATGAGAACTTTGGAGTAATAGCCCAGGCAAACATAGATAAAACTACCGGAGATATCATGTTAAGCATGGAAGGAGAATATTATATCCTTGATAAAAACGGAGACAGAAAAACACACATTCTGAACTGCGCCGGAGTACTCTGCAAAAAGGGAGAAGTACTTTCCTTCAACAAGAAAGATATGTACAAAATTCCCTATTTTACAAGGGAAGAACTGATAGAGGAAGCGGCAAGCAGACTGAACTAGTTTTTTTTCCAATATTCTTGATTTTTATGTATGCCTTTAGTATAGTATTTAAAGACGTAAAAAAGGCTGATTTAAGTTGGTGGGGATTATGGAATATACTAAAGTAGCCCTTGATGCAATGGGAGGCGACAACGCACCGGATTGCAATGTGGACGGGGCGATCGAGGCTCTTAAAGAAAGCAAAGAACTTCAGATATATCTTGTGGGACAGGAAGAAGTGATTAACAAATGTCTCGCGGGCAAGGACTATGATAAGGACAGACTTATCATAGTAGATGCTCCTGAGATTATCGAGAATGCCGAGCCTCCTGTAATGGCTATAAGACGTAAAAAAGACTCATCCATTGTAAAAGCCATGAAGATGGTTAAAGATGGTGAATGTGATGCATATGTATCTGCTGGTTCCACAGGGGCAACTCTTGTGGGAGGCCAGGTGGTTGTAGGCCGTATCAAAGGTGTTGAAAGAGCACCCTTGGCACCCCTTATTCCCACGAGAAAGGGAATGTCGCTTATTGTTGACTGTGGCGCCAATGTAGATGCAAGACCGACCATGCTTGTTCAGTTCGCTCAGATGGGATCCATATATATGGAGAACATAATGGGAGTTAAAAATCCCAAGGTCGGTATTGTTAATATCGGAGCCGAAGAGGAAAAGGGCAATGCTCTTGTTAAGGAAACATTTCCACTCTTGAAGGCCTGCCCCGATATCAATTTTATCGGAAGTGTGGAAGCCAGAGATATTGCCGAAGGCGAAGCGGACGTAATTGTATGTGATGCCTTTGTGGGTAATGTAATCATAAAGATGTACGAGGGTATCGGCAATGTCTTACTCAGTGAGATGAAAGGCGCTATGATGTCTTCTCTCAGAAGTAAGATCGGTGGATTGCTTGTAAAGCCCGCGCTTAAGAGAACTCTTAAGAAATTCAGTGCCTCAGAGTACGGCGGAGCTCCGATGCTTGGACTTAACGGTCTTGTTGTTAAGACCCACGGAAGCAGCACACCAAAAGAGATAAAGAATACACTGATACAGTGTGTTGAATTTAAAAAGCAAAATATTAGCGATAAGATAAAAGCTGTGATTGTTAATTCTGACAGCGAATAAGTAATTAGGAGAGGTAGCAACATGGAACTTGAAAAGCTTAAGAAAGTAGTGGCAGAGGTATTAAGCGTGGATCCTGATGAGATCACACCTGAAACAACATTTATGGATGATCTTGGAGCTGACAGTCTTGATGTGTTCCAGATTATTATGGGCCTCGAAGAGGAATTTGATATTGAGATTCCACCGGAGCAGGCAGAGAAGATTACCAAAGTTGGAGAAGCAGTAGAGCTTATTAAGAGAGCTCGTAACGCAGAAGACTAATCAAAAAGCCCGTAAAGGGCTTTTTGGTTTCTAATAGCAATAGGAAGTCATGGACTTACCTATTGCTGTATTTTTGTAATTAAATATGCAGAGAGGAGTGTTTATGGGACTAAACGACAGACTCTCTGAATTAGAAGACAGGATTGGATATAAATTTAAGGACATCAGTCTTTTGAAAGAAGCCCTGACCCACAGTTCATATGCCAACGAGATGAAGATTAATAAAAAATCTGATTACGAGAGGCTTGAATTCCTTGGAGATGCGGTGTTGGAGCTTGTCTCAAGTGATTTCATTTTCAGTGAGAATCCTGATATGGCGGAGGGTAAGATGACCAAACTCCGTGCCAGTATGGTATGTGAGCCTGCCCTCGCTTACTGTGCAAGGGATCTGGACCTGGGTTCCTATATTTTGCTGGGCAAAGGCGAGGAAGCAACAGGCGGAAGAGAAAGGGATTCCATCACTTCTGATGTCATGGAGGCCATAATCGGTGCACTGTATTTGGACGGTGGACTTAAGGTGGCGCATGATTACATCCACAGATTCATCCTTTCCGATCTGGAGAATAAGATACTGTTCTATGACAGCAAGACTGTTCTTCAGGAACTAATTCAGTCTATGGAATATGAAAAATTCGAATATGTACTTGTAAGCGATGAAGGCCCGGATCATGCCAAGGTCTTCACTGTTAACGCTGTTCTTGACGGAGAGATAGTAGGAAGCGGAAAAGGTCGCAACAAAAAGGCTGCTGAGCAGACTGCGGCATATGAAGCTATTAAGAGAATTAAGAAGTAGGTATTAGATGTATTTAAAAAGTATTGAAGTGCAGGGATTCAAATCCTTTGCAAACAAGATCAACTTCCAGTTTCATAACGGTATAACCGCCATAGTAGGCCCCAACGGCTCAGGTAAGAGTAATGTTGCCGATGCCGTAAGATGGGTTCTTGGTGAGCAGAGAATCAAGCAGTTAAGAGGAGCATCCATGCAGGACGTTATTTTTGCCGGTACTGAGATGCGTAAGCCTTTAAGTTATGCTTTTGTTGCCATTACTTTGGACAACTCGGATCATCAGCTTGCCATTGATTTTGATGAAGTAACGGTTGCCAGAAGACTCTACAGATCCGGTGAAAGTGAGTATCTTATTAACGGAGCACCTTGTCGTCTCAAGGACGTTAATGAGCTTTTTTATGATACAGGTATAGGTAAGGAAGGCTATTCCATCATCGGACAGGGCCAGATTGATGCCATCCTCAGCGGTAAGCCCGAAGAGAGACGTGAGCTTTTTGATGAAGCGGCAGGTATCGTAAAATTCAAGAAGCGTAAGGTGGCTTCAGAGAAGAAACTCGAAGAAGAGCGTAACAATCTTGTTCGTGTCAATGATATTCTGGGAGAGCTTGAGAAACAGGTGGGCCCTCTTGAGAAGCAGGCTGAAAAGGCCAAGATATATCTGAAAAAGAAGGAAGATCTCAAGACTCTTGATGTTAATATGTTCCTTCTTCAGAACAATGAGACCAAGGAAAATCTTGAAAAGGTAACTGATAGCCTTAAAAATGCTTCCACTGAACTTGAAGAGAATACAGCCAAGCTCGAAAACATTAAGAAGGAATACGAAGAGACCAATGCGGCAATCGAAGAACTTGAACGCCTCATTGATGAAGAGAGATCCAGCGTTACAGAGACCAACTCTATCCGTCAGAAACTGGAGAGTCAGATAGAGGTCCTTAACGAGCAGATCAATTCCATCCGTGGCAATGAAGAGCATCTTGCGGTCAGAAGAGAGAATGTATCCAAGGAACTTAATGCCAAGGAAGCTGAAGAAAAGGCTATCCGTGAAGCCAAGGAGAAGATTGACGCCGAACTCAAAGAGGCTCAGGATGCCAAGGCTGAGGTAGAAGCCCGTCTAGGTGAAATACAGAGCAAGATAGAAGAATACAATACCGATATCGAAGCAGGTAAAAATACCATTATTGAGACTCTTAACGAAAGAGCCAATATTAAGTCAAAGGTTGAGAGACTTGAGACCGTTAAGGAGCAGATCGATATCCGTAAGGCTGAACTTACCAGCAAACTTGTTACCGCAAGAACAGACGAAGCCAAGCAGCTTGATGTTATCAAAGGCTTCCAGGAAGAATTCGACAAGGTAACCGAGGTCATTGCAGGCCTTAATAAAGAACAGAAAGATAAAGAAGATCTTGCCGCATCTTTGAAAGAAGAACTTACAAAGATGGACGAGCGACTTCGTGATCTTCAGGTGTCTTACCATCAGGACAAGGCAAAACTTGAATCTCTCTCCAATATTACCGAGAGATATGAGGGTTACGGCGGTTCCGTTAAGATGGTAATGGAACAGAAGGATAAGAACAAGGGCATTATCGGTGTCGTTGCCGATATCATCAGCTCTGAACAGAAATATGAGATAGCAATCGAGACTGCTCTCGGCGGTAATATTCAGAACATCGTAACCGAAGATGAAGATACTGCCAAGAAGATGATTGCTTTTCTTAAGAAGGAAAAAGGCGGACGAGCTACATTCCTTCCTCTTACGAGTATCAAGCATACTCAGGAATTCAAGACTCCCGAAGTACTTGATGAGCCCGGAGTTATAGGTCTTGCAGACAGTATTGTTAAGACCAAGAAAGAGTATGTCAACGTAGCCAAGGCTATGCTTGGTCGTATCGTAGTCGTTGATAATGTGGACAATGCCGTTAAGATTGCCCGCAAATATCAGTACGGAATACGTATGGTTACTCTTGAAGGAGAACTTCTTGTTCCCGGTGGTGCCATTTCCGGTGGGGCTTTCAAGAATAACAGCAACCTCTTGGGCCGTCGTCGTGAGATGGACGAGCTTGAGAAGAAGATCAAGGATGCTCTTAAGGAAATAGATGTTCTTCTTACATCCATAGAGGATAAGAAGAAAGAGCGTAATGCAGCCAGAGTTGAAGTTGAAAACATCAAGATAAAGCTGCAGAAAGAGTTCATTAATCAGAATACGGCCAGACTTTCTCTTACGGCTGCCAAGAACAGACAGGAAGAGAACCAGGCTGACTACGATTCACTCAAGCTTGAATCCGAGGATATCGAAGAACAGCTGAAAGCAAACGTTGAAGAGCGTGAGACCGCTCTTAAGGAACTTGAGCAGTCTAAAGAAATAGAGGAAAACACCAAGACTGTTATCGAAAAACTTCAGAAAGAACTTGAAGAAGAGCACGGCAAAGAAACTGTTGTTGCTGAAGAAGTCAAGAATAAAGAAGTTGATGTTGAGAAGATTCTTCAGAGAGTTGGATTCGAACAGCTTAACCTCGATCGTGTAAGCGGTGAAAAGAGCGGATTCCAGGCCGAACTTGATGAGATTCTAGACGAGCTGAAGACAGGCGGAAGTCAGGTCGAGGAAAAGGAAAAGAATATAGCCGAGATACGTGAGACCATCAAGGCTTCTCATACAACGGAAAGCGATACTCAGAAGAAACTGGATGAAGATATTGCAAAGAAAGAAGAACTCAATGCAAAGCAGAAGAGCTTCTTCAGCGTCAGAGAAGAACTTGCCGAGACAATTGCAAGTCTTGACAAGGAAGTCTATCGTCTCGGAGACCGTAAGACAAAACTTGAAGAATCAATTCAGGGTCAGATAGACTATATGTGGAATGAATATGAGATTACTCTTCATGATGCAGAGAGTCTCAGAGATCCCGACATGAACGATCTTCCCATGATGAAGAAGGAAGTGGCTGCTGTCAGAGACGATATCAAGAAACTTGGTGATGTCAATGTCAATGCCATTGAGGATTATAAAGAAGTATCCGAAAGATATAATTTCTTAAAGACTCAGCATGATGATCTTGTTGAGGCAGAGAAGACACTTGTTGGTATTATTGAAGAACTTGATACTGCTATGCGTAAGCAGTTCAAGGAAAAATTCAATGCCATCGAGAAGGAATTCGATAAGGTATTCAAGGAACTCTTCGGAGGCGGTGTTGCCGCACTTGAACTTATGGAAGATCAGGATATTCTGGATGCGGGAATCAAGATCAATGCTCAGCCTCCGGGAAAGAAACTGCAGAATATGATGCAGTTGTCCGGTGGAGAGAAAGCACTTACGGCAATAGCACTTTTATTTGCCATTCAGAATCTCAAGCCGTCACCTTTCTGTCTGCTTGATGAGATTGAAGCGGCACTTGATGAAAGCAACGTAGGAAGATATGCCAAGTATCTCCATAAACTTACTAAGCATACCCAGTTCATTGTTATCACTCACAGACGAGGAACAATGGAGAGAGCCGACAGACTCTACGGTATCACCATGCAGGAAAAGGGTGTATCTACTTTGGTATCCGTTAATCTTGTGGATGATTCGCTTATGTAAGGCTTCAAAGCTTTATAAAACAAAAATGGGATATTTTTAAATGGAAGAAAACAAAGGCTTTTTTGCCAGATTAAAAGCAGGACTATCTAAGACCCGTGTTCAGATGGTTGAAGGTATTGATGATGTCTTCTATCATCATGACAAACTGGATGAGGACTTCTATGAAGAACTTGAAGAACTCCTGGTTATGGGCGATGTCGGTGTGGCTACAACTGAAGATATAATAGAAGATCTGCGTTCTTATGCAAAAAGCAGTCATATTAAGAAACCCTACGAATGCAGGGACTATATGATTCAGGGCCTTAAGGACAAGATGAAAGTGGAGGAATCGGACTACGAATTCCTGAACGAGCCCAGCGTTGTAATGGTTATAGGAGTTAATGGTGTAGGCAAGACTACCACCATCGGAAAGCTTGCTTCCATATACAAGGCAAAGGGTAAGAAAGTTCTTATTGCCGCAGCCGATACTTTCAGAGCAGCCGCTACGGAGCAGCTGGAAGAGTGGGCAAAAAGAGCCGATGTTGATATTATCAAAGGCGGAGACGGAGCCGATCCCAGCAGCGTAATATATGATGCGGTCAATGCGGCAAGACACAGAAATGTGGATGTGCTTTTATGTGATACCGCGGGACGTCTTCACAACAAGAAGAATCTTATGAATGAGCTTGAGAAGATGAACAGGATCATTGATAAGAACTGTCCGGAATACAAGCGTGAGAATCTTATTGTTCTTGACGGAACAACCGGTCAGAATGCGCTTGTACAGGCAAGAGAATTCTCGGAGGCTGCCCCCATATCGGGTATCGTGCTTACCAAGATGGACGGAACGGCCAAGGGCGGTATAGCCGTTGCAATACAGGCAGAACTTAACGTACCGGTGAAATTCATCGGCGTTGGAGAAGGCATAGAGGATCTTCAGGAATTTGATCCCGACAGTTTTATTGATGCCTTGTTTGATGTAGAAGATAAAAGAGAAGATATTATCTCAGAAGGAGAAGAAGATGTTAACTCTTAAGGATTTTGAAGAAGCTTCCGAAGCAGTCAGTAAAGTAACTCAGGAGACCAAGTTAATATACAGTGATTTCCTTAGTTCACAGACAGGTAACAAGGTATATCTTAAGCCTGAGAACATGCAGTTCACGGGAGCATACAAGCTCAGAGGAGCATATTACAAGATAAGTACACTGTCGGACGAAGACAGAAAGAAGGGACTTATTACCGCATCTGCAGGCAATCACGCACAGGGTGTTGCTTATGCGGCAAAGTGTTTCGGAGTAAAGGCAGTTATCGTAATGCCTACGACCACTCCCCTTATAAAAGTTAACAGGACAAAAGGATACGGTGCCGAAGTTGTTCTCTACGGAGATGTATACGACGAAGCGTGTGAATATGCTCTTAATCTTGCAAAAGAGAAGGGATATACTTTCATACATCCTTTTGACGATCCCGCAGTGGCAACCGGTCAGGGAACCATAGCAATGGAGATATTCAAGGAACTTCCCTTGGTTGATTATATACTTGTTCCCATCGGAGGAGGCGGATTGGCAACGGGAGTATCTACTCTGGCCAAGCTGCTCAATCCCAAGATCAAGGTAATCGGTGTGGAGCCCGAAGGAGCTGCCTGCCTCACAGCGTCTCTCAAAGAAGGTAAGGTAACAACCCTTCCCACTGTTAACACTATAGCGGACGGTACAGCCGTTAAGACTCCCGGTTCCGTAATATTCCCATATCTTCAGAAGAATCTGGACGATGTTATAACTGTTAAGGATGAGGATCTTGTAGTGTCTTTCCTTGATATGGTGGAGAACCACAAGATGGTTGTGGAGAACTCCGGACTTCTTACGGTTGCTGCACTTAAGCAGCTTAAATGCAAGGATAAAAAAGTTGTATCAATCCTGTCGGGGGGTAACATGGATGTTATCACCATGTCATCGGTAGTCAGACAGGGACTTATTATGAGAGACAGAATTTTTACCGTATCTGTACTTCTTCCCGATAAGCCGGGTGAACTTTCGAGAGTATCCAAGGTTATAGCGGAAGAGAACGGTAATGTAATTAAGCTTGAGCACAATCAGTTCGTGTCAATCAACAGAAATGCAGCGGTAGAATTAAGAATCACTCTTGAAGCTTTCGGTACCGATCACAAGAATACGATCCTCGAAAGACTTGAGAAAGAGAATTACAGACCCAAGATTGTAAAAACCATGATGTAATATAGCAATATGCCTGTAAAGAAACAATACTTGACAGGCATATTTCTTTGTAATAATATATTACATGTTGGTGTCAAGGAATATTGCTTGTCACTTGAATGAATGTTAGTTAAGACATTTCAGGAAAGATTATGGACAGAATTGTAGAACGCGGAATTTTATATGATTTCTATGGGGAACTGCTTACGGAACACCAGAAGAAAATATATGAAGAGCTTGTCTACAACGATTTATCCTTAAGTGAGATTGCGGATGAATACAATATCTCGCGACAGGGTGTCCATGATCTTATAAAGAGGTGCGATAAGATTCTTGAGGGATATGAGGACAAGCTTCATCTGGTTATGAAGTTCGAGAAGATAAGAGCCTCATTAAAAGAAATTGAGTCGTTATCGGGCCAGGCCGAAGTGAAAAAACTGGCCGAAGATATTTTGGACGAAATATAAGGTATAACATGGCATTTGAAAGTCTTACTGATAAATTACAGAATGTATTTAAGAATCTTCGAAGTAAGGGACGTCTTACGGAAGAAGATGTCAAAATAGCCTGTAAAGATGTTAAAATGGCCCTGCTTGAAGCGGATGTTAACTTCAGGGTTGTTAAACAGTTCATAAAGAAGGTTGAAGAAAGAGCTGTGGGTCAGGACGTTATGAACGGACTGAATCCCGGACAGATGGTCATCAAGATTGTTAATGAAGAGATGACATCTCTTATGGGTTCCGAGACCACAGAGATTGCTTTCCAGCCGGGTAAGGCCATAACCGTAATTATGATGTGCGGTCTTCAGGGTGCAGGTAAGACTACTTCTACGGCAAAACTTGCCGGACAGTTCAAGAAGAAAGGTAAAAAGCCCCTTCTTGTTGCCTGTGATATATACAGACCCGCCGCCATTAAGCAGTTACAGGTCAACGGAGAAGCTGTTGGAGTTGATGTATTCAGCCTCGGTGACAGCGAAAAGCCTCCGGTAATCGCTAAAAAGGCGCTGGAACATGCGGCTGCCAATAATTATAATGTCGTTATTTTGGATACGGCCGGACGTCTTCATATAGATGAAGATATGATGGCTGAATTGCAGGATATAAAAGAAACGGTAGATGTACATCAGACCATTCTTGTTGTGGATGCCATGACAGGTCAGGATGCGGTTAATGTTGCTGCCGATTTCAAAGAAAAAGTAGGCTTAGACGGTGTTATCCTGTCCAAGATGGATGGTGACACACGAGGTGGTGCGGCCCTTTCCGTAAAAGCCGTTACGGATCTCCCTATTCTCTACGTAGGTATGGGAGAAAAGCTGGAAGATCTTGAACAGTTCTATCCGGACAGAATGGCTAACAGAATCCTGGGAATGGGTGATGTTCTTTCATTTATTGAGAAGGCTCAGAATGCCATTGATATAGATGAGCAGAAGGAACGCGAGATGGCTTCCCGTATGAAGAAGGGTAAGTTCGATTTCAACGATTACCTCGAGAGTATGAAGCAGATGCGTCATATGGGCGGTCTTGCCAGCATCATGGGTATGCTTCCCGGAATGGGAATGGGCATCAAGACAAAGGATCTTGAAGGTGCCATTGATGAAAAGCAGCTTGCTCAGACTGAAGCAATCGTATTGTCCATGACAAAAGCCGAGAGAGAAAACCCCAAGCTTCTCAATCCCAGCAGAAAGCACAGAATTGCAAAAGGTGCCGGAGTTGATATAGCTGTTGTCAATCGTTTCATCAAGCAGTTCGAACAGAGCCAGAAGATGATGAAACAGATGCAGGGTATGATGGGTAAAAAAGGCAAGTTCAGACTTCCCTTTTAGATAAATAATTTTTTTCATATAAGAAAGGAAACAGATATTATGGTAAAAATGAGATTAACAAGATTAGGAAGCAAGAAGAACGCTCTTTACAGAATCGTAGTTTCTGATTCAAGATCACCCAGAGACGGAAGATTCATCGAGGAGATCGGAACATACAATCCTAACACAGATCCCAGCACATTCAAGATTGATGAGGAGAAGGCTAAGAAGTGGCTTGCAGATGGTGCTAAGCCCACAGAAGTAGTTGGAAAGCTTCTTAAGGCTGCCGGTATCGAGAAATAAATAACCCTATTGGAGAAAGGTTTGCTTATGAAGGAATTAGTTGAAGTTATCGCTAAAGCTCTCGTAGACAATCCGGATGAAGTTGTTGTTGATGAGAAGCAGGAAGGTAAGAACATTACTGTATCTCTTCATGTTGCTTCTTCTGATATGGGTAAGGTTATCGGTAAGCAGGGAAGGATTGCAAAGGCTATCCGTACAGTAGTTAAGGCTGCGTCTGTTAACGATAATACGAGAGTTGATGTTGAAATAAACTAACATACGGGCCTCTGCTTTTTGCAGAGGCTTGTTTTATAAAACTTTGGCATTTTATGCGAGACTTTTTCGCTGTGCATGTCAAAGCGGAGACAAAATATGAAAGATATGCTGCAGGTTGGTGTGATCACAAGCCCCCACGGAGTACACGGTGAGGTCAAAGTATATCCCACTACCGATGATGTTAAAAGGTTCAAAAAACTTAAGACAGTTACACTTGACAGCCGCAAAGGTCCGGTGGAAGCACATGTTAAAAGCGTTAAGTATTTCAAGAACATGGTAATCCTTGGTTTTGAAGAATATGAGACTATGGATGATGCTGCCACCTTAAGACAGTGTCCTATTCTTGTGGACAGAAAAAATGCCGTCAAACTTGAAAAAGATGAATATTTTATTGCCGATCTGATTGATTTTGAGGTGACGGATTCCGAGAAAAATCTTCACGGAATACTTAAGGATGTTTTTCAGACCGGAGCCAATGACGTATATGACATTAGGCTTGATGACGGAAGAGAAGTTTTGATTCCTGCCATCAAGGAATGTATACTAGAGGTTGATACAGATAATCGTATTATGTCCGTCAATATATTGGATGGACTTTTGGACTGATTATGAAATTTCATGTAATGACACTTTTTCCCGAATTGATTGAATCAGCTGCCTCCACCAGCATAATGGGGAGGGCGATAGAATCCGGCCTTATTGAGGTCAATGCTGTCAATATAAGGGATTTTAGTAAAGACAAAAACAGACGTGTTGACGATTACACTTATGGCGGCGGCGCGGGAATGCTTATGCAGGCTGAACCCGTGTATGACTGTTACAGGTCGCTTAAGCTTAAGAGTAACACGCCTGTAATATATATGACCCCTGTGGGGGAAGTTTTTAGCCAGGATAAGGCGGAAGAGCTGTCGAATTACGATGAGCTTGTGTTCTTATGCGGCCATTACGAGGGCATAGACGAAAGAGTGCTTGATAAAATAGTCACTCACAGAATCTCCATCGGAGACTACGTGCTTACGGGAGGGGAACTTCCTTCTTTGGTATGTATGGATGCCATATCAAGACTTGTTCCCGGAGTACTTGGTAACGAAGAATCTGCCCGTACAGAGAGTTTTGACGACTATCTGCTTGAATATCCCCAGTATTCCAGACCCGATGAATGGGAAGGGGAAAAGGTTCCGGAGGTTCTCACAAGTGGAAATCACAAGCTGATTGAAGAATGGAGACTTGAGGAATCCATTAAAAGAACCAAGAAGTTCAGGCCGGACCTTTATGAAAAATGGGCATCTTCTCATCCTGAGTATTTTGAGAAGAAGGAAAAAGCAAGAAAAAAAGCCCTTGCGAAGGCAAGAAGAGCCGAAAGGAAGGCTCTTAAGGCCGAAGAAGGCTTAAAATAGCAAAAAGTGCTTGCACGGGCACTGCTATTGTGATATATTATATAGGTCGCGAAAATAGATGGTCCTCTGGTACAGCTGTATTACGAACATCCATATAATAAGGAGAAAAGATATGAACAACGAAATCATCAAAGAGATCGAAGCAGCTGAACTTAAGGCTGAGGTTGCAGACTTTAACGTAGGTGATACAGTTAAGGTTTACAACAAGATCAAGGAAGGTAACAAAGAAAGAGTACAGGTTTACGAAGGAACTGTTATTAAGAGACAGGGCGGAAGCAACCGTGAGACATTCACAGTTCGTAAGCTTTCAAACGGTGTAGGCGTTGAGAAGACATGGCCTTTACACAGCCCTAACGTAGAGAAGATCGAAGTTATCCGTAGAGGTAAGGCTAGAAGATCTAAGCTCTTCTACTTAAGAGACAGAGTTGGTAAGGCTGCTAAGGTTAAAGAAGTTATCAAATAATTATCTAAGATTGAAAGGCGATGTGGATACATCGCCTTTTTGTTGTCTTATGGGAAAGCATCATTGAGCATTTTATGGTATACTACTTGCTATGGGCAGAAGATCAAAAGGACTTAATTTTAACAAAAGAAGAAGAAACATAGAAAGTGAAAATGTTGCCGAGTTTATCAAGATGCTTACCAGTATCGTGGCGGCCATTATCATTGCCTGGTTTATAATATATGCATGGGGAACGGGAACCGAAGTTATCGGTTCCGGTATGGAACCCACTTTTTACAACGGACAGACGGTATTTATCAGCAGATTCTCATATCTGATTAAGAGACCTAAGGCCGGTGATATCGTAGTTTTCCTGCCCAACGGCAATCAGAATACTCATTATTACGTCAAGAGAGTGGTTGCGGTACCCGGTGATGTGGTTGTGATAAAGGGTAACAGGCTCTATGTCAATGAAAAAGAGTATGAGAGCGAAGTGGAATATGACAAGATTGCGGATCCCGGTATAGCATCCAATGACATTACGCTTATGGAAGATGAGTATTTTGTTCTTGGTGACAATGTTAATACAAGTGAGGATTCCAGATCCGGCAACGTGGGAATGGTCAGCAGGAAACTTATAGACGGCAGAGTCTGGTTCAAATTAAAGGCCGAAGATTCTCATTTCGGATTTGTTAATTAGTAACGAAATCTATTTTAACGGAGTTTTTATGAATTATCAGTGGTATCCCGGTCATATGACGAAGGCTATTCGTCAGATGAAGGAAGACATCAACTTAATAGATCTTATTATCGAGATAGTGGACGCCAGACTTCCCTTGAGCAGCCGTAACCCCGATATAGATGAATTGGGAAAAGGCAAGTTCAGACTGATATTGCTCAACAAATCGGATCTTGCCGACAAAGAGCTGAATGACAGATGGACCGAGTATTTTAAGAATAAGGGTTATTATTGTCTTCAGATCAACAGCAAGAACGGTATGGGCATAAAGGCCATCAGCGGAACCGTTAATGAGGCCTGTAAAGAGAAGATTGAAAGAGACAGAAAAAGAGGCATCCTTAACAGACCTGTGAGAGCTATGGTGGTGGGAATCCCCAACGTAGGCAAATCAACTTTTATCAACAGTTATGCCGGACGTGCAGTAACCAAGACAGGCAATAAGCCGGGTGTCACAAAGGGCAAACAATGGATTAAGCTTGGCAAAGGACTGGAACTTCTTGATACTCCGGGAATCCTTTGGCCCAAATTCGAAGATCAGCTTATCGGAATGAAACTTGCATTCATTGGTTCCATCAATGATGAGATTCTTGTTCCGGAAGAATTGGCTCAGGATTTTGTCAGTTTTATATCTGAACGCTATCCTTCAGCCATAACGGATTATTATAAGATTGCTGAAGATACGCAAAAGGATTATCATATACTTCAGGAGATTGCAAAAGTAAGAGGCTGTCTTTCCAAAGGGGGAGAAGCGGATATTGTAAAGGCATCCAAGCTGCTTATGGATGACTTCAGAGCCGGAAAACTCGGAAGGATGACTCTGGAATCGCCGGAGGGTTAAAAGGAGAAGCATGAAAAAGAAACTGTTACTGAAAGAAGTGCTGAATACCAGCATATATATCCTTGTGGTGCTTGCCATATCATATGCGATTGTTCATTTTGTGGGACAGAGAACCGTTGTTATCGGTTCCAGTATGGAATATACCCTTATGGACAAGGACAATCTGATTGTAGACAAGCTTAGCTACAGATTCAATGAACCCAAGAGATTTGATATTGTTGTTTTCCCTTACAGATTCAACAGAAGCATGCTCTATGTGAAGCGTATCATCGGTCTTCCCGGCGAGACGGTTCAGATTAATGAAGACGGAGAGATATTTATCAACGGTGAGAGGCTCTATGAGGGTTACGGACGAGAGATAATCGAAAACCCGGGCATAGCTGCAGAACCGGTATACCTTGCGGATGACGAATACTTTGTAATGGGTGACAACCGTAACAACAGTTCGGACAGTCGTATGCCTGATGTGGGCAATATTAAGAAGAGTGAACTCATCGGTAAGGTCTTTATCAGAATATGGCCTTTAAGAGAGTGGGGAAAAGTTGAATAAACTATGACAAAGACGGAAGAAAAGCGCCTCGAGAGGGAGGCAAAAGCCAAAGCCAAACTTGAGAAGGAAAAAGAAAGGATATATACAATCAGCGCATACGAGAGAGAATATGCGGTCTGCGGCAATATATGCGGTATAGACGAAGTGGGAAGAGGACCATTGGCCGGACCTGTGGTGGCCGGAGCAGTAATACTTCCCAAGGATTGTGATATTTTATACATCAACGATTCCAAGAAACTCAGCGAGAAAAAAAGAGAAGAACTCTATGATGTGATCATGGAGAAGGCGGTGGCTACAGGTATAGGCCTTGTATCCAATGAGAGAATAGATGAGATTAATATACTTCAGGCGACCTATGAAGCCATGCGCATGGCTATAAGCAAACTTGAAGTAAAACCCGATATATTATTAAATGATGCGGTTACAATTCCGGGAGTGGATATTAAGCAGGTTCCCATTATAAAAGGTGATGCCAAGAGTATATCCATAGGTGCTGCCAGTATCATAGCCAAAGTCACAAGAGACAGGCTTATGGTTGAATACGGTGAACTCTTCCCGGGTTATGGTTTCGAAAGCAACAAGGGTTACGGCTCTGCGGCTCATATCGCTGCATTGAAAGAACTTGGGCCGACTCCCATACACCGCAAATCTTTTATTAAAAACTTTGTATAGATAAGGGTTGGAAGATGGCAATTAATCTGTTGCAAAATGTACAGAACGCTATGAATCAGATAAGCAGGGGAGACGGACAGGTGTCCTCTTCATCTGTTGCGGAAACTGCAAGCAGACAGGCCATTGCCCAGCTTAAAAGCGAGATAATGAATCTGCTTCCCGGCTCCACATTGCAGGGAGAACTTGTAAGTCAGGACGGAAAAGCAGTACAACTTCTTCTGAACAATACACTGCTTTTAAATACACAGATAGATACAAATGCAAATCTGAACGTCGGTTCAAAGCTTACCTTTCAGGTGAGTTCCAATCAGGACGGACAACTTACCCTAAGACCTTTGTTTGCCAATATGGCTAACAGTGAAACTGTATATAACGCCTTAAACGCGGCAGGTATAGAAGCGACCGAGACTACCGTTAATATGGTAAACAGTCTTATGGAGCAGGGTATGCCTGTCAATAAAGATATGTTGCAGACAATTAACAGGGAACTGTCGATGTATCCCCAGGCAGATGTCAATGATATTGTCATGCTGCATAAGATGGATATTCCCGTCAATCAGTCTACCGTTACGCAGATGCATCTCTATAACAATAACAATCAGTATATTCTTAATAATATAGAAACATCTGCAGCTGAACTTACGGATGTTCTTCTGGAATCCGCGGCGGAAGGCGGTGATAAGGCGGCAAGTCTTATTAACGATATGTCGGAGTTGCTTGTTCCCGGAGAAAACAATGGGGAGCAGCTTCAGGAAGAAACTGCAGTGGCACAGAATCCTGAAACGGTCACGGCCGAAAATGCGAATGCTGCAAAAACTGATGCGAATGTCATTAGTGCCAAAGCTGCAGGAGAAGATTCTGTCCCTAACAATCTTCAATCAGAAGAGTCGGCTAAGTCTGAGGCTACAGCAAAAACTGTTACGGATCAGGATATTAACAAGAACAATGTTTTTGAGAAATTACAGACCCTTGACAAGGATACTCTTGCGAAACCGGAAATAAAGGCTCAGATTAAGAACGCAATTTCGGATCTTTTGAAAGACAATATGCTTATGGATCCGAAAGACATAGGAAAAGAGAATTACGTTAAAAAGTATTACGAAAAACTCTCCGACCTTACGGACAAGATGAACCAGATCATGAATGAAGCCGGAAAGGCAGACAGTTCATTTGCCAGATCCCTTACGGGGGTAAGACAGAATGTTGATTTTATGAATCAGGTCAACGAACTCTACAATTATGTTCAGCTGCCTTTAAAGATGGCCGGGGAACATGCCAACGGCGATCTCTATGTATACGCGAAAAAGAGAAAGGCTAACGCCGGCCCCGATGATAACCTTACGGCACTTCTTCATCTGTCAATGGATCATCTGGGTAATATGGATATTTTCCTTTCCCTTAAGGAAGGTAAACTGAATACCAAGTTCTGTCTTGAGAAAGAAGAGAATATTGATCTTATTGCGGCTCATATAGATGAGCTGAATGCCAGACTCCAGAAGAAGGGCTACAATGTTACAACAACCGTGGGTAAGGCTGACAACATGGATGAATCGGTTATAGATAATATCGTTCACGAAGAAAAGAACATATTGTTAAGTACACAGTCTTTTGATGCGAGAGCGTGATGATATGGAAAAGAATAAGAAGAATTTGACGGCCATAGCCCTGGAATACAATCCGGCTGAAGAAGATGCCCCCAGAGTAATTGCTTCCGGTAAGGGACAAGTGGCTGAAAGAATAATTGAAGAAGCAAAAAAATCTGACGTACCGGTACATCAGGACGGTAAATTGGCGTCAACACTCTCCAAGCTGGAGATAGGCGATATGATACCGCCGGAACTCTATGAAGCTGTTGCGGAGATCCTGGTATTCGTTGATGCCATGGAAAAGATAAAGGCAAAATCGGGTGGAAGTCTTTAATATATGAATAAAAGAAAAACGGGAACTTATTATGAAGAGGCAGCAATCGCATATCTTTCCGAGCGGGGTGTCAAGATTGTCGATCGCAATGTTCATTGCGGCAGAATCGGCGAGATTGACATTATCGGCGAGGGAGAAGGCTGTCTCATTTTTTTTGAATGTAAGTACAGGGAAAGTGATAAGTTCGGAAGATCTCTTGATGCGGTTACATACTCTAAGCAAAAGACAATTCGTAAGTGTGCGGAATATTATCTGCTTAAGCATCCTACGAATCTTTTTATCAGGTTTGATGTAATCGGTTTTGATAAAGATATATGTACATGGATAAAAGATGCTTTTCAGGTTTAAGAATATCTTAATATTTTTCCCTCTTTTTTCTTTCATTATCTGTGTTTTAATGTTTATAGTTCGAGAAAGGATGACGTATGAATAAGATTCTGGTTTGTGATGACGACAAAGAAATAGTGGATGCGATTGAGATCTATCTGATGCAGGAAGGTTACTCGGTTGTCAAGGCTTATGACGGAGAAGAGGCAATCCAAAGACTTAAGGAGAATGCCGATACTGCTCTGATCATAATGGACATCATGATGCCGAAGATGGACGGTATACATGCCTGCATGAAGATAAGAGAATACAGCAGCGTTCCTATCGTATTTCTGTCTGCAAAATCCGAAGATGTGGATAAGATCTTAGGACTTAACATCGGCGCCGATGATTATGTCACTAAGCCTTTTAATCCCCTTGAGCTTGTTGCAAGAGTCAAGTCCAATATCAGAAGGTACACACAGCTTGGTAATGTTGTTGTTGAGGAAGACAACATATACCGTTCCGGAGAACTTGTGATCAATGATGACAACAAGGAAGTTACAGTGGAGGGAGAATTGGTAAAACTAACACCTATTGAGTACAACATCCTCCTTCTTCTTGTTAAGAATCAGGGAAGAGTATTCTCCATCGACCAGATATACGAAAATATCTGGGAAGAAGAAGCGGTGGGAGCCGACAATACGGTTGCGGTTCACATACGTCATATAAGGGAGAAAATTGAGATCAATCCCAAGGAACCCAAATATCTAAAAGTCGTTTGGGGTGTGGGATACAAGGTGGAGAAACTATGAAGATTAAAAAGAAAAGCGGAAGTATAATTTTAATAATTCTGAGCTGCCTTATGTCAGTTGTAGTAGCGGCATCGGCAACAACGGTCATAAAGACCTCTTATCTGGAGATCGAGGACGGCAACAGTTCCGTAACAAGTACCGTGTTTGTACCTTATTTGGAGAGAGCAGAAGTATCATTTGAAGACAGCAATCTCTTTGGAACTCTCTTTATGGATAACATTGATGCCGTAACACGTCTCTGTGTGATAAGAAATCAGCTTGAGACAAACGGCCAGTACGATCCTAATAAGAAGATCGACATTGTCGATTATGCCAACAGATACAATACCATCAACAAAAACAGCAAATCTATCGAATATAAGCTGGACGACCTGATCAAATGGGGCAATTACGGCTTTGATTATCAGACCGTTACAGGCACAAAGGCTGAGCTTGATTCATATTTCTATGCATTAAAAGAAGATATGAATGCCAACATTATATATTCGGATACCTTCCATATGGATGACGGATTTATAGATGTACGCGATTATTCTTATGCGGATGAAAACGAAGAAATCGAAGAAGACGCTGATGCCGTATACGGCATGGATGTTCTTGTATCAAGATACAAGACAGTTAACGGCAAGGATCTTATAGATTATGCCGAGAACAGAGAGGAATACCAGCAGCTGGTCAACTATTTATGCTCATCTGCCAGCCAGCTCTTCATGAATTATTCTGAGTATCAGGAGATCAAGGATACATATGAAACAGAAAACAGCAATGTAATATACTGCTATCAGATGGTAAATGGCGGCAAGACTGTAAGACACAGCAATCTTGGCGCGGCTGCAAACAATATGTCCAATGATGAACTATCAAAATTGTTCACATCTACCGGACGATATGTATGCTTCAATCCGGATAAGCTCCAGATTGCAACAAACTGCAATATGATAACCGCAGTATACATGAAGGAAATGGTCAATAATTATGCATATTCCTTTGAAGACAATTCAAGGATATGGATTGCGGTGGACGACAGTTATGCGGCAAACGATATGTTCGCATTGGCGGCAGCCAAATATTATGAAGCCGATACAATGTTTCCCATTGCATGTATTGCGGGCGTAGTGAGTCTGGTATTATACATCTTTTTCTTCGTTCTTCTTACCATATCAGCCGGACATGTTCAGTATGTGGATGAAGAAGGTAAAAAACATAATGAGATCAGAAACTGTAAGATCGACCGTCTTCCAATAGAAGTTTTTCTGGGAATAGCATTTTTTATTGCAATGTGTGTTGCATATATGCTGTATACTCTCTTTGGCCTTGCAGTTGACTACCTGAATAACAATGACGCTTTTGCATACGGACTGATAGTGGGATCGGTATTTATAGCCAATGTGGTATTACTGCCCATATACCTTATTTTTGTCAGAAAGATCAAAGGCGGGCTTATATGGAAGGGCTCTATCTTAAGATTCATATGCGTAAAGATCAGAGGAATAGCTTTTGATCTCTATGATAACGGAGCTGTTGTTACACGTACCTGGATACCTTATCTGATCTTCCTTCTGATCAATCTCATTCTTGTTTTATTGGGATGGGGCGGTATCATCTTTGCCTTTATTATTGATATGGCAATAGGTGTGTATATATACTTTGAAAACAAGACAAGACGCCGTATCATCAGTGACATACAGAAGATATCCGAAGGTGATATCAGTCACCAGTCTGATGTAACGGGTATGCACGGTGACAATCTTGCACTTGGTAATGCGGTTAACAGCATCGGTGACGGTATAAGAGTGGCTGTAGAAAAATCCATGAAGGATGAAAAATTAAAGGCCGACCTTATTACCAATGTGAGCCATGATATCAAGACACCTCTTACATCCATAATCAGCTATGTGGATCTGATTAAGAGAGAGAATATTCAGGACGAGAAGATTAAGGGCTATGTAGATATACTGGATCAGAAATCCCAGCGACTTAAAGCTCTTACCGACGATCTCGTTGAAGCATCCAAGATCAGCTCCGGCGCTGTTGTATATAAGATGGAGAGAATCAATTTTGTTGAACTGATCAATCAGTCTCTGGGCGAGTATTCGGAAAAATTCAATGACAAAGGTCTTGATTTTATAACAAAAGTTCCTGAAAAGGCAGTGTATATCAAAGCCGATGCCAGAGGCATGTACAGGATAATTGAGAATCTCTATAACAATATCTGCAAATACGCTCTGGAGAATACCAGGGTCTACGGAGACATGGTGGAAGATAAGGGAAAGGTGAGCCTTTGCATTAAGAATATTTCAGCGGAACCTCTCAATATCACAACAGAGGAACTGATGGAGAGATTCACCAGAGGAGACGTATCCCGTAAGACGGAAGGATCCGGCCTTGGACTTTCCATAGCAAAGAATCTGACGGAAGCTATGGGCGGAGAATTCAAGCTTGAGCTTGACGGAGACCTTTTCAAGGCAACGATCGTATTTAATACGGTTGAATAAAGAGTGTTCCCGAATCCGGATAAAGGATCGGGGATTATACATAGGGCGGCGATTTATTCGCCGCCCGCTTTTTGCTTTCTTGACTGAGACAAAGGGCTGGTGTATATTTAAAAGCGCAAGTTTAACTGACAGTTATCTGATCAAAGGAGCAAAAATGCCGGATTTAAGCGAAACACATAAGAAACTGCCTGTGGCACCCTTAGCACTTGTTGTTCTTGATTCAGCCAAACAGCTGGGAGACGAGATTGACAGGCATCTGGTGGCCATAAGAAAAAAAGAGAACAATGAATGGGCTCATGCGGAAGGTATACAGGGATATATCAAAGATTCCTACCTTGTTGCTGCAAGATGTCCCAGATTCAGTTCGGGTGAAGGAAAAGGTGAATTCCTTGAATCCGTAAGAGGTAAGGATGTTTTTCTTCTGGTAGATGTATGTAACAACAGTATTACCTACAGAATGAACGGATTCCTTAATCATATGAGTCCCGATGATCATTATCAGGATCTTAAGAGACTTATTGCAGCCGCAACCGGTGTTGCCAGAAGAGTTAACGTTATCATGCCTTTCCTTTATGAAGGCAGACAGCATAAGAGAAATTCCAGAGAGTCCCTTGACTGTGCATTTATGCTTGAGGAATTGAGCAACATGGGAGTTGATAATTTTATTACTTTTGATGCTCATGATCCTACAGTTGCCAATGCCATACCTTTGAACGGTTTTGACAATTATATGCCGCCTACACAGTTTATGAAGGCACTTTTAGACAGTGAAAAGGACCTTATTATAGATAAGGACCATCTTGTCGTAATATCACCTGATGAGGGCGCTCTTAACAGAGCAATTTATTTTGCCAATGTTCTCGGTGTCAACACAGGTATGTTCTATAAGAGAAGAGATTATACTCAGGTTGTGAACGGTAAGAATCCTATCGTTGCTCATGAATTCCTGGGAGAGTCCATTGACGGTAAAGACGTTATCATCATCGATGATATGATAAGTTCCGGCGAATCCATGCTTGATACATCAAGACAGCTTAAGGAGATGAATGCCAAGAGAGTATTTATCTGCTGTACATTTGGTCTCTTTACCAATGGTCTTGCTGCTTTTGACAAGGCATATGAAAGATGTTGGTTTGAGAAGGTTATTACGACCAATCTCAACTATCTGCCTCCCGAACTTAAGGAGAAGCCTTATTTCCTTGAAGCGGATATGAGTGACTTTGTCGCTGATGTAATAACCATGATGAATCACGATGTATCAATGTCCAATATCAATGAGACAAGTGAAGAGATCCACAAGGCAATCGACAAATACAACAACAGAGAATTCCTTGAACTGGAAGAACATGCATAGCAGATAAACCCCGCATAAGCGGGGTTTTTTATTTGAGTTTTTTTATGTATAATGAAACAGTATGAAAGTGAACAGACACATTGTAGAAAAGGTTATAGATGGCAGTATTGCCGACTCTCTCGGTATTGTAAAAGGCGATGAACTACTGCGGGTCAACGGACATGATATAGAAGATGTCTTTGATTATCAGTATTACGTTGAAAATACCGACATAAGCGTGACCATAAGACATGAGAACGGTGAAGAAGAGACTTATGATGTCCGCAAGGATGAGGATGATGATCTGGGCATTCAGTTTAGCGAAGGCCTGATGGACGGATACAGACGTTGCAGCAATAACTGTATCTTTTGCTTTATAGATCAGAACCCTCCCGGAATGAGAGATACCATCTATTTTAAGGATGATGATGCCAGACTGTCTTTTTTGCAGGGTAATTATATTACGCTTACAAACATGTCGGACCATGATATAGACAGAATTATCGGATATCATCTCAGCCCCATCAATGTATCATTTCAGACCATGAATCCGGAACTGAGATGCAAGATGCTCAACAATCGCTTCGCGGGAGATGCTCTCAAAAAAGTGGAGAGATTCTATAATGCGGGCATAGAACTGAACGGTCAGATAGTGCTCTGCAAAGGGATCAATGACGGAGAGGAACTGGAATATTCACTTAGTGAGCTTTATAAATATGTTCCGGTCTTAAGATCCCTTTCCGTGGTACCTGTGGGTCTGTCAAAATACAGAGACGGTCTCTATCCTTTGGAGCCTTTTGAAGCGGAAGATTGCAAAAAGGTAATTGGCAGCATTGAAAAGTGGCAGAAAAAAGCTTTCGAAGAATTCGGAGTGCACTTTGTGCATGCATCGGACGAATGGTATATCACAGCCGGCCTTGAACTTCCCGAGGAGGAAAGGTATGACGGTTATCTTCAGATAGAGAACGGTGTGGGTATGACCAGGTCTCTTATTGAGGAGTTTAAATTTGCCCTTGAGGATGCTGATGAAAAATACAACAGAGGAATTGGAAGGCTTTTTAAGGGACTTACGATAAAGAAAGAGAGAGTAATCGTTGTTACGGGCAAGCTGGTGTCCGGACATATAGGAAAACTCATTGACAGTTTCTCAGCTCTTTTCCCGTCCAAAGACATAGAACTTGTTGCAATCAGGAATGATTTCTTCGGTGAGAGGATTACGGTTACAGGCCTGCTTACGGGAAGGGATATTGTGGCTCAACTAAAGGATCACATGCCTGCCGACAGGGTTATAATCCCCGAAAATGTGTTGAGGGCAGGTACGGAAGTATTCCTTGATGACTATACTCTTACAGAGATGAGGTCGGCTTTACATTCAAAGATCGATATTGTAAAATCAAGCGGGCAGGATATGGTCAGATGCCTGCTTGGAGTGAGGTAATAATGAGTAAAAAAAGAGGCAAGCCGATCGTTGCGGTGGTTGGTCGTCCCAATGTGGGTAAGAGCACACTGTTCAACGCTCTGGCTGGAGATAAAATTGCAATTGTAAAAGACACACCCGGTATTACCAGAGACCGCATCTATGCCGATGTAAGCTGGCTTGACAGGGCATTTACTCTGATCGATACAGGCGGTATTGAGCCTGACAGCAAGGACATAATTCTTTCACAGATGAGAGAGCAGGCCCAGATTGCCATAGATACGGCGGATGTCATTATCTTCATGGTTGACGTTAAACAGGGACTTGTGGATGCGGACATGAAGGTTGCCGATATGCTTCGTAAAGCGGCAAAACCGGTGGTGCTTGTTGTAAATAAGGTTGATGATTTTGATAAATTCATGGTGGACACCTATGAATTCTACAATCTCGGAATTGGGGATCCCGTTCCCATATCATCTGCCAACAGACTGGGTCTGGGAGATATGCTTGACAAAGTGATGGAGTTTTTTCCGGATGACAATACGGAAGAAGAGGATGATGACAGGCCCCGAGTAGCAGTTATCGGTAAGCCCAATGTGGGTAAGTCGTCCCTTATCAATAAGCTTATAGGAGAGAATCGTCTTATAGTGTCCGATATTGCCGGAACCACAAGAGATGCGGTTGATACTCCCATAAGATACAACAACAACGAGTATGTCTTTATTGATACCGCGGGACTGCGTCGTAAGAATAAGATCAAGGAAGAACTTGAAAAATATATGATTATTCGTACCGTCAGCGCCGTTGAGCGTGCCGACGTGGTGGTTCTTCTTATAGATGCCGATGAGGGTGTTACGGAACAGGATGCCAAGATAGCGGGTATTGCCCATGAAAGAGGTAAGGGCTTCATAATCGCCGTTAACAAATGGGATCTGATTGAAAAGAATGACAAGACCATGAACGAATTCACAAAGAAGGTTCGTTCAACCCTTTCATTCATGCCTTATGCGGAGATACTCTATATATCCGCAAAAACGGGACAGAGAACCGGCAAGCTCTTCGAGACCATTGATGCGGTGAGAGAGAACTGCAATCTCAGAGTGGCTACGGGTGTTCTCAATGAGATTATGGCGGAAGCCACTGCCATGCAGCAGCCCCCTTCAGACAAGGGTAAGAGACTTAAACTCTACTATATTACACAGGTCGCTGTTAAGCCTCCAACATTTGTAATATTTGTCAATGACAAGGAGCTTATGCATTTCTCATATACCAGATATATCGAGAACCAGATAAGAGATACCTTCGGCTTCAAGGGAACACCTCTTAAGTTCATTATCAGAGAGCGTAAAGAAGACAAATAGTATCGGAGTTTTTCAGAGGGATAAAAATGGTTAGATTATGGTGTTTGCTGATCGGATATGTATTCGGACTTATTCAGACGGCATATATATATGGAAAGATTCACGGAATAGATATAAGGACTGTGGGAAGCGGTAACGCCGGCACCACAAATACACTCAGAGTACTTGGAACCAAAGCGGGAATCATTGTGCTCTTGGGAGACGTATTCAAGACCATGGCGGCAATTCTTGTGGTTAAACTTGTGTTTATTCCAAACTGCCCCGAAGAGATGAAATACCTGCTTATACTCTATACCGCAGGAGGAGCAATACTGGGACATAATTATCCTTTTTATATGGGCTTTAAAGGAGGAAAGGGAATCGCTGCTACGGCCGGCCTTATCTTTTCTTTTAACCCATGGTTCATTTTGGTGGGTGTGTTTGCTTTCTTTGTTCCCTTTTTGCTTACCAAGTATGTGTCTCTGGGATCACTCTGTGTATATCTCTTTTTCGTAATACAGATGATAGTATTCGGAGAGTGCAATCTCTTCCCGGTTGAGATATCAGGACCCATACGTATAGAGATGTATATCATATCTTTCTTGCTGATGCTTATGGCTTATTGGAGACATCGTAAGAATATTGTCAATCTTATAAAGGGATGCGAACGTAAGACTTACCTCGGTAAGAAACCTGAAGGACATGAGAATGCCGAATAAAGGCATGTGTAAATAAAGGCGGAGGCGGTGGTGCCGAAGCTTGCCTTAAAAGGAGAATCGGAAAAATGGAAAATATCGGAATCGTTGGCGCCGGAAGCTGGGGAATTGCTTTAGCCAATCTCCTTGCTCATAAGGGACATAAGGTTATGGTCTGGTCCATTATAGAGGACGAGATCAATATGCTTAAGGAAAAGCATGAGCACGTTGACAAACTTCCCGGTGTCAAGCTGGATGACAGTATAGAATATACGACGGATCTGAAGGAGGCAATAGAAGATAAGAACCTTATCATTCTTGCGGTACCTTCACCTTTCACCAGGTCTACTGCTCACAATATGAAGGAATTCGTAAAAGAAGGACAGATTATTGTGAATGTTGCCAAGGGTGTCGAAGAAAAGACTCTTATGACTCTGTCCGAGATAATAGAGGAAGAGATACCTCAGGCAAAAGTGGCTGTTCTTTCGGGTCCTTCTCATGCCGAAGAAGTAGGAAGAGGCCTTCCCACAACAATTGTTGCGGGTGCCAAGGAAAGAAAAGTTGCCGAATACGTTCAGAATGTATTCATGTGCGATGTTTTCAGAGTATATACAAGTCCCGACGTCCTTGGAATAGAGATAGGTGCAGCTCTTAAGAATGTCATAGCTCTTGCCGCAGGTGTGGCAGACGGTATGGGATACGGTGACAATACCAAAGCTGCTCTTATTACAAGAGGTATAGCCGAGATAACAAGACTCGGACTTGCCATGGGAGGAAAGGCAGAGACTTTCAGCGGACTTACCGGTATCGGAGATCTTATTGTTACATGTGCCAGCGTACACAGCCGTAACAGAAAGGCCGGATATCTTATAGGTCAGGGTAAGACTTATGAAGAAGCAATGAAAGAAGTTAAGATGGTTGTTGAAGGCGTATACAGTGCCAAGGCTGCCATGGGACTTGCTAAGAAATATGGCATTGAAATGCCTATTGTAGAACAGGTCAATCTGGTGCTTTTTGAAGGTAAGGACGTAAAAGAAGCAATGAACGATCTGATGAACAGGGAAAAGAAAAATGAGATAGATGACGGTCTCTGGACCGAATAATATGGGAGTCATTTAATGACGCCTGACGGGAGGATAAATGGACGGAATCAATCAGGGCTTTAACGGAACAAATGAATATGTGGCAGACGAGAAACTTCTCAATGCCGTAAATGTGGCAATTACACTTGAGAAGCCGCTTTTGATAAAGGGTGAACCGGGTACCGGCAAGACAATGCTTGCCGAAGCGGTTGCAAAATCCCTTGGTAAAAAGCTTATCATCTGGAATATCAAATCAACCACCAAGGCTCAGGACGGTCTCTATATGTACGATACAATACAGAGACTCTATGACGGACAGTTTGGTGAAGAGGGAGTGGATGATATTGCAAGATATATCAAGTTAGGCAAGTTGGGAGAGGCTTTTGAGTCGGAAGAGCAGGTTATCCTTCTTATTGATGAGATAGACAAGGCCGATCTTGAATTCCCCAATGACCTTTTATGGGAGCTGGATCAGATGGAATTCTATATTCATGAGACCAAGCGTACCGTAAAGGCCAAGCACAGACCCATTGTTATCATTACATCCAATGCTGAAAAAGAACTTCCCGATGCATTCTTAAGAAGATGTATCTTCCATTATATTGATTTCCCGGAGCCGGAACTGATGGAAGAGATTGTTAAGGTTCATCTTCCCAATGTGGATGAGAATGTGCTTAAGAATGCTTTTGAAGTATTCTATGATATTCGTGCAATGAGGGATGTAAGGAAGAAACCTTCCACATCCGAGCTTATCGACTGGATCAACGTACTTCAGATAGGCGGTATTCCCGCTGATGAGATAAGGCAGAAACTTCCCTTTGTAGGAGTTATTGTTAAAAAGGATGAGGATCTAACCACTGTAAGACAGAAGATTAATCTGTGATGTTTAAGGCTTGACGGCCCGAAGGTGACTTAATGTTCATTGATTTTTTCTATAAATTGAAAGAAGCAGGACTGAATATATCTGTCGGTGAATGGCTGACTCTTCAGGAAGCGCTTGATAAAGGCCTTCATAATTCGAGTCTCACGGACTTTTATTATCTCTGCCGTATGATACTTGTGAAATCCGAGACGGAATATGACAAGTTTGATATGGTCTTTGAGAATTGCTTTAAGGGCAAAACCTGGGATCCGGAAGTGGGTGCCAATATGCTTAAATGGCTGGATAAGCCTGAGATGAATGAGATGCTTCAGCAGGAAGAGAAGCAGTGGCTCAACAAAGTTGAAGAGATTCAGGTGGACAAGGATGATGTTGAGCAGAAGTTCAAAGACAGATTAAAGGATCAGGACAGCGAGCATAACGGTGGCTCGCACTGGATCGGTACCATGGGCAAGACATCCTTCGGTAATACCGGTGGTAATATCGGCGGTGTTAGAGTGGGAGGCAAGACCGGCTATCAGTCTGCATTTGCCGTAATCGGTGCCAAGAAATACAGAGATTTCAGAGAAGACAGAATAGTCGACAACAGACAATTCATGCAGGCACTTAGAAAGCTGAGACAGTTTTCAACCAAGCTTGATATTCCCAAGACAGAACTGGATATCAATTCCACGGTGGATAAGACCTGTAATAACGGCGGTATGCTGGAGATAGTTATGGACAGACCCAGGAAAAATGCCGTAAAGCTTCTGCTTCTTATGGACAGCGGCGGAACCATGATTCCTTATTCATCGCTGATGAATGAACTCTTTCAGTCTGTTAACAAGTCCAACCATTATAAAGATGTAAAAGTATATTATTTTCACAACTGTATATATTCAAAACTCTATAACACACCGGAGTGTGAGAACGGAGACTGGATAGATACGGAGTGGATGTTCAGGAATCTTGACAGTGATTATAAGGTTATCATTGTGGGAGATGCAGCCATGGCTCCCGAGGAGCTTTATTCCGATTCCGGCAATTACAGAGGCCCCAACGGAGGCCTGTCAGGCTGGGACTGGCTCCTGCTTATGAAGAGACACTATAAGAAGATAGTGTGGATGAATCCTAAGATGGCACCGGGAAGAGCACCCTGGCGAGAGGCTGAGACCGCAATCCAGGAATTGTTCCCCATGTACAAGCTTACGGTCAAGGGACTTAACGATGCCATGACAACCCTTATGAGCGGCAGATGACGCCTCCGTGGATTGTTGACAAAAATATATCAAATGGATAGAATTAGAAAAGTCTGAGTTAAGGACTTTTACTTATAAAAATTCGCAACTTCGCGAGATTGGAGATTGTTTAATACAATGAAAATTTACGAGGAATTAATAGCCAGAGGACTTATTGCACAGGTTACCGATGAGGCCGAGATCAGAGACCTTATCAATAACGGTGGTGCCAAGTTCTATATCGGTTTCGATCCTACAGCGGATTCTTTACATGTAGGTCACTTTATGGCGCTTTGCCTTATGAAGAGACTTCAGATGGCAGGCAACAAGCCTGTTGTTCTTGTGGGCGGAGGTACAGGTTATATCGGAGATCCTTCGGGACGTAACGATCTTCGTACCATGATGACTCCGGAGACAATACAGCATAACTGTGACTGCTTTAAGAAGCAGATGGAGAAATTCATTGAGTTCGGTGATGACAAGGCCATAATGGTCAACAATGCCGATTGGCTTCTCAAGCTCAACTACATCGATCTTTTAAGAGATGTGGGAGCATGCTTCTCTGTTAATAACATGTTAAGAGCAGAGTGCTACAAGCAGCGTATGGAGAAGGGACTTACCTTCCTTGAGTTCAACTATATGATTATGCAGTCATACGACTTCTATTATCTCCATCAGAACTACGGATGTAATATGCAGTTCGGTGGTGACGATCAGTGGTCTAATATGCTTGGCGGTACGGAACTTATCAGAAAGAAGACCGGTGAAGATGCATATGCCATGACCATCACACTGCTCCTTAATTCAGAGGGCAAGAAGATGGGTAAGACAGCAAGCGGTGCTGTATGGCTTGATCCCAACAAGACCAGTCCTTTTGATTTCTACCAGTACTGGAGAAATGTAGGAGATGCCGATGTTCTTAAGTGCATCAGAATGCTTACATTCCTTCCTCTGGAACAGATAGATGAGATGGATAAGTGGGAAGGTGCCGAGCTTAACAAGGCTAAGGAGATTCTCGCTTTTGAACTTACAAAGATGATTCACGGTGAAGAAGAAGCTGCCAAGGCCGAGGCTTCCGCAAAAGCATTGTTCGGAGGCGGCGGTACTACAGAGATGCCTACTGCAACAATTACAGAGGCAGACTTAAGAGACGGTGTCATTGATATTCTTGGACTTCTCGTTGCTTCGGGACTTACGGGATCCAGATCCGATGCAAGACGTGCCGTTGAACAGGGCGGTGTATCTGTGGATGATGAGAAGATTAGCGATATTAAGAAGCTTTACTCACCGGAAGACCTCGGGGGAGACGGTATTGTTCTCAGAAGAGGTAAGAAAAGTTACAAGAGAGTTAAGTTTCAGTAATTGAAGAAATTATTAAGGTATTTTTAAGATTTCTCAGCCCCCTTGCAAATGTCAGTTTAATCATATATACTTACTAAGGTTTGACTTTTTTGGAAAGGGAAAGAAAGGATTGTATTTATTATGAATAAGAAAGCATTAGTTGCCATACTTTGTATAGCAATGACATTTTCTCTTACAGCATGTGGCTCTAAGACTAATGTTGAGAGCGGAAAAGAGCCTGTAACAATCGAAGTAGAAGCAATTGATACAGCAGAAGAGACAACAGAAGTTGAAGAAGTTGTAGAAGACGAACTTCCTGCAGGAATGGTATGGAGTGAACTCACAGGACTTGCAATCGATGCATCCATTGAGAAGCAGAAGCCTATCGCTGCAATGGTAGATAACGAGATCAAGGCATACGATCATTACGGTCTTAATGATGCCGACATCATATACGAACTTATGAACTCTACAGCTAACGATCGTATCACAAGACTTATGGTTATCTATAAGGATTGGGGTAACATCAAGCAGCTTGGTTCTATCAGAAGTACACGTCCTACAAATTTTATGCTTGCAGCAGAGTACAATGCGGTTATTTGTCATGACGGTGGCCCGTTCTACATTGATGAATATATCGCAAAAGATTACACACAGAACTTCTCAGGTGTATTCAGCCGTATCTCAAACGGTAAGGCAAGAGAGTTCACAGAGTACATTGTTCCCGGTGACCTTGATAAGGCATTCAAGAACAGCAAGTTCTCTACAGAGTACGATGAGTATTATGAAGGACCTCATTGGACATTCGCACCTATGGCATCTCCCATCACAAACGAGGATGGTGAGGATGCAACAAACATAGATCTGTCAGCAGGTTTCAAGCATACAAAGTCAATGCTTAAGTATGATTCATCAACAGGTCTTTACACATACTATGCATATGACAAGGCACATGTTGACGGTGAGACAGGCGAGCCTTTAACATTCAAGAATGTTATTCTTCAGAAGTGTTCTTATTCACAGCTTGATGATCACGGATATCTTATCTACAATGTTCTTGCAAGTGATTGGGATGGTTACTATGTAACTAACGGTAAGGCTGTTCCGATTAAGTGGACTAAGGAATCTGAAAAAGGCATTACACATTTCTACACACTTGACGGTGAAGAGATTACCCTTAACAAGGGTAAGACATACGTAGGACTTATTCCCGATGATTACTGGGATGAAGTAAAGCTTAATTAGTAAAATAGAACCTCGGGTTTAATCACCCGGGGTTTTTTGTTTGAGTGGATTTATGATATAATTTAACATATTATTTTTTACCGAAAGAAAGGGTGAAGATATGAGCGAAATATATGAAAAACTTAACGGATGCCTTAAGAGTGTAAGAGCAAAAACCGATTTTGTTCCACAGGTTGCTATTGTTCTTGGATCGGGACTTGGTGATTATGCCAATGATATCAAAGTAGAGTGCGAGATTGATTATCATGATATCGAGGGATTCCCCATATCAACCGTACCCGGCCATGCAGGAAAATTTATCTTCGGATATGTCAATGACATTCCCGTTGTTTGTATGAAGGGTAGAGTTCATTATTACGAGGGATATCCCATCAGTGATGTTGTACTTCCCACAAGACTTATGAAACTTTTGGGAGCAAAGATACTATTCCTTACCAATGCATCAGGCGGACTTAATTCTTCTTTCAAGGCCGGGGATTTTATGATGCTTACGGATCATATTTCATGCTTTGCACCCAATCCTCTTATAGGACAGAACATAGATGAGTTGGGAACACGTTTCCCCGATATGACTCATGTATATGACGAAGACCTCAGAAAGATAATTGAAGAAGTTGCTTCCAAGGAAGGAATTGATCTTAAGAAGGGTGTGTATGCTCAGCTTACGGGACCCAGTTTTGAGTCTCCGGCAGAGATCAGAATGCTTCGTACGCTTGGGGTTGATGCGGTTGGTATGTCTACTGTTGTTGAAGCAATCGCAGCTAATCATATGGGTATGAAGATATGCGGTATTTCATGTGTATGTAATCTTGCCGCAGGTATGACAGACAATCCGCTTACACATGATGAAGTACAGGCTGCAGCCAATGAGGCAGCTCCAAAATTCAAGAAACTGTTGACCGAATCTGTAAGCAGATTTTCGGAAGTTCTTTAATCAATAAAACGGGAAGGGAAAAAATATGAATATTAGATTCTGGGATGCCAGCGTTCTTACCATGGTTGATGGTGAGGAAATGTTTAATGGAGAAGTATGGGTAGAAGGTAACCGCATAACTTATGTGGGACCTGCCAGAGATGCTAGTGGAGTTAAATGGGATCGTGAGATAGAATGTGGCGGAGATGTTATTATGCCGGGCTTCAAGGATGCACATACTCATTCCGGCATGACGGCTTTCAGATCACTTGCGGATGATACCAATCTGCAGGACTGGCTTAATAATGACATCTTCCCAAGAGAAGCCAAGATGAACGGTGATGACTGTTACTGGCTTACAAAACTTGCAATACTCGAATATCTTACAAGCGGTATTACAGCCATTGAAGATATGTATCTGACTCCCGAGACTATAGGTCAGGCTTGTCAGGAGATGGGAATGCGTTGCGAACTTATCTCCGGACTCAACAAATTCGGACCTACTCTTGAAGTTCTTGAAGAGAGATACAACAATCTTAACGGCAAGTGGCCACTGGTAGGATTCCAGCTGGGTGTTCATGCTGAATATACATGTGACAGAAAGCTGCTTGAAGATGTGGCTAAGATACATCAGAAATATAAGAGCCCCTTCTATGCGCATATGTCTGAGACAAAGACAGAGGTTGATGAATGTATCGGAAGATACGGTATGTCGCCTGTTGAACTTTTTGACAGTCTTGGCCTCTTCGATTACGGCGGAGCTATCTACCACGGTGTATGGGTAAGTGAAAAGGACAGAGAGATCCTCAAGAAGAGAGGAATCGTAGTTGTATCCAACCCTGCATCCAATGCAAAGCTTGCAAGCGGCATTGCTCCCATCAGTGATTACCTTAAGAACGGTATTCCTGTTGCTCTCGGAACCGACGGACCCAGCTCCAACAATGCCCTTGATATGTTCAGAGAGATGTATCTTGTGACAATACTCGGCAAACTGAAAGAGATGGACCCCACAGCCGTACCTGCCACTGAAGTACTTAAGATGGCAACGGTTAACGGTTCAAAGAGCCTCTTCCATAAGGATACCGATGTTCTGGCAGAAGGCAAACTTGCGGATATAATCAGAATTGATTTAAGCAAGCCCAATATGCAGCCTATTCTTAATGTTCCTAAGAATATTGTATTCAGCGGAAGCAAGCAGAATGTCAAGATGACCATGATTGACGGTAGAATTCTCTATGAGGATGAGCAGTTCCTTAATGCCGAAGTTATGGAAATATATGCAAACGCAGCTAAGATTATGGAGAGACTCAGATAGAGACTCATGGAAAATATAGTACTCTTGTGTATTGTTTTATTTATAATTCTTGCAGCATTTTTATACGGGCTGTATCAGAAGAAACAATATCGCAAAACAGTTATTAAGAAAATTAAAGACAGTTATGGCATGTCACCGTCCAGAGAATACTCGGACGGTGAATATGCGCATATAGGAGGATATAACAGGAATCATAAGTCGGATTTTTCTCTGGATGACATTACATGGAACGATCTGAATATGGATGCTGTTTTTTCTGCTGTTAATTACAGTTATACTTCAGCGGGAGAAGAATATCTCTATTATCTTTTGCGCAATCCTTCCCTTAAGGGAGAGAGCAATGAAGAACTGGAGAAGAATGTTGCCTACTATGCGGATCATGAGGAGGAAAGAAACAACATACTTCTTGCACTTCATGACTGCGGACGTACGGGCAAATACAGCATATATGATTATCTGAACAATCTGAGCATACTTGACGATGAAAATGCCGTAAGAGATGTGGCTGTGGACTGCTTATATCTTATAGCCGCGGCATGCTTTTTCTTTAACATAGGTGTGGGTATTGCGGCAGCTTTCGCGGTTCTTTTTATCAGTTTATCCACCTATTTTAAAAAGAAGAAACATATTGAACCATACATCACCTGTTTTTCTTATGTGTTCAGAATACTCGGAAGCGCGGAGACCATTGCCGGTTCAAAGGCAGGAGATGCTTTTACTGAGGAGAGAAAGAAACTTTCTGAATTAAGGAAGAGATTCACAAAGTTCAGGTCTTTTTCATGGCTCTTATATGAGAGCGGAGGCGGAGATCCTTTGGGAATTGTGGTGGATTATCTCAGAATGTTTTTCCATCTTGATATCATCAAGTTCTTTCACATGAGAAATGAGATAAAGAGGCACTGGGATGATATTGATGAGATTCTGACTATTATAGGCAAGATTGATTCCACAATGTCCGTTCTGCTTTTAAGGGCTCATATAACGGATCATTGCAGTCCTGTTTTTAAGGGTGATTCCTATAAAGCAAGCGACATATATCATATTCTTCTTTCGGAGCCTGTAAAAAATGATGTGGACTTTGATAAGGGACTTATCCTTACGGGTTCCAATGCATCGGGCAAATCAACTCTTCTTAAGACGGTTGCGGTTAATGCCGTTCTTGCACAGTCAATCAACACTGTTATGGCGTCAAGTTATGAGGCACCGGCTTACAGAATATATACTTCCCTTGCACTTCAGGATAATATCTTTGAGGGCGAGAGCTATTATATGACGGAGATTAAGTCTCTCAAGCGTATCATGGACAGCAGTAAGGACAGAAGCACTCCCATACTTGCCTGTGTTGATGAGGTATTGAGAGGTACCAATACCGTTGAGAGAATCAGCGCAAGTTCTGTGATATTAAGAAGTCTGGCCGATGTGAGAGGTCTGATTCTTGCGGCGACTCATGATCTTGAACTTGCCTATATGCTTGAAGATATATACGATAATTATCACTTTGAAGAAAAGATAGAGGAAGATGACATTTTCTTCCCTTACAAGATACTCAAAGGACCTGCCACAACTAGAAATGCCATCACACTGCTTAAGCTGGTGGGCTATGACAGCGAGATTGTTGAAAAGGCTCAGGCTGCGGCAAAGAAATACGAAGAGACCGGTTCTTTTTATTAGAAGGAAAAACTATGAATGTAACCATTTACTCTGACGGTTCCGCCAGAGGCAATCCGGACGGACCGGGAGGATACGGAACGGTAATTGAATATATTGACGGAAAGGGTACTCTTCACACAAGAGAATACTCTGCCGGATATAAGAAGACCACTAACAATCGCATGGAACTTATGGGTGTTATAACCGGGCTCAAAGCCCTGACCAAGCCCTGCGGGGTGGAAGTCGTTACCGATTCGAAATATGTAAGCGATGCTTTTAATCAGCATTGGATTGAGGGCTGGGTTAAGGAAAACTGGCGTAAGGGAAAAAAGAACGAGGTTAAGAACATCGATCTCTGGCTTAAGCTTCTTGAGGCCATGGAGCCTCATCAGGTGCGATTCACCTGGGTCAAGGGACATGCCGGACATCCCCAGAACGAAAGATGCGACAAACTTGCCACAAGTGCGGCTGACGGTGATGAGCTCCTTGACGATGAGGGCTTAAATTGATATTATTCTAATAGAGTTTTTTGTGGGAGGCGGATATGTCCAATCTTATTTCTTTTATTAATTCGTTATTATCTTATTTAGTTGTATATATTGTATTTGCCGTATGTATTGTTCTTGCTGTTCTTGGCGGTATCGCACTCAGAAAGAACAAGAATAAAAAAGACGAGCTTGTGAAAGCGGAAGAGAGCAAGGCGGAGGATGACCTTACGCAGGCTGCTTCAGAGGCGTAGACAGTATATTGAATAGTTAAGCAATGGGTGTCTCATGACACCCATTTTTAAGTATGGGGTAAGAAGGGGATAAGGATTATGGCAAAAGGATATAATCAAAAACTAAAACTTCTCTATCTTGTGGATATCCTCAAGCGTCAGACGGATGAAGAACATCCCATGAGCGCAGGTGCTCTTATAGAGGAGCTGGAGAAAAGCGGAGTTTCCGCTGAAAGAAAAAGCATATATGACGACATAGCTTGTCTGCAGGATTACGGTCTTGATATAATCCTCAATCCTTCAAAGAGGAACGGCGGCTATTATCTTGCTTCAAGAGATTTTGAACTTCCTGAATTGAAGATTCTTGTTGATACGGTACAGTCTTCCAGATTCATTACGGCAAAAAAGAGTAAGGACCTTATTAAGAAGCTTGAGAATCTGGCCAGTATATACGACGAAAAAGAATTAAAACGTCAGGTATATGTTATTAACCGTGTAAAGACAGATAACGAAAGTATATATTATGCCGTCAACGACATATATAATGCCATACAGAACAATAAGCAGATCAGTTTTGTATATACGGTCTGGAATGCAAAGAAAAAGAAGGTCCCCAGAAAAGATGGGGAACTATACGTGGTAAGTCCTTGGACCCTTGCCTATAATGACGGCAATTATTATCTGATTGCTTATGATGCTAAGACGGATAATATTAAGCACTACAGGGTGGATAAAATGACTTCCCTTAAGGAACTTCCCGAGGCCAGAAAGGGTAATGACAGATTTGCGGATTTCCAGCTGGTGTCATACCTGAACATGACATTTAATATGTATGCCGGAAGGGAAGAAAATGTGGAACTGGAGATGCCGGAGTCACTGGTGGGCGTTTTCATAGACAGGTTCGGAGACGGAATTACTGTATATGATCTGGGCAATGGCAATGTAAGGGTCAGAGTAAAGATTGCGGTATCAAGTCAGTTCTTCGGTTGGCTGGCAGGTCTCGGACCTTCGGTAACACTGCATTCGCCTGAAAAAGTACGCAAAGAGTACAAAGAATATATAAAGAGAATTTTAGATTCAATCGATTGACATACAAATTGTAGTTGGTTATACTAGAGAGGTACAACATATTGTGGTTGTATCTCTTTTTTTATCATTATCATGTATTTTCAATTAATCGGAAAGGGAGTTGTTGTAAAATGGCTGACAAGGTTGGTTCTGCTGAGCAGCAGGAGAATTATTACGGGGAAAAATTCAAGACAAAGAGGGAAGTTTTTGTAATCAAAAAGGACGGAGCCAGAGAAGAGTTCAACGTCCAGAAGGTTATCAATGCCGTAGGTAAGAGTGCATACCGTGCACTTACAAAATTCACGGAAGAAGAAAAAGAGAAGATCTGTCAGTATGTTGTTGACAGAGTGGATGAGATGGATACCGATGAGATACCCATTCCCATCATGCATAATATTGTAGAGAGTTCCCTTGAACAGGTAAAACCAATCGTAGCCAAATCATACAGAGATTACCGTAATTATAAGCAGGACTTTGTGCGCATGCTTGATGATGTGTACAAAAAGAGCCAGTCTATTATGTATGTCGGTGACAAGGAGAATGCCAATACGGATTCTGCCCTTGTTTCAACAAAGAGATCACTTATATTCAACCAGTTAAATAAGGAATTATATCAGAAGTTCTTCCTTACTACCGAAGAGATTCAGGCATGCAGGGACGGCTATATCTACATTCATGATATGAGTGCCAGAAGAGATACCATGAACTGCTGTCTTTTTGATGTTGAGCATGTTCTCTCCGGCGGATTTGAGATGGGTAATATCTGGTACAACGAACCCAAGACTCTTGATACTGCTTTTGACGTTATCGGAGATATCGTACTCAGTGCTGCCAGCCAGCAGTACGGCGGATTCACTGTGCCCAGTGTTGATAATATTCTTGAGCCCTATGCCGAGAAGTCTTATCAGAAATATATTGATAAATATAAGAGACTTGGAATTGACGATGAGACAGCAAGTTCGGAAGCTTATGCCGATGTTGTCAGAGATATGGAACAGGGCTTCCAGGGATGGGAGTACAAGTTCAATACAGTTGCTTCTTCGAGAGGAGATTATCCTTTCATAACCGTTACGGCAGGAACTGGACAGGGAAAATTTGCTAAGCTTGCAACTATTTCCATGCTCAATGTTCGTCGTAAAGGTCAGGGTAAGAAGGAGTGTAAGAAGCCTGTTCTTTTCCCTAAGATCGTATTCTTATATGACGAGAATCTTCACGGTCCCGGCAAGCCTCTTGAGGATGTTTTTG
Organism: uncultured Lachnospiraceae bacterium; assembly: GCA_902779505.1. Taxonomy (GTDB): domain Bacteria; phylum Bacillota; class Clostridia; order Lachnospirales; family Lachnospiraceae; genus Colinaster. Next base: position 61,141 of record CACZBZ010000001.1, read on the forward strand.
AAGCGGGAGTATTATGCTCATCGAAGACAATGTATCCTGACTGGTTGTCACTTACGGGCAAGGGCTATATTGCGTCAATGTACAAGCAGTACGGCAAGATTATCTCGCCCATGGGTTGTCGTGCCTTCTTAAGCCCCTGGTATGAAAGAGGAGGAATGCATCCCGCAGACGATAAGGATGTGCCTATATTCGTAGGTAGATTCAATATCGGTGCTGTCAGCCTTCATCTGCCCATGATTCTTGCCAAGGCCCGTCATGAGAGCAAGGATTTCTATGAAGTGCTGGATTATTATCTCAACCTTATCCGTCAGCTTCATATACGTACATATGCTTATCTTGGCGAGATGAGAGCCTCAACCAATCCTCTTGCATATTGTGAGGGTGGTTTCTACGGCGGTCATCTTAAGCTTACTGACAAGATTAAGCCATTGCTTAAGGCAGCTACAGCTTCTTTTGGTATAACAGCGCTTAACGAACTTCAGGTTCTTTACAACGGCAAGTCTCTTGTGGAAGACAACGCTTTTGCTCTTGAAGTTCTTGAGCATATCAATAATAAGATTACCGAATTCAAGGAAGAGGATGGTAACCTCTATGCCATTTACGGAACTCCCGCAGAGAATCTTTGCGGCCTTCAGGTTAAGCAGTTCCGCAAAAAGTACGGAATTATCGAAGGCGTATCTGACAGAGAATACGTTTCGAATTCTTTCCATTGCCATGTAACGGAGAATATTACTCCTATTGAGAAACAGGACAAGGAATCTCAGTTCTGGGAACTTTGCAACGGCGGAAAGATACAGTATGTTAAATATCCCATTGACTACAATATCGAAGCCATTAAGACTCTCATCAGACGTGCCATGGAAATGGGCTTCTATGAAGGCGTTAACATGAGCCTTGCTTACTGCGATGATTGCGGTCACCAGGAACTCGAGATGGATGTATGTCCCGTATGCGGTTCAAGAAATCTTACCAAGATCGATCGTATGAACGGATATCTTTCATATTCCAGAGTTCACGGAGATACAAGACTTAATGATGCCAAGATGGCTGAGATTGCAGAAAGGAAGTCTATGTAGTAATGAGATATCATAATATTACTAAGGATGATATGCTTAACGGCGACGGACTCAGAGTGGTTCTCTGGCTTGCCGGATGCGATCATTGCTGCAAGGACTGTCAGAATCCCCTTACATGGGATCCCGACGGTGGCTTGCCTTTTGATGAAGCGGCCAAACAGGAGATATTCGAGCAGCTTGACAAGGATTATATATCCGGGATTACTTTTTCGGGAGGAGATCCTCTTCATTCTGCAAACAGGCTTGATGTAAGAGCATTCATTCAGGAGATAAAAGACAAATATCCGGATAAGACTATCTGGTTATATACAGGTTCCGATTGGAAAGATATATGGCATTACCCGATGATGAAAAACATCGATGTTGTAGTGGACGGAGAATTCAAGGTGGATCTGAAAGATACCAAACTTCTTTGGAAAGGAAGTTCCAATCAGAACGTTATTGATGTGCAGGCTACACTTAAAAAGACGGATCCGTCGGTGCCTGTACTTAAGTATGGCGATTATTCGTAGGAACATGATGCTTTGGGAGGGGTTAATGTTCCTACAGATAATTGTCAGCAATCTAGTTTTTTATACTACATGTACTAGCAATTAAAAACCCTGTCGTGTATAATATAACGCAGGGCTTTTTAATTTTAGCGAAAAGTGATAATATAGGACATAGTGCAAAAAGGAGAGAAAAACTAATGTACAAGATTATGACAGACAACATGGCGGATCTGCCTAAGGAGTATTTTGATGAACATGACATAGGCATGATCACCCTTCCATTCGGAATAGACGGTCAGATGTATGACAATGTTGATGACGTTGATGTAAAGGACTTTTACGCGTTGATGAGAGAAGGCAAAGAGACCAAGACTTCTCAGCCCAGCCCGGGTCTTTTCAAGGAATACATGGAAGAATACCTTTCACAGGGTTATGACGGTGTTCTGTGTCTCTGCATTTCTTCGGGTATCAGCGGAACATATAATTCTGCACTTAACGGCAGGGAACTTCTTCTGGAAGAGAAACCCGATGCCAATGTTATAGTTGTGGATTCCCTTTGCGCATCTCTTGGTGAAGGCCTTTTTGTTCACAAGGCTGTTCAGAACAGGGACAATGGAATGTCAATGGAAGAGAATGCGAAATGGCTTGAAGAGAACAAACTCAATTTTGTACATGCTTTTACAGTAGACGATCTTGTGTATCTCTACAGAGGCGGTCGTGTTAAGAAATCCGCTGCTGTACTCGGTACAATTATCAATATCAAGCCTGCCCTTCATGTAGATAATGAAGGCAAGCTCATCAACCTTGCCAAGGTCAAGGGAAGAAGAAAGTCTCTTAACTGGCTTGTTGATTACATGGGAGACCATATCGCCGGTTACGAAGACAAGAATGAAACGGTATTCATCAGCCATGCTGATTGTATAGAAGATGCCCAGTATGTAGCAGACAGAATCAAGGAAAGATTCGGTTATGAGTCTTTCATGATCAACTACATCGGTCCCGCCATCGGAGCGCACGCCGGCCCGGGAACCGTAGCTCTGTTCTTTATGGGCAATGAAAGATAAACGAAAGAGAAAGAAACATGAAAATCAGAACCAGATTTGCACCAAGTCCTACAGGCCGTATGCATGTAGGCAATCTCAGAACAGCTCTTTATGCATATCTAATTGCGAAGCATGAGGGTGGAGATTATATCTTAAGAATTGAAGACACCGATCAGGAGAGATATGTTGAGGGTGCTGTGGACATCATCTACAGAACTCTTGAACAGACAGGTCTTAAGCATGATGAAGGACCCGATATCGATAAAGGCTTTGGCCCTTATGTTCAGTCAGAGAGACAGAAGTCCGGCATATATATGAAGTATGCAAAAGAACTGATCGATAAAGGCGAGGCATATTATTGCTTCTGTGATAAGGAGAGACTTGAGACTCTTCATCAGAACATTAACGGCAAAGAGATCAATGTATATGACAAGCATTGTCTTCATTTGTCCAAGGAAGAGATTCAGGCAAATCTGGACGCAGGCAAGCCTTTTGTAATAAGACAGAACAATCCTACAACAGGCACAACTACATTTAAGGATGAGATATACGGAGATATCACCGTAGACAATTCGGAACTTGATGATATGATACTTATCAAGTCCGACGGATTCCCGACATACAATTTTGCCAATGTTGTAGATGATCATCTGATGGGAATCACACATGTTGTAAGAGGTAATGAGTACCTTTCTTCATCACCCAAATACAACAGACTTTACGAAGCTTTCGGATGGGATGTTCCGGTATATGTTCACTGTCCCCTTATTACGGACGAAGAGCATCAGAAACTGTCCAAGAGAAGCGGCCATTCTTCTTATGAAGATCTTATAGAGCAAGGCTTTGTAACAGAGGCGGTTGTTAACTTTGTTGCATTACTCGGATGGTCACCCACAGACAGCAACGAAGAGATATTCTCTCTGGATGAGCTTGTAAAGCTATTTGATTATCGCCATATTAACAAGTCCCCTGCGGTATTTGATTACACAAAGCTTAAGTGGATGAACGGCGAATACATTAAAAAGATGGACTGGGATAAATACATCGACAGAGCAATGCCTTTTATTGAGGAAACTGTTAAAAGAGACATTGACAAGAATAAGCTTGCAGAGCTTTGCAAGACCCGTATAGAAGTATTTCCGGATATTCCGGATCTTATTGATTTCTTTGAAGAGCTACCTGAATATGATGTGGCAATGTACACACATAAGAAGATGAAGACCAGCACGGAATCATCACTTCAGGTTCTTAAAGAGATTCTTCCTGTTCTTGAAGGACAGGATGATTACAGCAATGACGCACTCTATGCAAAACTGTGTGAATTTGCTACTGATAAAGGTTATAAGAACGGTTATGTACTGTGGCCCATCAGAACTGCAGTGTCAGGTAAACAGATGACACCGGCCGGGGCAACCGAGATTATGGAACTTCTGGGAAAAGAAGAATCCATAGCCAGAATAAAGAAGGGAATTGAACTCTTAGAAAGTGCAGTTTAATCCCGACCAGGAAAAAGCAATCAAACACGGAGACGGTCCTGCGCTTGTAATCGCAGGACCCGGATCCGGTAAAACATCAGTACTTACACATCGAATCTTATACCTTATCAAATCTTTGAGGGTGTTCCCTCATTCCATTCTGGTTATTACATTTTCAAAAGCGGCCGCCTTGTCTATGGAGGCAAGATTCAATTCCTTATGCGGCACAGATCATTATCCGGTAACATTCGGAACATTTCATTCTGTTTTTTTCAGAATTCTTCATGAGCATTATGCTTACAATACTTCCAATATTGCCAATCTTTTTTATAAAAGAAAAATCTTAAGAGCGGTTATAAGCAGACGGCTTTCTATTGCTGTGCCCGAAGACGAATTGGTGGATTCACTCCTTAAGGCAATCGGTTTTTATAAAAGTTCGGGATGTTCTGAGCTTCCTGCCATGGACAACAATATATCCGATGAGGACTTTCTGACAATCTTTGAAGATTACAGGAAAGAAATGACAGACAGAAAACTAATCGATTTTGAGGATATGCTGATAATCGCAAGAGATATGTTCCTTGATAATTCAGATATTCTGGAGAACTACAGGGAGAGGTTCAGATACATACTTGTAGATGAATGTCAGGATATCAATGATATTCAGTATGAACTGATTGATCTTCTGGGCAAGAAAAGCAGAAACATATATATGGTTGGGGATGACGATCAATCCATATATGCTTTTCGCGGAGCGAATCGTAAGAATCTGCTCAGATTTCAGTCGGAATATGCAGGTCTTAAAATAATACATCTATCCGTAAATTACAGATCCACAGATGAAATCATATCCTCAGCCGGTCTTGTGATTGGCGAAAACAGAGACCGCTTTGCGAAAGACATAAGAGGAACCGACAGGAAGGGAGAAAAGGTGAAGCTCTTAGCCTTTGAATCCTCTTTAAAAGAGAATGACTGTTTGGCAGATATTATTGCCAAAGGAAATCTTAAAGAAACGGCTCTTCTTGTAAGGACCAACAGAGATGCCATATATTATGCTGAAATCTTGAGGGCGAAAGGAATTGCTGTTTCCATGGCTGAGGCGGTTGTTGATCCCTACAAGAGTACGGTCTTCCGAGATATACTTCATTATTTGTCTCTTGCGGAGAATCCGGGCAAGATGAACTGCAACGATTTTTTCCCTGTTATGAATAAGCCTTCAAGATATCTGAGCAGAAAAGATATTAATCGAGACTTCTTTTCGATTGATGATCTTTTGGGAATGTATAAGGATAAAGCATACGCTCAAAAGAAGATAAAGGAATTGGCTAAGAAGCTTGCTTCCATGAAGGATATGGACCTTAATTGCAGAGTGAATTACATACGAGTGTCTGTGGGATATGATGATTACATGAAAGAATTATGCAAAGATAATCCGGACAAATTTGAAGAATATCTGAGAGAAGCGGACAGGATAATGGGCTTGGTAAGAGAATATAAAAGTCTTGATAAACTTAAAGCACATGTTGAAAAATATTCCGCTGAGCTCGAAGAAATGAGAAAGAATAAAGTTTCAATGGGAGAGGGGGATGCGGTTACCGTTATGACTTATCATTCATCCAAAGGACTTGAATTCGACAAAGTGTATTTGCCTCATATAAACGAAGGGACGGTACCCAATAGGAATTCCGTGGGGGACAATGCAGTGGAAGAAGAAAGGCGAATGTTTTATGTGGCAATGACCAGGGCAAAGAAAGAGTTGATTATCAGCTGTGTTAAAGGCAAAGACAATAAAAGAACTCCTCCCAGTCGCTTTCTATATCCCTTGTTAAAAAAGAACAGTGGGATAAGCTTTAATAAAAATTGATTACGAAGCTTCGAGCACTTTTTTTGAAATGTGCTATAATGTTGCCTAGGGGTAAGGGGGAAAAGAAAAAATTGACTGTTTGAGAAGCATATAAAGGGAGGGGGCGATACGGAATGGTTCAGAAGATTAGGCATAGTCTGCTTCTGCAGCTTATCTGTATTGTCCTTGCAATCCTGATTATTTTATCGGGCACCCTATATGCTTCTTTTCTTTATGTCCGCCAGACCACACAGAATTATGCTGAGACACTGGCGGAGAGTTTGTTGAAGCAGGCTGACAATGCCATATCCCTTTATGAAGAGAACCTGAGATACAATGCTGAATTTCTCTGCCGTTTTATGGTTCTGGATTCTTTTGAAGAAGATGATAAAGAAGTAAGAGAAGCAAGAATCTCATCAGACTTTACTCAGGTTGCTTTAAAAAATAGGGAGATTGTTTCGGCAATTTTATACGATAATGACATGAATGTCGTTTTAACTCTTGGCCGACCGGTATCACTACCCAGCGGAAGAGCTTATCTCAGACAGAGTGAAGATATGACCGGTGGACGTTATTACGGAGAAGACGATGATTTCTATTATGCTTTTTATTATCCGGTTTACAGTGGCGTGGCCAGTCAGAGAGAGCAGATTGGAATGTGTGTCTTTATTATGGAGCACTGGAAACTTGACGGTAATCTCCATAATATCTTCAATGAAAGCACTGCGGCCATGCTCTTAAGCGACTCCAACAATCTTGATCTTGCGTACAGAGCATTCGGGGATATTCCCCAGGGTGTGACCATGAAGGATCTTAAATACAATGAAGACTATGTCTACAGAGAGGGTAACTGGCAGAACGGTATAAGAATTGCGGTTGCCGTGGCTGTGGCGGGTAATACTGCCGGAAGCAACGTTATCAGCAGGCTTATACTTTTGGCATCTGTTATAATCTTTATATTCTTGGCTATTATCGTGTTGTTTTCATATTTCAGAATGGCAAAACCTATAGCGGGAATAGACAGATTCATAAGACATACCATAAAGAATCCGGAGAAGAGGCTTAATCTTAAGAGAACGGATGAGATAGGTAACGTTGCTTCGAGTCTTGATCGAATGCTTGATGAGAACCAGCGTATGATTGAGGAGATTAAAGACGGTAAAATCCGATTGTATGAAACAGAACTTGTTCAACAGAAACTGGAGATTCTGGCTTACCGTAATCAGATTAATCCTCATTTTCTCTACAACACACTGTCCTGTATAAGAGATATGGCGCTTATCAACGATGAGGATAATATAGCGGAAGTGGCAATGGCTCTTTCGGATATATTCAGATATGCCGTAAAGGGCAGCAACATAGTTACGGTAAGGGATGAGGTTTCCTATATTGAAAAATATGCACGAATTATCGATTACCGTTTTATGGGTAAAATAAAGATTACCGTGGATGTGGAAGAAGAAGCTTTGGATAAAAACATGATTCGTTTCTTCCTGCAGCCTTTGGTAGAGAATTCCGTATTCCATGGTTTGGAAAGCAAGATCGAAGACGGTAATGTAGCTGTCTCAATTAAGACAATAAACAATAGACTTGAAATGGTTGTTGAAGACGACGGTATCGGAATGGATGAGGAGACTCTTTATAAGTTAAAGAGTGAAATCGAAAATCCGAGAGAAAACAAAGGTATCGGCCTTGCCAATATCGTTCAGCGACTTCGTCTCTTTTATGATGATGATTATACGATTGTTGCTGAGAGTGAGGTCGACAAGGGTACAACAATAAAGATATCGGTGCCTGAACATATGAAAGAATCATAAATTGATCATTAATTCCGGGGGGATACAAAGATGATTAATGTGTATATAGCAGATGACGAAGTCTGGATTATACTTGGACTTAAGAAATTGCTGGAAAAGCTGAATATGGATGTTTATGTGGTGGGTACAGCCAATAACGGACTGACAGCTAAGGAAGAGATAGGGATGTTCAAGCCGGATGTTGTATTTACCGATATCCGAATGCCGGGGCTTACAGGGCTGGAACTCCTTCAGGCAATTCCGGAAGTATCTCCGGAGAGCAGAGTAGTGCTGATCTCGGGTTATGCCGAATTCGCATATGCCAAGGAGGCGGTTAAACATCACGCCTTCGATTACCTTTTGAAGCCTATAAAGGAAGAAGAACTTAAGAGGGTAATGGAATCGCTTTTGGAAAAGAAAGGAGAAATCCCTGAGAAGGAGGAAGAGGAATCTTCGCCGACATATGACAAGATGATTGACAATGTGGTGTCCGAGATCAGAGAGCATTACATGGAAGATATATCGCTGACTTCCCTGGCAACAAAATACAATGTAAGCATGGGACGACTGAGCGAGATGATAAAGGAGAGGCTTCAAGTCAACTTCTCCGACTATATTGCATCTTTGAGGATCCAAAGAGCCAAGGAACTGCTTAGGGATGACAGTATATCAATCCAGGAGATAGCCGAGATAGTAGGCTATAACGATTATTTCTACTTCACCAAAGTATTCAAAAAGGTGGAGGGGATTTCACCAAGTAAATACCGAAAAGAAATATAAAAAATACAAAACATGGAAAATTTTACCAATTCGCCGAAAATTTTCCATGTTTTTTTGTCCATATTGGCAATATTATGATTTCGTTGGGAGTACTCACATAGCAACTAACACAATTATTGGTAAATAGGAGGTATTTTTTTATGAAAAAGAGACTGATAAGCATAGTTCTCAGCCTTGTAATGGTTGGATCAGCTCTTGTAGGATGCGGAAGCACATCTACGACTTCTACTGACGCAGCACCTGCAGCAGCTCCTGCAGCGGATGAAGCAGCACCCGCAGCAGATGATGCGGCTCCTGCAGCAACTGCAGACGGCGACATTAAGATTGGTGTATCAATCTGGAGCTCTACTGACGTTCTTGGTTCACAGTGTAAGATGATTCTTGATGAGGCTGCAAAGTCTCTCGGAGTTCAGGTTCAGTATGTTGACCAGGGTCATGTATCTGAGAAGGTTACAGCATCTGTTGAGCAGCTTTGTGCAGCAGGATGCCAGGGAATCATCATCTGTAACTCATCTGATACAGAAATGGCTTCAGCTATAAAGACATGTAATGATAACGGAGTATATCTTGCTCAGTTCTTCCGTATCATCAGCCAGGAAAACAGCGCAGATATTTATCAGGCAGCTGTTGATTCTGAATATTATGTAGGTGCAGTTCATGAGAACGAGCCTGAAAACGGAGAAAAGCTTGTACAGATCCTTCTTGATAAGGGCGACAGAAACATCGGTCTTATCGGCTGGGAGCAGGGTGATGCTACATGGCTCGGAAGATGGGAAGGCTACAAGGCAGGCGTTGAGAAGTGGAACGCAGCTCATCCCGATGATCAGGCAACACTTTCAGAGCCTCAGTACGCAGGAACATCTTCAGAAGGTGGTTCAAAGGCTGCAGAAGCTCTTATGAGCGCTAACCCTGACCTTGATGCTCTTATTCCTGCAGGTGGCGGCGGAGATCCTCTCCAGGGCGCAATCGCAGCAGTTGAGCGTGCAGGCAAGACACAGGACATCGACATCGTTTCAACAGACTTCTTACCTGACCTTGGTGAAAGACTTGCTAACGGTTCTATGGCAGGTGAATCAGGCGGACACTACTGTGATCCTCTGTTCGCATTCATGGCAGTATACAATGCAATAAAGGGTAACTACTCTGACTTCGGCGGCAAGTTCGAAGACATCAAGTTCCCTTACCTCTACGTAGCATCTCCTGATGACTACAAGGATTATGAGAAGTATTTCGTAGACCAGCTTCCTTACACAGATGAGGAACTTGTAGAAATGTCAAAACTTGACATGGAAGGTCTTAAGAATGCAGCAGCATCTCTTTCAATCGAAGATGCAGCAGCAAGATCCGGCAAATAATCTGATTAAGGAGTCGGAAAAAATATAGAGTTTAGGCTCGAGGCCGATATCGACATACGGTACCGGCCTCGAATTAAATAAGAGGTGACTTAATGAACGCATCAGCACAAACGACAGGAAAAAAACTGTCAGGACAGGCCAAAGGTTATATCCTGCTTTTTGTCCTTGTTTTATTATCCTGGGGAATTTTCAAGATAATCACCCCGGACAATTTTGGTTCGGCTAAGAATATGTTGAGCTATTTTGAAGCATCACTGTTGGCGGCAGTGGGAGCTGTAGGATTTTATTTTGTTATGGTTATGGGAATGTTTGACTTTTCCATAGGCGCCAATATAATGCTTTCGGCCATTGTGGGATGCGTATTTGCAAATCGCTTTGGACTTGGATATGTGGGACTTGTTGCAGGAAGCATTATTACAGGAGCTTTGGTAGGACTTATAAACGGAGCTTTCTACGTAAAACTTAGAATACCCTCCATGATTGTCACTACAGGTCTTGCTCTGATTTATGAGTCCGTTGCCAATTACATTGCCGGAGGTGTTGAACAGACCCTTCCTTCGGATCTGAGAGTCTTCGGACAGATGCCCGGCAATCTCATTCTGGCTGTGATCGCTTTTGCGGTTGCTTTCCTTCTTCTTAACTACACTAAGATCGGTACCTATACCTATGCCATAGGAAGCAATGAATTTGTTGCAAAGAACATGGGTATTAAGGTCAACAAATACAAGGTTCTTGCTTTTATCATAAGCGGTGCTTTTCTTGGTGTTATGGCGGTCCTTACCATCAGTTACGGTTCTTCAATGGTAGCTGTAACGGGTATGGCATCAATGAGCCGAAACTTTGTACCCACAATGGGATGTTTCTTCGGCCTTGCTTTTAAGAAGTATGGAATGCCCATTCCCGCAATTATCATCGGTGAGTTTGTTATTAATATTATCTTCTTCGGTTTTATCGCCCTTGGAGCACCTACAGCCATTCAGGACGTTATTACCGGCCTTGCCCTTCTTATAATCGTTACATTGACGACTAAAGTGGCAAAGGGCGAGATAGTTAAGTAGAAGGAGGACTTACCATGAGTGATATAAGATTAGAAGTAAAAGACGTAAGTAAGTCCTTTGGTATAACAAGGGCTCTGAAAAGAGTATCTTTCAATATCAACAAGGGAGAAATACATGCCCTGATAGGTGAGAACGGTTCGGGTAAATCAACTCTTACCAACTCCCTTGCAGGTATATATCAGAAAGATGATGGCTTATTTATTCTTGACGGTAAGGAGATTCATCCTCACAATCAGCTGGAAGCCAATAATGAAGGAATATCCATAATCGTTCAGGAATTGGGTACCCTTGACGGACTTACGGTTGCCGAGAATATTTTCTTAGGCCATGAAGAAGAATTTGTTAAGTGCGGTATTAAGAACACAAAAGCCATGAACCGCAAAGCTAACGAACTTCTTAAAAAGTATGGTTTTGAGAGAATCAAAGCCGGAGATATGATTGAAAATTACAACTTTGAGGACAGGAAGCTTGTTGAGATTGTTAAAGCTACATACTTCAGTCCCAAGATTGTTGTAATCGATGAGACAACAACAGCCCTTTCAAGAGAAGGACGTGAAGAACTGTATAAGCAGATGAAGCGTATCAGATCCGAGGGAGATACAGTCATATTTATTTCCCACGATCTGCCGGAAGTATTGTCCCTTTCGGATTCCATCACAGTTCTTAGAGACGGTGACTATATAGATACCATCAAGAGCAGTGATGTGGATGAAGACGGCCTTAAGAAACTGATGGTAGGAAGAGAAGTCAGCGGTAATTATTATCGTGCCGACTATGGTGAGGAGATATCCGATGAAGTAGTAATGTCTGTAAAGAATGTTACTGTTCCGGGTCTTATCTCTGATGTCAGTTTCGATCTTCATAAGGGCGAGATCCTCGGCTTCGGCGGTCTGTCGGAATCAGGAATGCATGAGATAGGTAAGGCCTGCTTCGGAGCATCTTTTGACAGAGAAGGAAGCGTTACTTTGGCTGACGGAACTGAGATTAAGGATATTCCAACGGCTATTTCACACAGCATAGCTTATACATCAAAAGACAGAGACAACGAATCTTTGGTTATGAACCAGAGCATAAGAGATAACATTTGTCTGCCGTCCCTTGACGGACTGGCCAACAAAGCCCGTCTCTTAAGCGATAAAAAACTTGAAGATTTTGCCAATACATACGCAAAGAAAATGTCCACCAAGATGATCAGCGTGAACCAGTTTGTATCCGAACTGTCCGGCGGTAATAAACAGAAGGTTGTTCTGGCTCGTTGGATCGGTAAGGATTCGGATATTCTTTTACTGGACAGTCCTACCAGAGGTATTGACGTAAAAGTAAAACAGGACATCTACCAGTTGATGGATTCAATGCGTAAAGCAGGCAAGTCCATAATCATGATTTCCGAAGAATTGATGGAACTGATCGGTATGTGCGATCGAATCATCATTATGAAAGACGGTAAGATAAGCGGAGAATTAAGAAGAGATAAAGACATGGATGAGAACAGCCTCATCGCAAAGATGGTTTAAGGAGGATGATTATGGCTAGTCAAGAGAAGAAAGAAGTGTCAAAAGAAGGGGCACTCAAAAAACAGTCGTTAATTAATATAGTCAGATCCCTCCTTCCGGTAATCGGACTTGTGGTTGTATGCCTGCTTTTCAATATACTGACTAAGGGCGGTATGTGGAGCAGCAGGAAACTGATTCTCAATCAGGTCTATGTAGTACTGATATCTGCAACGGGAGTATTCTTCATAATGACCATGGGAGGTCTTGATTTCTCCCAGGGCTCAATACTTGGTATTGCTTCCATTGTGGTATGCGTGCTTTCCAAGACCAATATTGCCTTGGCGGTTGTGGGAGGAATAATTACCGGTGCGGTGATCGGTGCAGTTAACGGATATTTTTACGTTAACCGAAAGATTAAATCTTTCATCGTTACCATATGTACCATGTTCCTATTCAGGGGAGTTATTAAGTACCTTGCTTCAAACTCACCGGTAGCGGCCAGCATGCAGGTATATGATTACGACACCACACCGATTAAGCTTGGTATCACGGTAGCGGTATTGGCCATTGGTTTTGTGGCTTTCAGATTCACCAAGTTCGGAATAAACCTTAAGGCCATAGGTGCAGGAGAGAAGGCGGTAAAATTCGCCGGCCTCAGAACTGACAGAATGAAATTCTTAATCTATGTTCTTGCGGGTGCAATCACCGGTCTTGCAGCATTTGTTAACATTGTGAAGAACGGTTCCGCTACAGCCAATGTAGGTAACCAGCTTGAGACACAGATACTTATAGCACTTGTCCTTGGAGGTATGCCCATCTCCGGCGGTGCAAAGGTAAGATTCGAGAATATAATAGTAGGTTCCCTTCTCTATATAGTTCTTAACAACGGACTTATTATGATGGGGCTTACAACCCAGGCAATGCAGCTTATACAGGGCGTTGTGTTCCTTATATTCGTAGCTATCTTCGCAGACAGGGAAAACCTATCTGTAATCAAATAACCTTATCCCTGAATCCGTCACCGATTCCTAACGGTGGCGGATTCTTTCTTTTTGCCCAAAATTGACATGTGAAAGACTATGGAGTATTGTTGACAATGTGATTGTTTGAGATTACCTGAGGAAAATCTATGAAAAAAGACGATAAAACAAACGTAATGCGATTGCTTGACGGAAAGAAGATTCCTTATGAGAGCCATACATATGAGCCCAATCCTGAACTTACAGGGGAAGAGATTGCAGGGATCCTGGGTGAAGACAGCGGGGGAGTATTCAAGACCCTGGTGACTCAGGGGAAGAGCGGGGCATATTATGTATTTGTTGTTCCCGTTATGGCGGAGCTTGACCTTAAGAAAGCAGCCAAGGCTGCAGGCGAAAAATCAATCGATATGATTAAGCAAAAAGAACTTCTTCCGCTGACAGGATATGTTCACGGCGGCTGTTCACCCATAGGGATGAAAAAACAGTTCCCGACCTTTATACATGAGACGGCAAAGGATCTGGACAGAATATATGTAAGTGCCGGAAAAGTGGGTTATCAGGTTGAACTGGCACCGGATTCTCTTATCAATATGACAGGATCTAAAACAGCGGATATCATCACAGTGTGACCCAGAGCTGTCTCGGTTCACCATGGCAATATTTTAGTAAGGAGTATTATAAATTGAGATATAAATATTGTCTGTTCGATATGGACGGAACACTTTCGGATCCCGGAATAGGGATTACCAATTCGGTAATGTATGCACTGGAAAAATTCGATATACATGAGACAGAAAGAGAGAAACTGTATACCTTTATCGGTCCGCCTCTTACGGAATCCTTCCCTAAATATTATGGTTTTAACGACGAACAGTGTGAAAAAGCCATTGTGTATTTCAGGGAATATTTTAAAGATAAGGGCATCTTTGAAAATGTTTTGTATGAAAGCATTCCCTCATTGCTTGAGGAATTAAAAAAGAGAGGGTATGTGATCGCACTGGCAACATCAAAGAGAGTTGATTTTGCGATACGTATCCTTGAACATTTTGAGCTCAGGCAGTATTTTGATCATATAGGTGCTGCGAGCATGGATGGTAAGATCAGCAAGAAAGCCGATGTTATTACTGCACTTTTGAAAGATATGGGAGACTGTGACAGAGACCGGATCGTTATGATCGGCGACCGCAGTCATGATATCATCGGTGCCAAGGAGAACGGACTTAAAAGTATCGGTGTCCTCTGGGGCTATGGAAGTGAAGAGGAACTGAAGACCTCCGGAGCCGATTATCTGGCAAAACAGCCTGAAGATATTTTGTCGATTGTTTAGTCTGAATTGGGAAGTTTCAAATATAAGCCACACGTATCGCATGCGAATACGGCGAATATGATGAATGAAGATAAAAAAGAAGTGCTCACACAGTGAGCACTTCTTTTGGATTTAATAAGTTAATGTATCGGTCCAATATTTCTGACCATAGATATCAGTGAAGCAGTAGGTAATCAGCATATCGTTGTCGCCTACATAAGTGTTGCTTATCTGAAGATCCGACATGTCTTTATTAATTGTAAGGCTATCGCCTAAGAGATAACTGTCATTGTATTTTTTGTCGTAACCGTAGTAGTCACATATGAAATCTACCTTGTCACCAATCTCAAGGGATGTCATATTCTTGGCTATGGTGTCTGTCTCGCCTTCCACATAGTCGAATCTTGCACCGGCTACAAATCCGTCTTCGTTTTCGGATGTAAAAGCAATGATCAGGTCACATCTTACGTCGTTCAGATAGCAGGGAACCCTTCCCGTAATGATATAGGAATCGGCATCACCCTGTGTATCAAGATGATAATAAGCTACAGGATGTCCTTCGATGGAGATCCAGGTCTTATCATCGGGAGCCATAAGCTCACCGTCATCATTGAATTCAAATACATTGTCAAGTCCCAGGTCGATATAGCCGCTACCGTCATCGTAGAAAGCATTGAGTTCTAGATCTTTGATATATGACCATTGTTCTTCGGAGGGTGCTATGACGTCATTACCGTTTTCGTCTGTAACCCATTCGATTGAACCGGGATCGAAATGACTGGATGCAATATATTCCGCTGCGCTGTCTATATCAAGACTTCTTCCCAGGAAAGAAGTGTTGGATGAAGACAAACCGGATACGGATGTGAAATCACTGCCCATAAAGCTTGTCAGCAACTGAGAAATCATATCCACCGAATCAAGTGAAGATGAACTGCTTCCGTAATCCTGTGTCCCAAACAGTGAACCAATGGGAGATGAGGAAGCGCCTGCAGCAACCTGTCCCGCAACTTCCAGAGAAGCGAAATCCTGAATACATTTGCTGTATTCTTCATCCATACCTATTGCTTCATATGTATTTACCATGCTGTCGACTTTTGAAGCCTTTTTATATGGGAAATATATTGAAAGGCCGTAAGCATTGGTCATACCGGCACTTGTTCTGTTGTACTTGACACAGCCCAGCAGAGCATCGGACAGAGCTTTACCTTCATCTGTACCGATACGGGAAGCAAAATCAACAAGATCCACCTGATCAAGTTTGTGAGAAGTTGCAAATTCTCTGGTCTGACCTCTTGCATCGGATACGGTCTTATATTCCTTATTCTTAATCATTTCAGAGGTATCTTTTGAGAAAGATGCCAATTCTGATGGAACCGTTGCACCAAGCTCCGCCAGATCAATCAGTGAGAGAGTGGTCTTTTGGCCACTGGCATTCTGTGCACATGCATCGGTAAATGTATCAATAATATTTTTACCGATTTCAAGGGTCGACATTGATGTATTGTCGGAAACAGCCTTAAGCCAGTCGGTATAATACCATCCGATGCCGGGCTCGGTCTCTTCGGATGCTATGAGATAATCGCTGTAGTTGGATACAACAAGTGCTGTCTCAACCGTTGCCATAAGACAGGCATCAAAACCAACAAAATCAAAATTAACGTTGCTGTCTTTTAGAGCGGTATTGATACCGGCAAGAGACATGGCTCCTTTTGAAGCATATTTTTCATCATATCCGTATCCGCTGGTTGATCCGCCGCCGTGATCCCAAAGAATAAGTTCATATCTGTTGGCAGGGAAGTTGGATGCGGTCCATTTGATGAATCCGGAAAGGGTAGCGGGATCCACCATGGCTGCAGAGCCGAGATCGTTTTTTAGACATCTCATAGTCTGTCCCTGAATCTGATATATCTGATTGCTGGAATTGCTTATGGTATTATTCTGCCATTTCTTACATCCGCCGGTATAGATGATGAGATTAACATTATCATCTATATCAGCCGCCAACATCTCCTTAATGTCTTTGGAAGCCATTCCGCTTCGACTTTCAAGATCTGTTCCGCACATATATACCATAATGGTCATGACATCGTCGCCATTACCTTTTATATTTGTGCGTTTTGCTCTTGCACCGGCTGCAACAGAAGTATTGAGCTTTCCTGTATTGGCTTCACCGCTCCATGCCGCAGCACTTCCACCGCTATATGAACCGTTGCCGAAAAGGCCTCCGAGAAGAGAACCGGCTCCGAATGAATCAATTCCTGCAGAAGAACTGTCAGCTATTCCCTGAGGAGACTGTGCTTCACTAACGTAATCACTGTCCGAATCACCGCCAAGCAGGGCACCGACTCCGCCGCCTCCGCATAAGAGAATTAACGCTATTGTTATTATAAAGATAAGAGGACTTGTTCTTCCTCCTTTACCGGAACTGCCGGATGAATAAACCTCGCGGTTATTAGAGGATGAACTGCCTGATGTGTGTGAACCTGAACCTACAGGTCCGCTTCCCAGTCCTTCGCCGCGTTTATATACACCGCTTCCGTTATCTGTTACATTCTTTTTTCTTCCCAATGGTCTGTCAGACATAACTTAATACCTCCTGAATCCCTTATAATATAGCACAAATACGCATCATTAACTATATGCGAGCGATGGGCGGGAAAATCAAAAGGAGCTGCAAAGCAGCTCCTTTTGGTCTATTCCAGATTATCAAATTCGCATTCGTCCAGGTATTCGTCGAAGGCGTCGGCCACCTTTTCGTATACATCGTCATCTTCGATGTAGGAGAGTACCGGTTCTTCGTTGGGGTCATCCGGATTCTCGGAATAACCGTAGAACCATACATCGGCCTCATCTTTGTCCTCCTGGCCTTCCGGGAGAAGTGCTATATAGTCTTCTCCGGCAACCGTAAGAATGGTCAATACTTCACAGTTGACCACAGTTCCGTCCTCAAGTTCTATTTCTACGCTCATTGCCTCTTCGGGCTCTTTCATATTTGACATATCGATCCTCCGTTAATTAATGGGATAAGCCTCGTTGTTAGCTTTATCAACTGATTTAATTGTATAGATAATTTTGCCAAATATCAATGGAATTATGATAAAATTAGTTAGAGTGTCCAAAATGATTGGAGAATCAGTTATGACAGATAACATTAAGATTACAACCGGTAACCCATATCCCCTTGGCTGTTATATGACAGGGGAGGGGACTGCCAATTTTGCGGTAGTACTGTCGGGAGACGAACCCGGTGGAATAGTCTTATATGATAAAAAAACAAAAAAAGAATTAAGAGTAGCTTTTAGGGAAAACAACAGAATAGGCAATATCTATTGCGTTAAAATCACGGGGATTGATACCGAAAACTGTTATTACAATTTTTACCAGGGGGAAGAGGAATTCTGCGATCCTTACTGTAAGGTTGTAATGGGCAATGAGAAGTGGGGCAAGACTCCCAAGAAACTCTATTCCGGCTTTATTCTGGAAGACAAGTTCAAAAGACGAAAATGTCCCGCAATGATTAATTATGCCGATTCGGTATTCTATCTGATTCATGTAAGAGGATTTACAAGACATGCTTCCAGTGGAGTTACATATCCCGGTACATTTGCGGGCGTGGAGGAAAAACTTCCATACCTTAAGGAATTGGGGGTTACCACTCTGGAACTGATGCCTGCTTATGAATTCATTGAGTTGGAAGAAGTAAAACAGCCGGATGAGCAGACTGTGGTGGATGCTTACAAAGAAGATATTCCTAAGCTTAATTATTGGGGATATAAAGAGGGGTATTATTTTGCTCCCAAGGCTTCTTATGCTGAGCCGGGACTTAATCCTTCGGAGAGTTTTCACAAACTTGTGAGAGCTGTTCATGATGCTCATATGGAGCTGGTGATGCAGTTCTATTTCCCTGCGGGTGTGAAACAGGCAGTTATACTTGAAGCTCTGAAATTCTGGGTAAAGGAATACCATGTTGACGGTTTCCATCTGATGGGGGATAACATACCGCTGGCACTGCTTGGTACTGAGCCCATGTTTGCCAATACAAAACTTATTTACTACGGTTTTCCTGCAGATGATATATATGCCGGCATAAGACCCAATTACAAGAATCTTGCGGAATGCAACGATGAATTCATGTTTAACATGAGAAGATTCTTGAAGAGTGATGAAGGTCAGCTTCAGGGTGTCCTTAATCATATGAAGGATATAGACAATAAGCTGGCAAGAGTCCACTATGTTACCAACAGTAACGGATTTACCCTTATGGACCTTGTAAGTTATGACAGAAAGCATAACGAACCCAACGGTGAGAACAACAGGGACGGTAATCCCTACAATGCGTCTTGGAACTGCGGATTCGAAGGACCAACAAGCAGAAAAGCTGTAAACAGATTGAGAAGAAGGCAGATTAAAAATGCCATAATGCTTAACGTACTGTCTCAGGGTGCTCCTCTGATTCTCGGTGGTGACGAATTCGGTAACAGCCAGAAGGGCAATAATAATCCTTATTGTCTTGATAATGCCACAACCTGGCTTAACTGGAACGACCTGGAGAAGAATAAAGATATATATGACTTCTATAAGAAGGTTCTTGAGTTCAGAAGAAAGCACAAGATCCTTCATATGGACAGACCGTTCAGAATGAATGATTACGCTTCCTGTGGCTTTCCTGATCTTTCATATCACGGAGAAGAGGCGTGGAAACTGGAGACGGATATCCTTTCAAGACATTTTGCGGCCCTTTATGCTGAAGGATACGGAGATGTCGCTGAAAATGCGGATCCCGGGGATAAGGTGAAGAACGGTAACTTTATCTATATGGCCTTTAATATGCATTGGTCCAGTCACACATTTGCCCTTCCAAAGCTTAAATCCGGTAAAAGTTGGAAAATCGTCTTCAATACGGCCGATGAGAACATGACTTCACCGATTCCGCTTGAAGATTCCAAGAAACTCATAGTAAAAGACAGAAGCGTTGTTGTGCTTATAGGTTCATAGATAAGTGCCTGCCGATCGGCGGGCACTTTTTTATTGCAGACAAGACTCAAATAATTATTGCGTCAGGGGGTCAATTGTGATATAAATATTTCAGTTTGCTGAAAACAAGTAGTTTTATAGGAGGAGAATGGGTTGAAGAAAAAAATTGTCTTTGGCTTAGCTGTTGTTTTGGCAGCATTTACTCTTGCAGGCTGTGGAAGCCAGGCAGGAAAGAACGGCGAGGTTGTTGTGTACAACTGGGGCGAATACATTGATCCCGATACAATCGATATGTTTGAGGAAGAGACGGGAATCAAGGTTGTTTATGATGAATTTGAGACCAATGAGATCATGTATCCAAAGGTTGAGTCAGGTGCAACGGTTTACGATGTTATCTGTCCTTCGGATTATATGATTGAAAAGATGATAGAAAACGATCTTCTTGCGGAGATCAACTGGGAGAATATCCCCAACTCATCCAATATAGGTAAGCAGTATTATGAGTCTGCAAAGGGATTCGATCCCGAGAACAAATATGCTGTTCCTTATTGCTGGGGTACAGTAGGTATTCTCTACAATAAGACAATGGTAGATGAACCTGTGGACAGTTGGAATATCCTTTGGGATGAGAAGTACGCTGACAATATTCTTATGCAGGATTCAGTAAGAGATGCTCTTATGGTTGCCCTCAGAAAAAACGGCTATTCAATGAATACCATGGATGAGAATGAACTCAGAAAGGCAACGGACGATCTTATTGCTCAGAAGCCTCTGGTTCAGGCTTATGTTGTGGATCAGGTAAGAGATAAGATGATCGGTAATGAGGCGGCCATGGGTGTTATATATTCCGGTGAAGCAATCTTTACTCAGAGAGAGAATCCGGATCTTGAATATGTTATCCCCAAGGAAGGAACCAATGTATGGCTTGACTGCTGGGTAATTCCCAAGAATGCTGCCAATATGGAAAATGCCGAGAAATTCATTGATTTCATGTGCAGACCCGATATTGCACTCAAGAATTTTGAATACATCACATATTCAACACCCAATGAAGCTGCTCAAAAGCTGATCGAGGACGAGGACATCAAGAATTCAAAGATTGCATTCCCCGATCTGTCACAGTATCAGCTTGAGACATACAGTTATCTGGGAACAGAAGGAGACGACCTTTACAATTCTTTCTGGGAAGAAGTAAAGTCTAAATAATCATAAAAATAAGCACAGTCAGATTTCAGACTGTGCTTTTTTGATGTCTTTTAAATGGTCGCTATTACCTGAACCTGCTTGTTATCCTTGTCATCTTTTGAAGGCTTGTTGATCAAAAGAAGAAGTATCAGTACCGCAATGAATATGATGGTGGATAAAGCATACATCTCAGGCTTTATACCCTTTTTAACTTCTGTATAGATCTTGGTTGAAAGTGTATCTATACCCGCGCCCTTTGTGAAGTGAGTAATAATAAAATCATCAAGGCTCATTGTAAAGGCAAGAAGAAAACCGCTGAGGATGCCCGGCATAAGATCGGGGAGTACCACTTTGAAGAAGGCATAGAGAGGATTGGCTCCAAGGTCCAAGGCTGCCTCATATGTATGTACATTAAGCTTGTTCATTCTCGGCATAATACTGAGTATTACATATGGAATATTAAAAGTAATGTGACTTAAAAGTATTGTGCCGAACCCGAACTTCAATCCCATACTTAAGAAGAGAAGCATAAGGGATATACCTGTAACGATATCCGCGTTAAGCATGGGGATATTTGTAACGCCTATAACAATTGACTTACTGGTCTTATTAAAATGTCTTAAGCCTATGCAGGCCGCAAGTCCTATTATTGTAGCTATCAAGGATGACAAAAGGGCTATCAGCAGGGTTGTATAGAGTGCCTGCATAATATCTTCGTTTTTGAAGAGTGAGCCGTACCATTTAATAGAAAAGCCGCCCCATTTAGCTCTGGTTTTGCTTGAGTTAAATGACAAAACAATAAGTGTAAGTATGGGTGCATAGAGAAAGATCAGTATTAATGTAAGATAGATCTTCTTAATTGTTTTCATTACAGAACACCCCCTTCACTGTCTTTATCAAATATTGCACTGCATATCATATTGATGATAATAAAGAGCATCAGTACGATGGACAGACCGGAACCAAGCTGCCAGTTCCCTGTATGTGTGAACTGTTCTTCGATAACGTTACCTATAAGAAGGATCTTGCTTCCGCCAAGTATTGTACTTATAACGAAGGATGTTAATGAGGGAACAAATACCATTGTTATACCGGATATGATTCCGGGAACAGTAAGAGGAAGAATAACCCTCATAAAGGTCTGGAATCTGTCGGCTCCCAGATCTCTTGCGGCATTGATAACGTCGTCATCTATCTTTGTTATTGAATTGTATAAGGGCAGTACCATAAAGGGAAGGAAGTTATATACCATACCCAAGACTATGGCTCCGCCGGTGTTGATTATATTGATGGTGGGCAACCCTATAAGGGAGAGAATGGTGTTAATCACTCCCGTTTTTTCAAGCAGAGTCTGCCAAGCCAGAGTTCTTAACAGGAAGTTCATCCACATGGGGAGGATGAATATGAAAAGGATTACATTGGTCTTGCTGTTAAGGTGAGCCAGTATTGATGCGAGAGGATAGCCCAAAAGCAGGCATATCACGGTGGCAATCAGAGAAAGCCCCAGTGAAAGCCAAAGAGCTTTGGCGTGTTCCGCAGTAGCAATGGCTGCTATATTCTCAAATGTAAAAGCACCGCTTCTGTCTGTAAGTCCGTAATAGAATATCATCAGAAGAGGGATAACTATAAAGGCTACAGCCCAGAAAAGATACGGCCATGTAAGTATCTTAATCTTGTTATTCTTCAATGCTTATGGCCTCCTCATCCTCGCTGGCGGGCTTGTTCATAATCTGGATGTTGAAAGGATCCACATTTATACCCACCTCAGCTCCTACAGGGAACATGGTGGTAGAGTGCACAAGCCATTCAAAACCGCAGGCCATAACAGACATTTCGTAATGAACACCCTTGAAGATAAGATCGGTTACTTTTCCCGTGATAATTCCTTTTTCGGGAACGGTAAGGACCACATCTTCGGGACGGATTACAACGTCTACAGGCTTGTTATTGCCGAAACCTGTGTCGACACAGGGGAAATTGGCTCCCAGTATGGATACAAGTTCATCATGTATGAATACGGCGTCTATTATGTTGGAGTCGCCGATGAAGTCGGCAACAAAAGCATTCTCGGGCTCGTTATATATATCTTCGGGACTTCCTATCTGCTGGATATAGCCCTGATTCATTACAACGATGGTGTCAGACATGGTAAGGGCTTCTTCCTGATCGTGTGTAACATAGATGAAAGTGATACCCAGGTCTTTTTTGAGACGGATAAGCTCATACTGCATGTCCTGACGTAATTTAAGATCCAACGCACCCAGAGGCTCATCAAGCAAAAGCACCTTGGGTTCGTTAACGATCGCTCTGGCAATGGCAATACGCTGCTGCTGGCCGCCGGAGAGAGAGTCGGGCATTCTTTTCCCGTAACCCTTAAGATTAACGAGATTAAGAGCATAATCTATCTTATCTTTGATATATTTGTCTGTCTTGCCCTTTATCTTAAGACCGAAGGCAATATTGTCTTCGATGGTCATATGTGTAAAAAGGGCGTATTTCTGGAATACTGTATTAAGCTGTCTCTTGTTTGGCGGAAGATTGGTAATGTCCTCACCGTTGAACAATACGCATCCTTTATCGGGAGTTGTAAAACCACCGATGATTCTTAATGTGGTTGTTTTACCGCAGCCTGAAGGGCCGAGAAGAGTAAGAAACTCGTTCTCTCTGATATAGAGATCGAGATCGTCCAGAACCAGATCACCGTCAAATGATTTTGTAATATGTTGAAGATCAATCAACTTATTATTCAATGCAGTATCCTCCATAGCAAAAAAATGGGCATCGCTATCCAAAATGCGCACCAGCAATATTATAATAGAAAATAGACTAAATAGATACAAAAATTTCGCGAATTATACTATAATTATTACTTGAATAATAGTTGTTTGGGAAAGGAATCGATATGAAGGATAAATACGTTGCTTATGTGTCCACATATACCCAGGGAGACGACCACGGAATTACCATATATGACGTGGATATGGAAAACGGCAGATTCACTCTTAAAGACAGGGTAAAAATAACCAATTCATCTTATGTGACCATCTCTCATAACAGGAAATTTCTCTATTCCATAACCGATTTCGGAGTAGAGGGCTACAAGATAGAAGCCGACGGAAGTCTTACTATCGTTGGCAATTCCACCATCAACGGTATGAGAGGATGCTACCTTTCCACGGACTATGAAGACAGATTCCTCTTTGTGGCAGGTTATCATGACGGTAAGATTACTGTTCTTAAGCTTAAGGAAGACGGTTCTTTTGACGGAATTTGCGATGAGATATTCCATAAAGGCTGGGGTAATATCGCCGAACGTAATTTCAGACCTCATGTTAACTGTGTAAAAATGACCAGAGACAACAAATACCTCTGTGCCGCAGATCTTGGAATGGATTATACGGACGTATACAGTGTGGATCATACAACAGGTAAGCTCAAGCTTCTTGACATCATTCACAGTGAGCAGGAGAGTGCTCCAAGACACATTAAGTTCTCAAAAGACGGCAGATACATGTATATAGTTCATGAGCTTAAGAATTATATAGATGTGTACTCTTATGAGGATAAAAACGGCGCGCCTGAATTTGAGAAGATACAGACCATATCGACCCTTAATGATTATCATGCTTCCAATGCGGCAGCAAGTGCATTGTCTCTTTCTTATGACTTCAATTATATGCTCAGTTCCAATGCAGGAGACAATTCCGTTGTTATGTATGAAATAGACAATGAGACAGGAATGCTTGACAAGATGTTCTGTCTGCCGATATCCGGTGATTATCCCAAGGACGTTGCACTTTTCCCGGATAACAGACATCTGGTAAGCCTTAATCACGAATCAGATACACTTACTTTCTTTACGGTAGATATAGAGAAGAAGCTTATTGTGATGAATCAGAAAGAGATTAAGGTGGAAAAGCCCAACTGCATTATTTTCCATAAATTATAATGGTGGACGCCAAGATGGGTGATTATACAGTTAACGCGGGTGGAACCGTATCCAAATCGGTTCTTAAGAATGTTGCTTTTGCTTCCATGATAATTGATCATTTTTTTGCACTTTTGTTTTTGTATTATGTGCAAAAAGGAGTCATAACATTCAAATGGGCAGGGGACCTTTACAGAGTCGGCAGGTTTATCGGAAGATTTGCCTTTTATATATTTGCATACATGGTGGCGGATGGGATGAAGCGTTCATCCAACAAGCTTAAATACATCCGTAATCTTGCCTTGTTTGCTTTCATATCCGAGATACCCTTTGATTTGGTTCATGAAGGGGTGTTCTTTGACAAGGGCTCACAGAATGTATTTTTTACCCTTGCTCTCGGAGCAATATCGATATATATTGTTGAGTCTTTTGGGGAAACAAAATGGCCGGCATATATTCTTTGTTCGCTTGTAGCTTTGTCAGCATATTTTTTAAAATCCGATTACGGCATGGCGGGAGTGCTGCTTATTCTTCTGACATATCTCTGTATTGACGATTATTACAAGATGATTGTTCTACCGCCTATAGTCTTTATTTTCTTTCATGCTTTGCAATGGTATCTGAAAGGGAACGGTTATGTATTCGATCCCTTGGCATTCTTTAAACAGTTATTCTCCAGCGTGACGGGAGAGATGCTGGGAATGATATCCTATGTCCTTATATATTTTTATGACGGAAGTAAAGGAAGACAGCTGAATAAGTGGTTTTATTACTGCATTTATCCGCTACATCTGTTGATTTTCTATTTTATAAAATTGTTAACATAAAGTCGTTGTTGTATCTGACCGATATATGCTATAGTATTCCTAAAGGATTATAAATAATTCTTATGTTGTGTGGGGTGTAAAAATGGCTTCGTCAGACGGATATGCCAAACAGATAAAGAAACTTCGTAAATTAGCAGCCAAAGGTAAGGCAGGTCTTTTCATAGCTGCCTGTATTTTGGCTGTTTATGTTATTTTTGGGGCAATATGGCGCCACTTAAAGACTCCTGTATGGAGAATCGCCGTTGCTCTTACTGTTGTGTGCATTACTTTTATTAATACGAGTTTTTCTGCTGAATCCTACAATGATGTGGTTGACTATGATTCTCTTTACGATGCCTATATGAAGGATCCGGAATCGGCTAACGATCTGACTCCCGAAGAACTGATGCAGGCAAGAGACGGCAATGAAATGGCCGGTCTGGACGACCTTATCGCATCAAGAGAAGGCGAAGTGGAAGTGGAAGAAAAGCAGGAAGAGACAACTCCTGCAGAGGAGATTGTTCCCGAGACTCCCCAGTTTAACAAGAGTGACTGGAATCTTACACTGGTTAATAAGACACACACCATCCCTGATGATTATACTTTTACTCTCGGAACCATAAAGGGTGCCATGAAGTGCGATGAGCGTATTATTGAACCTCTGACAAAGATGTTCAAAGATGCCGCCGAAGACGGAATTACTCTTATTGTAATGTCGCCTTACAGAGATATAGCTTTGCAGGAAAAACTATTCGAGAGAAAAATGCAGAGATATATAGCAAGCGGTTATTCTTACATGGATGCCTACAAGGAAGCATCAGCTGTTGTAACCGTTCCGGGAACCAGTGAGCATCAGTTGGGACTTGCTCTTGATATTGTCTGTGATTATTACACCGATCTCAGTGCGGGATTCGGAGATACCGAAGCCGGCAAATGGCTCAGGGATAATTCATATAAATATGGTTTTATACTCAGATATCCAAAGGAAAAGGAGGATATTACAGGTATAATCTATGAGCCGTGGCATTTCAGATACGTCGGAGTGGAAGCAGCTACGATTATACATGACAAAAATATCTGTCTTGAGGAATTCATAGACAGTCTGTAATAGTAATATATGGCAGAATACAATTTGATAAAAACTGAAGGAAGAGCAAAAAGAGCAGAGTTCAAAACCGTTCACGGCACTGTGCAGACTCCCGTATTCATGAATGTGGGAACTGCGGCTGCCATTAAGGGAGCGGTGGATGCTTTTGATCTGAAAGATCTTAAGTGTCAGGTGGAACTGTCCAATACTTATCACCTTCATGTAAGGCCCGGTGACGGGCTGATTAAAGAAATGGGCGGTCTCCACAAATTCATGAACTGGGACAGGCCCATTCTTACTGACAGCGGAGGATTTCAGGTCTTTTCATTGGCAGGTCTTCGTAAGATAAAAGAAGAAGGTGTAACTTTCCACAGCCATGTGGACGGAAGAATAATATTCATGGGTCCGGAAGAAAGCATGCAGATTCAGTCCAATCTCGGATCTACCATAGCCATGGCCTTTGACGAGTGCCCGCCATCCAAGGCTGAGAAGAGTTATGTGCTTCCCTCGGTGGAACGTACCACAAGATGGCTTGAAAGATGTAAAAAAGAGATGGACAGACTTAACGGTCTGGAGGATACCATCAATAAGAATCAACTGCTTTTCGGAATCAACCAGGGAGCTGTATTTGATGATATAAGAATTAATCATGCTAAGACCATAAGTGATATGGATCTGGACGGATATGCAATCGGCGGTTTGGCTGTTGGCGAATCTCATGAAGAGATGTATCACGTGCTGGAGGAAACCGTTCCTTATCTTCCTCAGAACAAGCCCACATATCTTATGGGTGTGGGAACTCCTGCCAATATACTGGAAGGCGTGGAGCGAGGTGTGGACTTCTTTGACTGTGTGTATCCCACACGTAACGGAAGACACGGACATGTATACACCAATGAAGGCAAGCTCAATCTTTTTAATGCAAAATATGAAAAAGATTCAAGGCCTATAGAAGAGGGCTGCGGTTGTCCTGCCTGCAGAAGATTTTCAAGAGCCTACATAAGACATTTGCTTAAGGCAAAAGAGATGTTGGGCATGCGTCTTTGCGTTATGCATAACCTGTATTTTTACAATACCATGATGGAAGAAATCAGAGATGCTCTTGATGCGGGAGACTTCGCTTCATATAAAAAGAAAAAACTCGAGGGTATTGCGCAAAGCGATTAAATCCTGTAAGATATGACTAATTATTAAAAAACTAAGGAGAAGTAACAATGGCAGATTTTTTAGCAAATAACCAGGGCGTTATGCTCGTAATTTACATAGTTGTCTTCGGACTGATAATTTATTTTATGATGGTGAAGCCATCCAAGGACGAACAGAAGAGAACAAAAGCTATGCTTTCCGATCTTGCAATCGGTGACAGCGTACTTACCACAAGTGGTTTTTATGGCGTGATTATTGATATTGCGGATGATACTGTTATTGTTGAATTCGGTAACAACAAGAATTGCCGTATTCCTATGAACAAATCGGCTATTTCACAGGTTGAAAAAGCTGAGTCATAAGAAGGCGGGGATTTAGATCAACGTATATATGATAAATTCAAAAAGAAGCTTCCACTTTGTGGGAGCTTTTTTGATGTAAAAAAGCAGACTGCAGATTGATAATCATAGAATGAGAGGCAAACATAATGAAATATTATGAGAAGATTGAACTTAAAGACGGAAGAGAATGTATACTCAGAAATTGTACGGAAGCAGACGGCAAGGCGGTACTGGATATTTTTAATCTGACACATGAAGAGACGGACAATCTCCTGTCTTATCCGGATGAGAGCGCGGTAACGGCAGAAGAAGAGGCGTCATTTTTAAAAGAAAAAGAGGACAGTGACCGGGAAATAGAGATTCTTGCGGAGACAGACGGTAAGATAGCGGGCCTTGCAGGTCTGTCATCTATCGGGAACAAATACAAAATATGTCACCGTGTTGATTTTGGTATAAGTGTCGCAAAAGAATTCTGGAATCTGGGTATCGGCTCTGCCCTTTTATCCGCATGCATAAGCTGCGCGAAGGAAGCGGGATATGAGCAGATTGAGCTGAATGTTGTTGCGGACAATCCGGCAGCAATATCGCTATATAAAAAAGCCGGTTTTGCAGAATTCGGAAGAAATCCCAAAGGATTCAGATCAAGATTCACGGATTATCAGGAGCTGATATATATGCTTAAAGAACTGTAAGGGTATTGTCAATTGTTTGCTTTGGCTTATGATAACTTGGAGTTATGAAAAGTATAAATGTTATATATGCAATGAATATATAAAATTGTGCTAATATATTAAATAGCGAATTTTTATATACGGGAGGCATATATATGATTTTAAATATAGCAAGTATCAGCGGCGACGGAATAGGTCCAGAGATTGTAAGAGAGGCAAGAAAAGTTCTTGATAAAGTGGCCGAAAAATACGGACACGATATCATTTATAAGGATGTATTGATGGGTGGAGCTTCCATTGATGTTCACGGAGTGCCGTTAACAGAAGAGGCAATAAATGTCTGCAAGGAATCCGATGCGGTACTTATGGGTTCCATCGGCGGTAATACATCCACATCACCCTGGTATAAGCTGGAGCCTTCCAAGAGACCTGAAGCGGGGCTTTTGGCCATAAGAAAAGCTCTTAATCTCTTTGCCAACTTAAGACCGGCAGTCTTATATCCACAGCTTCGCGGAGCCTGTCCTCTTAAGGAGGAGATAAGCAAGGCCGGTTTTGACATGCTTATAATGAGAGAACTTACCGGTGGTCTTTATTTCGGAGAAAGAAAGACCGTGGAAGAGAATGGCGAGAAGAAGGCCATAGATACTCTTACTTACACAGAGAGTGAGATAAGAAGAATAGCTGTTAAAGCATTTGAAATAGCAAGAGTAAGAAATAAAAAAGTTACAAGCGTGGATAAGGCCAATGTGCTTGATTCTTCAAGATTATGGAGAAAGATTGCCGAAGAAGTGGCAAAGGATTATCCCGATGTAACACTTGAGCATATGCTGGTTGATAATTGTGCAATGCAGCTTGTTAAGGATCCCGCACAGTTTGATGTTATCCTTACGGAGAACATGTTCGGAGATATTTTGTCCGACGAAGCAAGTATGGTTACCGGATCCATAGGAATGCTGGCATCCGCAAGTATGAACGATACGAAGTTCGGTCTTTACGAGCCCAGTCACGGATCGGCTCCCGATATCGCGGGCAAAAACATTGCCAATCCTCTCGCTACCATATTAAGTGCGGCTATGATGCTTAAATACAGTTTTGATCTTCATGAGGAAGCTAAGGCTATTGAAGATGCAATAAATAAGGTTCTGGATGAAGGATACAGAACGGTGGATATAATGTCCGAAGGAATGAAAGAGGTCAGCTGCTCAGAAATGGGCGATCTGGTGACTGCCAATATTTAATTTAGCAACTAAATATGATATAGTTGTTTAAATGCATGTTTGGAGGAAAGCTATATGAGAAGTGACGAAGCAAAACTTGGTAAACAACAGGCTCCCGGACGTTCTTTGTATAACGCACTGGGATATACGGCGGAGGAATTAAGCAAGCCTCTGGTTGCTGTAGTAAGTTCATATAATGAGATTGTTCCGGGACATATGAACCTGGATAAGATTACGGAAGCCGTTAAGCTCGGTATCGCAATGGCCGGAGGAACTCCGGTTGTATTCCCTGCTATTGCCGTATGTGACGGTATTGCCATGGGACATGTGGGTATGAAGTATTCTCTTGTTACAAGAGATCTTATTGCCGACTCTACCGAATGTATGATGGAGGCCCACAGATTTGACGGTATGGTATGTATACCCAACTGTGATAAGAACGTACCGGGACTTCTTATGGCGGCTGCAAGAGTGAATGTTCCCACCATATTTGTATCAGGCGGTCCCATGCTTGCAGGACATGTTGACGGATGTAAGAGATCCCTTTCAAGCATGTTTGAAGCGGTTGGCTCGGAAGCTGCCGGACTTATCAGTGAAGAAAAACTTACCGAATATGAGAATAAAGTATGTCCCACATGCGGCTCATGCTCGGGTATGTATACAGCCAATTCCATGAACTGTCTTACAGAGGCTATCGGTATGGGCCTTAGAGGCAACGGTACGATACCTGCCGTATACAGCGAAAGAATCAGACTCGCAAAGCATGCGGGTATGCAGATTATGGAACTGATCAAGAAAGACATCAAGCCCAGAGATATTATGACAAAAGAGGCATTTATGAATGCACTTACGGTTGATATGGCTCTCGGCTGTTCAACTAATTCCATGCTTCATCTGCCTGCTATTGCACATGAATGCGGAATCGAACTTGATGTAAGCATAGCCAACGAACTCAGTGCAAAGACTCCCAATCTTTGTCATCTGGCTCCCGCAGGTCCTACTTATATGGAAGATCTTAATGAAGCCGGCGGTGTCTATGCAGTTATGAACGAATTGACAAAGAAAAATCTTCTTAATACAGATTTGATTACCGTAACAGGAAAGACTGTCGGAGAAAACATAAAAGGACACGAAATAATCGATCCCGAAGTAATCAGACCTCTGGACAATCCATACAGTGAAGTCGGAGGTATTGCGGTACTTAAAGGTAATATTGCTCCCGACACCTGTGTTGTTAAGAGAAGTGCGGTGGTTGACGAGATGCTTGTGCATTCGGGCCCTGCAAGAGTCTTTGATTGTGAAGAAGATGCAATCGCAGCCATAAAAGGCGGCAAGATTAACAAAGGTGACGTTGTGGTTATCAGATATGAAGGACCTAAGGGTGGCCCGGGTATGAGAGAGATGCTTAATCCCACATCAGCCATTGCAGGTATGGGACTTGGTGCATCTGTTGCTCTCATTACAGACGGACGTTTTTCCGGCGCAAGCAGAGGCGCTTCCATCGGCCATGTTTCTCCCGAAGCAGCCATGGGAGGTCCCATTGCCTTTATCAAAGAAGGCGATATCATTGATATTGATATTCCGAATCATTCTATCAATGCAAGAATATCGGATGAAGAATTCGAAGAAAGAAAGAAGGGCTGGACGCCTAAGGAACCTGCAATACAGAAAGGTTACCTGAAGAGATACAGAGCTCTTGTTACCAGCGCTAACAGGGGAGCGGTTCTTGAACTGCCCAGATAAATCTGATTGGAGGTTTTTATTTAATGTTACTTACAGGCTCTGAAATAGTAGTTGAATGTCTCAAAGAGCAGGGAGTCGATACAGTGTTCGGCTATCCGGGAGGCACAATCCTTAACGTATATGATGCTTTGTATAAGCATCCGGAGATTAAACATATTCTTACAAGTCATGAGCAGGGTGCCAGTCATGCTGCCGATGGTTATGCCAGATCTACGGGCAAGGTGGGTGTATGTATGGCAACATCCGGCCCCGGTGCCACCAACCTGGTAACCGGTATCGCAACGGCATATATGGACAGTATCCCGATTGTTGCGATTACGGCTAATGTTAACCTTCCCGCTCTGGGTAAGGATTCCTTCCAGGAGGTTGATATCGTCGGTGTTACCATGCCCGTTACCAAGCATGGATTCATTGTAAAAGATGTTAAGAAACTTGCTCCCACAATAAGAAGAGCCTTCAAGATTGCAAAAAGCGGTCGTCCCGGCCCTGTAATAGTGGATATCACCAAGGATGTTACCGCCAATACATGCGAGTATAATCCTGCTCCTGCCTCTGTAACGGAATACAATAACAAATATACAGAGAAGGAATTGGATAAAGCTGCCGAGCTTATGAAGGCTGCAAAAAAGCCTTTCTTATATGTGGGCGGCGGCGTAATAGCATCCGGAGCGTCTGAAGAAGTTAAGGCACTTGCGGATATGCTGGACGCGCCTGTATGCGATACTCTTATGGGTAAAGGTGCTTTTGACGGTAACAGTGACAGATATACAGGCATGATCGGTATGCACGGGACCAAGGCCAGCAATCTTGGTGCAACGGAATGTGATCTTTTCATTGCTCTTGGTGCCAGATTCTCAGACAGAGTTATCGGTAATGCCAAGAAGTTCTGCAAAAATGCAAAAATAATTCATTTTGACGTTGATGCAGCTGAGATTAACAAAAATGTAAAAACAACAGTATCCGTTGTCGGTAACCTCAA
Source organism: uncultured Lachnospiraceae bacterium (assembly GCA_902779505.1). Taxonomy (GTDB): domain Bacteria; phylum Bacillota; class Clostridia; order Lachnospirales; family Lachnospiraceae; genus Colinaster. The sequence continues at coordinate 93,917 of CACZBZ010000001.1, forward strand.
AGATTCCTTAAGGGATCTTCTTCCAAAGCTTGAGAAACAGTCACATCCCGAATGGATGGATTTTGTAAAAGGACTTAAAGAAAAATATCCCCTTACATATGACAGATCAAAGCTTACCTGTCCTTATGTAATAGAGACCATAGACAGAGTTACCGAAGGTAAGGCGGTTATTTCTACCGACGTTGGACAGCATCAGATGTGGGCTGCTCAGTATTACAAATATTCCAAGCCCAGAACCTTCTTATCAAGTGGCGGACTTGGAACAATGGGATACGGACTCGGTGCCTGCATAGGTGCTCAGGTAGGTAATCCTGATAAGATATGTATCAATATAGGCGGTGACGGATGTTTCAGAATGAACATGAACGAGCTTGCAACCGCTTCCAGATACAATATTCCCCTTATTCAGGTGGTTATTAACAATCACGTTCTCGGTATGGTACGTCAGTGGCAGACTCTTTTCTATGAGAAGAGATATTCACAGACCGTGCTTGAGGATAAAGTGAACTACTGCAAAGTTGCCGAAGGACTCGGTTGCCTTGCAATAGAAGTAACTAAGAAAGAAGATGTGGAACCGGCAATCAGAAAAGCTATTGAGACAAAGGGACCCGTTCTTATCGATGTTAAGATTGAGAAGGATGACAGCGTGTTCCCTATGGTTCCGGCAGGTGCTCCTATATCAGAGGTATTTGACGAGGAAGATCTGAAAAACAGATCAAAGTAAAACAATACATGAAAAAATTCCTTAAGATTGCAGGACTGGTCTTTTTGATAGTTTTGTTGTCTGCTGCAGGCATTTACATTGGTCTTGCTGTATATTACAAAAACGGTTTTTCATACGGAACGTACATTAACGGTATATACTGCACCGGTAAAACGTCGGAACAGGTAGCAAAGGAACTTAATGATTCTTTTGATGCAGACAACGTAATAGTGGATATAGACGGGAAGTTGTACAGTATCGATCCGGCGGATATAGACTATACGTATGATTTTGAAGAAGTGCTTTCGGGCTATCTCTCAGGACAGAATACTTTTCTCTGGATTGAAAATCTGACGGACGAGAAATCAAAACAGATTCTTAGTCCCAGGGCCTCATTTGATGAGGAAAAGCTTAAAGAAATAGTGCATTCATTCCTTCCGGAGTATTCGGAAGAGGATAAGACTGTGACGATTGCATTGAAAGAGGACGGATATGCCTTATATGACGGCAAGATCAGAGTCCTTAATGCGGATAAGGCCTATGAATATATCAGAGACTGCATTGAAAACGGTGCGGTCAATATCACTGTAGATGATTCATGTTATGATTCATTGCCTTATACGGCAGAGGAGAAAGAAATGATCAATCTCTACAGTCTGGTTGAAGGCGTTCAGAACAGATCCTATACATATACCATGGGTGATGATTCCATAACTCTTTCCAGAAGAGGCCTTGCGGATATGCTCAAGGTTGATGAAAAGGGTCTGCCGGTTATAACTCTCGGTGACAAGGGAATAGAACTGGATGAGAATCTTGTCTATGATGTTTTGACGGATGAACTCAATGCTTTCAATACTTATAACAATCATGATTTTGTAACTCATGACGGCAAAGAGATTCATCTGGATAAAGGTACATACGGTAATAAGGTTGATATTAAAGCGGAAACGAAATTCTTCATCGATTCTTTCAATGAAGGCGAGGAGAGTTTTAACAGAGAGCCCAGCTACACATCTTATTACGGAGATCCGGGACTTAATGACATCGGAGATACATATGTTGAGGTGTGTCTGACCGAACAGAAGATGTTCTTTTACGAAAAAGGCAAATGTAAGCTGGAGACTCCTGTAGTTACGGGAAAACTTTCAACGAATCAGGGAACGCCAACCGGTGTGTATTACATATACAGAAAGCAGAAGAATGCAACCCTCAGAGGTCCGGGCTATGCCGAACCCGTGGGTTACTGGATGCCTGTTGTAAGAGGTATCGGAATCCATGATTCCAGCTGGAGAGTGGAATACGGCGGTGAGATATATAAAAACGGAGGTTCTCACGGCTGTATCAATACACCGAAAGACAAGGTGGCCGAGCTTTATGAAATGGTGGAAGTCGGTACACCCGTAGTCATACATGAATGATGATTATTTTGGCGATTTAGTATGTTAATTCATGAAAATATCATATTGCATTATGATATTTTTAAATGTAAAATTAAAAACGTTATGGTGACAAGCGCCAATGATTAAAGGGAGGTCTTGATAATGGCAAGAGTTTATAATTTTTCAGCAGGTCCCGCAGTGCTGCCTGAAGAAGTGTTAAGAGAAGCTGCAGATGAAATGTTGGATTACAACGGAAGTGGCATGTCCGTAATGGAGATGAGTCATAGATCCAAGACCTACGACAAGATTATTAAGGATGCAGAGGCCGATCTTCGTACTCTTATGAATATTCCCGATAACTACAAGGTATTATTCCTTCAGGGTGGAGATTCCCTTGTGTTTGCATCGGTTCCCATGAACCTTATGAAGAATAAAAAAGCCGGTTACATTATTACCGGTCAGTGGGCTAAAAAGGCTTTTGCCGAGGCAAAGATCTATGGTGAGGCTGTAGAACTTGCTTCTTCGGCAGATAAGACATTCTCATATATTCCCGATTGTTCAGATCTTCCCATCACAGATGATATGGACTATGTATATATATGTGAGAACAACACAATCTACGGTACAAAATTCTGGAAATTACCTGATACAAAGGGCAAGATCTTAGTTGCGGATCAGAGCTCATGTTTCCTTTCAGAGCCTGTTGATGTAACAAAGTATGGTTTGATTCATGCCGGTGTTCAGAAGAACGTCGGTCCTGCCGGAGTTCAGGTTGTTATCATCAGAGAAGATCTTATAAGTGATGATGTACTTCCCGGAACACCTACAATGATGAAGTACAAGACACATGCCGACAATGATTCGCTTTACAATACACCGCCTGCATACGGTATTTATATTTGCGGTAAGGTATTCAAGTGGCTCCTCAAGCAGGGCGGTCTTGAAGCTATGAAGAAGCGCAATGAAGAAAAGGCCAAGATCCTTTACGATTTCCTTGATCAGAGCAAGCTCTTCAAGGGAACGGTAGTTAAAGAAGACAGATCTCTTATGAATGTTCCTTTCGTTACAGGCAGTGATGAGCTGGATGCTAAGTTTGTTGCCGAAGCAAAGGCAGAAGGACTTGAGAGCCTCAAGGGCCACAGAAGCGTTGGTGGTATGAGAGCAAGTATCTACAATGCTATGCCTATCGAAGGTGTTAAGAAACTGGTTGCATTCATGCAGAAGTTTGAGGAGGAGAATTCATAATGGCTTTCAAATATAACTGTCTTAATCCTATTTCAAATGTCGGACTGGATAATTTCTCAGCTGACTATACAAAGACGGAGGATGTCAATGATGCTGAAGGTATACTTGTAAGAAGTGCCGCTATGCATGATATGGATCTTCCCGATAAGCTCTTATGTGTTGCCAGAGCAGGAGCGGGTGTTAACAATATTCCCCTTGATAAGTGCGCTGACAAGGGAATCATCGTATTCAATACTCCCGGTGCAAATGCCAACGGTGTTAAGGAACTTGTTTTTGCAGGTATGTTACTTGCGGCAAGAGACGTTGTAGGCGGTATCGAATGGGTTAAGAGTGCTACAGATGATGAGAATATTGCCAAAACAGCCGAAAAGCAGAAGAAGCAGTATGCAGGTACAGAGCTTATGGGCAAGAAACTTGGTATCATCGGACTTGGTGCCATCGGTGTAAAGGTTGCCAATACAGCAAGACATTTCGGAATGGAAGTATACGGATACGATCCTTATATCTCCGTTGATGCGGCTTGGAAACTCAGCCGTGAGATTAAGCATGTTGTTAATGTGGACGACATTTTTACGGAATGTGATTATATAACAATCCATGTTCCGCTTTTGGATTCCACAAAGAATACTATAAATGCGGAAGCTATCTCAAAGATGAAGGACGGTGTTATCATCCTTAACTTTGCAAGAGATCTTCTGTGTGATGAAAAGGCTGTTCTTGAGGGAATAAAGTCAGGTAAGATCAGAAAATATGTATCTGATTTCCCTAATCCCACAACAGCAGGTAAAGAAGGCTGTATCGTGATTCCTCACCTGGGAGCTTCAACAGAGGAGTCGGAAGACAACTGTGCCGTTATGGCTGTTAAAGAGATGATGAATTATCTTGAGAACGGTAATATCGTTAATTCGGTTAATTATCCCAACTGTGACATGGGTGTATGCGATAATGCCGGACGTGTTGCGGTAATGCATAAAAATATTGCAAACATGATTGCGAAATTCACATCCGTATTCGGTGAAGCAGGTATCAACATTTCAGATATGATTAACAAATCAAGAGGTGATTATGCATATACCATGCTTGATATTGATAGCTCTGTAGGTTCCGATATTGTTGAAAAGCTAAAGGAAATTGACGGAGTATTAAGAGTACGAGTTGTAAAATAAAACTTATTACCTGTCGGCATGTCACCGGCAGGTAGTTTTTTGTAAAGGAGAAGTAACAATGCCACATTCATCCGGAGGCGGATCACACGGTGGAGGATATCATTCATCCTCCTCATCATCTTCATACCATTCATCGGGAGGCGGATCCCATGGAGGCGGATATACAAGTCCGTACGTTTCGAAGACTCCCTACAGCGGTGCAAAGAAGTATGTATACTACAACAGAATTAACGGTCACAGAAGCTATTATTATTATAAAGGTGATCCTCAGAAGAACGGTTCTCTTTCATCCGCTATTCTTGGAGGCCTTGTATTATCTCTCTTAGCCGGATTTATAATCTATATAATTTTATTTGCTTCAATCTTTATTCCCCAAAAGATTACTCCAGCTAAGGATACAGAGATATATATTGAAGATCAGGTGGGAGTCATCAGCGATAAAGACCGTCTCTACAATTCCATGAAAGCCTTTCAGGATAAGACGGGAATAACGCCGGGAATTCAGATTGTGGATGAAGAAAAATGGGAGAATTATGCGGATCTTGAAACATATGCCCTCAGTGAATATATGAGACTCTTTGATGATGAAAAACATTGGCTCTTTGTTATTTCATATCCCAGAGATTATGCGAATTCCGAATTTGTCAACTGGGAATGGGAAGGAATGGCGGGAGATTACATAGGCCCTGCCGTAAACAGCGATTCCGAAAGTAAGTTTACTAAGATAATTCACAAACATCTCTTAAGAACGGAACCCGGTGAAGTGGGAAAAGAGATGGCGGCAGCATTTGATGAGTATACGGGTGTAGTCTTTGAAAAGCAGATATCCTTCGGCGGTATTGTATTCTCAATCATAGTAGTCGTAATATATCTGGCTATGCTTTATAAGCTTATTGAGGATGCGGTTATCGGACAAAGAATCAAGAGTGCCGTAATGATCTCCAATAAAGCCAGAGAACTGGCCTGTGAATATTGTGGCGGAATATATGTTGAAGGAACGGTTACCAAGTGTCCCAACTGTGGTGCTCTGATTCCTTACAAGAAAAAAGAAGACGACAAAAAAGCGTCTAAATAATAATAAAAAAGCACTTTTTGCTTATAACAAAAAGTGCTTTTTTATTAGATGCCGGGTCTATCGGATAAGATGTCACCGAAATCGGCTTTCATCTTGTTTTCATATTCAACCGCATTCTCTGTGGCAAGATCCATATATTTGATGAAGACTTCCTCAACGGGAAGGCTTTTTTCCATTGCTATCTGCTGCAAAACGGGTCTCAGTTTATCAATCTGTTCAGATACCCTGACTTTTTCGGGGTCGATATCCGGCATTACTTTGTCTGCATAATTCATTATTCGTGTAAGCATTTCTCTGTCTTCAGCATTCATTTTCCTAACCTCCTGCTTCTTACTTTTTCTATGATATCACTTTGCTTTTTCTTTATCAAACGCATAAATCGGATTCTTTCCATGTAAAGTCATGAACAAATTACTCATAGAATTAGACCTTCAAATATATTATAATTAAATAGTTGATTTTAAATATTTGTGTTTTTAGGAGGAATTATGGCCGATATAAGACCATTTGAGGCTATTATGCCTGCAAAAGGATATGAAGATAAGATAGCGGCTTTGCCGTATGACGTATATAACAGGGCTGAGGCTTTGGAAGTTGTAAAAGCTAACCCTGATTCTTTTTTGCGTATCGACAGGGCAGAGACCAATTTTGATGACAGTGTCGATACTTATGATGACCGTGTATATGCCAAGGCGGACAGCCTTATAAAAGAATGGATTAAGGAAGGTAAGTTTGTCAAATCAGATAAGGCTTCCTTCTATCTCTATCAGGAGATTATGGACGGAAGACCTCAGACCGGTATTGTTGCCTGCGCTTCCGTTCTTGATTACAAAAACAATGTAATCAAGAAACATGAGAATACTCTGGCAGCCAAGGAAAAGGACAGGATCAGACATATCGATACATGTAATATGCAGACAGGTCCAATATTCCTTGCTTTCAGAAGTGAATCCGATATGGATGCATTTATTGATGAGCACATTAAAAAAGAAGCTCATTTTGATTTTGTATCCGAGGATGGTATCGGACACAAAGTCTGGATCATAGATGATTCGGATGATGTTGCTTTTATTGAAGCTTTCTTTGCAAAAAAGGATGCTCTTTATATAGCCGACGGACATCACAGATGTGCTTCTGCCTGCAGAGTCGGTGAAAGCAGACATGAAGAGGGCAAAGTTAAGGAATCCGATTATTTCTTAAGCGTACTTTTTCCCGAGAACCAGTTAAAGATAATGGATTACAACCGCGTGGTTAAAGACTTAAACGGATTAAGCGAAGAAGAATTCCTTGATTCCCTTGAAACATATTATGAGATAAAAGAATCCTCACAGGCTTTTTATCCCGCCGAAAAAGGTGAATGCGGAATGTATCTCGGAGATTCATGGTATAAGCTTAAGATAAAAGAAGAGTGGACAAGTAGCGATCCTGTTGAAGGGCTGGATGTGTCACTGCTTCAGAAATATGTTCTTGACGGTATTCTTGACATCAAAGATCCCAAGACGGATTCAAGGATTGATTTTGTGGGCGGTATAAGAGGTCTTAAAGAACTGGAGAGAAGATGCTCTGCAGACTGCGTTGTTGCTTTTGCCATGTATCCCACGGATATCAGAGAATTATTTGACGTTGCCGATGCGGGCAGACTTATGCCTCCTAAATCGACATGGTTTGAACCGAAATTAAGAAGCGGTTTATTTTTACATGATATAGGGGGGAATAAATAATGAAGGACAAGCTTTATAAGTTGATGAACTGGCCTGAGATAGAGGCTGTTGTATACGGTGAAGAGGGATGCCCCCAGGAGATTCTTGGCAGACATAATATCTCTTCATATACCTTATTTCAGACCTTTATTCCCGATGCCAAGCAGGTGGTTCTTGTAACCGAAGAGGATGACAAAGAATACACAATGGAACTTGCCGATGAAGAAGGTTTTTATGCCATCGCTGTTCTCGGCAAGATCAAAGGTTCTTATTATTATCTTGTAACGGATCTTCACGGTAAAAAACGCAAAGTATACGATCCTTACGATTATTCTGTTGCAATAAAGAAAGAAGATATAGCTTCATGGAATAAGGGTACTATGCTGAATGCGGGAGAACTCTTAGGTTCGTCTGTCAAGACTCTTCAAAAAACCAAGGGTGTGCTTTTTAGAGTCTGGGCTCCCAATGCGGTGAGAGTGTCGGTAATTGGTGATTTCAACAGCTGGAACGGCAAGACTCATCCCATGATGAAAGATGAAGAGACGGGCATCTTTTCCCTCTTTATTCCCGGACTTGCCAGCGGCGAAGAATATAAGTACGAATTAAGTATCAAGGGCGGTACGGTATACAGCAAGAACGATCCCTACGCCCCCGGAAATGATAAGGGCAATTCAATTGTAGAGGCACACAAGTCTTTCAAATGGGAAGACGGTGTATATCTTGAGAAAAACAGCATTAACGACAGAAGCAAACTGCCGGCCGGAATATACGAGACTGAGCTTGCGGGCTTATTTAATGAGAAATTTGAATTAAACAAAAATGCCCTTGATAAACTTATTGCTTCCGTTAAGAATCTCTCGGCCAATTATGTTCAGTTTATAAGTGAAGTGGATGATGCATACGGCCTTATGGATGGAGTAAATGTCGATGATATGCGCTCTGTTGTTGCCGCTCTTCATAAAGAAGAGATTGGAGTTATCTATAACTGGAATCCCTGCGCTTTTTCCATGAGAGAAGGCGGACTGGGGGTATTTGACGGCACATATCTCTATGGCCATATGGACGAGAGAAAAAGGTGCAATCCTGCCTTGAATGCTTTCAACTACAATTACGGAAGACCTCAGGTAAGAAACTACCTTATGTCGGCTGCGGTCTATCTTATGAAGGAATTCCATTTTGACGGCCTTCATATCGACGCTTTATCGTCAATTCTCTATCTTGACTACGGTAAATACGAGGGAGAATGGGCATCCAATATATACGGCGGACATGAGAACCTGGACGCAATCCAGTTCATAAAAGACTTCAACAGTCTTATACATAAGGAATTCCCTTATGCCATTACCACAACCAAGGAAGTCTGTGCTTTCCCCAAGGTTACGGAAGACATCAAGAATGACGGATTGGGCTTCGATCTTATATGGAACAACGGTTTCAGTGAAGATTATCTGAACTTTATTAAAGGTGACAGAGCCTTTAAGAATATCAGCCTTCTTACCAACGGAATGTCCTATGAATATGCCGAGAATTACATTCTTACCATGTCCAAAGACGATGTGATTGCGGCTAATGATTACGATGCACTTCGTGTTGATAAGGGCGCCGGATATTTTGATTATATTCCCGTGGATGACAAGGGTAAGCCGGCGGTTAAAAGAGCAACTCTTGCTTATATGACAGCAAGACCCGGTAAAAAGCTAATATATGCCGGACAGGAGGATGTTAAGGAATCTCTGGCCCTGGGTAAGCTTTATAAGGATCTTACCGCATTCCACAGACTTGACAGAAATCCTTACGGATTTGAATGGATAAGCGCCATTGATCATGGCGACGGTGTGGTTGCCTTCATGAGAAAGGATGAATATCTTAATCATTCTATCCTTGTTGTATGTAATTTTTCTCAGAACACATATGCAAGCTACAAGTTCGGCATGCCTTATGAAGGAAAATACAAAGAAATATTCTGTTCCGAAGATAAGAAGTACGGCGGCAAGGTTACTCTCGCAGCCAAGGAAAAGATTACGGAAGAGGAATTCTATGACGGCAGAGCCAATTCCCTTACCGTTAAAATTCCCGCTATGAGTGTAAGTTATTATGCTTATACTCCTTATACCGAAGAAGAACTTTTGGAGATAGCCGAAGCAAAAGTCGCCAGATTCAAGGAGAAACTTGAAAAAGAGGCAAAAGAAAAAGCAAAGGCGCTTGCTAAAAAGTCTTCAAAATAATATAATATCAAACGTCGGACTTGTTCGACGTTAATGCTGAAATAGCTCAGTTGGTAGAGCACTTCACTCGTAATGAAGGGGTCGTGGGTTCGAGTCCCATTTTCAGCTTTATTTTTTTAAGGAGAAAAGGAAATGGCAAAGATCATTTTAACCGGTGACAGACCGACAGGAAAACTTCATGTAGGACATTATGTCGGATCCCTCAGAAGAAGAGTTGAACTTCAGAACAGCGGTGAATTTGACAAGATATATATCATGATTGCCGATGCTCAGGCCCTTACCGACAATGCGGACAATCCTGATAAGATAAGGGAAAACATTGTTGAGGTTGCTCTTGATTATATGTCTGCGGGTATTGATCCGGCAAAATCAACCATACTGATTCAGAGTATGATTCCGGAGCTTACGGAACTTACATTTTATTATGCCAATCTGGTAACAATATCAAGACTTGAGAGAAATCCTACCATAAAGTCCGAGCTTCAGATGAGAGGCTTCGGAAACAGTATTCCTGTGGGATTCTACACATATCCCATAAGCCAGGCTGCTGACATTACGGCGTTTAAGGCAACAACCGTTCCTGCCGGAGAAGATCAGATGCCTATGGTTGAGCAGACTCAGGAGATTGTTCAGAGATTCAATTACATATACGGAGAAACGCTGGTTACTCCTCACATTCTGCTTCCCGACAACAAAGCCTGCTTAAGACTTCCGGGTATTGACGGAAAAGCGAAGATGAGTAAATCTTTGGGCAACTGCATATATCTTTCAGAGTCGGAAGAAGATGTTAAGAAGAAAGTAATGAGTATGTTCACGGATCCCAACCATATTAAGATTGAAGATCCCGGCTCTCTTGAAGGCAATACCGTATTCACTTATCTGGATGCCTTTGCGAAGCCCGAACATTTTGAAGAGTTCTTGCCTGATTACGCAGGTCTTGATGAGCTTAAGGCTCATTATGAAAGAGGTGGTCTTGGAGACGTTAAGGTTAAGAAGTTCCTTAACAATGTTCTTCAGTCAGAACTTGAACCGATCAGAAAGAGAAGAGCAGAACTTCAGAAGGATATTCCTTATGTATATGAAGTTCTCAAAAAAGGCAGTGAAGAGGCAAGAAAGGTTGCCGCAGCCACACTTGATGATGTAAAGGCTTCAATGAAGATCAACTATTTTGATGACAATGCCTTGATACAGGAATCCGTAAAAAAATACAGTAATTAAATTATGGAAAAAGCCGATTTCAATTCAGTTTGAAATCGGCTTTTTTAGCACTTTTTCGTCTTGTTTAGTAGACCGGTTTATGGTATTATCAATTTTAGATTTAATTTATTTGATAAAAATATGTCAGGTGCATATGGAGGATAAAGATGCTCTGGGGCGGTAGATTTACTAAAAAAACAGATGATGAAGTGTTTGCTTTCAATGAATCGCTTTCTTTTGACAACAGACTTTTTCATCAGGATATAGACGGAAGTGTTGCTCATGTTGTTATGCTCGAAAAACAGCATATAATCACTTGCGAAGAAAAAGATGCAATTGTTAAGGGATTGACGACTATTGCCGATGAAGTAGACAAGGGCATTCTTGAGTTCTCATCCGAATATGAAGATGTGCACAGTTTTGTTGAGGCCAAGCTTATTGAGAAGATAGGGGATGCCGGCAAAAAGATGCACACCGGAAGAAGTCGTAACGACCAGGTTGCTCTTGACATGAAACTCTATGTAAGGGATGAGGTCGTTGCCATAGACGATTTGGTCTATGATCTCTTAAAAGTCATTTACAGAATCATGGATGAAAATGTTGAGACATACATGCCCGGATTTACACATCTTCAGAAGGCACAGCCAACGACAATTGCGCATCATTTCGGAGCATATTTTGAAATGTTCAAGCGAGACAGATCTCGCCTCACAGATATATACAAAAGAATGAATTATTGTCCCCTGGGTTCAGGCGCCATGGCAGGAACCACATATCCTCTGGACAGAGAATATGTTGCAAGCATGCTGGGCTTTGAAGGTGCGACTCTTAACAGTATGGATTCCGTATCCGACAGAGATTACTGCATTGAACTTTTAAGTGCTTTATCTACCATAATGATGCACCTTTCGAGATTCTCGGAAGAAATAATCATGTGGAATTCCAATGAATACCGCTTTATCGAACTGGACGACGCATATTCAACGGGAAGCAGTATAATGCCCCAGAAGAAGAACCCCGATATTGCGGAACTTGTAAGAGGAAAGACAGGTCGTGTTTACGGTGATTTGATGTCCATGCTTACAACTATGAAGGGAATACCTCTTGCATACAATAAAGATATGCAGGAAGACAAGGAAGTTACCTTTGATGCCATTGATACCGTTAAGGATTGCATTCATCTTTTTACAGGTATGATCGATACAATGAAGTTCAGAAAGGATATCATGGCAAAATCCGCCATGAACGGATTTACAAATGCCACCGATGCCGCTGACTATCTTGTAAAGAAGGGTATGCCCTTCAGGGATGCTCACGGAGTCATAGGCAGACTTGTCTTATATTGCATCGATAATGATAAATGCATAGAAGACTGCAGCATAGAAGAACTGAAAGGCATTGATGAAATGTTTGAATCGGATATCTACGATGCCATCAGTCTTAAGACCTGCGTGGAAAAGAGGCTGACAAAAGGCGCACCGGGTCCCGATACAATGAGAGAGATACTAAAATTGCATAAAGCATATTTAGATAAAAAGAATTAAAAAGAAAGAGGAGAGAATTATGGAAGAGAAACTGAAAGTTGGTATTCTGGGTGGAACAGGAATGGTTGGTCAGAGATTTATATCTTTGCTTGAGAATCACCCCTGGTTTGAGGTAACAACAATCGCAGCAAGCCCCAGAAGTGCGGGCAAGACTTATGAAGAAGCCGTAGGCGACAGATGGAAGATGGACACACCCATGCCTGAGGCTGTTAAGAAGATCGTAGTAATGAACGTTAACGAAGTAGAGAAGGTATCGTCAGGTGTTGACTTTGTTTTCTCTGCTGTTGACATGACAAAAGAAGAAATAAAGAAGATTGAGGAAGAGTACGCTAAGACTGAGACACCCGTTGTATCTAACAACAGTGCTCACAGATGGACTCCCGATGTACCCATGGTTGTTCCGGAGATCAATCCCGAGCATATGGATGTTATTGAGTTCCAGAAGAAGAGACTTGGTACAAAGAGAGGATTCATCGCTGTTAAGCCTAACTGCTCTATTCAGTCTTACGCTCCGTGTCTTAAGGCTTGGGAAGAATTTGAGCCTTATGAAGCTGTTGTAACTACATATCAGGCTATTTCCGGCGCAGGTAAGACATTCAAAGACTGGCCCGAGATGGTTGGTAACGTAATTCCTTATATCGGTGGCGAAGAAGAAAAGAGTGAGAGAGAGCCTCTCAGAATCTTAGGTAAGATTGAAGACGGCGTTATCAAGCCCGCAGAGTCTCCCAAGATCACATGCCAGTGTATAAGAATTCCCGTTCTTAACGGACATACAGCTGCTGTATTTGTAAAATTCCGCAAGAAGCCTACAAAAGAACAGCTTATTGAAAAACTTGTAAACTTCAAGGGAGTACCTCAGGAACTTAATCTTCCCAGCGCTCCCAAGCAGTTTATTCAGTATATGGAAGAAGATAACAGACCTCAGGTTACACTTGATGTTAACTATGAAAATGGTATGGGCGTAAGCATCGGTCGTATCCGTGAAGATTCTATATATGACTTTAAGTTCGTGGGTCTTTCACACAATACCGTAAGAGGTGCTGCAGGTGGTGCGGTTCTTTGTGCCGAGCTTCTTACAGCTAAAAAATACATTACTAAAAAATAATTCTTTGGGAGCCTAAATGCAGGGAGATAACAATTTCGACCTTGGATTGCTCAATGCAATGAATAACAGACTGTTAAAAGACGAAGGCATCTACCGACTTCTCATTGATAAGTCCGGTGAAGCCTTTGCCTATTACAGTTTTGCGGATCGCAGGACAGAGTGTCTTGGCGATTGGGAGCATTTCTTTGGATTCAGTGCAAATGAATATATTTCCATTTCTCAGATAATGGACCTTGTAGACAGCTCATATACGGCTGAACTTTATGAGTGCCTCATGCTTGAAAGAAGAGGCAAAGAGAAAGAGACTATAGAGTTCCGCCTTGAGGGTAAAGATCTCTGGATTGAACTTGAGACTACCGTCATCTATGACGGTAACAAGAATCCTCTTACCCGTATGTATTGTTTCAGAGATGTTACCAAGTATCGTGTGCTTAATGACGAACTGTCTTATATGGCATATTATGACAGTCTTACGGGACTTCTTAACAGAAATTATTTTGTTAAGTGTCTTGAAGAAATGATTGATAAGGCTAAGTCCAATGACTGTATTGTAAGCGTCCTCTTTCTGGACATAGACGACTTCAGACGCATCAATGACAGTATGGGTCTTATTGTGGGCGATGAAGTGATGCAGAAATTGGGTATGGTCCTCAGAGATTACGTTAGTGACAACGTCAGGGTCAGCCATTTTAACGGCGATATATTCTGTATTGCAATATATGATCCCGTAGGAGTCAGATCCGTGGACAATGTGATCAAGACTCTGAAAAAGAAACTGGAGACTCCTTTTAATCTGTCAAACGGTGCAGAGACAACCATTACTCTCAGCATCGGTATCGCAGAATTTCCCGAAAGTTCCAAGGAAGCAATGGAACTTATCAATCTTGCCGAGATAGTTATGTTTAAGGCAAAACACAGAGGCAAGAACAATGTTCAGTATTTTGATGCTCCTATCATTCAGGAGTTCATCTATAATATCGAGCTTGAGCATAAGATGGAAAAGGCTCTTAAAGCCGGTAACTTCTTTATGTGTTATCAGCCGCAGTATGATGCGGACGGAGTTCATTTGAGAGGTATAGAGGCCCTTGTAAGATGGCGAGATGAGGACGGAAGGATAATCAGTCCCGGTTCCTTTATTCCGGTTGCTGAAAAGAACGGTACTATTTTACAACTTGGAGAATTTGTCATTGAGCAGAGTCTGGCGGACTATTCCCGTCTTATTGATAAGTACGGACAGAAGGACGTTATACTCAGTATCAATATATCTGCAATTCAGTTCAAGAGTAAGAATTTCGTCAATTTCCTGATGAATACCATCAAGAAGTACAATGTACCGCCGACTCAGATAGAGCTTGAGATAACGGAATCGGTATTTATCGATGATATGGAAGATATTGTTGCGAAGATGAATGTTCTTCGTGAGATCGGAATCAGATTCTCAATGGATGATTTCGGAACGGGATTCTCATCTTTGTCATATTTAAGAAGTCTTCCCATTGATACACTGAAGATTGACAAATCATTTGTTGATACCGTTGTTACCGACGGTCCTACAAGGACAATTGCCGAAGCAATCATCGACCTGAGTAAGAAACTTGGCTTCGATACGATTGCCGAAGGTGTTGAAGAGGAAGTACAGTATTCACTTCTTAAGAATATCGGTTGTGAGAATATCCAGGGCTTCTATTTCGGAAAGCCTATGGAGATGGAGGATATCGATAAACTCTATAAAGAATACTGATTAAATAGGGGGAGTCCGATATATGCGGACTTGGAGGTTTAGAAAATGTTAATTGGGAGAGATTCAGAGATTACAGTCCTGAATGAATATAAGAGACGTGCAGGTAACCAGGTTATGGTTATGTACGGACTTAACGGTGTGGGAAAAACAACTCTGGTAAGTGAATTCCTTACGGATGTAACTTCCAAACTGTTTTTTGACTGTAAACAGTTATTTGAAAGGGAGCAGCTCTATCATTGGAGTCATTACGGTAATCTGCCTTTTGAACTGTCGGATTATCCTTCTTATGAAGAACTCTTTGATGCTGTAGACTCTTATTTTGTTGACAGTGACGAGAAAAATATCCTTGTATTTGATGAATTTCATTATCTGCTGAAATACAGCAATAATTTCACCAATGCACTTTTTGATTTTCTCGCAAAAAGTGACAAGAATTATTTTGTTATTCTTGTCAGTTCATCCATCGAATGGGTTGAAAACAGCATGGTAGGAAAGATCGGCCCCAAGGCTCGCGGAATCTCCGGATTCTTCAAGGTAAAGGAGCTTTGTTTTGCTGACTTCAGAACCTATTTTACAAAATTCAGATATGATGAATGTGTTAACGGTTATGCAATTTTAGGCGGTATTCCCAAGCTTTGGAGATTTTTTGATAAGAACCTTAATCTGAAAGACAATATTATCAGAAATATCCTTAATCCGGGCGCCCCTCTTTTGACTTACGGAGAGGATTTTGTGGCCATGGAGCTTAGGGAGACCAGCGTCTATAATACAATTCTCTGTGCTCTTGCATCAGGCAAGAATAAACTGAACGATCTTTATGCGCACACGGAATTTTCAAGAGCCAAGATAAGTGTTTATATTAAAAACCTTATGGAGCTTGGATTCGTGAGAAAGGAATTCTCCGTTGATACGGAGGGCAGAAGCAATACACAGAAGGGTGTGTATGATATCTGCTGTAATTATGTGGATTTTTCATATATATTCCTTTATATGTTCAAGGAAGAACTTCAGTATAAGTCTGCCGATGAATTCTACAATGAGCACATCAAACCAAACCTGAAGGCCTACACAGCCGCTTATTTCCCTGCAATATGCAGAGAATATCTGGATACTCAGAACCAGTTCAGCAATCTGCCTATAAAATACGACAGACTGGGAAGCTGGATCGGTAAAGCGGGCACAATAGACTTCGTATGTCGTGACAGTCAGGGTCATACTCTTATTGCACTTTGTAACTGGGAGAAGCCTATGATGAGATTCGATGATTACGAATGGCTTATTTACTGTGCAAAACAGGCCAAATTAAAGGTGGATTATGTCTATCTTTTCTCTGCCGGCGGATTTGACGAACAGTTGAATTTTGCTGTAAGCAGCAAGAAAAATATCACTCTGGTCACAATTGACGAATTATAAACAGATATGGGAAAGAGTCTGATTATTGCCGAGAAACCAAGTGTTGCAAGGGAATTTGCAAAGGCCCTCGGTGAGAGTATGAATAATCATGACGGATATATCGAATCGGATAATTATGTAATTACCTGGTGCGTAGGACACCTTGTTACCATGTGTTATCCCGACGCCTACGATCCGGCATACAAAAAATGGAGTATGGATACCATACCCTTTATTCCTGATGCCTATAAATATCAGATTATCGATAATGTAAAGAAACAGTTTGAGATAATAAAAAAGCTGTTTCACAGAGAAGATATTGATGTAATATACAATGCCGGTGACTCGGGAAGAGAAGGAGAATACATCCAGCGTCTTGTTAAGCAGGAGGCGGGATTCAGACAGGGTATCGTATGGAAAAGAGTCTGGATAGATTCTCAGACCGAAGATGAAATCAGACGCGGTATCAGAGAAGCCAAGGATGAAAGTGAATACGACAATCTTTCGGCTGCGGCATATCTGAGAGCAAAAGAAGATTATCTTATGGGAATTAATTTTTCCAGGGCCCTTACCCTTAAATACGGAGATTCACTGAGACGATTTCTCGGAAGCGACAAGTCGGTGATTGCGGTGGGGCGTGTTATGACCTGTGTTCTCGGTATGGTTGTTAACAGGGAAAGAGAGATAAGAGACTTTGTTAAGACCCCATTTTATAAGATTCAGGGAGATTTTGCTCTTGAGACTTCTTCGCTGAGAGCGGAGTGGAAAGTAAGCGATGGCAGTGCTTATAAAGGTAATCCGGAACTCTATAAAGAGAACGGATTCTTGAAGAAAGAGGCTGCCGAAGCTTTTGTTGATTCCTTAAAAGACATTTCAGAAGCCGAAGTGAAAGGAATCGAAAAGAAGAAGCAGTCAAAGAATCCTCCTCTTTTATACAATCTTGCAGAACTTCAGAATGACTGTTCAAAGTTCTTTAAGATCAGTCCTGATGAGACACTGAAGATTGCTCAGGAACTCTATGAAAAGAAGCTTACAACCTATCCCAGAACCGATGCCAGAGTGTTAAGCAGTGCGGTGGCGGGAGAGATATTAAAGAATCTGAACGGGCTTGCAAACGGCGGGTTCATGAAGGAACAGGTCGAAGAAATAAAGCAGAATAAGAGCTACGCCGGTCTTAAAAAGTCCAGATATGTCAATGACAAGCAGATTACGGACCATTATGCGATAATTCCCACGGGACAGGGCCTTTCGGCTTTTTCATCACTGTCTGTAAATGCCAAGAAAGTATATGAAGTGATTGTCAGACGTTTTATAGCAATTTTCTATCCCGCTGCGGTATATCAGAAGATTGCATTGGAACTTAAAGTGGGAGACGAATCCTTTTTTGCAAATTATAAGACCCTTCTGGATGAAGGTTATCTTAAGGTGATGAATTATTCCTTCGCAAAAGAGAAGAAGAAGGAAAACGATAACGAGAACAGCTCGAAAGCGGCTGAGGGAGAAGTGGAACAGACCGCCGACAGAGAACTGGAAGAGAGACTGAATGCCCTTAAAAAAGGAGCAAAATTAAAAGTAGAAGGCTACGAGATAAAAGAAGGTGAGACTTCTCCACCCAAGAGATATAATTCCGGTTCTATTATTCTTGCAATGGAAAATGCGGGACAGTTAATTGAAGACGAGGAACTCAGGGCTCAGATAAAAGGAAGCGGAATCGGTACTTCCGCAACCCGAGCCGAGATTCTTAAGAAACTTGTGTCCAACAATTATCTTGCTTTGAACAAGAAGACTCAGATTATAACCCCCACTCTGCTGGGCGAACTTATATATGAGGTGGTTAATGCGTCAATAAAGCCCTTGCTTGATCCGAAGCTTACGGCAAGCTGGGAAAAGGGCTTAAGTGGCGTAGCGGACGGCAATATTTCATCCGACGAGTATATTAAAAAACTCAATGATTTTGTTGCCAGAAGGACCAATTACGTTAAAGAAGCAAAGATTGACAGCAGGGCCTTAAACGGTAACTTTTCGAGGGTGAAAAGTTTCTATAACTAGGAATATGGTCATGGTGACGAAAGTACTGTAACTGTGCTATAATATTGTCTAACTGGTTGTGTTAATGTTTTCGAGGGAATTGCCTATGAAGTACTTTGATTTTCTTGACAACGAAGAAGAAAATGTAATAAAGCGTGCAATTGACCTGGAGTCCGGTAATGTACTTCACGGTATTCTTGTGTGCAATATTGACAACTTCATTATAGTTAACGAGATGTTCGGCAGAAGTACGGGAGATAAGATCCTTAACCAGGTTCAGGATGTTATGAGTAAGCTCTTCCGTGGCAATGATATAATTGTTAAACTTCGTGGCGATGAATTTGTTGTGTTTAACAAGAATATCCACGAACTGAACAACGTGGAACTTCTTGCGACAAAGTTGCTTAATGCCATTTCTTCGATATGCGTTAACGATTCATTTAATCTTACGGCTTCTGTAGGAATCGCCATCTATCCTTTCCACGGAGCTACATATGTTGAACTCAAGAACAAAGCATATCAGGCAATGTACAGAGCCAAGGCCAACGGTAAGAACGGCTTCAGACTCTATGATTCAGCCAGAACAAAGTCTGTTTATCATGACTTTATCTATAACAACAAGAGTTTCAGTGAATCCGATAAGGATGATTTCTTTGAATTCAAAGGCGACAAGTCATATCAGGATATTTGTATAGAGATGTTCAGAGAGGACAGGGATGCACTGTCAGCCATGACATCCATCATGGAGATAAGCTGTATCTATCTTGGCTTCTCACGATGCTATGCATACACCAAGCTTATTGATAAAGAAGAAGAGCTTAAGAAACTTCGCTATGCCAACTCAGGCTATGAATTCGGCAAAGAGAGCAAGGCATTAAAGCTTCTTAAGGAGGATATGATCTGCAGACTTGCGGAAAAATATACGAGCCTCAGTCTTATCAATGCCGATAATGAATCTGTTGACGAAGAGATCATCAACTATATGGATGTAATGGGTATATTCCAGATACTCTATTATCCTATTTTCAAGGGCGAGGATTTTGCCGGAGCCATTGTTTTTGAGAATCTCACAGATGATTATGTTAGTTTCGAACATGAAGAACTGGAGACTCTCGATCAGCAGATGAAGTCTATTCAGGCTTATTTCTATCATTCATATGATAAGCGTAATTTTAACGAGAATCTTACCAAACTTGAACTTTTTGAGAACGTTGATGCCTGTATCTATATCATAGATGCTGAATCGGGAAACATTGAATTCGCCAACAGAAAAGCTCAGTTGGTGGATAATATTAATCGTATCGGTCAGAAATACTATGAGGTATTCAGTAACAAAGACGAGCCTCCGAAGGACTGTCCTCTGTGTTCAATGGATCCGGATGATCCACGCAGTAACGGCAGTGAGACCGCATTTAATTTCGCCATTGGAAAATGGTGCAGAAACCTCTATTCGTGGTTGGATGTAACGGAGAACAGGGGCAAAGCAATAATGATAAGTATCGATATCGATGACTTATTCGGTAATACAAATATGTGATCCAATAATACGAACAGTCCTTCGGGGCTGTTCGATATTTTTATCAGGCGGTTATTATGAATAAAGATGAATTTATGAATATGGGAACGGGACAGGTTCTCGTTAAAGACTATCTTGAAATTTTGGCTTCATCCGAAGCGGTGCCCGGAGGAGGCGGTGCATCGGGCCTTGTTGCGGCCCTTTCAGCGGCACTTGGATCAATGGTATGTAATCTTACAAGCGGCAAGAAGAAATATGCCGAATATCAGGAAGAGATTGAAGGGCTTCTCGACAAATGCAATGAATATATTAGGCTTTTAATTGAGGCGGCAGACGAAGATGCCGTATGTTTTGAGCCTTTATCAAGAGCCTACAGCCTTCCAAAAGACACAGAAGAAGAGATAGCCTACAGGAACAAAGTCCTTGAAGAAAAACTGGAGATTGCGGCAAGAGCTCCTCTTAAGATGATAGGACTTATTAAGGAGCTTCTCGATATTTTGAGCAGATTGTCGGAGATCGGAAGCAGACTTGCCATAAGCGATGTGGGAGTTGCGGCATATTTTGCCAAAGCGGCCGCTAATACGGCGTCCCTTAATGTCTATATCAACACAGGGCTAATGAAAAATAAAACACTGTCTGAAGAGCTTAATAAAAAAGCGGAAGAACTTGTTGACAAATGCGACCGTATCGGCGACAGTGTTTTTGATAAAGTAAAAAAAGAATTAAAATAATCAATGGCGGAGGTTTTTATGGTTAATGTGATAATGCACGGCTGTAACGGTCGTATGGGACAGATGATAACATCTGTTGTAAATGATGATGAGGATGTGAAGATAGTTGCGGGGGTAGATAAGTTCGGCGGACAGAAGAATGATTATCCCGTATTTGAGGATATTAAGGATTGTGACGTCAAGGCGGATGTTGTGATCGATTTCACCAATTCCGAGGCTGTGGACGGACTGCTTGAATACTGTAAGGAGAATAAGCTTCCATGTGTGCTGTGTACTACAGGATTATCTGATGAACAGCTTAAGGCAGTGGAAGAGGCTTCGAAGCAGATTCCTATACTGAGATCCGGCAATATGTCCCTTGGTATCAATACCCTTATTAAGGTACTTAAGGAGATAAGCCCGGCACTTAAGGAAGCGGGCTTTGATATCGAGATAGTTGAGAAGCATCACAGAATGAAGCTTGATGCACCCAGCGGAACGGCAATCGGGCTTGCCGATGCCATCAATGAAAGCCTTGATAAGAAATGTGAATATGTATATGACAGAACAGGCAGACGTATGCAGCGTCCGGTGGATGAGATCGGTATCTCGGCTGTAAGAGGCGGAAGTATCGTTGGTGACCATGATGTTATATTTGCAGGACTTGATGAAGTAATCACACTTTCTCATAGGGCATATTCAAGGAGCATATTCGCCAAGGGGGCGGTAACGGCAGCCAAGTTCCTTAAAGCTAAGTCTGCAGGGATGTATGACATGAGCGATTGCTTGCAGTAAGTGTAAGCTATAATAAAAGCCCGGGTTAAAACCCGGGCTTAATATTTTAATATGAAAATTCATCTTCGGCCGTTACAGGATCGAAATCTGTCTGTTCATCCTCTGTGACCGTAACATTTTCTCCTTCGGGGATATTGCCCTGAAGGATGGAAGATATGTAAGAGATACGTGTAAATGCACGCTTATAATTCTCGTATGCGGCGTCACATATTTCTTCGCCGGCTTCGGGATCGTCAAAATATTCATGATAGAGTTTTACTGACTCAGTCATATAAGTGCTGGCTTCATCCGCCAGACTTTCATTTGCCGAGAATTCGGCAGGCACATCGAATTCGGCCATTTTTTTGAATTCTTCATCAAGCTTATCAAGTTCGACCAAAAGAGCGCTTCCTGCATCACCTGATTCGGTATCGATGGCATCTATATTGTCTCTGATTGCAGTGGTTTCCGTTATAAAAGCGGTCATATTCTCCTGATATGTATCCAGATCCTTGCTTGAACCGCAGGCTGTAAGCAATGGAATACATATAAGAGTACACGCCGTGACTGTCCTTATAAGATTAGATTTCATTATTAATTCCTTCCCCGAATTATTCTCTATTTAAGGTAACACATTGATTGTTTTTATTCAATTGCCTATTTATTTTATTGATGTTAATATATTTTATTAGATAACTGTAAAGGAGGCCCGGAAATGGACGACAATAACAAAAACCTTGTAAGTGCCGATAACGCAAATGAAGATCTTATGAGCGTGCTTGTAAAACTACAGAAGAAGCAGCTCTTTTATAATCGAGTCATTGCGGCTCTGCTACTAATTTTTGTTATTGCATTACTATGCCTGCTGCCTTCGCTATTTAAGACTTTGAAGACTGCTGAGACAACTCTCACCAATGCCAATGAAGCTATCCTTCAGGCAACGGATGCAATAGAACAGGCCAAGACGACTCTTGAGGATGTATCCAAGTTTGCAACCGACGGTTCTGCCGGACTTTCAGAATCCCTTGAGAAGATTCAGGCGATTGATATAGAGAGTCTGAACAAGGATATAGAGAATCTTGGTGCGGTAGTAGAGCCTATGGCTAAATTTTTCAACGTATTTAAGTAATAGTTTCGGAAGGATCAGATAAAAATGAATGGTGCAGATATAATGGTTAAGTGCCTTGAAGCTGAGGGCGTAAAGGATATATTCGGTTATCCGGGTGTTGCCATCGCTCCTTTCTTCAACAGCGTACTTGATTCAGATATAAACAGTATACTTGTTCGTACCGAGCAGAGTGCTGCTCATGCGGCAAGCGGTTATACCCGTGGATTTAATACGGAGCTGCCGGGTGTATGTGCGGTTACATCGGGCCCCGGTGCTACAAATCTTATTACCGGAATAGCAACGGCTTATGCCGACAGTATTCCCCTTGTGTGTATAACAGGACAGGTTAACAGTGAACTTCTTGGAAGCGATGTATTCCAGGAAGCTGATATCACCGGCGCCTGCGAGAGTTTTGTTAAATATTCTTACCTCATTAAAGATGTGGATGATATCCCAAGAGTCTTTAAAGAGGCTTTTTATGTTGCCAGTTCCGGTCGTAAAGGCCCGGTTCTTATTGACGTGCCCATAGATATTCAGCAGGCGAGTGTTAAGAGTTTCAAATATCCCGATTCGGTTGAAATGAGAACATATAAGCCCACCGTTAAGGGTAATATGGTTCAGATGAAGAAGGTCATAAAAGAACTTGAAAAATGCAAGAGACCCATTATCTGTGCCGGTGGCGGCGTACTTCTCAGCAAAGGCAAGTTCGAACTGCTTACATTTGCGGAAAAACACGGTATTCCCGTTGTAACAACCATGATGGGCCTTGGAGTTATTCCCACAGAGCATAAACTTTGCTACGGAATGGTGGGTAATAACGGCAAGCTCTATGCCAATAAGGCAATGAACGATGCGGATCTTATCATCATGGCGGGGGCAAGAGTTGCGGACAGAGCTGTCAGTCAGCCCGATCTTATAACAAAGAATAAAGTAATGGTACATATTGATGTGGATCCCTGTGAGATAGGTAAAAATGCAGGTCCCACCATCCCTTTGGTTGGTGATATCAGATCCATTTTTGACGACCTTAACACAATGGAATATGAGAATGATTATTCCGAATGGATAGGGACTCTTAACGAATATAAGATTAATTATGTCAGAAAGAGAAATCCCAACCCCGACTATGTGGATCCCGCTGCTTTCATAAGAATGCTTTCTGGAGAAATGAAAAAGGATGCCATATATATTGCGGATGTAGGCCAGAATCAGATATGGTCATGCGACAATGTATGCATCAAAGAAGGCAAGTTCATGACTACCGGCGGAATGGGTACCATGGGCTATTCAATACCTGCGGCCATCGGATGCAAAAAGAGAAGACCGGAACGTCAGGTTGTGGCCGTATGTGGTGACGGAGCCTTCCAGATGAGTATGTGCGAACTTGCTACGGCAAGACAGCATGGTATTCCCGTTAAGATAGTAGTTCTGACAAACGGATATCTGGGAATGGTAAGAGAGTATCAGCATTTTACTTATCAGGACAAATATTCGGTTGTAGACTTAAGCGGCAATCCGGATCTTGAAAAGCTGTCATCGGCTTATGACATAGGTTATATCAGAGTTAACAACATGAAAGAAGCCGAGAAGGCAATTAAAAAATTCCTTAAGGATGATGAGAACTGCATTATGGAAGTAATCATAGATCCCATGGACATTGTGAAGTAGGAGGGTGGAAGAGATGAAAAGAATTTATTCCGTTCTTGTTGAAAACCGTTCCGGTGTCCTTATGAAAGTTGCCGGTCTTTTTTCAAGAAGATGTTTCAATATTGACAGTCTCGCTGTGGGCGAAACAGACGATCCCAAAGTGTCTCTTATTACTATAGTAAGTTCCGGAGATGAGAGAACCATAGAGCAGATTGAAAAACAGCTTAACAAGAAGCTGGATATTATCAAGGTTAAGACCTTTGAGGAAGATCGCTGTATCAACAGGGAATTGATGCTTGTTAAGGTAAAATACAACCGCAACAACAGAAGAGACATCATGGAGAATTGTGAGATAATGGGGGCGACCATAGTTGATATGTCCAAT
This sequence comes from uncultured Lachnospiraceae bacterium, assembly GCA_902779505.1. GTDB lineage: Bacteria > Bacillota > Clostridia > Lachnospirales > Lachnospiraceae > Colinaster. The sequence goes on from CACZBZ010000001.1 coordinate 118,557, forward strand.
TCCCAGATGCTTATCCAGGTTTGCGATACACCTGAAAGAACTTCTCTTTTCCTGAAGATGCTAAAAGGAATAAGCATTATCGAAGTTGCAAGAACAGGTACCCTGGCACTTCAGAAATGTATGGAGACAGATAAGTAAAAGTCTTAAAAAATAGTTATATATCACAACGAAAGCATAACTCTTTGTTATGACTGATATCACCGAAATACATACGTTGACTTTCCTTTCATGTGTGATAAAATGGGACTAATCAAGACTTTTTAGAGGTAGATATGAAAAAGAAAGTATTCCAGCTCCTTGTTGAAAATACATCCGGTGTTCTCAGCAGAATTTCCGGTTTGTTTTCGAGACGAGGATATAATATCGAGAGTATTACGGCAGGTGAGACAGCCGATCCCAATGTTACAAGAATAACCATTGTAGCCAGCGGAGATGATGAGATTCTCGACCAGATCGAGAAGCAGGTCGGCAAGCTTGTTGATGTACTTGATATAAGGGAACTTAAAAGAGATCAGTCGGTATACAGAGAACTGGCACTTATCAAAGTTAAGGTATCTCCCGAAGAGAGACCCAATCTTATTCTTCTTGCTGATACATTCAGAGCTAATGTTATTGATGTTTCAAAAGAAGGACTTATTATTGAGATGACGGGTAACTCAGGAAAGATCAACGCTTTCTTAAATCTTATCGATGCTTATGAGATACTTGAACTCGCAAGAACCGGTGTGGCCGGTCTTAGAAGAGGAACTGATGATATCATTAACCCCAAGGTTAATGTGAATTAATCATTATGATAAAAACATATTAAGGAGACAGAGGAAAAATGGAAAACAAAATTTATTATCAGTCAGATTGTAATTTATCAGCATTGGATGGCAAGACAATCGCTGTTATCGGTTACGGTAGCCAGGGACATGCGCATGCTTTAAATGCCAAGGAATCAGGATGCAACGTCATCATTGGTCTTTACGAGGGTTCTAAGTCTTGGGCTAAGGCTGAGGCACAGGGTTTCCAGGTATATACAGCAGCAGAAGCTGCAAAGAGAGCCGATATCATCATGATCCTTATCAATGATGAACTTCAGGCTGACATGTATAAGAAAGATATCGAGCCTAACCTTGAAGCAGGCAACATGCTTATGTTTGCTCACGGTTTCAATATTCATTTCGGATGTATCGTTCCTCCCAAGGATGTAGACGTTACAATGATTGCTCCCAAGGGACCGGGACATACAGTTCGTTCAGAGTACCAGGCAGGTAAGGGTGTTCCTTGTCTTGTAGCCGTACAGCAGGATGCAACAGGTAAGGCTCTTGAGAGAGCGCTCGCATATGCACTTGCAATCGGTGGAGCAAGAGCAGGTGTTCTTGAGACAACATTCCGTACAGAGACAGAGACAGACCTCTTTGGTGAGCAGGCTGTACTTTGCGGTGGTGTTTGTGCACTTATGCAGGCAGGTTTTGAGACACTTGTTGAAGCAGGATACGATCCTCGTAACGCATACTTCGAATGTATCCATGAGATGAAGCTTATCGTTGATCTTATTTATCAGTCAGGTTTTGCCGGAATGAGATATTCAATCTCAAATACAGCAGAGTACGGTGACTATGTAACAGGTCCCAAGATCATCACAGAAGATACAAAGAAAGCAATGAAGAAGATCTTGAGCGATATCCAGGACGGAAGCTTTGCCAAGGAATTCCTTCTTGATATGTCACCTGCAGGACGTCAGGTTCACTTCAAGGCTATGAGAAAGCTTGCTGCTGAGCATCCTTCAGAGAAGATTGGTGAAGAAGTTCGTAAGCTTTACAGCTGGAACAACGAGGACGACAAGCTTATCAACAACTAATCCTTGTTAAAAGAATAAAAAAATAAGACCCTGCATCATTTGATGCAGGGTCTTTTATATCTAATTGCTTACAAATTTTGTAAAAAGAGCGGCACTGGGATTTTCTTTAAGTTTTGACGGATTATAAGCAAATCCGATCTGTCGCCCGCTTGTTTTGTTTAATATCTTTACTTCTTTGAGATTGCCGTTTTCAATATCTTTAATAACGAATTCTCTGATTACGGAAGATATACCCAGGTCCGTTTTGGCGAAATCGATAAGCAGATCCATGTTACTGACTTCCATTACATTTTGAAGTTCGATGCCCGATGAAGCTAAGGCATTGTCCACATATTTTCTTGTAACATTTTCCTTATCCAAAAGCATAAAGGTCGCATTTTCTACAAGATCTTCCCTTGAAAGGCTGCTTCTTAACTTGAAGTTGTTTAGATAAGCGGGACTGGCAACAAATGTATCATGTATATCCATTACGGGAAGCATGGTTAAGCCTGTTTTCAACTGAGGATAACCGATAAGACCGATATCTATCTGGTTATTCTCAAGAGAAGCGATAGTCTCCATGGATGACTGGCATGATATCGATACTTTTATATGGGGATTGTTCTTTGCAAATCCTTTAAGGTAGGGGAGTAGGACATATTTACAAAGAGTGGTGCTGACACCTATGGACAGATGTCCCATTCCTAAATCGCCGGCCAGTTTAAGTTTCTCCTCACCGTTTTTTATGCAACTGAAAGCATTCTGTATCTGTTCAAAAAGAATCTCGCCCTGAAGTGTCAATGTAACACCTCTGGAATTTCTTACAAACAGATTTGTGTTCAGAGCACTTTCAAGCTTTGATATTGCCTTTGATATTGCAGGCTGGGATATATAGAGTTCCTTTGCGGCCGCAGATATGTTTTTTGCTTTTGCCACCTCGTAGAATATATAATAAAGATTAAGATTGCTTTGCATATATTTACCTCCCGTAAGATAGATTTTAACATAACGGGATGTTATATTAAATATAAATAATATATATTTTTAGGAATACCTTAATAAGGTTAAAATATCTATAGTATGAAAAACTAAGGAGATTTATGTTATGGGAATGACTATGACTCAGAAGATATTGGCTGCACATGCGGGGCTTGATTCGGTGGTTGCCGGACAGCTTATCATGGCTGACCTTGATCTTGTTTTGGGTAATGATATAACAAGCCCTGTAGCTATCCATGAGATGGATAAGATGAACGTAGAGGGTGTGTTTAATAAAGATAAGATTGCTCTTGTTCCGGATCATTTTGTTCCGAATAAGGACATCAAATCAGCCGAACACTGTAAGTGTGTAAGAGAATTCGCCAGAAAGAATGAGATAACTAATTATTTTGAAGTAGGACAGATGGGCATTGAACATGCTCTTTTGCCTGAAAGAGGACTCACCGTAGCGGGTGACGTTATTATAGGAGCCGATTCTCATACCTGTACTTACGGTGCTGTGGGAGCTTTCTCAACGGGTGTTGGCAGTACCGATATGGCGGCCGGTATGGCTACGGGTAAGGCTTGGTTCAAGGTGCCTTCGGCAATTAAATTCGTGCTAAAGAATAAGCCTGCAAAATGGGTCAGCGGCAAAGATATAATTCTCCATATCATTGGAATGATAGGTGTGGACGGTGCTCTGTATAAATCAATGGAATTCACCGGTGACGGTATCAAATATCTGTCCATGGATGACAGATTCACCATTGCCAATATGGCGATTGAAGCCGGCGGGAAGAACGGTATTTTCCCTGTTGATGATATCTGTCTTGAATATATCAAAGATCACTCAGACAGGAAGCCTGTAGTATACAGTGCGGATGAGGATGCCGAATATGACAGCGTAATAGAGATAGACTTATCAACTCTGGAACCCACCGTTGCATTCCCTCATCTTCCCGAGAATACAAAGACTATCAGCGAGATTAAGGAAGACGTCTTTATCGATCAGGTTGTTATCGGTTCATGTACAAACGGTCGTATGGATGACCTCAGAGTTGCCGCCGGAATCCTTAAAGGTAAAAAAGTTGCCGACGGAATAAGACTTATCGTAATTCCCGGTACTCAGAAGATATATCTTGAAGCTATGGAAGAAGGACTTCTTCGTACATTTATTGAAGCGGGCGGAGTTGTAAGTACTCCCACATGTGGACCCTGCCTCGGCGGATATATGGGTGTACTTGCCGAAAATGAGAAGTGCGTGTCTACGACAAACCGTAATTTCATAGGTCGTATGGGACATATCAGTTCCGAAATCTATCTGGCAAGCCCCGCAGTTGCGGCTGCCAGTGCGATAAAAGGCAAAATAGCATCACCTGAGGAAGTATAAAGGAGCAATTATGAATAAAGCAAACGGAAAAGTAATCAAATACGGGGACAATGTTGATACTGACGTTATTATTCCCGCAAGATATCTTAACAGTTCGGATCCCAAAGAACTGGCTACTCACTGTATGGAGGACCTTGACAGCAATTTCCTTAACAGGATGCATCCCGGAGACATTATGGTGGCCAAGAAGAATTTTGGCTGCGGTTCATCCAGAGAACATGCGCCCATAGCCATTAAGGCCTGCGGTATCAGTTGTGTAATAGCGGAGACCTTCGCCAGAATCTTTTATCGTAATGCCGTCAATATAGGTCTTCCCATTATCGAATGTCCGGAAGCAGTTGAAGGAATTGATGACGGAGATGAAGTGGAAGTTGATTTTGATTCCGGTATCATTACCAACAAGACCAAGGGAACATCCTTTAAGGGACAGCCTTTCCCCGAATTTATGCAGAAGATAATCGCATGTGAGGGACTTGTTAATTATATTAATGCAAAATAACAATCGAATATACGTTCACATTTTCGTGTTGTTATGATAAAATAAGCGTGATGGAGGTTTGCCATGTACGCTTATTTTATTGGAAAAATTGCCGGTATTTATACGGATCGTGTGGTTCTGGAGAATAACGGTATAGGATATAACATTTTTATGCCCGCGGGAGATATCGAACAAGTAGGCATAGGGGAAGAAGTGAAGATATTCACTTTTACCAGTGTCAGAGAGGATGCCTTTATTCTCTACGGTTTTCTTGAACAGACGGAGCTTGATTTTTTCAAACTTCTCCTTGGGGTTAACGGTATCGGACCCAAAGCTGCAATCAATATTCTTGGTTCCGCCAGCATAGACAACCTTCAGGTCGCAATTATAGCGCAGGATTCAAAGACCTTGTCCAAGGTACCGGGAATAGGATCCAAGACTGCAGCCAGAATTATCCTCGATCTCAAAGATAAAGTAACGGGTGAGGACATACTGGGATTGGTTAATTCCTCTGCCGATAAAAAGACGGCTTCCCCTCAGTCTTCAGTCAGAAACGAGGCCCTTGAGGCCCTTACCGCTCTTGGCTACAGTTCAAGCGAGGCTATGAGAGCGGTCAATAAGATTGAGATTACTGAAGATATGTCGCCTGACGATCTTGTAAGACAGGCTCTTATTAATATCTGACAGAGGTTATTATGGAACACAGAATTCTTGAAACGTCTCTTAGAACTGAAGACTATAAAAATGAAAATGTATTGAGGCCCAGATTCCTACATGAATATGTGGGACAGGAGCATGCCAAAGAGGCTATGAAAGTATACATAGATGCTGCTCTTGCCAGAGGTGAGGCTCTCGATCATGTTCTTTTATACGGACCTCCCGGACTTGGTAAGACTACTTTATCATGCATTTTGGCCAATGAGATGGGAGTTAATATTAAGATTACATCAGGCCCCGCATTGGAGAAGACGGGAGATTTGGCTGCCATACTTACCAAGCTTCATGACAGGGACATACTCTTTATTGATGAGATACACAGAATGAACCGTCAGGTGGAGGAATTCCTTTACCCTGCCATGGAAGATTACTGTGTTGATATAATGATGGGCAACGGCCCTGATGCCAAGTCCATGAGACTGGATATTCCTCATTTTACCCTTGTGGGCGCAACCACCAGAGCCGGACTTCTTACAGCGCCCTTAAGAGACAGATTCGGGGTTATTCAAAGACTTGAATTCTATACCAATGAAGAACTTCAGACCATAATTCTCCATTCCGCGAAGAATCTGGGGGTCGTTATAGACGAAGACGGTGCCTATGAAATGGCAAAAAGAAGCAGAGGAACGCCACGTATAGCCAACAGGCTTCTTAAACGAGTAAGAGATTATGCCCAGGTAAGGTATGATGGTAAGATTACTTCGGAAGTGGCTTCGGAAGTTCTCGATCTTCTTGATATTGATGATATCGGACTTGATGCCATAGACAGGAAGCTTCTTAATACGATTATTAATAAATTCTCGGGCGGCCCGGTGGGCTTGGATACCCTTGCGGCAACCATAGGAGAGGACTCGGGAACCATAGAAGATGTTTATGAACCATTTCTTCTGCAGAACGGATTTCTTAACAGAACACCCAAGGGAAGAATGGCTACGAAAGATGCCTATAAGCATATGGGACTTGCCTGTCCTTTTGATGATTGAAGATTTTTACTGTTTTTTGATTTTTTAAGGCTTGCAGAATGTTGAAAATAGCCATATAATGCTCAATTTTTTCTTGCAATATGTGATTTATTTATCTATAATATATATTGTGTGTGAGTTATATCTTTCTTGGAAGATATTGTGGTCATATCTGAAGGGGTTGAGAAGTATATGGCATTAAAGACTGACGTTGAAGTGATCATCGGAGGTAAGGTTGTCACCCTCAGCGGTTATGAGAGTGAAGAGTACTTACAAAGGATTGCTTCCTACTTGAACAACAAGATCAGCGAATATATGCATGTGGAGTCCTACAGAAGATGCAGTATGGATCTGCAGCATACTTTGCTTGAAATAAATATTGCGGATGATTTTTTCAAGTCTAAGAATCAGATTATTGCGATGGAAGAAGACCTTTCGCAAAAGGAAAAGGATATATACGATCTGAAACATGAACTTGTTAATAATCAGATGAAGACTGAGACCATTGAGAAGAATCTCAAAGCGGCTCAGGATAAGAATGCAGAGCTTGAAAGGAAATTAATTGAACTTCAGGCAGAACTTAAGAACGCTAAGCGCGGTTAATTTGAAGGGAATCATCTGATTCCCTTTTGTTTTTGGATAATTTTGGAGTGTTGTATGGTTGAGTTACTTGCACCGGCAGGAGATATAGACAGTTTTAATGCGGCATTGAAAGCAGGAGCCGATGCGGTATATATGGCGGGAAAAGCTTTCGGAGCCAGGGCAAGTGCGACCAATTTTACAAGCGAAGAATATGTGGAATGCCTTAAAAAGGCACATTTAAACAATAAGAAGATATATTTGACCCTGAACACTCTTATAAAAGAGAAGGAATGGAAAGACCTCTATGATTTTTTGAATCCTCTTTATACAGAGGGGCTGGACGGAGTGATCTTTCAGGATATGGGGCTTATAGAATATCTTAAGGATTCATTTCCCGAATTGCCTTTGCATGCAAGTACTCAGATGACGGTTACTGACAGTAACAGCGCAGAGATTCTTCGTTCAAAAGGAGTGTGCAGGATTGTACCCGCAAGAGAATTGAGCCTGAAAGAATTAAAGTACATTAAGGACAGGACCGGGCTTGAGATTGAGACATTTATTCATGGTGCCCTGTGCTATTCATACTCGGGACAGTGTCTCTTCAGTTCATTTTTGGGAGGCAGAAGCGGTAACAGAGGTCGTTGTGCCGGCCCTTGCAGACTGCCTTACACTGTCTATGAGAGCGCTAATAATAAGGCTTTGTGCAATAACAGATATCCTTTGAGTCTTAAGGATCTGTGTACTCTTGAGCATGTTTCCGAACTGATTGAGGCCGGAATTGATTCCTTTAAGATAGAAGGCAGACTTAAAAGTCCGGAATATGTTTGGGGTGTTACACATACTTACCGCAAGTATATAGACCGCTATTATGAAGGCAAAGATACGACTGCAGCAAAAGAAGATATGGATATCTTGTCTTCTTTATACCTCAGATCTTCTGTGGGAAGCGGTTACTATTTCAAACATAACGGAAAAGAAATGATAAGTCTTAACGATCCTTCCTACAATAACAAGGATGAAGGACTTATACGTGATATAAAACGTAAACTTGACGAAGAATGTCCCGGTCCGTCTCTGAATATGAAAGGAATCTTTCGAGATAACCGGGAGATGGAACTTACTGTCAGTGACGGAAGTTTTTCTTATACCACAAGAGGTGACCTTGTTCAGTCGGCTAAAGGCAGACCTGCAAGTCGAGAGGACGTTGCAAAACAACTTTCCAAACTTGGCGGAAGCGGCTTTTCGCTTAATGAACTCGATATTGAACTTGATGATAATGTCTTTCTTCCCGTAGGCAGATTGAATGATTTAAGAAGAGAAGCTTTAAAGGGCTTGAAAGACCGAATTCTTGAATCATACAGAAGAAGCGACGGCATCAGGAAGGAACTTTCCTTTGAGTATTATCCTTTGCAGCAAGGCAAGGATTACAGTATATCGGTAAGCAGTGTCAGCCAGTATTATCTTGCTCTTAAGAGGAGACCTGCCATCATTTATCTTCCTTATGATCTTATATATTCCGGGGAGATTGCATGGGAAGAGATTCATGAGAGCCTGAAAGACAGCGGGACAGAGCTTTTTCTGTCTTTGCCGCGTATAATGAGGTATGACGATGAGACTTATATGGAGACTTTTCTTAAAGACGTTAAAGAGCATCTTCCTGCAGGTATTCTTGTAAAAAATATGGAGGAACTGGGCTTTCTTTTGAATCATGATATTGACCTCGTGATTCATGCCGACCACAGTATCTACTGCTGGAACAGGTCTGCTCTAAAATATCTGAAGGGCTTTGTGGACCGCATTACGGCAGCTCTTGAGCTATCGATGAGAGAATTATGCGACCTGGATAACAGAGACATGGTAATTCCCATATACGGAAGAAGCCCATTGATGGTATCTGCCGGTTGTATAGCCAAAACATTTGATAAGTGTGATAAGAAAACGGGGAAAGCATTTATTCTGAGAGACAGATACAATAAAGAACACATTGATCTGAGCAACTGTATCCATTGTTACAATGAGATATACAATGCAGTTCCCACATCTTTGCATAAACAGATTGAAAGTCTTCTGGAAGCGGGTTTCGGTCATTTTCGAATAGATCTCACCGTGGAAACTGACGATGAAGTTAGGAATATTTTGGATTATTATATGTCGGGGGAAGTTATGGAATATCCGGTTAAGGAATATACCGGTGGCCATATTGTAAAAGGAGCTATTTAATTTGCTTTATTATTTAACGGAAATATCTAAGTACATAATATGCCTTCTCATGGTCATATATAGCATTGAATGCCTGATATATGAGCTTACGGGGGAGAATTATATCAGCTACAAGGGGATATTCGTAAGACAGCGTATTTATATCTTTCTTATTCAGATTGTGGCCTTCGCTACCATATGTCTGAAGACGGGAGAGCTTGATTACCTTTTCCTTGGAGCTTTTGCACTGATAATTCTATATGCATCCATAATCCTTACAACCATGATTTATCCCAGAGCCGACAAATGCCTGCTCAATAACATGGTCCTGCTGTTGGAGATAGGATTTATCATAATAAGCAGACTTAATTTCAACAAAGCTCTTAAACAGCTCTTTATTGTTGGTATATCTCTGGCTATAGGCATGTTTATTCCAAAGCTTATTAAAAAATGGAAAAACATGGAGCATTTTCAATGGGTATATGCCGTTTGCGGTATTGTACCTCTCTTTATAGTTCTCCTTTTGGGAACAGCTACTCACGGAAGCAAGATATCTTTTACTGTTGCGGGCATTACATTTCAGCCTTCGGAATTTGTAAAGATTCTCTTTGTTATATGTGTGGCTGCCATGCTCTCCAAGGGGGAGACTATCTATGACCTGATCCTTACCACTTCCGTTGCGGCATGTCATGTACTTATTCTTGTGGCCTCCAAGGATCTGGGTAGTGCCCTGGTATTCTTTGTTGTATACATATTCATGGTATTCATAGCAACAAGAAGTTATATCTATCTTACTGCAGGTATCGTAGCCGGAGCAGGTGCTTCCGTTGTGGGATATAAACTCTTCAGTCATGTCAGGGTTCGAGTTCAGGCCTTTTTGGATCCATTTTCAACCATTGATAATCAGGGATATCAGATTTCACAGTCTCTGTTTGCTTTGGGATGCGGAAGTTTCTTCGGTCTCGGTCTTACGGGAGGAGCCCCTGCCGACATACCTTTTGTGGAGAGCGATTTTATATTCTCGGCTGTGTGCGAAGAGATGGGAGCCATTACAGGCATATGCGTTTTGTTGGTGTCCTTTTCTTCCTTTGTTATCATCATGAGAACGGGACTGTCCATTAATAAGAAATTCCACAGGATTATGTCCTCGGGATTTGGAATTATATATATATTCCAGGTATTTCTTACGGTAGGCGGAGGCATTAAGTTCATTCCTCTTACCGGTGTAACCCTTCCTTTCGTCAGTTACGGAGGAAGCAGTGTCCTTACCAGTGTTATTATTTTCTATATGTGTCAGGCTCTTATAATTAACGAAAGAGACGACGAATATGAACGCTGGCTTGCAGAGAAAGAGGAAGAACGTTATCTCAGAGAAGAAGAGGAATACAGAAGAGAGGAAGAACGTTACCGCAGGGAGAGAGAAACTGAGAGAAGAGAAGCTTACAGAAGAGAAGAAGAGCTTTATCGCAGAGAAAGAGACAGATACAAAAGAGATGCTTCGGACAGGCTGAGGAATGACGAATTTATTCGAAGAAATCAGTCTTCCCGAAAAGAAAGAACACTCGAATTTTACGACGACGAAGGAGATACATTGAAGAAATTCTATCTCTACAGAGACAGATACGATCACGAGGAGGATGGGGATTATGAAGAATAGTGACAGAAAACCCCGTTCTGTGGAAACATGGATTACGGTAGCCATCTTTGGAATAATATTTCTGATGATGATTGTCTATCTGTGTTTTTTCGTAAAGAACAATGAAAAAGAACTGATTAACAACAGTTACAATTCCCGCCAAAAGATTCTTGCAAAAGAGAATACCAGGGGAATGATATATGACAGAAACGGCAATATACTTGCCAGAACATTTACGGATGATAACGGTAAAGAATACAGGGCCTATCCCTATGCCAATCTCTTTGCCCATGCAGTGGGTTATTCCACAAAGGGAAAAACCGGTGTGGAGAGTGCGGCCAATTATTATCTGATCAATTCCAGTGCATCCATCACCGAAAAAGTCGAGAATGAAGTATCCGGACATAAGAACCCGGGTAACAATGTGTATACAACATTCGATCAGGAATTACAGCAGGTTGCATATGATTCTCTGGGAGCCTTCAAGGGTGCCGTTGTGGTGTCCAATGTTAAGACCGGAGAGATACTTGCCATGGTCTCCAAGCCGGATTTTGATCCCAATAACATCGTAGAGGATTGGGACAAATATATTAACGATAAGAGCAGTACAGTTCTGCTTAACCGTGTGACGGGCGGTATATATCCTCCCGGTTCCACCTTTAAGATAGTTACCGCTTTGGAATATCTGAAAGAACATCCCGATGATTATGAAGATTATTCTTACAATTGTAACGGTCATTTCAAAAGGGATAATATTAAGATTCAGTGTTACCACGGAATGTCTCACGGCCAGGTGGACTTCAGGAAGGCTTTTGCAAAATCCTGCAACTGTTCCTTTACCAATATGGGTCTCGGTCTTGACCGAAATGCCTACGGAGAGACCTTAAATGACCTTCTGTTTAATCAGAAACTGCCTTTGGACTACAATTACACAATCAGTAATCTTGAGGTTAATGAACTTACCACGGATGAGGATATGGCTCAGATAGCTTTTGGTCAGGGTAAAGCATGTGTTACGCCTATCCTTATGAATATGATAACAAATGCCATTGCCAACAAGGGTGTTCTTATGAAGCCCCAGGAACTGTCAAAAGCGGTGGATGCGGATGGTAATCTCTTGTATGAGTGGGAGCCTGAAGTTTACAAGACTCTTATGACGGAGGAACAGGCGGCTATACTTACTGATTATATGTGCGCCGTAATAGAAGACGGCGGTTCCGGAACGAAACTGCAGTCCGAGCACTATAAGGCTGCGGGAAAGACGGGATCTGCTGATTTCAAAGACGATCAGATAGACAGTCACGCTTGGTTTACGGGCTTTGCACCGGCTGAAGATCCGGAGATAAGCGTGACCATAATTGTTGAAAATGTTGGGTCCGGAGGCGAATATGCTGTACCCTATGCCAAGAGAATATTTGATTGCTACTTTGGTGTGCAGTAGTGTATACTTTATCTATGGTACGTTTTAGAAAAGATCTTTATTTATCTGATAATATAGGTAAGATCGATAAGATCAAACGTGGGCTGAAGAGCGGCAGAGGAAAGCTCAATCTGTATGTTATTGCGCTTGCCAAGGGCAGCGACCAGCTTGAGTATTTTCACAACGGCCTTCTGAAGCAGGACATTTTCTATAAAGAAGACCATTATATAGTCGGACTTGCGTCCGGTGAAGAAGAATGCAAAAGGATCATTTCCGATATAGCAAAAGATACATATTCCGCTACGGGAACATATGATATGAGGTCCTTTCTTTTAGGAGATGATTCCGGAGACAGCTAATATGGCTACATTTTTGTTGGTTTTGAAGATAATAGGGCTGACGCTTTTGGGAATAGTTGCTTTGGCTCTTTTCATACTCTTACTTGTTCTTTTTGTTCCGGTAAGATATAAGGCTGCATTTAAGCAGGATGATGATTTCAGAGCGGAAGCCGTAATATCTTATCTTTTACATGCGATAAGCCTGCATATAGTCAAAGAATCGGACTTTGAAGTATATTTAAAAATACTGGGTATAAGAATTCGCAGATTCGAAAAGGCGAAGGATAAGCCTGAAGAAAGCATTGATAATAATCCGACTGCAGATAATGATAAAAAGTCCGAAGCAAAGGATATAAAGGGCGATAAATCCGAAAAAAAGAAGACTGATAAGAAAAAAGCTTTTGATATAAATAAGCTTGAGAAATATATCGATTTTCTTAATGAAGATTCCACCAAGAATACATTCAGAACATGTTGTAAAAGACTGGGAAATCTCCTTAAGATAGTTGCTCCGAAGAAATTTAAAGCCGAAGTAACCTACGGTCTTGAAGATCCCTCGATTACCGGCAAGATATTGGCGATTTACAACATATTATACATATATTTTGATAAGCATTTACTGCTGCATCCGGTTTATGATGACAGCATTGTAAAGTCAAAAGGCTATATGAAAGGAAGAATTTTTACGGTGTCCGTACTGATTCAGTTGATTTTGGTTATTGCTGATAAGGATTGCCGTAAATTTTATAAAGAAGTCCGTAATTTATAAAAGGAGAGTATTATGAGCGCATTTAGTTCTACAATGGAGACACTTCTTAAAAATGTTGACAGTGTACTTTCAACAAAAACAGTTGTCGGAGATGCAAAGCAGGTCGGAGACACTGTAATTATTCCCCTTGTAGATGTTTCTTTCGGTATTGGAGCCGGAGGGAACAGCAATGATAAAAAGAACGGTGCAGGAGGCGGAATCAGCGGCAAGATGAGCCCCAGCGCAGTGCTTGTCATTAAGGACGGTCATACAAAGGTTGTAAATATCAAGAATCAGGATACTCTTAGTAAGATTGTTGATATGGTTCCCGATATTATAGATAAGATCTCGGCTAATAAGGCCGATATGATGGAAGACGAAGAAGCTAAGGACATTGCATTCCCTGAAAAAGACTGAGAGTAAGGCTTATGGCAGATCCCGAAAAGGAACAGGAACTTAAACAATATTTCTTTAAGGAATATAGCCTTCTGATGAACGAACGGGCTGAGAACCAGCGGGTATACGAGAAGTTTATCAAAGAACGAAGCAGCTTTAATGAGGATATGAAGGCTATGAACAGCAAGATTCTCTTTGAGAGGAAGCGCCTGAAAGAAGAGTCGGCTTTATTTGATAAAAAGCTGTCCATTCTTCAGAATGCCTTTATGCAGTTGGATCTTGAAAAGAAACAGCTTGAGAAAGACAAGCGTGAGTTCGAACAGAAAAGATCCAAAAGGCCTAAGGTCAGCTACGGTAAGAGTATTTCTTCAGAAGAGAGTTTCTTTTTTGCGGGCGTAAATAATCCCATGGCTTTAAAGAAGAGATACAAAGATCTGCTTAAGATTTTTCATCCCGATAATCTTGCGGGAGACGACGGAGCGGTCAAAGCTATTAACGAAGAATACGAACGTATAAAAAATAGCGAATTTTAAGAAAATAGTGCTTGCATTTAGTATGCAACTCTGATAATATAACAATGTTGTGACTAAGAACAATATAACTTTCCTTAGGAGGTGTTAAAGATGGCAAAGTGTGATATATGCGGTAAGGGCGTTCATTTTGGTAACAACGTCAGCCATTCTCATAGAAGATCTAATCGTATCTGGAATTCTAACGTCAGAAGCGTTAAGTGTAAAGTCAACGGAGCATCAAAGAGAATGCACGTTTGTACAGCATGCCTTAAGTCAGGCCTTGTAGAAAGAGCGTAATTTAAGCCGATTAGCGGACCTCATCTTATTGATGAGGTCTTTTTTATTGCATTTTGGGCTGCTTTCTGTTCACATTTTTTTAATTTGCTTATTGGAAGATTAGATAGTATAATAATGTAGTTTAGTGAACTACTTTAATGAATTTAACTTTATGCAAAAGAAAGGAAAAACTATGAAGAGTTCAGAAATGAATACGCATATGGGAAGCATTACTATAGATAAAGAAGTTATTGCTCAGTATGCGGGCAGTGTAGCCATGGAATGCTTCGGCATAGTGGGTATGGCAGGAATCAATGTAAAAGACGGTCTTGTAAAACTGTTAAAGAAAGATAGTATTACCAGGGGAATTCAGGTTACATTACATGACAACAAGCTTGTTTTGGATTTTCATGTAATAGTGGCATTTGGTGTGAGCATACTTGCGGTATCCAATAATCTTATTGATAGTGTTAAGTATAAGCTTGAAGAATTCACAGGAATAGAAGTCGAAAAAATCAACATTTTTGTTGAAGGCGTTCGTGTGATTGATTAAGGAGGAAAGCCGTGATTAATTCTATTAACGCCGAGTTATTAAAGAAGATGTTTTTGGCCGGCGCCAAGAATCTTGAAGCAAAAAAAGAATGGATCAATGATCTTAATGTATTCCCCGTTCCCGACGGAGATACAGGTACAAATATGACTATGACGATAATGTCTGCGGCAAAAGAAGTTGCTGCTATTGAAAATGCCGATATGGCTACTCTTGCAAAGAGTATTTCGTCAGGAAGTCTTCGTGGAGCCAGAGGTAATTCGGGAGTTATTCTTTCCCAGCTTTTACGTGGATTCACAAAGGTAATGAAAGAGAATGAGGAACTGGATATTCCTCTTTTAACATCCGCCTTTGAAAAGGCTGTGGAATCAGCATATAAGGCTGTCATGAAGCCTAAGGAAGGAACTATCCTTACTGTTGCTAAGGGTATTTACGATAAAGCGGTTGAACTTAACGACAGCGGTCTCGACGATCTTAACAGTTTTATAGAAGAGCTTATTAAGCACGGTGATTACGTGCTTAGTCAGACACCTGAGTTATTACCTGTTTTAAAGCAGGCCGGAGTTGTTGACTCAGGCGGTCAGGGCCTTATGGAAGTACTGAGAGGAGCATATGATGCTTATCTCGGAAAAGAGATTGACTATACTATCCAGGAGACTCCCGCTTCATCCAAGAAAGTTGAAGTCAGAGAGACAGATGCTTCCGGAGATATCAAATTCGGATATTGCACAGAGTTTATTATTCTTTTGAAGAAGCCTCTTAATAAGAAACAGGAGATGGATTTTAAGGATTATCTTGAATCCTTGGGAGATTCCATCGTTCTTGTTGCAGACGAAGAGATCGTAAAAGTGCATGTTCATACCAATGATCCCGGTATGGCAATACAGAAGGCTCTTACATTTGGTGAACTTTCCAATATGAAGATTGATAATATGCGTATGGAGCACAGAGAGAAGCTCTTTAAACAGTCTGAGAAGAATGCTCAGGGAGTATACGACGGAGCATATCTTGATGACAGGGCTGTAGTTAAGGTTGTTTCTACAGGAGATACAATGCCTGAGATTGTTGAAGAAACAATTCCTGTTGAGCATGCTTCTGCCGACGCTATTGAGATACTTGAAACAGAAAAGAAGGATTACGGATTTATAGCTGTTTCTGCCGGTGCCGGTCTTGATGAGATATTCTCAAGCCTTGGCGTTGATATAGTTATTTCCGGCGGACAGACCATGAACCCCAGTACGGAAGACTTTGTCAATGCAGTTAATAAGATTAATGCTGAGACGGTATATATCCTTCCCAACAATAAAAACATTGTAATGGCTGCCAACCAGGCCACTTATCTTGTTGAAGACAAGAATGTGGTTGTTATACCTACAAAGACAATTCCTCAGGGTATTACGGCGGTTATAAACTTCATGCCGGATATGAGTGCTGAAGAGAATGAAGCATCCATGAATGAGGAAATCGGCAATATTAAGACCGGTGAAATCACATATGCGGTAAGAGATACCACAATTGATGATAAAGAGATCAAGGAAGGCGACTTCATGGGTATCGGAGATGCAGGCATTATTGCTGTAAGCCCCGATATGGATGAGACTCTTATGAATATGCTTGATGAGATGGTGGATGATGATTCCGAACTCATCAGTATATATTACGGTGAAGAGATTGAAGAATCCAAGGCTGAGGAAGTTACCGAACTTATCAGAGAGAAGTATCCCAAAGCAGATGTTGACCTCCAGTTTGGCGGTCAGCCGATATATTACTATATAGTATCTGTGGAATAATGAGAGCCGAAGATAATATCAATGTAATTAAAGGCGTTGGCGTTAAAGTCGCTGACGCCTTTTCTAAACTGAATATAGTAAGCGTTAAGGATCTGATGCTTCATATACCCAAAAACTATGAGTTATATGAAGAACCTTCCGCTTTAAGTGAGGAAAAAACGGGCTACAAAGTCGCTTTAAGAGGTCGTGTGCTTAATGACACCTGGTTTATGCGTAAAAAAGGCGGCATGACTCTTAATAAGGTTAGTTTTTTAACCGGCGATTGCAAGATAGGGCTCGTCTTTTTTAATATGCCCTATATTAAGAAGGCTGTTGAAAAAGAGGATGAAATTATTGTAAGAGGCATTCTTTCACATGACCGTTTCGGCCTTCATATCAATCAACCTGCTGTATTCTCTTTGGAAAAATATAAGGAAGTTGAGAATACACTCGTTCCGGTTTATAGCACCGTTAAAGGCATAAGCAATAATGCTGTCAGGAAATATATGGCCGAAGCCTTTGCTTCCGTCAGTCTTAAAGATGATTATCTTAATGCTGATGAGCTTAATGAACTTGGTCTTATATCTTTTCCGGAAGCATTAAGGGCTTTGCATTTCCCTAGGGATTACGAGGATTTTGTCAAAGGTCACGACAGGCTTGTATTTCATGAATTCATCTCTTTTTTACTTCCTGTTAAGAGAGACAGAGAGGCGTCAAAATATTCTTTTGATAAGCCCATGATAGAGGTGGCGGAAACTGTAAGATATATAGAGTCCCTTCCCTTTGAACTGACGGATGCACAGAAGAATACATGGAACGATATTAAGAATGATATGACATCCGGACTCTGTATGAACAGACTTGTTCAGGGCGATGTTGGAAGCGGCAAGACTGTAATAGCCTTTCTTGCATTACTTATGAACTGTGTAAACGGATATCAGGGTGCTTTGATGGCACCTACGGAAGTTCTTGCGAAACAGCACTATGAAAATGTAAAGGCAATGGCCGAACTTTTTCCCGATGCTGTCAGACCGGTACTTCTGATAGGCTCCATGTCGGCTAAAGACAAAAACGAAGCAAGAAAACGTATATCAAGCGGTGATGCCAATCTTATAATAGGAACAAACGCTCTTATACAGGCATCTGTCGAATATAAAACTCTTACATTGGTGATTACGGATGAACAGCACAGATTCGGTGTAAAGCAGAGAGAAAGCCTTGCGGATAAGGGTGGTAACGTACACATTCTTGTTATGTCCGCAACGCCCATTCCCAGGACCCTTGCCATGATTATGTACGGAGATCTGGCCATATCCGTGATTGATGTGCTTCCCGCAGGCAGATTGCCCATTAAGAATGCTGCCGTTGACTTCAAATACAGAAAGAAAGCTTTTGAATTTATTCTTGATGAGGTAAAGAAAGGACATCAGGCATATATAATCTGCCCCATGGTTGAGGATAACGATAACGATGAACTGCAGAATGTTATCGATTATACCGACATGTTGAACGAGATAATGCCTAAGGGGACGGCAATCGCTTTTCTTCATGGAAAAATGAAAGGCTCTGAGAAAAATGCCATAATGGACAGGTTTGCCGGAGGTGACATAGATATTCTTGTGTCCACTACGGTTATCGAAGTGGGTATCAATGTTCCCAATGCCACGGTCATGCTTGTGGAAAATGCCGACAGATTCGGTCTTGCGACTCTTCATCAGTTGAGAGGACGAGTGGGCAGAGGAGATGCTCAGAGTTATTGCATATTTATGAGTGGCAAGACGGATCAGAAAGTGAAAGAAAGGCTTGAGATCCTTACTAAATATAATGACGGTTTTAAAATAGCCGATGAAGATATGAAACTCAGAGGCCCCGGAGATATATTCGGCATCAGGCAAAGCGGTGAATTTAATTTCAGGTTCGCTGATATTTACAATGATTCGACGGTTCTTAAAAAATGTGCCGCTTTTACGGATAAGTTGCTTTTAGCCGAATATAATGAAAGAATGCAGGAAGTATCTGCGGGTATCAGTGACTATGATATTGGCCATGTTGACTTTAGGACCATATAAATATAAAATGGATAAAGCTGTTAATCTGAAAGAACAGGGGAGATAATAATGAGCAGGGTGGCCATTGTAACCGACAGTAATAGCGGTATTACTCAGGCGGATGCTGAAAAGAATGGGGTATTTGTTATCCCCATGCCTTTCACAATTGATGAAGAAGATTATTATGAAGATATCAATCTAAGCCAGGACAAGTTCTATGAACTCCTTGAAAAAGGCGGAAATGTTATGACATCACAGCCTTCACCGGATGATGTCATGGCTATGTGGGACAAACTGTTAAAGAATTATGATGAGATCGTGCATATTCCCATGAGCAGCGGTCTGTCGGGATCGTGCCAGACTGCATTTATTCTTGCGGGTGATTATGACGGTAAAGTCCAGGTTGTTGATAATCAGAGAATATCCGTAACTCAGAGAAGATCCGTATATGATGCGGTTATGCTTGCAAAAGAAGGCAAGTCTGCCGAAGAGATCAGAGATATACTTGTTGAAGACAAATTCAATTCAAGTATATATATTACGATACCTTCACTTTATTATCTGAAGAAAGGCGGTCGTCTTACTCCGGCTGTTGCGGCGCTTGGAACGATACTCAAGATTAAGCCTGTTTTACAGATTCAGGGTGAAAAACTTGACAAGTATTCAATGGCCAGAACCATGAACCAGGCCAAGACCATAATGATGAATGCCATAAGAAACGATATGGAGAATCGCTTTGGGGGAGTAGATCCTGATTTATGTGAGATTGCTGTAGCACATTCTCATAATAAAGAAGATGCCTTGAGTTATAAGATGGAGATTGAAAAAGAATTCCCCGGTTTTAAGGTAAGATATGTGGATCCTTTGAGTCTCAGTGTTTCCTGCCATATAGGCCCCGGAGCACTGGCTATAGCGGTGGTTAAAAAATTAAGATGATAGATAATGAGGGAGGCGATATTCGTCTCCCTTATCTGATAGGTTTATGAAAGAGATTGTAATCAGTGACAAGGATGCCGGAGGGCGTCTCGACAAATACCTTAAGAAAATATTTCCTTCCGCTCCCGGAGCTCTTTTATACAAGCAGCTCAGGAAGAAGAATATTACTCTTAACGGTCATAAAGCCGATGGTTCCGAGAAGATTAATAAAGACGATGTTATAAAAGTTTTTTTCAGTGATGAGACCTTTGATACTTTTTCCAAGACTGAAGGAAGCAAAAAGACCGAGGACTTTGAGAAGGCCTATAAAAGTCTGAAAGGGATAGAAGTCTTATATGAGGACGATGACATTATCGCGGTTAACAAGCCGGCGGGTGTTCTTACTCAGAAAGCGGATGACAAAGATATGTCCCTTAATGAATGGCTTGTGGGTTATCTGAAGGATAAAAAGGGCCTTACGGAAGATGATATCAAAGTCTATAAACCTTCTGCCGCAAACCGCCTTGACAGGAACACTTCGGGTATTGTCTTATGTGCTAAGACTCTTAAGGGTAGCAGGTGTCTTTCTTCATATATTAAAGAAAGAAGAGTGGGCAAATATTACCACACCTTTGTTAAAGGGAAGATGCCTTTAGAATCGGATGTTTTAAAGGGATATCTGAAAAAGGACAGCAAAGACAATAAAGTCACCATAGTTGATATCAGTGACGATGAAGCCTTAAAGCCGGGCTTCAGTCCCGTTATCACTTCATACAAAGTATTATCCTACCATGATGATAAAAAGGAAGGTTTTGATTATTCCTATCTGGAGATTGAACTGGTAACAGGCAAAAGTCATCAGATTCGTGCCCACCTTGCAAGCATAGGTCATCCCCTTTTGGGAGATGTTAAATACGGTGACCCTAAGATCAACAAAATGCTATATAATAAGTATGGAGTAAAAAATCAGCTTCTTCATGCAGCCAGAGTCGAATTTGATTCGGATCTGGAGGAATGCGAAAAATTAAGAGGACTGGTAATTGATTGCAAGGATCCGAAATACTATGGCAATTTGGAAAAGCAGGGGTCTTAGAGGCTCTATACTTGAAGAAATGATAAACAGAACGAATGAAGCTTATCTTGAAAGCGGACTCGCTCTTATACAGAAAATACCCACACCGATCACACCGGTGGAGATGAATGAGAAGAAGCAGATCACTCTTGCTTATTTTGATAAGAAAAGTACTGTGGATTACATCGGAGCCGTACAGGGACTTCCCGTATGTTTTGATGCAAAAGAATGTGCCACGGAGACCTTTTCTCTTCAGAATATACATGAACATCAAGTCAGATTTATGAATGACTTTGAAAAGCAGGGGGGGATTGCTTTTTTTCTTATTCAGTTTAAATCTCTTGATATTTTTTATTATCTGAGACTTGACGATCTGATGGTCTTCTGGAACAGAAGTCTTAATGGAGGCAGGAAAAGCTTCAGATTTGATGAATTGAACCAAGATTACGTTATAGAAATGAATGAAGGGCTTCTGATTCCTTATCTTAACTATATACAGAAAGATATTGACGCAAGAGAATAAAATCTGTATAATCTGTTATTGTAACGAATTACCACACTACTACGCTAAAGTGCTTAGGGAGGAAATATGAAATTATTACATACACCTGAAGGCGTCAGAGACATATATGACTGTGAATATCAAAACAAACTTAAGATAGAAGACGTATTGCATTCAATGTTCCTTTCCTACGGATACAGAGATATTCAGACACCTACATTTGAATATTTTGATGTATTCAGCAAGGATATCGGAACTACACCTTCAAAGGATCTTTATAAGTTTAATGACAGAGACGGAGCAACCCTTGTTTTGCGTCCCGATTTCACCCCATCCATTGCCAGATGTGCTGCAAAATATTACATGGAAGATGATTCTGTCCTCAGATTCACTTATAAAGGCAATACTTTTTCACAGACTTCCGAATTACAGGGAAAACTTAAAGAAACAACCCAGATGGGTGTGGAGATGATAGGCGACGATTCAGTAGAATCCGATAGCGAGATCATTGAGCTTGCTATTGAGTCCCTTAAAAATACCGGACTTAAAGATTTCTGCATTACAATTGGACACGTAGGATATTTCAGAGGAATATGCGAGGAACTTTCTTTTTCCATGGATGTGGAAAACACTCTGAGAGAGTATGTTACAAATAAGAAATTCTTTGAGGCTGAAAATTATCTTAATGAGATGGGTGTATCCGATGCTTCCATTGAAAAGATTATGTCCTTTGACGATCTTCTCGGATCGGTTGAAATACTTGATGTCGCTTATGAACTTGCAGGCAACGATGTATCAAGAAATGCAGTAGTCAGACTGAAAAAGCTTTATGAGATTCTTAAATCCAAGAACCTTGCCAAATATATGAAGTTTGACCTTAGTATGCTTAACAAATACCATTATTACACCGGAGTTGTATTTAAGGCATATACATACGGTGTGGGAGACTGCGTTGCCAAAGGCGGAAGATATGATAATCTTTTAAGTCAGTTTGGTAAAGATGCGGCTTCTGTGGGCTTTGTGATCGTTATTGACGATCTTATGCAGGCATTGGGACGTCAGGACTGCGATAATTACAATGATTATCTGACAATTGCCCTTACTAAGGGAAGGCTGGCAAGCAAAACTCTCGAAATGCTTGAGACCATAGGCTTTGGCTGTGAAGAAATGAAAGATAAGGACACAAGAAAACTTATCTTTGTTAATGAAGAACTTAAGCTGCGCTTTTTCCTTTCAAAAGGACCCGATGTTCCTACATATGTGGAATACGGTGCTGCGGATATTGGAGTTGTTGGTGAAGATACCATCAGAGAAGAAGGCAGAAGAGTCTATGAGGTTCTTGATCTGGGCTTTGGCAAATGCCGTATGTGCGTATGCGGCCCCGCATCTGCCGGAGAACTTCTCAAGCATCACGAGATGATAAGAGTTTGCACCAAGTATCCCAACATGGCCAAGGAATACTTCTATGAAAAGAAGCATCAGACTGTTGAGCTTATTAAACTTAACGGATCTGTTGAGCTGGGTCCCATTGTTGAGCTTGGTGATGTTATTGTGGATATTGTCGAGACAGGATCCACACTTAGAGAAAACGGTCTTACCGTTTTGGAAGAAATATGTCCCTTATCAGCCAGAATGATCGTTAATCAGGTCAGCATGCAGATGAAAGCCGACAGGATTAAGGATATGATAAGGAAATTAAAGGAGAAACTTAATGAGAATTGTTAAACTGGATAAAGATACAAAGAAAGACATACTGAGTTCTCTTCTTAAGAGAAGTCCCAATCAGTACGTTGAATACGAAAATATTGTCTCGGATATCATCAGTGACGTCAGACTAAGAGGGGATGAGGCGGTATTTGAACTTACATCAAAATTCGATAAATGGATTGTTAATCCCGATAATGTAAGAGTAAACAGAGATGAGATCGAGGATGCTTATAAAAAAATCGATCAGAAGCTTATAGATATATTAAATGAAGCAGCTGAGAATATCAGAGATTTTCATAAGAGACAGATAAAAGAAAGCTGGATAACCACCAAGCCTGACGGAAGTATTTTGGGACAGAAGATTACTCCCGTTGACAGTGTGGGATGTTATGCTCCCGGCGGAAAGGCTGCATATCCCTCCAGTGTTCTTATGAATATTATTCCCGCATATGTTGCCGGGGTTGAGAGAATAGTCCTCTGTACACCTGCCATGAACGGTAAAGTTAATCCGGTTACACTGGTGGCGGCAGATATAGCCGGAGCCACGGAAATATATAAAGTCGGCGGAGCTCAGGCTATTGCGGCATTGGCATACGGTACAAAATCCATTCCAAGTGTATGCAAGATTACGGGACCGGGTAATATATTCGTTGCTCTTGCCAAAAAGGCTTGTTTCGGAACCGTGGGTATCGATTCCATAGCGGGTCCAAGTGAGATTCTTGTTATTGCCGATGAGACCGCTAATGCCAGATTTGTTGCGGCGGATTTGCTCAGTCAGGCGGAGCATGATGAACTTGCAAGCGCAATCCTTTTGACAACATCGGAAAGTCTTGCCAAGGAAGTATCAAAAGAAATTGATGTATTCTTACAGGAACTTGACAGAAGAGATATCATCAGCAAATCTCTGGATAACTACGGATATATCCTTGTGGGAGATTCCATGGATGATATAATAGATACAGCGAACGACATTGCGTCCGAACATGTGGAAATACAGACTAAGAATCCTTATGAAGTTATGACCAGGATTAGGAATGCCGGTGCCATATTCTTGGGAGAATATTCTTCGGAACCCTTGGGTGATTATTTTGCGGGTCCCAATCATATTCTACCCACCAACGGAACGGCAAAATTCTTTTCGCCCCTTAATGTTGATGAATTCACCAAAAAAACCAGCATTATTTCATATTCAAAGGCGGGACTTGAGTCTGTACATGAGCAGATAGAATACTTTGCAACCAAAGAGGAACTTACGGCTCACGCCAATTCAATCCGTGTAAGATTTGAATAGTAGAGAGGAGAAAGCCATGGAAAGATTAGCAAACATTACCAGAGATACAAAAGAGACTCAGATAAGCCTCGAACTTAATATTGACGGTGAAGGTAATTATGACATTGATACAGGAGTGGGATTCTTTAATCACATGCTGGAAGGCTTCACCAAGCACGGTCTTTTTGATATGACATGCAGAGTGAGCGGTGATACGGAAGTTGATTATCATCATACCGTTGAGGACACAGGTATTGCTCTGGGCTCTGCAATTAAGAAAGCTCTCGGTGAAAAGGAAGGAATCAAGAGATTCGGCTCTTTTACACTTCCCATGGACGATGCTCTTATTCTTTGTTCCATTGATATATGCGGAAGACCCTACTTCTCATATGATGTTACTTTCCCGACAGAGAAAGTCGGTACAATGGATACGGAACTCTTTAAGGAGTTCTTCGCGGCCGTCAGCTACAGCTCAATGATGAACATACATATTAAGATGTTAAGCGGTGAGAATTCTCATCACATAGCAGAAGCTATATTCAAGGCCTTTGCCAAGGCTTTAGACGAAGCTTCTCAGATTGACCCCCGAATCAAAGGGGTTCCCAGTACTAAGGGCTTACTTGCCTAGTCAGGAGATGATTAATGAGTTTGGTTAAATTTATTCCTTGTATATATTTATATGACAAAATGGCGGTTAAGGATTTTAAGGACAAAACAGCCTTAAAGGACGATCCCCTTACAATGGCAAAGAGATACAGTGATCTCGGCGCTGATGAGATAATCATTTTTGACCTGAGTGTTGAAGATGAAGAACACGAGGCGGCTCTGGACATGATCAAGGAAATCTGTGAAAAAGTTCAGGTTCCCGTACTCGGAGCAGGCAATGTCAAGAGAATGGAGGATATCAAAAAACTCCTTTATGCCGGATGTAACAAGGCTATGCTGAATTTCTCCAAGCAGTCCAATATAGAAGTATGCGAGGAAGTATCCAAAAAGTTCGGAAAAGAGAAGATAGTTGTCTCCGTGGCCAATCTTGTGGAACTTGAAGACAACTTATCGACCATAAAGGAATATGCGGACAGTATACTCTTCCTTACATCCACCAGCCTGAGAGATGCTCTGGCGACATCTCCGGTACCGGTTATGGGTCTTCTTCCCGAGATAGCTCTGGATAAACTTATGTCCATAGCCAAGGAAGAAAAGCTTGCTGCCATCTGCGGTGATGTTGTGTCCGATAACATTGATGAACTGGAAAACATGAAATCCGTATTTGAGGATAACGGTATCAACACCGGAAAAATGAAGGTGACCGTTAAATGGAGCGACCTTAAGCTCAACAGTGACGGACATGTTCCTGTTGTTGTACAGGACGTGCATACCGATGAGGTTCTCATGGTTGCTTATATGAATGAAGAGGCATATAACCATACCATTCAGTCCGGCAGGATGACATATTACAGCAGAAGCAGAAACGAGCTTTGGATCAAGGGCGAGACCAGTGGTCATTATCAGTATGTTAAGGCTTTATATATTGACTGTGATGATGACACGCTCTTAGCCAAGGTGGAACAGGTGGGTGCAGCCTGCCATACAGGCAACAAATCTTGTTTCTACAGACCTATATTTGAAAAAGAAACAAAATCCATGGATAATCCTCTTAAAGTCTTTGAGGATGTCATGGCAGTTATCAATGACAGAAAAGTACATCCCAAAGAGGGCTCCTATACCAATTACCTTTTTGACAAAGGTCTTGATAAGATCCTTAAAAAGTTGGGAGAAGAGGCAACCGAGATTGTTATTGCAGCCAAGAATCCCAACCCAAATGAGATCAAATATGAGATTTCGGATTTTCTTTATCATATGATGGTTCTTATGGCCGACAGAGGAATAACATGGGATGAGATCACGGAAGAACTGGCAAAACGATAAATTATCGTTGACATATGTTAGTTTAGGTGATATTATATCTGAGTATGCCGCATAGTGGGGCTATAAGTGTGGACTTTTCCACCGCCGAAGCTAGCGAGATTAGATAAAGGAGGACGACCTCATGTACGCAATTATTGCAACAGGCGGAAAGCAGTATAAGGTTGCTGAAGGCGATGTAATCAGAGTTGAGAAACTTGATGCTGAAGCAGGTAATACTGTAACATTTGATCAGGTAATTGCCGTTAAGGACAGCGAGCTCAAGGTTGGCGATGCAGTAGCTAATTCAACAGTTACAGCAACAGTTATGGACCAGGGCAAGGGTAAGAAGGTTATTGTATACAGATACAAGAGAAAAAGCGGTTACCACAAGAAGAATGGTCATAGACAAGCATACACAGAAGTTAAGATCGACAAGATTAATGCTTAATCATGACAAAAATTACTATATTTAAGTCCGATAATGTTTATAAAGGTTTTGAATGCACAGATCATGCCGGTTTCGCAAGAAAGGGTAAAGATATCGTATGTGCATCCATATCCGTACTTACGATCAATACGATCAATTCCATTGAGAAATTCACGGATGATTCCTTTGATCTTGATACCGATGAGAAAAAAGGATATATAAGATTTGATCTTAAAAATGCTCCATCCGAAAAGACTGAAGTCTTGTTGGATTCCATGGTTTCGGGCTTATCTGACATTGCCACCCAGTATGGTGACAGGTATTTACATTTAGAATTTGAGGAGGTATAAGCCATGTTAAAATTAAACCTTCAATTCTTCGCTCATAAGAAAGGTGTTGGTTCTACAAAGAACGGCAGAGATTCAGAGTCTAAGAGACTTGGAGCAAAGAGAGCTGATGGTCAGTTCGTTAAGGCTGGTAATATTTTATACAGACAGCGCGGTACTAAGATTCATCCGGGCGTTAATGTAGGACGCGGCGGCGATGATACACTGTTCGCACTTACAGACGGAATTCTTAGATTTGAAAGATTGGGAAGAGACAAGAAGCAGGCTTCTGTTTATCCTGTAGAAAAGTAATTTACTGTTAGCTCCAAGCTATTCTTAGCCTGGAGCTAATTTTTTAGGAGATTATGTAATGTTTGCAGACAGAGCGACCATATATGTTCGAAGCGGAAAAGGCGGCGACGGACATGTGTCATTCAGAAGAGAAAAATACGTACCCAACGGCGGTCCCGACGGTGGTGACGGCGGAAAAGGCGGAAGCGTTATTTTGGTAACGGATAAAGGTGTCAATACCCTTGCTGATTTCAGACATAAGAGGAAATATCTTGCTACCCATGGTGAAGACGGCGGCAAGAAGAATTGTCGCGGAAAAAACGGTGAGGATATTATACTTAAATTGCCTGAAGGTACCGTTGTAAAAGAGGCCGAATCGGGTAAGGTTATAGTTGATATGTCCGGTGATATGAATCGTTTTGTCCTTTTGGAAGGGGGCAGAGGAGGTAACGGTAACCAGCATTATGCAACCAGCACCATGCAGGCGCCCAAATACGCTCAGCCCGGAGAGCCGGCTAAAGAACTTAATCTTATGCTGGAGCTTAAGGTTATTGCGGATGTAGGCCTTGTGGGCTTCCCCAATGTTGGCAAAAGTACCTTCCTTACAAAGATCTCCAATGCAAGACCTGAAATAGCCAATTATCACTTCACAACATTAAGTCCTCATCTCGGAGTCGTTGATCTTAAGGATGCCAAGGGCTATGTTGTTGCCGACATTCCGGGCCTTATTGAAGGTGCATCTCAGGGTGTGGGCCTCGGACATGAATTTTTAAGACACGTGGAAAGAACCAAGGTTCTTATTCATATTGTGGATGCCGCAGGATCCGAAGGCAGAGATCCCATTGAGGATATATATGCCATTAATAAAGAACTTGAGATGTACAATACGGAACTGGCTCACAGACCACAGATTATAGCTGCAAACAAGTTGGACCTTATTTATGACGATCCCGACAGCGTGATCAAAAAAATAAAGGATGAATTCGAACCTCAGGGTTATCTTGTTTATCCCATGTCAGCCGCTACAGGACAGGGAATAAGTGATATACTTTATAAGGTAAGAAATATGCTGGATGAAATACCCGATGCTCCCGTTATATTCGAAAGAGAATATTATCCGGAGATTCAGGTTGATGAATCGGAACCCTTCACAGTGGAATACGACGCCGAAAACGACGAATATGTTGTCGAAGGCCCTCGTATTGAAAAGATGTTGGGATATACCAATCTCGAGAGTGAAAAGGGCTTTGTGTTCTTCCAGAAATTCCTTAAGGAGAACGGTATTCTTAAAGAACTTGAGAATATGGGTATAGAGGAAGGTTCAACCGTAAGAATGTACGGTCTGCAGTTTGATTATTACAAATAATATATAATGGAGTATTTATGACATTAACGAGTAAACAAAGGGCTTATCTGAAAGGCCTTGCCATGAATATTGACCCTATCTTACAGGTTGGAAAGGGTTCGGTTACGCCGGAATTCATCAATTCCATAGATGAAGCATTCAATACAAGAGAGATAATTAAGGTAGCTGTTCTAAAGAACTGTATGGACGATCCCAGAGCCATCGCCGAAGTTTTGTCGGAAAGAAGCCATTCAACTCTTGTTCAGGTAATCGGTAAAAAAATTGTGCTTTATAAGCCTTTTAAAGAACCTAAGATACTTTTGCCAAAGTGATTCAATATATAAGAGGTATATACTATGATAGGCAATAAAAAAGTCGGAATTATAGGCGGTACTTTTAATCCCATACATATGGGACATCTTATTTTGGCCGAAAGAGCCTGGAATGAAATGGGTCTTGATGAAATACTCTTTATTCCCACGGGAATATCTTATTTCAAAGATCCGAATACTGTTCTTGATAAGAAGACCAGAGTGGCTCTCACAGGTGACGCCATAGGCGATAATCCGCATTTTGCCTTATCTACCATAGAAGTTGACAGACCGGGTAACTCATATACCTATGAGACTCTTGAAGAATTAAAGAAAGAGAATCCTTCCAATACATATTATCTTATTGTGGGCGCAGATACTCTTTTTCAGATTGAGAGCTGGAAAAATCCCGATATCATCATGAAAGACTGTATTATTCTTGCTGCCGTAAGAAAAGGTCAGTCCCTTGATGAGCTCAGCGTCAAGAAAGAGGAACTTGAAAAGAAATATGATGCTCATATCAATATACTGTCAATGCCATATGTTGATATATCTTCAACGGACATAAGAGAGCGTATTGCTGCAGGTAAGAGCATAAGATATATGGTTAAGGATGTTACCCTTGAATATATTGAAAAACACGGGTTGTACAGATGATGGATAAGAACGATATTATCGAAGAATTAAAGAAAGATCTGGACAAAAAGAGATTTGAGCATACTTTGGGCGTGGCCTATACAGCTGCCTGTCTAGCCATGAGATATTACATGAATATTGATAAGGCATATATGGCGGGGCTGTTGCATGACTGTGCAAAGGGGATGTCCAATAAAGAAAGACTGTCATATTGCGACAAATACAATCTGCCTGTCAGTGAAGTGGAAAAGGAGAATCCGTCCTTACTTCATGCAAAAGTAGGCAGTCATATGGCAAAGCATAAATACGGTATAGATGATGAGGCCATATTGTCCGCTATTTATTATCACACAACGGGAAGACCCCATATGGAGCCTCTTGAGGAGATAATATTTGTAGCTGATTACATAGAGCCTTTGAGAGATATGGATCCGGAACTTAAGGAAATCAGAGAAGAGGCCTTTACGGAGCTCAGGAAGGCTATTATTCATATTTATGCCAATACACTTAAGCATTTAACCAAATCGGATAAGGCACTTGATCCGACTACACAGGAAGCGTACGATTATTACAATGGATAACAAAGAGATATTACAGACAATAAGAAAAGCACTTGATGATAAGAAGGGTGAAGATATCGTTATTATCGATGTAACGGGTATATCCGTGATGATGGATTATATCGTTATATGTACCGGTAATAACATTAATCAGATAAGAGCCCTTGTGGACAATGTAGAAGATGAATTAAGGAAAATATCCGTATACCAGGACCATACGGAAGGCGTCAAAGGCGGTAACTGGATTCTTATGGATTACAAAGACATCCTTATCAATATTTTTGATAAAGAGGCCAGACAGTTCTACGACCTTGAACATATATGGTCAGACGGTAAGAGAATAGAAGAATAGAAAAAACCGATTGGAATTCCAATCGGTTTTTTCTATAGCAGAGTTTTTTGAATGTTTAGCCTGCTTACTTGCGGAGACGCCTTAGTGGTAAAGTCTGAAGACACCGAAGACTTTGCCTAATATGCGGCAGTCATCGACGATTATGGGATCCATATCATCGTTCTCGGGCTGGAGACGGATATGTCCCTGTTCCTTGTAAAAAGTCTTAACCGTTGCGGAATCATCGATAAGAGCAACAACTGTATCTCCGTTACGGGCTGTATTGCAACACTGAACAAAAATCTGATCCCCGCTGAATATACCGGCATTGATCATGGAATCGCCTTTAACCTTTAACACGAAGCTGGGCTCGCCGCTTGGAACCATCTCGGCAGGTACCGGGAAATAACTTGATATGTTTTCTTCCGCAAGGATTGGACTTCCTGCGGCAACAGTGCCTATAACGGGAAGAGAGGTCATATCGGTACGTACCATATTAAAGTTGTCGTCAACTATTTCAATAGCTCTGGGCTTGGTGGGGTCACGTCTTATATAGCCGTTCTTTTCAAGTTTTTCCAGATGAGAATGTACGGAAGAAGTAGAACGAAGATTAACGGTCTCGCATATCTCACGAACTGTGGGAGGATATCCTCTTTTTAAGATCTCTTCCTTAATATATTCCAGTATTTCTTTTTGTTTTAATGATATCTTTCCCTGTTCCATAAGCACCTCATTTCGAAAGAAAAAATTAATAACCTATATTGATAATAACATATAAAGAACAAAAAGCAAACATATATTCAGAAAAAATGTTCGAAAAAACGAAAATTTGTTCGAAAAAACTGTTGACATAAGAATGTTTGTTCGATACAATGAACATGTATTCGGAACAGATGTTCGAAAGGAGCAGATATATGAGAGCAGTCAGAGACAGTAAGGGAAGATACATTAATTACAGAAAAAGACAGGCAGTATTCAGAAGGATTATGACCCTGGCTTCAGCACTTGTACTCAGTGCATTAATCGCTGTTGGTGCATTCTATGTAACATCCAACGCGAAAGATCTGAATGAAGATACATATTGCAAATTATATACAAGTATCACGGTCTATCCCGGTGACACATTATCTTCATTATATATGACCTATGGTGACGGATATGACTCCTTGGATGCCTTTATCCACGATGTATCCTTTACTAATCATATGACTGATGATTGTCTTATTGCCGGACAGAGTCTTATCGTTCCTTATTATGCTCTGATGGACTGATATATTGTTTATATATTTTTACATATAAAAAGATGCCTTACGGCATCTTTTTTTGATTCCTTGATCATCTATTCTTCTCTGAGTTTTACAGCCTTTGCGGCACGGCGCTTATGTTCGTCTTTCATGGCTGCGTAATGCTTTCGGGTTGTATTCACATCTTTATGTCCCAACACATCTGCCACGAGATAAATATCACCGGTTTCATTGTAGAGATTGGTACCGAAGGTACTTCTCAGTTTATGTGGAGTAATCTTTTTAACATTGGTTACAAGACCGGAATATTTTTTTACAAGCTTTTCAACACTTCTTACGGATATACGCTTATTCTGCAGAGACAGGAAAAAGGCGTCTTCATGACCTTCAAAAGGAATTATAAGTTTTCGTTCGTCCAGATAGCTTAAAAGAGCTTTTTCAACTTCCTCACCGAAATATACTACATCCTCGTAACCGCCTTTTCTTCTTACTTTAAGACGTGTATTGGGGAAGTCAATATCATTGATATTTAAACCGACGCATTCCGATACTCTTATTCCGGTTCCCAGCAGAAGAGTAAGTATGGCCATGTCTCTTACAACAGTCTTGCTGTGATAATCCATCTGTTTCTTTGTAAGATTGGTTCCGGCCTCCACCTGGTCAAGAAGGGTTGCAACTTCATCTGGCTCAAGCCTTATGATTTCTTTTTCGTGAATTTTGGGCATTGGAACCAAGGCGGGAGCATTGGTCTCAATGAGTTCGTTTCTGAAATAGAAATTAAAGAAGCTGCGTAAAGAGGCCAATTTTCTGGATTTACCTCTTTCGTCATTCATTACTTCTTCACCGTCACGTTTATATAAAGACAGATATTCCAGGTATTCCTCAACGTCCTCGCGGCTTACCTTATCAAGAATAGACATGGGCAATTCCGACATCTCAAACTTCTGACAATATGAATTGTTTTTCATAAGAAATTCAAAGAAAAGTCTGAGATCGTAAGCATAAGCAATCTTTGTACGCGAAGAAATGGTATCATTCATGCCTCTGAAGTACATCTTACAGAAAGATGGAAGAGAAGCCAGCAGTTCTCGTAACTTCTCAACATTTTTCTTTTGTAATTGATCGTGATAATTGCTGTTATCGTTCATTAATAATGAGCTCCTTCGCCATTTTTCCAACCCGGTATATCGGAATTGGCAATGGCGGAAAACATTCTGTTTTTAACTCTTGGGTTTTCTTTCATCATTTCCTTAAGAATATTGTGAGCATATTCTCGTTTTGTATGTCCGTCAACGGGACAGGGACTCTTCATAACCGGAAGCTTGTATTTTTTACTGAAGCTGATAATGTCCGCTTCGTGAGTATATATAAGTGGCCTGATTATTGTAATACCGGCTCTGTCCAGATGTGTAACGGGAGCAAAAGTGTGGAAATGTCCTTCATACATCAGGGATAAAAGCATAGTTTCAACCACATCATCTTTGTGATGAGCGTAGGCAATTTTATTAACCCCCTTTTCATTTAAGAAATCGTTAATCGTTCCCTTGCGCATTTTTGCACAAAGCGAACAGGGATTGGATTCTTTTCTTTCATCAAAAACAATTTTTGCAATTTCGGTCTTTTCAATATGATATTCAACATTCAGCTCTTTGCAGAGATCCTTTATGGCACTGAAATCGGCATTTTCCCATCCCAGGTCCACTGTAATGGCACAAATATCGAATTTAACGGGATAGAAGTCTCTGATGCCCGCAAGAGCATAGAGAAGAGTAAGGCTGTCCTTACCTCCGGAGATTCCGATGGCAATTTTGTCGCCTTCTTCTATCATATTGTAATCATTTAAAGCTCTTCGTACGTAAGAGTAGAGTTTTTGTAATTTCATAGGACCTCGAGTCATTTGATACTCAATAATTATAACACAATAGGGTCATAATTAATCGTGACTATGCTATAATGAATGTATGTTGTCCTAAGGAGGCTATAATATGAAAAAACTTAAAAAAAGTAAGTATTTTAAGCTTGGTCTTACAGCATTTATTGTTGTTGCCCTCGGAATCGGCTTTAAATATTTAATATATAACGGCACTAATTTTGCTTCTAATGTAAGCAGCATCATTAAAGTCTTTATGCCTCTTATTGACGGTCTTGTTATCGCATATCTGCTGACACCCGTCATGGATTTCTTTGAGAAAAAATGCTTTATCAAATATTACATTAAAAAAGGTAAGGTTATAACACAAAAAGACAGAAAGAGATTCAGGGTATATTCCATAATAATCACTCTGATTATTGTTGCCGGACTTTTATACGGATTATTTGGCAGTGTAATACCTCAGTTATATTACAGTATAGAGAATCTTGTTGTCAGATTTCCGGTATATTATGATAATTTCGTTAACTGGACAAATGATTTGTTGTCAAAGACAAACATCGTTGCCGAGAAGAATGTTGATGAACTCTTTATTAAATATTCTAAGCATATTGAAGAATTCACCCAGACAACGGTGCTTCCTTCCTTTAAATCCCTCGCGGCAAACCTTTACACGGGGGTATTCAGCTTTATAAATGCCATGCTGGATCTGATAATCGGACTAATCGTGTCCATCTATCTTATGGCCGGCAAGGAGAAATTTATCGGACAGGCTAAAAAGATAATTTATTCAGTAATGGATAAAGAGAAGGCCAATAATCTTATGGTGGATCTGAGATTTGTACATAAGACCTTCGGAGGCTTTCTTGTAGGTAAGATTATTGATTCGCTGATAATAGGAATATTATGTTTCATTGTTTTAAGCTTCTTAAAGATGCCTTATTCCGTACTTATCAGCGTTATCGTAGGTGTAACCAATATTATTCCTTTCTTCGGACCCTTGTTTGGAGCTATCCCCAGTGCCTTCCTTATATTATTGGTGGATCCTAAAAAATGTATAGTATTCCTCATATTCATCATGATATTACAGCAGATTGACGGTAATATAATCGGTCCCGCTATACTTGGCAATTCAATAGGAGTATCAAGTTTCTGGATTATTGTGGCTATTACTGTATTCGGAGGATTCTTCAATGTAATCGGAATGATCATAGGAGTTCCTTTATTTGCCGTAATCTATGCTTTTGTAAGACGAAATGTAAATAAACGGCTTAAAAAGAAGAACCTGACTATTATGACTGCGGATTATACGACGTTAGATTATATAAATGATGATAATGAATTAGTGATGCTCGGTGCAAAGGCTGCCAAGGGAAGCAGATATATTGAACTGAATCCCAATGAATTCGGCAAGGGGGAAGAAGAGGACGGAAATAAAATCTTATCTGCCATAAAGAAGTTTTTTATAACTGTTGCAGAATTCGTTAAAAAGATCTTTGGCAAAAAAGCCTAATTACTTTTATTCATGCTTATTGATAAAGAATCTGATTAAATCGGAGTGTATATCTGATTTTGGTTAAAAAACGGATAATTGATAAAATTTTATCAATTAGAAAAATCGCAATTTATATATATCATATTCATATGAAAAACATACTTTTGACGATATAAAAGCCCTAATATGTCTATAGAGGCGAAAATTATAATATGTACTTACCCCGGAGCCTTATACAGCGTGATCGTCTGTAATAATTTGCTCCGGGATTTTTATATTCGAAATCCAATCATAAATGGCTTTCATATATTGTTGTCAGACCTCGGCATCAAATAAGAAGCGTATGCGAATATTTACAATCGATTATCAGAAAGAGCTGACCTATATATATACGTTGGCAGGTCTGATAATCGATGGGCCTGATTGAAGATTATCACTTTATGGATTATTGGATGCAGAATGTTGACGTAAGATTGCATATGTAAGTGATAATAAAACAAATAAAAGAAACAGATACAGATACTCATATATATAATGACATAAAAGAAGGAGCTGACTATATTTAGCAGCTCCTTTAAAAATGCCCATGTTTGGTACTTTTTAAGCCTTTTGAATATCCATAACTATTCGTTAAAGTTGTCTTTTGCGAATAGTTATATATATATTTCAGAAGTAAATTAATCAGATTATAATCACGATACTACTACTTCGACGGGATCAAAAAACTGTGAGACCCCAAGATAAAAAGTGTTCTTATTTACTCATCACAACATCGGCGATGATATCAACGCATTTATGAATACCGAACTTTGACGTATCAAGACAGAGATCATAATTCTTGGCATCACCGAACTTGGTGTTGGTGTAATAGTCACAGTATTTAGCACGTCTCTTATCAACGGTATTGATAAGGTCTATCATTTTCTGATGTCGCAAAGGAAAATATGTAATGAATTATCATATTCCTTAAGGATTGTATTGGCGTTACGTCCTACAATTATACAATTGCCTTTCTCACCGAATTTCTTGATAACCTGGGTTTGAGCAGCAAAAAGCTTCTCATTGAGAGGCTTGTTATAGAAATCAAAGAGACTCTGAGCAAAACCGAAATTGAAAGGCACGTTCTCATCCATTTTTACCGCACTTTCAACACTCACCTGCGCCTCGTTAGCGGCTCTTAATATGATTGCTTTATCCAGATACTCCATACAGAGTCTGTCTTCCAGATAATGGCCTATTGTACCGCCTCCGGCACCGTATTGTCTGCTTATTGTGATAACCTTATACATATTAACCCTCCGAAAGTGTTTTTTATAATACCTTATTAAGGAAATCTATGGTTCTCTTCTCTTTTGGATTATTGATTATCTCATCGGGAGTACCCTGCTCAACGATAAGGCCTCCGTCCATGAAGATTATTCTGTCCGCAACTTCTCTGGCGAATCCAATCTCATGTGTTACTACTATCATTGTCATACCGCCCTTGGCCAGTTCTTTCATAACATCCAGAACTTCTCCTACCATTTCCGGATCCAGAGCGGATGTGGGCTCATCAAAAAGAATCAAATCAGGTTCCATAGCAAGGGCTCTTGCTATTGCCACACGCTGCTTCTGTCCACCGGATAACTGTGAAGGATAAGCATTTGCCTTATCTTCCAGACCCACACGTCTTAAAAGAGCTATGGCTTTCTCGTGAGCCTCTTCTTTTGTCATCTTCTTAAGTTCTACAGGAGCAAGGGTAATATTCTCAATAACTGTTTTATTGGAAAAGAGATTAAAGTGCTGGAATACCATTCCTATCTCTTCTCTTGCTTTGTTGATATCGGTCTTCTTGTCGGTGATAACAAATTCTCCCACTTTGATATGACCTGCGGTTGCTATCTCCAGCTGATTGATACAACGTAAGAAAGTCGATTTACCGCTTCCCGAAGGACCTAATAGTACTACTACTTCTCCTTCGTTTACATCAAGATTGATGTCTTTAAGTACCTCTAAAGAACCAAAGCTCTTCTTGAGATTTTTAACATGTACGATTCGTTTTCTATCTTCCAACGTTCAATCTCCTTTCTATTTTTTTAGCCACTTTAGAAAGTGAGATAATTACGATCATATATACGATACCGATTATTGCCCATGTCTCTAAAGATTTGAAGGTATTACCGCTTATGTTTTTACCCATATTGGTAAGTTCCGGGAAACCTATAACGGACAAAATCGATGTATCCTTTAAAGTAATGATAAACTGGTTTATTATGGAAGGAATCATGGTCTTGATGGCCTGAGGAAGAACAACAAGTCTCATACTTTTACCGTAAGTGAGACCAAGTGATCTTGCGGCTTCCATCTGTCCCTTGTCCACGCTCTGAATACCGGCTCTTATAATCTCGGCCATATAAGCACCACAGTTCATTGATAGTGCTGCCGTACCGGCCTGGAGAGCTGTAAGACGAAAATCAACGGCTCCCAATGCCTTCATTCCCGCGGGAAGACCGAAATAAATGAAATATGCAAGTACAATAAGAGGAACACCTCTTACCGCATCAACATATACAGTTCCGATAAAATTGCTGACTCTGTTGCGGCTTACATTAAGCAAGGCAAAAATAAGGCCGATGACCATCGCGAAACAGAGAGATAACAAACATAAAAGCAATGTCTGCCCCAATGACTGCAAAATCATCAGACCATAATCCTGAATAATCTTTATCATACTTCCTCTTCTCCTAAAAAATAATACGCTTTATTATAACATAATTTCACAGTGTTAGCACGGACTTGTGGGCAACGGATAATTGTTAAAAACAAAAAAGGCTCCGATCTGTGATCAGAGCCTTTACTGACATTAAAAATGATTATTTAAGATACTTGTCAAGGATCTCCTGGTACTTTCCGTTCTCCTTAAGGTTCTTAAGACCTGCGTTGAACATATCAAGAAGTTCCTGATCTGCTTCATCCATGATAGCCATTCCGTAAGGAGCACCTTCTGATTCCATTCCTTCGGGAATCTTAAGAGCAAGGCCACCTTCCTTGATTGAGCAAGCCATGATAGGTGTATCCTCTACACATGCTGCTGAGTTACCAAGGATAACATCCTGGTACATTGTAGGAGAATCTTCAAATACAGTGATTGTAAATCCGTATTCATCCTGTAATGACTCTGCAAAGTCCTTACCTGCTGTACCGTTCTTAACTGCAACGTTCTTGCCTGCAAGATCTGCAAATGAAGCGATATCGCTGTCTGCAGCAACTACGAATGTCTGTGTTGCATCATAGTATCCGTCTGAGAAGATCCAACCTGAATCAATTCTCTCCTGCTTTATTGTTGCTCCTGCGATGATGGCGTCAGCCTGTCCTGCCTGAACAGCAGCTACTGCTGCGTCCCATCCGAGAGACTGAAGCTCGTACTGGAATCCCTGATCCTCTGCTATTGCTGCAAGAAGGTCAACATCGATACCAACGAACTCGTTCTTATCATTAGTATACTCAAAAGGCTTAAATACTGTATCTGTTGATACAATCCATACCTTTTCGCTTGCGTCTGCTGATGTATCGGCAGCTTCCTTGCTTCCGCAGCCTACAAGCATTGTAGCCATTACAGCTACTGTCATTAATACTGCAACTAACTTTTTCATAATATTCCCTCCTTATATAAATAAGTTAAATAAATAATTTAGTTTATATTAATTTATAGACAATTATTTGTCAATTAAGACTTCTCTTAAAGGAGCAGATTTTTTCTTTCTTGTCATCTCTGCGATAAATAATGGAGTGATATCTACAAGACTGAGTCCGGCCTCATCTCCTTGTATAGTTTCCTTAATGTATTCGCTGATTTCCTCAATATTATCGGGATCATTGATAAGATCGATCAGTATTATTCCCGACAGGTTTCTGAGTCTTATCTGCCTGTATGCTTCATTAACGGCCTCTTTATTAATATTAAGTATTGTATTGTCAGCCTTAAGATTAATGGACTTAGCCGAATTAACATCTATTATATTCATGGCTTCGGTGTATTCCAATACAATATTGGCACCGCTTTTCAGCCAGACTATTTTGTTACGCAGTTCATCCATTATGCTTTCAACTTTATAGAGTTTGTCCATGGGATAATCGTCGTTATAAAACTTAAGTACCGATCTTTTGGCTTCCTTATGTTTATAGAGGTAAGCATCAATCTCCTCATATAAAGAGCTGTCATCTGTTGTTATAAGTTCAGCTCTGTCAGCTGTTTTATCTAAAAATGACAGATACTCCGGTTGTCCTGACCTTAATACGGAAAAGGCTTTACGGGTTTCTGCAATTTTAATCACATCTTCTTTTTCCTGTTTGCTAAGCCCAAGCTTTGCGGTACACACGGGATCCTTGGACTTAACTGCCACTTTTGAAATCCGTACAATAACTTCGTCTCCCTGATGTAAACTGCCGTCGGCTTTACGATTACAGATATGAAGGTCTTTCAGACCCTTAAGATCAAAATAAGCCTGTTTACGCGGGCTTATCTCAATAAAAGCGGCGTCAATGTTCTTAACGATATTCTTGACTCTGCCCAGATAGATATTGTCTATATGCAGTTCTTCGTCTTTAAAAAGCTTCAGTTCGCTGACAATACTCTTTTCAAAATACATACATAATATGCAATTTTTATATCTGCTTATTACTATGTTATTTTCTATCAAAACATCTCTCCCACCTGATCCATAGGAACAAGTTTCATATTGTTTTCATCCCCTATATTGGTATAGGTATCAACTCTTATAACCTGATAATCCAGAGGATTGAATTCAAGGCCTGCCATATCAAAAAAAGCTTTCAATATCTGTGTGGATTTGATATTACCGCTGCTGCTTGCGTCCACAAGACAGTTAAGTTCTTTTTCATCCATGCTGAATTCATATATATGAGGCTTAAGATCCACTTCCAAAGTGTTTTTCTTGGTCTCTTTCATGACAATGATGGATTCCATACTGTCAAAAGCGGCCGCAATATCAAGAACTTCTTTGGGGAATTCCTTGCCTTCCTTGGGATGGACTTTGTAGCGTGCGGCGGCTACGGATGCCATTGCATTGTCGGTTCCGTCGGGAAGCATTACAGCATTAAGTATCCTCATTCCGGGAACCATAACGGAATTGAGATCTTCAATGAATTTATCTCTTCCTTCATGGCTGTTAATTTCAATATCCATGTATTCTCCGCTGCTGATTATGCCCACACCTAAGGGGGCTGCAAAACTCATAATCTGATGAGGGGAAAAACCCTTGGAATAAGCAATATCAATGCCGGATTTACGTATGCACTTTTGAAAATATCTTAAAATGTCAAGATGACCGATATATACCATCAGGCCGTCCTTGGCGAATTTAACTCTTACCTTCATCTATTTACCCTATCTTGGACAGTAAAAACCGCCCAGACCGAATGCACCGCATCCGTTACACTGTTCTCTGCAGTTTGGAGTAACAACACCTTCTTTGGCACGTTGCCACTCCCTCTTTAGGAAGTCCTTGTTGACACCGCAACTTAAGAAATCCCAAGGAAGAAGCTCGTCGATATCCCTCTCTCTTGTGGTATAAAAATCGATATCAATTCCGTTTTCTTCACAAGCTGACAACCAGGCTTCATTGTTGAAATAATCACCCCATGAGTCGAATATACAGCCTTTTTTATAGACGGATTCAATGACATCCGAAAGTTTCCTGTCACCTCTGGCAAGGAGTCCTTCAATAAAACTTACATCCGCTTCATGCCAGTTGTAACGAATTCTCTTCTGATTGAGCTGCTCCATAATAGATGTACGGGTCAGATAAGCCTTATCTATAAATTGCTTGCTGTTATTCATGGGAGCCCACTGAAAGGCCGTAAAAGGCTTGGGAATAAAGAAAGATGTACTGGCAACAATCTGTACCGGTCCGTTCTTTCTCTCCTCTTTGGGAACTGTATCAAAGAATTCACGGGCAATTTTATCGGCAAGCTCCGCTATACCTCTGATATCCTCATCAGTTTCCCCGGGGAGTCCCAGCATAAAATAGAGTTTTACTCTGGTCCAGCCGTTTGCGAAAGCAAGTCTGGCGCCTTTTAGAATATCTTCTTCCGTCAGGCCCTTGTTGATTACATTACGCATTCGCTGACTCCCGGCTTCGGGAGCAAAAGTTAAAGAACTCTTTTTTATATCCTGAACCTTACTCATGACATCCACCGAAAAATTATCGATTCTTAAGGAAGGAAGGGATATATTTACATGTCGTTTGTCGCATTCCTCAATAAGGAAATTGATCAGCTCTTCAAGGGCGGAATAATCGCTTGAACTGAGAGAACTCAGACTTATCTCTTCGTGGCCTGTGGCATTAAGCATCTTAACGGCTTGTTCTTTCAGCCAGTTCACGTCTCTTTCTCTGACAGGCCTGTAGAGCTGTCCGGCCTGACAAAAACGACAGCCTCTGATACATCCTCTTTGAATCTCCAGAACAACTCTGTCCTGAGTCACTTTTATAAAAGGAACGATGGGATTTTCCGGATATGGAGCTTCTGACATATCCGTTACAATCTCTTTATCAATATGATCCGGGATTCCTTCCGCGGAAGGTTTAAATGATTCAATTGTACCATCTTCTTTATAAGTCACTTCATAGAGGGAAGGAACATAAAGACCTCCAAGTTTTGCGGCCTCAATCAGGAATTCTTTCCTGCTGCTTCTTTTTCTTTTATGCTCTTTATAGAGGTCGAAAAGAGCCCTGTATTTGGTCTCTCCTTCTCCTATATAGAAAATATCGAAGAAATCAGCGATTGGTTCGGGATTGTAGGCACAGGGACCTCCGCCGATCACTATGGGATCGTCCTCTTTTCTGTCCGCAGATCTTAAGGGTATGCCCGACAAATCAAGAACTTGCAGAATATTGGTATAACACATCTCATATTGAATGGTTATTCCCAGAAAATCAAAATCCTTAACGGGGTCCTGGCTTTCCAGACAAAAAAGAGGGATATGCTCTTCCCTCATAATCTTGTCGAGATCCGTCCAGGGAGAAAAGACCCTTTCACAGTAACAGTCATCATAACTGTTAAAAAGATTGTAAAGAATCTGCATTCCCAGATGGGACATGCCTATTTCGTACACATCGGGAAAGCACATGGCAAAACGGATATCAACCGAAGCCGGATCCTTTACCACAGAGTTGATCTCATTCCCTATATACCTGGCCGGTTTATCGATTTTTAAAAGAATCTTGTCATTTAAAGCGGTTTTTGTCATAAGCTTACGTCGTTTAATAATTTAATAAATGTCATGCCGGGGAGATTGTCTGCCTGACTTTCGTTCAACTCATCTAGTCTCTTAAGATATTTATCAAAATCATAGAATATTTTTATGGTGGTTACATCATTAATGCCTTCTTTTTTAAGCAGGTCTTTTAAATGATCCTGAAAGGCTTTTTCGTTAACTTTTTCATCATTGCAGTAACATATAAAGGAATTGTTCGTCGCAACACAATGAACAAAAGGAAAATTTTTGTCGTATGAAGTAAAATACAGATGATAGAATCCGTTAAGATCTCCTACATGCTCTTCTATGGCCTTTCTGACGGCTTCATCGCATACTTTCACTCTGAGGCTCATTATGAGGCTTACAACCATCTTACAGGCAGGAAGAAGGCCCAATACTGCCAATATCGTCAGGACATTCCTTTTGCTGCCTACAGTTATATATCCGATTACAAAAAGACCTATGGGTAATGCGAAAAGAATTATCATATAAAGAAAATCCATTCTCTTCTTATAATCTGCATATTCATAGGATCCTTTTGGATATTTACCGTACATCTTATTTTCTCCTGTTATTGTTCTTTGATTGGCCTTTTACCGAATTATTCGACTTGCTGTTACTCTTACTACTGCTCGAATTAATGGGCTTATTGTTTTGTTTATGTTTTGATGCTCCTTTGATCTTTCTCGGAGCTATAAGGCATTTGGGATCAAAACCTATCAGGTCTTCCCTGTGTGCCTTGATCAGAGCCTCCTTAACCAGATCGTAATTATCGGGATTACGATACTGTATCAATGCCCTCTGCATGGCCTTCACATGGGGATCGTGCTCTACATAGACCTTCTTACCGGTCATGGGATCGATACCCGTATAATACATAACCGTTGAGGCGGTGGAAGGCGTGGGATAAAAATCCTGTACCTGTTCCGGATTGATATGAAGGTCTCTGAGATATTCTGCCAGAGCAATAGCTTCCTTCAGAGTGCTTCCCGGGTGTGAACTCATAAGGTAAGGCACAAGATACTGCTTAAGTCCCATTTTCTCATTCAGCTTTTCATATTTCTTTCTAAAAGCCTCGTACTCACTGTTTGCGGGTTTGCCCATAAGACTCAGAACCTGGTCGCAGATATGTTCCGGCGCCACCTTAAGCTGACCGCTTATATGGTATTTTATCAATTCCCTGAAGAAACTGTCATCCTTGTCCGCATTAAGATAATCAAATCTTATTCCCGATCTGATGAATACTTTTTTAACCCTTGGAAGTGCTCGTAACTTTCTTAAAAGTTCCAGATAATCTTTGTGATCCACTTCCAGATTTGGGCATCTTTCCGGAACAAGACACTGCCTGTTCTGACATACGCCTTTGGTCAGCTGCTTCTTACAACTGGGATGTCTGAAATTGGCGGTGGGTCCGCCTACATCATGTATATATCCTTTAAAATCTTTGTCTGCGGTTATTTTTTTAGCTTCTTCGATAATGGATTCGTGGCTTCTTACCTGAACGGTCCTGCCTTGATGGAAGGTCAGCGCACAAAAATTACAACCGCCGAAACAACCTCTGTTGCTTATCAGAGAATATTTTATCTCATTTATGGCAGGAACGCCGCCCTCTTTCTCATAAGACGGGTGATATGTCCTCTCATAGGGAAGGGCGTATACATCATCCATATCTTCAACGGATAAGGGAGGCTGAGGAGGATTCTGCACCACAAATACATTATTGGGATATTCCTCCACCAGAGTTTTTCCGTTAATGGAATCGGTATTGTTGGATTGAATCCTGAAACTGTCGGCATAGAGCTTCTTATCGCCCTTTACTGCTTCGTAAGCCGGCAGACTGATGTAATCATACAGGTCTTCCTTGCTTCTTGCCTTGTATACCGTACCTTTTATAAATGTAATGTCCTTAACGTCCAGCCCGCTTTCCAGGGCATCGGCTATTTCGATAATGGACTTCTCTCCCATACCGTAGGATATAAGATCCGCTCCGGAATCCAGAAGAATTGACCTTTTATAAGAGTCGGACCAGTAATCGTAATGGGCAAGTCTTCTTAAACTGGCCTCAATACCGCCGATTATAATGGGGCAATCCTTGTATGTTCGACGAATCAGATTGGAATATACGCTTGTTGCGTGGTCGGGACGCTTACCCATAACACCGCCGGGGGTATAGGCATCCGTAGGACGTCTTTTTTTGCTGACAAAATAATGGTTAACCATGGAATCCATGTTACCGCCGGTAA
Source organism: uncultured Lachnospiraceae bacterium (assembly GCA_902779505.1). Classification (GTDB taxonomy): domain Bacteria; phylum Bacillota; class Clostridia; order Lachnospirales; family Lachnospiraceae; genus Colinaster. Next base: position 163,092 of record CACZBZ010000001.1, read on the forward strand.
CGATGAAAGCAAGGCGCGGACGCCCCAATATGCTTATGCTGTTGTCGTCTTTCCAGTCCGGTTGGGATATAATTCCCACAGTGTAGCCTCTGCTCTCAAGGATTCTGCTGATAATTGCATGACCGAAACTGGGGTGATCCACATAAGCATCCCCAATTACATATACAAAATCAAGCTGTTCGATATTCCGTTCTTTTAAATCTTCCTGACAGATGGGTAAAAACATATTTTAGTCGCTTAAATGTCTGTAATCGTCTATATAATAATCCGCAAGCTCTTTCTTTTTATCCGACTGATATTCCGAATATGCATCGGATATGGCACATGTATGCATTCCGGCAGCAATGGCAGCCTCAATACCCGCTACAAGATCTTCAAATACAAGACAGTCCTTAGGATTAACATTTAGTTTCCGGGCTACGGCCAGATAACATTCCGGATCCGGCTTACCCTTGTGCACCTCTTCGCCGGTAATATAAGCATCTATGAGTTTATCAAAACCCAGATGCTTTGAAACGGAATCAAAGAGATAATTGGAATTACTTGTGGCAATACCCGTCTTAATACCGTTCTTTTTACACCACAAAAGGAATTCTTTCGCTCCCTTTTTGAATTCCACTTCACTCGAATAGTGCTGATGAGCCATTTTATTCCAGTCATCCAGCATCTCTTCCACGCTTCGGGGAAAGGGATAATGACTTTTGGTATATTTTGCAACATCAACAACACTTAAGCCCTCTATCTCCTTGGGGTAAACCTCGGGCATGGGGATATTGTACATAGCAAAATATTCTTTATCTATTTCCTTCCATAAACCCATGGAATCTATGAGGGTGCCGTCCATATCAAAGAGGCATGCCTTTATCTTCTTATCTATCAATTCTTTCATAATTAAGCCTTTAATGTGAGCATGATTAGTTCGTCAGCTTCCAGAGGGCGGAATTCTCCGGGTTTAAGCTCCGGATCCAGTTCCAAAGGTCCGAAACTGACTCTTTTTAAGTAACTGACCTCGTTACCGACAGCTTTTAACATCCTTTTAACCTGATGGTAACGCCCTTCGGTAATGGTAAGGTAAATGGAGCCTGGACTTATGGTATCAACTTTGGCCGGAGCTGTTAAAGTATCGTCACCGATATCGACTCCATTAGTCAATTCTTTGATCGCATCAGTCGTTATTCTCTCCGCAAGTTCTACATAGTAACACTTGTCCACATGTTTTCTCGGAGACAAAAGATTGTGTCCCAGCTGTCCGTCATTGGTTATCAGCAGAAGGCCTTCCGTATCTTTATCAAGTCGTCCCACAGGAAAAAGATTTTTTGTGTTAATACCTGTAAGCAGATCCATGACAGTCTTCTCTCTGTCCTCTGTTGCAGTGACAACGCCTGCGGGTTTATATAGCATATAGTAGCTGAATTCGCTGTATTCCACCTTTTTACCCTCTATTTCAACAGATTCGTCATTAACTTTGTAAGCGGGATCCTTAACGCATATTCCGTTAACTTTAATCTTGCCTTTTCTTATCAGTTCCTTTACTTCGGAACGTGTGCCAACACCGGCATCACTTAGATATTTATCAAGTCTTATCATTTTTGTTGTCTTCTGTTTCTCGATCTTTTTCGTTTATTCTTTCTGATTTTGCCGGCAAATATTAAGGCTGTCATACATATTATTAGCAATAAGCCGATGGCGGCTATAACGAATAAAAGCAGATCGTCCGAATCCACAATATTCTTCCTTTTTACTGAATCATCCCATTCATACTCTATCTCTTCATATTCCGTTTCATCCATAACGGAACTGTCTGACAAGCTGTTGTATTCGCTGTCCGTACTGCTTTCCTCTTCTGTTTCCGTTATGCTTCCGGCGGGAAGTTTCAGAACTTCGCTGTCAGCGTATTGATCCACAAGATTCTGTGCTCTGACAACAATACTGCTTTCCTCGCCCTCTTTCAGCGGTACAGTAACTGTGATACTGTCAGTTTTGGAGGATTTTTTGGCATTCGGATCGTTATTCCAAGGGAAAAGACGACCGAAATTCTCACCTTCGTCCGTGGAAATCTGATAGTAGATAAGATACGACTCGTCATCATGAGAATTAACCGTTATAGTCGCGGTATTGTTCTCAGTATCTACCTCATCCAATGTCACACTGCAATATGTGGGGGCAGTTTTATCTGTATATACGGGACCTTCGGGAGCCGGGAAAGTCTCTCTGTCATAGTTGGAATAATCTACTCCAAGACTCGCCGATGAAAGTCTGTAATACTTTGCAATTGCATCTGCGTCAAGATAGCCCAGTGTCTTATATGCGTCTGAATGTTCAAGAAGATAGTTGTAATCCCTTTCTTCGTCCATATGACAATGCTCTATTATGACACAGGGAATCTCCAGTTCTCTCGCTTCTCTTATGCTTCCGTAATAATCGGTATTCTTGTCTTTATTGCTGACTTTTGTTTTTACGCCTCTGTCGTAAAAGCCTGTTTCATTAACCAGAGCATCCATCTCTATATGACCGAATTCCTGGCCCTTTGAATAGTATTCACCAAAGGCGGATGTCCATACTTCTGCACCGTAGAGTTTGTGCTTCTCAGACATATTAAAATGTATTGCAAACAAAAAATCCGCATTATGAGCGGCGGCGAATTCTGCTCTTTCTTTAAGGGTGGTGTTTTCACTCTCCGCATTGTCCCTGGTAAGATATACAACTACGCCTTCATACTGTTCCAGTCTTTCTTTTGCGTATTTTGCCACTTCCATGTTCAGGTACATTTCCTGAAACATATCGTTGTGTCCGCCCAGACTGTCTCCGCCGTGGCCGGGATCCAATACAACAACAACGTCGTTGGCATATACGGGACTGCTGTAAAGCAGTATTATCAGCAAAATAATTAATAGTTTAAGGGGATGTTTCTTCATATATCACCGGTCAAAATAAAAGGGCTGTTTACACAGCCCTTGCTTTTCATGTTATAAATCGAGACTTTCAAAACCGTCATCTTCAAGTTCTGAAAGCTGAGCTTCAATGGACTCGTCCGGAGGGTTAAGTTCCGCTCTGTTGTTGTGGATAATGCCCATACACTCATTAAGAGAATCATATAAGGAATTATACTTGGCACTGGACTGATCCATGTAATGATTGATCATATCTTCCAATTGTGCGAGGATGTTGTCTGTATAATCCATTGCTGAAGCTCTGAGATCATTGGCCTCGATAGTGGCATTATCAAGAATTGTCTGAGCCTTGGCGGTTGCCTGGTCAACAATATCATCAGCCATACGATATGCCTGCATCATGATCTCGTGTTCGCTTACAAGTTCAGAGGTCTTAATGGCTGCCTGATCGATAAGCGCCTGAGCTTTTTCCCTGGCTTCTGCCAGTATCTCTTCTTTACGGGTCTGAACTTCCTGGAAACGAGCTATCTCTTCAGGAGCAATTCTCTTGAACTGCTTAATAAGATTGATCATTTCATCTTTGTTAACAATGATTTCTGTCTGAGAAAATGCCTTATATTTGGCACTGTCAATGTACTCTTCCATTTCATTGACGATCTCTTCCATTTTGACTTTGATCTTCATCTATCGTCCCTCTTACCTCTATCTCTTAATATCGTATTTGGCATATATTTTGTCAGCTACAAAATCCGGTACACATTTTGAAATATCACCGCCGAAAGCAGCTATTTCCTTAACGCCTGATGAACTCAGATATGAGTATTCAAGACTGGTTGTAAGGAATATGGTATCAAGCGTACCCTGACTCAGTAATTTGTTGGTCTGAGCTATCTGTAACTCGTACTCAAAGTCAGTTATGGCCCTCAATCCTCTTACCGAAACATGAATGTTGTTTTCTTTGGCATAATCGATTAACAAACCGCTGAAAGAATCGATTTTTACGTTGGGAAAAGGAGCACAAACCTCTTTTAGTATATTAACACGTTCGTCTACAGAAAACAACGGCGATTTGGCCTTGTTATCAAGGACACTGACCACCAAATCATCAAAGATAAGTGCTGCTCTTTTGATGATATCTATGTGTCCGTAGGTTACCGGATCAAAACTGCCCGGATATACCGCTTTTCTCATTTTTTATACCTCTTTTTTGAAAAAAACATGCTTATTTGTCTTGTAATTCTTCTCTCTTGTCATTACGAATCCGTAATCTTCAAGATGAGAAAGATCCTTCTTAGCATCCGCCTCAATGATTATAAGAGTGTTTTCATCAACACATTTGCTGTTTGACAGAGCTCTCATTACGCTTTCTTCAGCATCGGAATCGTAAGGAGGATCCATAAAAATAATATCACAAACATCATTAACCGAATATATGGCATCAGTACTATCCCGGCCTATTACAACGGCCTTATCGCCTAATTTTGTGAACTCCAGATTGTTCTTGATGCAGTTAAGAGCTTCTTTCGCATTATCGACGAAATAAGCCTTTTTAGCCCCTCTGCTGAGGGCTTCTATTCCTATTGCACCGCTTCCGCTGAAGAGATCCAAAAAGATACTGCCCGGAACTTCTGTCTGAAGAATATTAAATAAGGTCTCCTTGATTCTGTCAGTTGTGGGTCTTGTATTAAGCCCCTCCGGTGCAGCAAGAGGCATGGATCTGGCGGTTCCCGCTATTACTCTCATACGCTGATAAGATCTTATTTGATCTTTGTACCCTTTCCATCCCTTTTGGCTGTTTTTAAGTCATCAAGGATTAATTCCTTATTGTTGTATTCCACAACACTGTTTCCTTCGGTATTTGTAAAATACACTTCGTCAATATAGTCTTTTGAGCCCAGCTTCATACCTCTCATTCCTATTGCAATCTTCTTCATTGTGGAGATCTCTTCAATAGAGAATTTGAGGAAGAATCCGTCATTAGACTTAAGTACTATATGCTTCTGATTGGTTATGGGCGTTACAGATACAACTTCATCACCGTCGGCAAGCTTTGTGGATGCAACCGTATTCTTGGCCACATCGAATTCTCCGCCATCAACAATCTTACACATGGATGTCTTTGTTACAAAGAGCATTCTGTAAAGATTAAGATCACTCTGGCTTGCTACCGATATGATGCTTTCTTTTGCACTCTGATAATTGCTGACATTATCAATGGGTACACCCTTGTCTCTGAGTTTGCCTAAAGGAAGGAGCTTGGATCTGAAAGTATGAAGCTGTCCCGTATTGGTAAAAAGACATATCTTACCGGTATTCTTACACTTGCAGATATATTTGAACTCTTCTTTTATGGTCTCGAGATTTCTCTCATATGTAGCGGTATCCACAGCCTTGCAGTATCCGAATCTGTCCATGAGGAAATAGATATCCATCTCTTCCATCTGGACTTCTTCAACAACCGCTTCCTCAAGATTATCAATTACGGTTCTTCTGGGTCTTGCAAACTCTTTTTTGATTAAATCCAGGTCATTAATCAACACCTGAGTCATGCTGTCTTTTCGGGCCAGTATATCTTCGTAACGGAAAATATTGGCTACGGTATCCTCATGATCTTTAATAAGAGCGTCCACTTCCAGACCGATAAGTTTATAGAGTCTCATATCAAGTATGGCGTTGGCCTGAGCTTCCGAAAAGAGAAGTCCGGCAGCCATTACCTTGGATTCTTTGCTTTTGAACTTGATTCCGGTTGTAACTCCGTTAATAAGGCAGTCTTTAGCCATATTACGGTCCTTACTTCCTCGAAGAATCTCGATAATGAGGTCGATGACATTGCAGGCCTTGATAAGACCTTCCTGTATCTCCTTCTTATCCATTTCCTTGGCTAAAAGATTGCTGTATTTTCTGGTAGCCAACTGATACTGGAATTCGGTACATTCCTTCAATACTTTCTTAAGACCCATTGTTTCGGGCTTACCGCCTGCAATGGCCAACATGTTGAAACCGAAAGTATCTTCAAGTCTTGTCTTTTTATATAAAAGATTGATGAAATTATCTACATTGGCATCCTTACGAAGCTCGATTACTATTCGTATACCTTCTTTAGAAGACTGGTTGGATATATCCACAATATCGGGAGCTTTCTTGCTGTCTGCCAGAGCTGCAACATCCTGCAGGAATTTGCTGATGTTGGCGCCTACCATGGTAAAAGGTATCTCGGTAATAACCACATTGGTCTTGCCGTTTTTACCCTTTTCAATCTCCACCTTGCCTCTTATTTTAATCTTGCCCGAGCCTGTCTCATATATGGATAAAAGTTCATCCTTATTGGCTATAATGCCCCCTGTGGGGAAATCTGGCCCCTTACAATATCTCATAAGTGCTCTTGTGGATATGGTCTCGTCCTTCATATATGCCTTCATAGCATCTATGACTTCCCCGAGATTATGGGGCGGAACACTTGTGGCCATACCTACGGCAATACCTTCCGTTCCGTTTACAAGAAGATTGGGGAACTTACAGGGCAGTACGGAAGGCTCTTTTTCGGTTTCGTCAAAGTTGGGAACAAAATCCACAACATCCTTATCCAGATCTTCCAAAAGAGCTGTCTGCGTAACTTTCTGAAGTCTTGCTTCCGTATAACGCATGGCAGCGGCACCGTCTCCCTCGATATTACCGAAGTTACCGTGTCCGTCCACCAAAGGAAGTCCTTTTTTAAAATCCTGGCTCATTACAACCAGAGATTCATATATGGAACTGTCACCGTGGGGATGGTATTTACCCATGGTATCACCCACGATTCTGGCGCTTTTTCTGTAAGGCTTATCATACCTTATACCCAGTTCATGCATATCATAAAGAACTCTTCTCTGTACGGGCTTCAGTCCGTCTCTTACATCCGGAAGGGCTCTGGATACGATTACACTCATGGCATAATCGATATATGATTTTTGCATGACCTCGGAATATTCGGTCTTAATAATATTATCGTTCATTTCACTGTCCTTTAAATTTTATATATCAAGTAATGCTTCAAGAGCATGATCGTATATAAACGCCTTTCTTGGAGGAACATCATTGCCCATAAGCAACTCCGTAACATCGGAAGCCATTCTGGCATCCTCTATCTCCACAAGCTTAAGCTTTCTTCTCTCGGGATCCAGAGTTGTCTCCCAGAGTTGCTCCGCATCCATTTCTCCCAGACCTTTATATCTCTGAAGAGTGAATGAACCCTTATGAGTCTTTCTGTATTTTTCCAGAGCGGCATCGTCATAAAGATACTCTTCTTCTCCTTTTGAAGGAATGGCCTTATAAAGAGGAGGCATCGCAATGTATACATGACCTTCAAATATAAGTTCCGGCATAAATCTGTAAAACAGAGTAAGAAGAAGGGTTGCTATATGCGCACCGTCCACGTCGGCATCGGCCATGATAATGATCTTGTCATATCTGAGCTTTTCTATATCAAAATCGTTTCCGTATCCTTCTGAAAAACCGCATCCGAAGGAGTTGATCATTGTCTTGATCTCCGCATTGGCAAGAATCTTATCGATGCTGGCCTTTTCAACGTTCAATATCTTACCTCTTATGGGAAGAATTGCTTGATACATTCTGTTTCTTGCGGATTTTGCCGATCCACCGGCGGAATCTCCTTCGACAATGAATATCTCACACTTCTTGGGATCCTTGCTTTCGCAATTGGCAAGTTTTCCGTTGCTGTCAAAACTGTATTTGGGCTTTGACAACATGTTTGTTTTAGCTTTTTCTTCGGACTTTCTGATTTTGGCTGCCTTTTCCGCACAGCCGAGAACTGCCTTTAATACTTCAAGATTACGGTCGAAATAATGAACTATCTCATCACCGGATATCTTGGATACGACCTTGGCAGCATCCTGATTGTCTAATTTAGTCTTTGTCTGTCCTTCGAATCTGGGATCGGGATGCTTGATGGATACGATGGCAGTCATACCGTTTCTGACATCGGCGCCGGTAAAATTGGCATCCTTATCCTTAAGAATACCGAGACTTCTTGCATAGGAATTCATAACAGTGGTGAACTGTGTCTTGAATCCGGTAAGATGAGTTCCGCCCTCGGAATTATAGATATTGTTACAGAAACCGAAGACATTTTCGTGGAATTCATTCACATACTGGAAAGCGACTTCAACACTGATTCCTTCGGATTCGCCCTTGAAATAGATTGGCTCATGAACAGTCTCTTTTGATCTGTTAATGTCCTGGATAAATCCCACAAGTCCGTCAGGTTCGTGGAACTCCACATATTCCTGTTCGGCTTTTCTTTTATCTTCAAATACGATGGTCAGATTGGGATTAAGGTAGGCTGTTTCATGCAGACGGCTCTTAACATCTTCTTCTTTGAACCATGTTTTATCAAATATTGTGTCGTCGGGAAGGAAATTAATACTTGTTCCGGTCTCTCTTGATTTGCCCACAACAGGTAAAAGGCCGTTAATAAGTTCGGTTGTGGGGATACCTCTTTCGTAGGTATCCTCATATACTGAACCGCCTCTTTTTACCCTTACAGTCATTCTGTTTGAAAGCGCGTTAACAACCGAAGAACCTACTCCGTGAAGACCGCCGCTTGTCTTATATGCCGTATCATCGAATTTACCGCCGGCATGAAGTGTGGTGAACACCACTCTTTCTGCACTGACACCTTTTTCGTGCATCTCAACGGGAATTCCTCGACCGTCATCTTCTACCGTTGCGGAACCGTCGGCTTCCAGAGTGACGTGAATCTTATCACAATGTCCGGCAAGATGCTCATCCACCGAATTGTCAACAATCTCATATATTAAATGATTAAGACCTTTTGTTGATACGGAACCGATATACATACCGGGACGTTTTCTTACGGCTTCCAGTCCCTCCAAAACATGAATATTGGACGCATCATATGTCTCTTTATTTGCCATTTGGATATTCCTTTCCAATATAAAATCAATCCAACATATTATACCATATTTTGTTATATCGTCCAAGGAAAATCACTATATATTGAACGAATTGCGGTATATGGAATAAAAATACCCGGCTGAATAAATCAACCGGGTAAAAAGACCTAGTGTATTGTATATAATTATCAGATTTTTCTTAGCAGTAATTCGACAACGAAGCCGTTATCGTTATAATACTCCATTCCGCCGCCTTGTTTATCCATGTAAGTCTTGGCCAGATACATTCCGAGGCCAAAGCCGTTTTGCTCACCGGAATTGCTTCCTCTATAATATTTTTCGGCGATAAGAGGAAGATCGTCTTTATTTACTCCCGGTCCCGCGTCTCTTATGGTGGTTTTAATAAAACCGGCCTTGCTTCCATCAGCCATTGCAATCTCTTCGGTTTGAGAGAATTCAACGGTTATATCTGTTCCCGCATATTTGTATGAATTGCCGATAATATTGTCGATTACCTGCTCCATACGTCTTCTGTCCATCATAACCAAACATGGATAAATATGGTTTTTTAGGATTATTTTTCCATATCCGGAAAGATTCTTTAGGAATTCTTCGATAATTAAAGAACTCTCCTCTTGAGCCTCAATATCGACCTTTTCCAGTTCCTCAAGATTGGCATGCATAACATCACTCATAAGTGAACTGATGGTATCTGCTTTCTTGGATATTGATTCTACTTTATTAAGCAGTTCATTACATTCGTTTATGTCGGCAGGATCGGAATCTTTCATGTTATCCAGTTTTCTGGTTATCTTAACTTCAAGAAGTTCACAGGTGGCTTTAATAACAGACAAAGGAGTTTTAATATCGTGACTGAGGCCCTGTATAAGCTCTTTTCGGGCAATCTCAGCCTGTCTCTCCCTGCTTATGGAAGATTTTAACTGCTCTCTCATAAGATCGAAGCCCTCTACGAAAGAACCGAACATATTATTCTTTGGAATGGGCAGAGATTTATCAAGTTCTCCTCTTGCAATTTCAGAGGCAAAATCTTTTAATGCTTCAACCGGCTTTAAAAAAGACAGATATATATAAAAAAGCAATAAATATCCGCATACAAGAATTGTTGACCATAGAATAAGTGCAGCCTTAAAGAAAACTTCTCTTCCTCTGTTGTAGCTCTCTCTGAAGTCGTTCCAGGCTACTTTACCGATATATTTACCGTCTATTTCAAGATCTAATATCAGAGCACCTTCGGTATAGAGTTTTACAAGCTCGGGATTGTTGATCTCTTTTGCCGTAACAATACTGCAGCCGTATTCTTCCTCAATATCGCTTTCGTCTCTACCCTCTTCTAGTGCTGCCTCAACGCGATAAAGAAGGTTATTGTAATATACTATATCTCTCTTTTCATAGCTGGTCTTTTTTCCTATGCTGTAAAACACATATATTGCAAAAGCCATAAAGAGTGTAAAAGCGATAAATATCTGTCTTAATCTTTTCATGATAATTCCAGTATATATCCCGTGCCCCAGATGGTTTTTATAAAGTTGGGTTTATTGGGATCTTCTTCAATCTTCTCTCTGAGTTTCCTGATATGGACATTAAGCGTACTGTCACTGAAAAAAGTATCGCCCCATACTTCATCGAAAAGCACTTCTTTTTTTACAATTGTATCATGATGCTCATAGAGACAATTAAGTAAGGCGTATTCTTTTGCCTTTAAAGCTATTCTCTCGCCTTTAATAACAACGGACATAGTGGCGGCATCCATATAGAAGTCCTTCTGTGCGACCTCAACGTCTTTGACATCCTTATCCTCGACCTTCTCTGTATCCGTATTTGCTCTCTGTCTGATACGGTTAAGATTGACTTTTACCTTGGCTAAAAGAATAGACAGGCTGTATGGCTTTTTAACATAATCGTCGCCCCCTATGGACAGGGCAATAAGTACGTCATCGTCACTCTGCCTTGCGCTGATAAAGAGAATGGGCAATTGCATGTCTTCGCGAAGCTTTTTACAGACATCAAAACCGGACCCGTCTCCAAGATTGATATCAAGGAGTACCAGGTCCGCTGTATTGTTTTTAAAAAAATCGAAGCATGCATCACTATTGCAGACATACTCAGTTGTTACATCGAACATTCTGAAATATTCCGCAGTAGTTTTTGCAAGATCTTCTTCATCATCAACTATAAGACAATTGTAGTTCATAGAGCTCTCCAATGAAGATATTATAGCATACAATATTTATTATTCTTCAGTAATCATCTTTACCGGCTCAAGAGTCTTAATACGACGTCCCATTATTGCGCTCGTTGCAAGTGCAACGCCTATAATAATTGCTGCTGCATATATGAAAGATACTGTATTTACATTAAAGATTACTTTTTTAAAGCCGAACATAGTCATTGAAGATAGCATAAGCTTTTCTCCGGCATAGGGAGATACGATAAGTCCGATAATAATACCGATTAAGATAGCCGGCATATTGGATAACATTACCTGTCCCAAAAGCTGTTTTGAAGTAAATCCCAGTGCTTTGCTTACACCCATATTACGCCACTGTTTGTTGATGTTGGTACGAACAATAAGAGCTTCAACAAATGCAACTATAAGAATCGTAAGAGATGCTATTAAGGTTGCAAATAATTTCATTCCGATTGTAATCATACCGGTTGTCTGATGTGCGGCCAAATATACGTCTTCAACTTCAACCTCGGGATATACTTCATTGAATTCGGCCTCAAAATCTTCAAATGTTGCACCCGGCTTAAGATTGACGCATACATTTAGGCTATCCGGAATACTTGTAAGTTTGCGCATACCATCCATTGTCATATAACCCATAAGGCCAAGATTATTGAAGGTCTGATTGATGCCGCATACAATATAGGACTCTTCCGTGGCATTTGTTTTAACGGTCACAGCGTCACCTACCTTTACATGAAGCTTACTTGCGGCATTGGCGGCGAACATTACTTCATTGGGATTCTCCGGCCATCTTCCTTCAATTACACATCCGCCTCTTACGGTAGATGTATCGGATATTCCTCTTGTTGTAATTGCCTGATCATAGGTTCTGTTATAAAAGGTGTATGACATCCACATTTCGGTTCTGGTATTTTGAACAGTCTTGAAGCCCCTGACGCTTTCGGCCATTGATTCACTTCCACCGAAGGCAGCATCATACATATCGATACCTGCAAGTTCAATACAACCTTCATCCGTACCGTATGTATCGGCAAGTCCAAAACCGATAATAGTTGCTATCGATAAGATCATTACTATAAAAATAACGCCAATCTGACTTCTGAATCTTCCGAAAGTTTCTTTAAGTGCCAGAGTAATTGCAATCGGAAGGGATGTCTTATCAAAAGCAAAAAGATTCTTTTTATAATTATGTGTGTTTATTCCACCTCTAAGAGCGTCAAGAACACTTACTTTACTGTATTGCCTTCCCAGTAAAAGTGTAAGCAAACCGATTACAAGGCTTATGCATACAATTACAAGTATTGCGGCAGCTATATTAATCGGTTGATTCCATGGAAGACCAAGAGTAATCAGCATTATTACTCCAACTTTATTGATTAGTGCAGCACCCAAAATTACACCGATCACAGCACCGGAACCCGCTATCATCATAAGCTGGCATAAGAGAATCAAAATAAGTTCTCTTACGGTATATCCTGATGCTTCCATGATTGCAGTATTCTTCATATTGGTCATAATGAAGTTCTTGACGCTGAAATCGATTATGACAATTGCGACTACAAATATGATGATTGCAAAGAGTAAGAACAATGCTACGAATAGAAGGGGTAGTATCATTGCTCCGGTCTTCATCATATTCGAATCGAAAAAGTTCATACTGAAATTAGCATCCGGATGATCTCTGAGATAGGTATCAAACCAGCTTAAGAAATCATTACCGATTGAGTCACTTAATTTCTCAGGATCGATATTTTTCTTTTTTGCGGTATCGCTAAGCTGGGTTTTAATAAATCTCCAATCGCCGGCACCGGTAGGATTTTCAAAGAGTATTTCTTCGAAACAATCGTCGGAAATATATGACTTATACAAGCCGATATTCATGGGACCCGAGAAAAGATTGTCTTCATTAAAGTCAACAACTTTAAAATCATAGACATTCTCTTCTATCTTAATTTGGATAATATCGCCCTTTTTAAAACTTGTTAAAAAGGAAACAGGAAGAACGATTTCATTCCCGCTGTATTCGGATGCATCAATACTCATGGTTTGTATTTTGTTCTCATCCTCGTAACAACACATGATAAAACCGTATTCAACCCAGTTCTTATCGCCTTTATGTCTGTATTTTGAATTGCATCTTACCGCTCTTTCGCTTTCACAGTTCTTAAGGTAGACATTGCCTTTTATGTTCTCTTCTATTTTACCTACCGCAACATCGTTATTGGTAAGCATAAAGAATATGTCGGCACCGTTGATTTTTTCTTTGCAGGTATCTATAACATTTCCTGCTCCGGACATAAATGAAACACTGATAAAAATCAACATCGATGCTATTGCTGACAGTATAAAGAAAGTGATCATATCACTTTTTTGCTTTATTATATTATTCTTTGCTATAAAGAAATATTTAAACACTTTATTTTCCTCTCTAAACTTCGGAAAAAGATGATTACCATCCCATATCCTGCAGGAAAGATTTTAACTTTGCGTGACGTTCCTTGGCTTCGGCAAGTTTTGGGTTGCTTTCGTCTTTGTAATCTCCCACATAAGGACCAAGGTCTACTTCATCGGATATAACACCGTCCGCAAGATATATTATTCTGTTTCCTCTTTCAGCAGCTTTAATTGTATGAGTAACCATTACTATACTTTGACCTTCATTATTCAGATCTGACATGATATTGAGTACATTCTCGGTATTTTGTGAATTAAGAGCTCCTGTGGGCTCATCCGCAAAAAGAATTTCAGGACTGTTGATAACGCCTCTGACAACGGCAATTCTCTGCTGCTGACCGCCGGATAACTGTGTGGGGAATTTGCGATAATCCTGTTCCTCTATTTCTACACCGTGAAGAATCTTCTTGGCCTTTTCAGCCAGAGCTTTTCTGTCCGTTGCTTTCAGAAGTCCGCAGACCATAACATTATCAAGAGCACTCATACTGTCGTTCAGATAATTCTGCTGGAATACGAATCCCACATGATCACGTCTGAATACGGCCAGTTTATCGTTGTTAAAAGTTGATATTTCCGTCTCTTCCACACTGTTCTCGTCTGCATTGTCCTTAAGCCTATCGGTATAGTATGTAATGGTACCCAGACTGGGTCTGTCCATACCGGATAAAGCATATAACAGTGTACTTTTACCTGAACCGGAGTTACCCATGATAACTGTGAAATCTCCTTTATATATAGACAGATTCAGATTTTTTAAAACATGCTGCTGGACAGATCCGTTGGAAAATGTCTTTGACAGATCTTTTGCAGTTAATATCTTTCTCTTTTCAGATTCCATGCTCATTCACTCCGGTTTATTTATTGATCTTAATGCTGGCCTGGTCTGCTATTTCGGCAGCATCATTCCATACTACTATGTCACCTTCCGATATTCCCGAACGGATTTCCACCATATCGTCGTTTCTGATACCTGTTTCAACGGCTGTTTTTACGGCTTTACCGTCTTTTGCAACGAATACAAAGCTTCCTTCTTCATCTTCCCAAAGTGCGGAAAGAGGAACTCTGAGGGCTTTTTCGGCATCGGCTGTTCTCACCTTGGCCTTTACTTCCATACCCAGAATTATGTTGCTGTCGGGTTCATCAAGCTTAACTTCAACACCGATTCCGGTATTCTGGCCGGGATCTTTGGTCTTCTTTTCAATTCTTGTGACTTTACCGCTGTATTCCTTATTTTTGATAACTACGCTGGCGTACTGTCCTTCTTCGATATCTATAATATCATATTTGTTTACATTTAATTTTACGACTACATCTCCGATGGATTCAATCTTTGCAAGTTCATCACCGCTGTATACACTGCTTCCTTCCACAACGGCTATGGATGTTACAACACCGTCAAAATCCGCTCTGATTCCTTTTGCGGCATCTTTGTAATCTTCTATTACGTCGTTTGAGCTAAGTTCGTTGGCTGTTTTTACGGCTTCAAGTTTTTCTTTTTCACCGTTTGTCATGAGGTTCATCTGTGTAGCAGCCTTCTGACTTGTCATTTCGGCCTTGTATTCCTTATATCCTGCAAGCTGTATATTGAGATTGTTTATTTCCTCCTGCAGACGTACTATCTCACTGTCATACTGCTGGTCATATGCATTCTGCTGGAGCTGTTCGTGAAGATTCTTGAATTCTTCCGAATCGGGCTGATCAGCGTAATCATCAAAAGAGATCTGAAGCTTGACTCCCCATTCGGCAATCTCTGCTTTTCTCTTTGTGAGATCCTTCTGTAACTGAGTAATTGCTGCCTGAGTATCTGTGATCTGCTGGTCCAGTACACCGATATTTCTTTTTGCTTCGCCATATAATCCGGCAGTTCTGTTTCCAGCCTGCATCATATCGTTATAGCTTCCGAGATCAGCTTCTGCATTGCACTCGGCAATGGCGGTAAGTCTTTCAAGATCATCAGCATCATAACTGATTATGACATCACCTTTCTTAACGAAATCTCCTTCTTTTACATGAACCGTTCCTATTGTTCCGTTTACTTTGGAATAAAATGTTTTACAGTTGTCTGTTTCAACTGTTCCGTTTAATTCAAGAGTGCTGCTGAGTTCACCTGTGTCAGCTATATATGAATTAACCGACATTGAAGCGTTGGCAGATATTGATATGGCTCCAACAATAATTGCTACCGCAAGAGCTCCGCCGATAATTGCCACTCTCTTTTTGTTCTTTAAAAATTCAACCATTTTCCTTTACCTCTTTCACTGACATCAAATCGATATCTATTTAAAACAATTAAGCAATTTCTTTGTTGCTGATAATAATTTAACGTAAATATCACTTAAAGTCTTAATTTGTATCTTGTATAATTCTTAACTGATTCTTAAATGTGATTTTAGATAAGGGAAAATTAAAAATACCCGGTTGAATTCAACCGGGTATAAAAAACAAATATTAATTATTTTCAAAATCTTCAACAGCCTGTGTAATAAGCTTAACACTTCCGTCTATACCGAATATAGAGGTGTTAATACACAGGTCGTAGCTGTCGGAACGTCCCCACTTCTTTGAAGAATAATAATTGTAATAGCTCTGACGCTGCTTATCGGTCTTAACCATCATATCTTTCGCTTTAGAGCTGTTAAGATCGTATTTCTTCATTATTCTTTCAATCTTACATTCTTCATTGCCGTATATAAATATATTGAGAACATTGTCCATATCATTAAGGGCGTAGTCGGCACAGCGACCTACAATTACGCATGGACCTTCCGATGCAATCTTCTTGATGGTATCAAACTGAGCAAGAAAGATCTTGTGACTTATGGGCATGTCTACAAAAGATGAGGCATTGTATCCGAATGAATAGGTGTCCATAACCAGGTTATAAAGAAAAGAACTGGTAGGCTTTTCATCGTGAATCTCCATCATCTCTTCACAGAATCCGCTTTCTTTTGCAGCTCTGCTTAACAATTCTTTGTCATAAAAAGGAATATTAAAATACTCGGCAACTTTATGGCCAACTTCCTTACCACCGGAACCGAACTGTCTACCTATTGTTATAACTGTATTCATATCATCGCCTCATTTCTTTTGGGACTGATTATTAGTTGTATATATTTTATCAAAAATTGAACAAAAATACAATCTTTTACGGCAATTTGTCTAATAATTCAGACATATACTCGGGTATGGGTGCGATGGTTTCTATATACTCTCCGCTTACGGGATGGATAAAGCCCAGCAGATAGGCATGAAGGCATTGTCCCCGGGTCTTGTAAGTCACCTTTGCGGGTCCGTATACTTCGTCTCCAAGCAGCGGATGTCCTATATGAGCCATATGAACTCTTATTTGATGAGTTCGTCCGGTTTCAAGCCTGCATTCGATATATGTATAATCAGAAAACCTTTTCAAAACCTTATAATGCGTAACGGCATTTTTACCGTCCGGATTGACTGCCATCTTCTTTCTGTCTTTAGGAGATCTTCCTATTGGCTCGTCGATAACGCCTTCGTCTTCTTTTATGACTCCGTGACATATGGCTCTGTAGAGTCTCTTAATAGAGTGCTCTTTCAACTGCTCCGCTATGCATACATGTGCCTTGTCGTTTTTACAGGCTATAACGGATCCCGTTGTGTCCATATCTATTCTGTGCACGATTCCGGGTCTTAAGATTCCGTTGATCCCCGATAAAGAATCCTTGCAATGATACAAGAGGGCGTTTACAAGAGTTCCTTCGTAGTGACCGTTTGCGGGATGCACAACCATTCCCTTGGGTTTGTTGACAACAATAACGTCATCGTCCTCATACAGAATATCAAGAGGGATGTTTTCAGCTGTTATCTGATATTCTTTTGCATCAGGGATCGTAAAGTCCACTTCATCTCCGTATACAAGTTTATAACTTGATTTCTTAACCTGTCCGTTAACTGTGACAGCTTCTTCTTTTATGATTTTTTGCAAAAAAGAACGAGAAATCAAAGGACCGGCTGATTCTGTAATTGCTTTATCCAGGCGCAGACCCTCTAAATTCTCGTCGACAACAAATGAAATATGTTCCATTAATCTTCTTTTTTCCTCTTAAGGAAAGCAAAATCGCTCTCCTTATAATAGAATAAGACACTTATTACAAGTATTACACATGCTACGGTTACATATATATCCGCCATGTTGAAAATAGGGAAATCAATTAAAACAAAATAAAAGAAATCCGTAACATAATCATTAACAACTCTGTCTATCATATTGCCCACAGCTCCGGCAGCAATAAGGATAAGGCAGGCATTAATTACATAGTATTTCTTGTCCAAAGGCAGTCTTACAAGAATATAAAAGATTACCAAGAGCATTACTGTTGCTATGACAAGAAATAAATATTTCTGGTTCTGCAGCATACCGAAGGCAGCACCTCTGTTTTCCAGATATCTCAGTTCAAATACCTTATCGATTATGCTGATTGCTTCCTTATCTTTCAGATTAAGGGTGGCAAGATATTTTGACATCTGATCCACAACAATAAGAACTATCAGAATTGATGCATTTAAAAATACTCTGAGACTTTTTCTTTTATTAGAATTCATCGCTATATTCAATCTCCTTAAGGGCTTCCATTATTTCTTCTTTGCTGACACTTGCATCGATAACAGCTTTTCCTATCTTTTTGATAAGAATAAATTTGAGGCCCTTGTTATCAACTTTCTTGTCGTTGCTGATATTATCAATTATATGATCCTTATCGATATTATCAACACTTATGGGAAGATTAAAAGGAACAAACATATCCCTAATTTCGTAATACTCTTCCATTGAAAGCATATTTTTCTTCCATGAGATAAAAGCGGCCGCAACTGTACCCAGGGCAACACATTCTCCGTGAAGCAGTTCCCCGATCTTATCGGCCTCTATGGCATGACCGATGGTATGTCCCAGATTAAGGAGTGCTCGTTCTCCCTTATCAAGCGGATCGTTTTCCACGACCGACTTCTTAATGGATGCGGATTTGCTCACGAGTTCTATAAGGGCATCATCTTCTCTGTCATTGATCTCGTACATGGAATCAATCATCCATTCGTAATAATGGCTGTCTTTTATTATTGCAGACTTCATTGCCTCCGCAAAACCGTTGGCAAACTGTCTGTCTTCAAGACTTTTAAGTGTCTCTATATTGTCATATATAAGGATGGGATTATAAAAACTTCCAACCATGTTTTTATAACCATTGTAATCTACGCCGTTCTTTCCGCCGATACTGCTGTCTGCCATGGCAAGTAAAGTGGTGGGAACCTGAACAAATCTTAAGCCCCTTTTGTAGGTTGCGGCAAGGAAACCTGCTATATCGCCCACAACACCGCCGCCTAAAGCAAAAATATAATCGGATCTTGTATATTTGGCACAGGTAAGGGCAGAATAAAGATCTTCAACAGTCTTAATATTCTTACTTTCCTCTCCTGCCTTTATTTCGGAATGATCAACCTGTGCAAATATTTTTTTAAGAACGCTCTTAAGAGACTCCAGATAAAGAGGAGCCACATTGGAATCTGTAACTATAAATGCTTTACAACCCTCATGGTCGATTTCTTTTAAAGCCTCGGCAAGGCTCTCAAATCCTTTATCAATAAAGATGTTATAAGAGCCGTTTTGACAATTAACGTCGATTTTTTCCATATCCTTAAAAAAATCCCACCCATTGGGTGGGATATGTCCTTTCAATAATTAAAATGATTCACTGAGGATTCCCTGGAAATCTCCGGAAATATCTACAGATGCAGGAGTAAGAATGAAGATGTTGTTTGCAATCTTCTGAAGCTTACCGTTAATAGCGTATGTACCGCCGGAAACAACATCAAAAATACGCTGTGCGACATCACTGTTCATACCTTCCATATTAAGTACAACCGTTCTGTTGGAAAGCAGTGTATCGATTACTTCTCTGGAATCGTCAAAACCTGTGGGCTTGATAACGCATACTTCCATGCCGTTGCCGAGTCTTTTGTTTCTGCCTGCAGTTCTGGGACTTGCAGCCTTTTTCTCGGGTTCGGCTTCGTTCTTTGTAGCCTTCAGTTCTGCTTGATAATCTTCATCATCTAAATAATCGCCGTCATCGTATTCTTCGCCATCGCTGAGCTTAAGAGCACTCATAAAACCGTCCATTAAATTCATAATAACCTAATACTCCTTAGTTGTTGACATTATACTGTCTTATTCCAAATATATTGGTACCCACACGCACATATGTGGCACCTTCTTCAATTGCGACTTCATAATCGCCGGACATTCCCATTGACAAAACATCCATAGAAACATTATCGATGTTTTTATTCGTTATGTCAATCGCTATTTGCTTCAAAAGCTTGAAATATTTGCGATTATCTTCAGCATTTTCGGTATACGGAGCCACACACATCAGTCCGTTTACCTTTATACCCGGAAGATCGTGAATTCTTTCAACAAATTCAAGGCATTCTGAGGCTTTAATGCCGAATTTTGATTCCTCGTCTCCGATATTAACCTCAATAAGCACCGGAATCACTCTGTTAACGGCCACTGCTCGCTTACTAATTTCAAGGGCAAGCTTTTCTGACTCCACACTGTGAATCATATAAACTTTATCCGCAATGTATTTTACCTTATTGGTCTGCAGATGCCCTATCATATGCCATCTTATATCATCAGGCAATGCAGGATACTTTTCCGTAATCTCCTGAACTTTATTCTCGCCAAAGTCCCTTATTCCGCAGTCATATGCCTCTTTTAACATCTCCACGGGTTTGGTTTTGCTTACCGCAATAAGAGTTACATCGCTTTCCTTGCGGCCGGCTTTTGCTATGGCCTTTGAAATATTGGATTCTACTTCTTTCAGATTATCTTTAATCATATATAAATTCGTCTACCTCAACACTTTCCGCATCAAGAACGATGTAGTCATATGCGACAAGACCGTACATGGTATTGGACTTGATTATTGAATACTCATCATTCTGATTCAGGATTTGTATCTGCTTAAAATCGGCATATCCTTTATTGATATTGTACACACCGATCAGATTGGCAACCTTGGATATGGTAAATTCATCCGTGGAATCAGGCTTAAGAATCCTATCTCCTATCCTCAGACTGTCATCATCCACATAATATTCCCCGTCGGCTTCGTTATAAATTGTCACGGGCAATGCTTCCGTAGACATTGTACCGTCTTCCGAATATACTTCTCTCAATACACAATCCGTAACATTTGTGCCGCTCTTTGTAACGTACTCGGTAGGTACCAGAAAGAATTCCTTTTCAATAATTGCGGAATTGGGAACCTTAAGTCCGGACTCAACATCCGTAATAAGCTCGATATTGACATACCTGTCTGTTGCAAAGGTAACCATGGAATTATTGAAAAAGAGCTGTATATAAGTCTCTCCGTCGGCTCCGTTAAGGGCTTCCACTCTGCCCCAGGATTCACACTGGTTTTTTAAGAATTTGACACGAACATATTCCTCTTCCACCAGTTCTTCAATACGGTCTTTTTCAACGGGAATAATTATTGACCACTCTTCTTTATTGGTCAGTTTATATATGGGATCTCCCACATCAACGATTTCGTTGTTAATCAGCTGAGTTTTCTCATAGCCGGATTTATCAAACCATTCTTTTTTAACTTCCTCGGCCTTAACATCCTCATATCCGTCTATGGAGTAAATTACAATACCTGAGGCCGGTGAATTACAGAGACTGATAAGTCCCGCATTGCTTTGATCCGTAAGTTCCGAAAGGTTCTTTAAAAGATTCCTGTTGGAATATTTCAAAACACTGCTCTCAATGGCATATTTAAAATCATATGCCGTCTGGAAGTTGGAATTATCATAAGTCGTAGCAAAATCGGTGAAATCGGCTTTGATCTCGGAATAATCCTGACTGGACAGAATGGAATTACCATCCTGGGTCTCCTTGGTCATCATATCCTTAAGCTGTCCTGTTTCATCAATTGAGCATATAACATTACCACAGCCTACTTTTTCACCTTCTCTTGCATAGTAGTTCACATATCCGGAACCGGTGCTGGTAACAATGGTCTCCTCTCTTATGGCAATACCCTCATACACGTTGGATACGGACAATGAACCTGTCATAACCTCATAGCCTATTACATGTTTGGATGTAAAGTACATAACCGTACATATAAGGATATAGATCATGATGATCAGAAAGAACACCATTCCGATATTAATATTTAGTGGTTTTCTGTATTTTTTGATATTATTATCAGCCACTAATATAACTCCTATCTAAAAGCAAGCCCCGGAATATATCCGAGGCTTAATAGTCTTTATAATGAGATGATGACTTTCTTCTTTGTTTCATCATCAAGTTCGCTCTCATCAATCGAAGCACTGATGATCATATCAAACTTAAATGTATTACTTACCGTGTCGAGCTTATTAACCAGATCGGCGAAACCTGCTTTATCAACCTTTGTTATCTTAATAATACCGTCAATGTATATCTGCTGTATATCATGATCCGATGAAAGGATACCGTATATAAAACCTACAAATTCCGAAATATCTGCAAAATCATATTCTGAGACGTCTACAAGTCTTACCTTGTTGTTGAGTTCAAACATATGCTTTGAACTTCTGTCTAAGAATACGATGTTACCGCTTGCTGTCTTGATCTCTTCATTAACTTTGTCGAGTAAGTGCTTTGTCTTGCCTTTACCCTCTTTTCCTACGATAAGCTTAACCATGGGTTAACCCTCCTAACATTTGATATGATAGTAAAATTATACAAAATTTAAGTCAAAAAGACAACTGTTATATATCAATTTATCGACTGTTAATCTCCTTCAACATGTTAGACATTTCTTCGTTAACAATCCCTCTTTCAGAGGCTCTTAAGATAATTGCTATATAAGGATTACCCGACTCATCTTTAACGATAAGGTCCAGACAGTTACCTGCCACATAAGTGGTTCCGGTCTTGCCTCCAACAACTGTAATTCTTTCAGGAGCGGAATAATCTCCTCTTAAGAAAAGATTGGTGGTAGAAAGCTTTAAGGGTATATCATTGCCTTCGGAATCGTTATATACCGTCTCGTAATCAGTTGTATGTATAATCTCGTTAAAATCGGGATATTTTATGGCTTCGTTGGTTATAAGGTAGAGATCGTATACAGTCGTGTAATGATCATTGTCCGATAATCCGTGAGGATTGACAAAATGACTGTTGGTAGCGCCGATGCTTAAGGCCTCTCTGTTCATCATATTGGCAAATTCATCAACGGAACCTGCAATATGCTCCGCAATGGCCACGCCGGCATCATTGGCTGACTTAATTAGGAGAGCATGCAGTGCCTGATTCATGGTCAACTGATCCCCGGCTTTAAGACCTATAGCCGTTGCTCCGCTTTCAAGTTTGCTTACGTTCTCCGAACATGTTATTACATCATCGATATTACCGTATTTCAATGCAACCAAAGCCGTCATAATCTTGGTAAGGGATGCCGGAGAAAAACGATCGTGAATATCCTTTGCGTAAAGAACATTCTTGTTATTTACATCAAAAAGACCTGCAGCAGACGCATCTTCTATCGTAATTCCCAGATCGCCGAGAATATCTTCGTTGCATATTGCATAACCGGAAGCAAAGCTGTCAGCTTTGTTTTCCAGCATATGATTGGTGCTGATATTATTGACGTCCGTATACTTCAAAGGAAGGCTGCTTTTACCGCAGGCTGTAAGGCTCATAAGCGACAGTGATGCAATTGAAATTACAGACACAATGTGTCTGAGCCTATTTGTACATTTCACGCCACTCGAGATCTCCTCTGTCCAAAGATTTAATCAAAAGTTCCGCACTGGCAAGATTGGTAGCCAGAGGGATATTATGAGTATCGCAGAGTTTCACAAGATTGTTGACATCCGGTTCATGCGACTTGGGGTTGAGAGGATCTCTCAAAAAGATAACAAGATCGATCTCGTTGTGCTCAATGGATGCTCCTATCTGCTGTTCTCCGCCCAGATGACCCGCAAGGAATTTGTGTACATTCAGATTGGTGACTTCTTCAATAAGTCTGCCGGTGGTGCCTGTGGCATACAAATCATTCTTGCTGAGTATTCCTCTATATGCTATGCAAAAATTCTGCATAAGTTTTTTCTTCGCATCATGTGCTATTAATGCAATGTTCATATTATTCCTCCACAAATAATAAAAACTAGCTCTCGTATGTCGAGGTCTTACGTTTGCTTCCCTGTAGACCGACATTTAACACAATTCCGATACCAAAATAAAGTGAAACCAAAGATGTAAGACCATAGCTTACAAAAGGTAAGGGAATACCTGTATTTGGCAAAAAGCCTGTGGCAACGGCTATATTCATCAGACCCTGTATACATACAAGTCCGGCCATTGCATCGGCAATTATGGCTCCGCAAAGGTCCTTGGATCTCTTTGCTATAAGCGCACATTCAAAGGCTATAAGCAAAAGTAAAACAATGACAGCTGCTGCGCCGATAAAGCCCATCTCCTCTCCGATAACCGCATATATGAAGTCGGTCTGGGGTTCGGAAATAAAGTTACCGTTTTTAACGGATGCAATAACATTATTGTTCAGTCCTTTTCCGAGAAGCATACCCGAACCGATGGCCGTAATGGAATTGGTCTGCTGATATGCAGCGGAATCGGCGTATTTCTCAGGATCCAGCCAGGCAAGAATACGGGTTATCTGATAACCTTTTAAGATGGTCTGTCCTTCCTGAAGAATAATACTGAAAAAGATAACACCAAGAGGTATTACAACCGCTATTGCACTTAATATTACCCTGTATTCAAGACCTCCGATCAGGAGCATTATGCAGAATGTAACAATAAGCATTATGGAAGTTGAAAGATCGGGTTCCTTGTATATCAAAAACAGGGGAACAATAAGGAGAACTATCATAAATATGATATATCTGAAAGTATTTAACCTCTCCTTATATTTCATAATAAACGCAGCATAGAACAAAATCAATAATATCTTGGACATCTCGGAAGGCTGAAACTGTATACCCAAAGACAGCCATCTTCTGGCTCCGTTTACGGCAACTCCCAGGGGTGTAAGAACAAGAATCAGAAGAATAAGATTGAATATGTAAATGCCCCATCTCACCTTGCTGTAAAGGGAATAATCCAGCAATGAAGCAAATATCATAAAGCCCAATCCCATGAAAATACCGTTCAGGTGCTTGCTCTGCAAAGATATCCTTGCACTTCCTATGGCCAAATAGCCGATTATTGAAAGTGCGAGAACATAAATAACCAGTCTGAAGTTGTAATTACGAAGTTTATATTGACGTAACATTCTTTAAAATATCTCCGCTGTAATCGTCCAAAGCAAGAACTCCGTTCTTAATATGAACGACTTTTACGCTGTTTTTATGGCCCTGAGGTACAAGAGCCTTTTTCTTAATGGGATGATAAAGCATATCTCCGACTTTTACTTTTTGAGCATTGCTAAAATTAAATGCTGCAATAAAATGAGGATTTCTGTCATTAACACCCGCATATGCGCTGCCGTTAAGACTACCGAGGATAATGATATCCTTTGAAGCGGATACCGTTCCTCCCTCCTGAACGTCTCCCAACACAACCAGTGAACCTTCGCATTCTATCAGTTCATCCGGGCCCACATCAGAGGGGTAAAAACGTGCATTGTTGTCATCTCTCTGGGATTCCACACGCTTAACGGCCTTTAAAATTTTTCTTTCCGTCTGCTCGTCGGTGCCGAGAATGCAGATGATATTGATGTCGGAATGCTTTTCTATTGTCTGTAAGAGAGCTTTTTCTTCTTCCGTGGACAGCCATCTGCCTTCAATTGATAAAGCAAGGGATGAATCCTTAAAAAAAGATCTTGAACTCTCGAATTTTTGCGCTACGGCTCTCAAAAGGGTATCAAAATCAACCAGATTATCCAGTTGAAGTGTAAGTCCTTCTTTATAGCCTTTGATCATTACAATATTGTTCATATAACCTTCCTTGTTTCCGTCTTTTACACATATATAGTATCAATCACCGCCGGTAATAACGGCATCCGGAATCGCCGCGGTACCTGTAAGGATATCGTCCTCATCCTCAAGCTTAAAGTAATATTTGTATATATCTCTTGTAAGGTTGGCGGCATATTCGGAAGTATATCCGTAAGCAATACGGGTACTTACCGTTATCTCAGGGTCAATATAAGGAGCATAACTTATAAACAAAGCGTGGTTGGTTCTAAGCTTGGTTTCCTGAGCTGTTCCGGTCTTACCTGCAACAGTAACACCGAGGTTCTGATAATAAGACTTTTTCTCAACAACTCTTCTCATACCGGTATGTATACAGTTCCAGTATGCATTTGGAAGATCTACAGTATTTCGAACCGTAGGATTGATGTCTTTTATCAGGTTGCCACTGGCATCATCTATTCTGTCCACAAGACTTAAGTTATAACATGTACCGTTATTGGCAATAGTGGTCACGTATCTTGCAAGACCCACCGTCGTGAAGTTGTTGGAACCCTGTCCGATAGCGGAAAGAACGGGGTATTCATCGGAAACTTCAGGCTCCGATTCTTCTATCTCTACGCCGGATTTTTCCGTAAGTCCGTACATATCGGCGTATTTTGCAAGTTTCTCAAGACCCAGATCTTCGTTATAGACATCATTTTGGTTAAGTGAAAGCCTGTATCCCATTTCATAAAAGAAAGAGTTGCAGGAATTCTCTATAGCTCCGGTAACATTAAGAGTACCGTGTGCACCGGGATAAACCCAACAGTTATACTGCTCGTTCTGGAAACGATCGAAATAACCTCGACATGTTACGGTACTTGCAGCATTAATAATGCCTTCTTCCAAAGCGGCCGTAGCGGATACCATCTTATAAGTCGATCCCGGGGCCGTCTTAAGCTGTGTGGCGTAATTCCACAAAGGTCTGGAGAGATCACTCTGCAGTTTTGCGTAATAAGCCGAATCTATACTGTTGGCAAGCTTGTTATTGTCGTAACTGGGATAAGAAACAAGTGCCAGCACTTCACCCTGAGTGTTTGTAATAACACAGGATGCCGAATAAGGATCCAGAGCAAGTTCTCCGGGACTGAGATAGAGATTTTCAATCAGATACAATATAAAATTGTATGCATTCATGGAGCCGTTTAAGAACTTCTGCTCTTCCTCTTGGGTAATGGATACCGCATCCTGTTCCAAAAGAACATTTACTATCTGATATCCCGTTATCTCATCCTTAAGGATCATATATTTGAAGAGTCTCTTTGAAAAAGTGCTGCTCTTATCCAGATGCTCGATTATATAATCCACCATTCGTGCATATACTTCCTGAGAATCGGAATATTGTTCGTCAAGATCCAGTTTTGTGGCATCTATCCAGTTCATGGCAATCAGATAGTTGAGATATTCATTAAGACTTATGGTCTCATTGCTTCGCCAGTTGATGTATGTCTGGTCGTTTTTATCCACCTTGCTGTCGACTATGACTCCCAGGTCGTTAAGCATGGTAACAATATAGCTCTCATATATCTGATATTCATCTGTAAGATCCTTATAGGGGGTCTTCTCTTCCACAAGCTCGCTTCTTAATTTTTCATAGACTCTGGCTTCTTTATCAAGATAAGCCGTGTAAATCTTCTGCTCATATTCTTTTGCATCTTTTTCGCCCATATGATTGATATCAATGATGCTGTTGTTGAAAAGAGCAAAATATACATCCGTAATGGGAATCTCGTACTTACTTGCAGCTATTCCTTCCGGGGGCTTGTATTCTTTAATATTACTGATTTTAGTAACAAGAATACCTGCAAGTTTCTGTTCAAGAATGTTATATACGGCAATCTGAAGATCTCGGTCTATGGTAAGATACACATCGTTGCCCGCAACCGGATCTACTGTCTTGGTACTTTCAATAACCTTACCCAAGTTATTTACATATACGGTTTCGCTTCCTTTAACACCCTGAAGATATGTCTCCAGATTCTTCTCAATACCTGCTTTACCAACCATGTCGGTAAGGACATAGTCGTTTCGCTGTTTTACAGTTTCGCTTTCGGGTTCACTGTCTGTATTGAATTCTTCAAGCTCTTCTTCGGATATTTTTCCCGTATAACCCAGTATCTGAGAAAAATAGACACTGTCGTTATATTTACGTATATTATTCTCTTCAATGGATATACCAAGGAGATCGTCGCTGTTTTCCATCAGTGTGGCAACCGTCTCGTTACTTACATCAGTTGCTATTACCGTGGGAATGTATTTCTGATAGCCGCTCAGACTCATTGCATATCTGATATTTATAAGGTCAAGAATCTGCTTCTTGCTGTAACCTTTTCCCACAACAAATGAGTCTCTCGGATTGTCCGGATCCGAAGATTCTCCAATGCCAAAACGACCGTAACTGCACAGATAGTTAATTACATCATTTGCAGTGGCGGTCTCTTCTTCGTATTTAAGATCACCTATGTCACTGTAACCGTATACATCAGCCAGGAATCTTTTCAATCCCGTACCTGCCACGGTAAAGACAAATTCGTTGTCTTCATTAAGAACTATGTTGAAATCACCGATTATTTTATCTCCGTTAGCTTCGATAACATCGATGGCTTTAATCAGTGTATTGTTAAGATCCCTGTTTTTGGTGGAACCTGATTCGTATACGTCCTCTATGGTAACGTTGTAAGCAAGTTCGTTATACGCAAGTACATTGCCGTTTCTGTCGTATATTTTGCCTCTGGTACTGTTAATGGTTCTTTCTTTTTGAATTCGCAGAGTAAAATCCTGAAGAGTATCTTCTCCGTGAACAATCTGCAGATAAAAGATTCTGCCGAAAAGAACGCCGGCAAGAATTACAATAACGGCAAGCAATATATGAGTTCGTACGATTATGGAATGGTCTATATCTTCGTTAACTCTTCTGTTATTCAAATTCCTCTTCTCCTTCAAGAAGTTTTTCCCATTTTTCAATCAGATTGAATATCAGATTAATCAATGGAAACAGTGCAAGAGCCATTACGGTTGTGTATATAAGCTCAGGAAGCATAATTGACCTTAAATAGTAAAGGTAATGAAAATCACCCCTCATAAGGAATTTTAATATATACATAATGTGTCCGTATACAACATCACTTACGGCTATAAGCAACATAGGGAGCTTGTAATCTCCCTGCAATAATACTCTTTTAAAGGAACCGTTCATAAATCCAAGATACATATAAACAAATGCATAGAGACCCAGCACATTACCAAAGAAAATATCAGCAAGTAAGCCTGCTATAAAGCCGACAATAAGACCATTCTTACGACCCACCCTGAATCCTATGGATGCTGTAAGTATAAGAATCAGGTTGGGAAGAATTCCTCCGATATTAAACTGTGCAAATAAAGTGCTCTGCAAAACAAAACAAATGATAAGCAGAAGGCCTGACGCAATTGCTTTCATGTTATTCCTTTATTGGGGATTGTTCTTCAATGTTGTAATAACCAGCACCTCTTCCAGATGCTTAAAATCAACAACGGGAATAAGGTCGCCCGATTTTGTAAGGTTGTTTGAATCGGTGGAAATATGATCGACGTATCCGATAAGAATACCCTGAAGATATTTATCACTGATATTGGATGTGACAATCTTATCTCCGGTCTGAACAACATCATTGTCGTCATTTAACTGTGAAAAATCTATCGTTCCTCTCTTATTCATACCCTCAAGAGAGCCGGAAACCATAAGAATATCACCTGTAGCAAGGATCATTCCGCTTGTATTGACATTGTCCGAAATGATCGACACAACTTTGGCATAATTGGGCCCAACTTCGGTAACACGGCCTACAAGTCCACTGCCCGCTATTACATTGCAGTCAACCTGAATACCGTCATTACTGCCCTTATCAATAACAAAATTGGCGTACCAGTTATCCGATTCACGAGAAATTATACGTGCACCGATCTTATCGTATTCTTCGTATTCGGCATCAAGTTCATATAATTCTCTTAGTTTTGTAAGTTCGTATTTGTCCTGTTGAAGAATCGTATTGTCTTTGGAAAGTTCATCCACCTGCTTTT
Organism: uncultured Lachnospiraceae bacterium; assembly: GCA_902779505.1. Taxonomy (GTDB): domain Bacteria; phylum Bacillota; class Clostridia; order Lachnospirales; family Lachnospiraceae; genus Colinaster. The sequence goes on from CACZBZ010000001.1 coordinate 192,626, forward strand.
TCAATTCTTCGTTTTCGGCAATAACATCCTCGAGTTTTTTGAATCTTTCAGTCTGTTCGATAAGATAATTGCCTACATTTGTAAGTCCTTTCTGAAAAGGAACAATCGTATAACCCCCCGCATAATTAAGGGGTGTCATTACGATATCCGTATTAAAAGAAAGGATCATCAAAATAACGCATACGAGAGACAAAACAAACAACCAATACATGGTTGGTATTTTAATTCGTTTTTTCTTCTTTTTTACAAGAGGACTCATTAAATGCTCATTCCTTCAATCGTATAGGCAAGTTTGCGATATTTTTCTTCCTTGATTACTTTAGAGACTCCGGCTATTACACTGTTAATGGGGTCTTCACTGATATTGACCTTAAGTTCCGAAGCCTTTGATATAAGCGCCGCAAGGTGACTTATCTGACTGGCTCCGCCTGTAAGATATATACCGTTTCTGTATATGTCCGCACCCAGTTCCGGTGGTGTTCTCTCAAGAATAAGCTTGATATTATCAATGATCTTTGAGAAAGGTACAAGAAGACTTTCATCGATAAGATCTGTAGGAATCTGTCTCATAACGGGAAGCCCTGTGACGATATCTCGTCCGAAACATTTGATAGGTTTGCCCTCTTTTTCGTAATCGGCAAGCTGGATCTTAACCGCTTCAGATGTCTTGTCACCGATATAAAGGTTGTATTCCTTTCTTATAATCGATGCAATGGCATTATCAAAAGAATAACCGCCTATTTTAATAAGCTTACTGAGGACAATTCCGCCGAGAGAAAGGATAGATATTTCTGTGGTTGAGAAACCTACATTAACCACCATGACACCCTGTGAGTTCTTAACGTCCACATCAAGTCCCAGGCCGTCGGCAACTGCTTTTTCAACAACCATTATGTTTTTGGCCTTTACATTGGCATCTTTAATCAGGTCGTAGAAAGCTCTTTTCTCTACTTCCGTAACATCTGTGGGAACGGCGATATAATAGTCACTCGACTTGATATTGCCACCGGACAGATCGCTGATAAAGAGCTTAATAAGAGTCTCCATATCGTTGATATCCGCAATAACACCGTAATTAAGAGGATAAGATGTCCTTATATATGACGGAGCCTTTTCATACATGTCGTAAGCAGCGTCTCCGTATGCAAGAAGGTTAACTTTATTCTCCATGGCAATCATATTCTTCTCCATGAAGATACTGTTATCCAATCCGTTAAAAATTCTGATGTTACTTGTTCCTACATCAATTCCAAAAACATTACTACCCATTTTTTACCCTTTCTCGTGCTCTCTAAAGCTGAAGTATTTGTTGTCGCCGATCACGATATGATCCAACAACGGTATATTGACAAGTAAAGAAGCATCCTTTACAAGATCTGTTATTTCAAAATCCTTTCTGCTGGGAGTCGGATCTCCGCTGGGATGATTGTGTAAAAGCATTATATAGACCGCTTTTCTCCTGAGTGCTTCAATAAATATCTCTCTGGTGGATATTATGGAAGAATTAACCGTTCCTTTACTGATATCAAGATCCGATATCAGACTGCACTTGTTATCAAGCATAATGAGTTTGACCTGCTCTGTTTCCAGATGCCTTACAGACTCCATGTAATAAGCGGCAACGGATTCGGGCTTGTCAAAAATCACCTTATCCTTCCTGGTCTGTGTGGAAAAACGTTTTGCAAATTCAACCAGAGCTATAATCTGTAAGGCCTTTACTTTGCCTATTCCTCTTATCTGAATAAGATCTTCATAGGTCATATGTGACAAACCAATCAGATTACCCCATCTTGATGCTTTGCTGAGCAGATCCTGTGCCAGTTCAACAGCACCTTCTCCCCTGGTACCGTTTCTTAGGATTACTGCCATAAGCTCTTCATCCGACAAAGAGCTCACTCCTCTTTCCTTCGTTTTTTCATAAGGTCTGAGGCTGTTATTCATTTCTTTAATGATCATAGGTTGTCCCTTCTACCCGTATACTCCCATGACCACTAACATATTATTTTAACATAAATCCTTTTCGGATATCAGCCCTTTATCAAAGACTGCCTGAAAAGCTTTCATTATACCGAACTTGGCATGTTCCCAGGTAAGACCCCCTTGAAAATACACTGCATAGGGAGGTTTTATGGGACCGTCCGCACTGAGTTCTATAGAAGAACCGGAAACAAAAGCTCCTGCGGCCATAATGACTTTGGCATCATATCCGGGCATATCCCAAGGTTCAGGAGCAACAAAACTGTCAATGGGCGCGGCGGCCTGTATACCCTCACAGAAAGCAATAACACCTTCGGGACTTCCGAATGTGATGGCCTGAATAATGTCGTGTCTGGACTCTGTACTGTCAGGAACCACTTTGAAACCGCATTTTTCAAAAAGATTGGCAGCAAATATCGCTCCTTTTAAGGCAGAAGAAGTTACAGAGGGTGCAAGGAAAAATCCCTGATAGAGATCTTTTAATATACCTAAAGAAGCTCCCACTTCCTTACCGAGTCCCGGCGAAGTCAGTCTGTATGCCGCATTCTCGATACATTCCTTTTTACCTGCAATATATCCGCCTATGGGAGCAAGTCCGCCTCCCGGATTTTTGATAAGGGAACCGACTATCATATCAGCCCCAACATCAGAAGGCTCTATAGTCTCCACAAATTCACCGTAGCAGTTATCCACCATACAGATGATATCGGGCTTGATATTCTTAATGAAAGATATAAGTTCACCTATTCTCTCAACCGAAAGCGTTTTTCTTGTCTGATATCCTTTTGATCTCTGTATTGTGACAAGTTTGGTCTTTTCACTTATGGCTTTTTTGATATTGTCGAAATCAAAATCACCGTTTTCCAAAAGATCAACCTGCTTATAACTTATTCCGTATTCTGCTAGAGAACCTTTACTTTCTCTGATTCCTATCACTTCTTCCAGCGTGTCATAGGGCTTGCCCACAGGGGAAAGCAATTCATCTCCCGGTCTCAGATTACTCATAAGAGCAAGCGCGAGTGCATGTGTTCCGCAGGTAATCTGGGGCCTGACAAGAGCTGCCTCCGTATGAAAAACATGAGCAAATACTTCTTCCAGCGTATCTCTTCCGATATCGTTATAACCGTATCCCGTTGTCCCCAGCAAGCAGGCTTCCGACACTCTGCAATCCTGCATGGCTTTCAAAACCTTGAGCTGGTTATATTCGGTAACTTTGTCTATTTCATTAAAACGGGAACTAAGTTTTTTAAGAACGGATTCGGCATAATCTATAACCTTATCACTGATTCCCAGTTCACTGTATAATTCCTTCATTTCTCATAATATCCTTCATATATTCTATAATTTCTCTGTCTCCGGAATATTTTTCCTTGTCTATGAAGATCACATCTTTTTCTCTTCTGAGCCATGTAAGCTGTCTCTTGGCAAAATGTCTTGTATTTTTCTTTATAAGCTCTTTTGCCTCTTCAAGACTAATTTCACCATCAATATACGACCATATCTCTCTGTAACCGATTCCCTGCATGGACTGCAGATTGCCTGTATAGCCTTTTTCTTTTAAAGCAACTACTTCATCGACAAGCCCCATATCAAACATGATATTAACTCTTTTATCAATGCGTTCATAGAGTTCTTCTCTCGGTAGATTGAGAGCAAAATAAATAAAATCATAGGGGCTTTTACGCTCACTCTGTTCTCTGTTATATTCCGAGAATAACCTGCCGGTATGCTTATGATATTCCAATGCTCTTATTACTCTTTTCACATTGTTGTAATGAAGACTTGCGGCATAATCCGGGTCCAATTCTTTTAACCGGTCATAAAGTTTTTCTTTGCCATGGGGGAGTTCTGACATTGCCGTCAGTTTGTTTCTGTATTCTTTATCTCCCTCTTCATCATTAAAATCAATATCATATAAGAGGCCCTGAATATAAAAGCCCGTACCTCCGACGACTATGGGCAATTCATTATCCCGATAGATTTGGGATATTGCTTCCTTGGACATATCTTGGAAAACATTTACGCCGAATTCCTCTCTCGGATCAAGGACATCAATAAGGTGATGCTTTATACCGCCCATTTCATCCTTAGCTATTTTGGCGGAACCGATATCCATCCCTTTGTATACTTGGATAGAATCGGCACTGATAATCTGACCTTTAACGTCTTTTGCCAGCTTGACTGCTATATCACTTTTTCCGACTGCAGTAGGGCCTGCAATGATAATTAAGGGGTTCATGTTACAATTCTCTTAAAGCGCTTTTCCATCTCGGTTTTTGTCATTGTAATAATTGTCGGTCTTCCATGAGGACAATTATAGGGATTATCCAAGGTAAGCATCTGTCTCAGGAGTTCCATTAGTTCTTCTTCCGTCATTACCGTATTGCCTTTGACAGCGGATTTACATGCCATGGTGGCAATTCTGTCATTAACGACTTCCGGAACATCCCTTACTTTACCTTCAGCAAGTTCATCCAGAATATCAAGAAACAGTTCCTTGGCATTACAACCGTAGAGATCCAGCGGAATCTCTCTTATTGCTACTTCTTCTCCGCCGAATTCTTCAAGTTCAAATCCCAGATCCTTGAACCTGTCTTTGTAATTGGAATATATCTGATATTCCGCAGGAGACAAAGTAACCACAATGGGCGGTGCCAGAACCTGACTGTCTATTGTTTTTTCCTTTAGTTTTTTAATAAGAGACTCGTATTTTACCTTCTCATGCGCGGCATGCTGATCCATCATAAGAAGCTTGTCTTTATATTCTATGAGCCAGAAGGTTTCAAAAACTTGTCCGATAATACGATAATCTTCCATCGTATCCTTTGAAAGAATTTTGTCCTCGAACATTTCCATCTGGACTGCCGTATTGACGATTACGGTATTTTCAGCCTTAATGACATTTTTGTGTACAGGCATTTCGGCAGGTGCTGCTTCCCTGCTCTTAACGTCGCCAAGCACTTTTTTAATCTCTTCACTGAGACCGAATGAATCCGGAATATTAGAGGCCGTGTTTTCGTACAGGGTCTCGCTTCTTCTGCTTTCGAAAGGTTCCGGAGCGGAATGAACGGTCTCTTTAACCTCTTTTTCTTCATAAAGAGGAACCTGATTTATCATTTCCTGAACTCTGAGGGTGCTCGATACAGCACTCTCAATATATGATGCAAGTTCTTCTCCGTTGGTAAAACGCACTTCCATCTTGGTGGGATGAACATTGACATCAATGCTTGTGCTTGCAACATTGATTTCTATTACAAAGAATGGAAATTTGTGCTGCATAAGGTATTCTTTGTATCCTTCTTCAACCGCTGTTGCAATCAGTTTGCTTTTAACATATCGTCCGTTAACAAAATAATTCTCGAAATTCCTTGTAGATCTGTTAAGAGACGGGCGTCCCAGATATCCCTTAATGCTAATCTCTTTAGTCTCAACATCAATAGGAATAATCTCTCTTGCAGTATCTTTACCGTATATGCGGTAGATGAGTTCTTTCATATCACCTCTTCCGCTGGTTTGGAACTTTATTTGACCTCCGCTTATAAATTTGATGGAGATATCGGGTCTTGCCATTGCAAGATGTACACATATTTCTTCAATATATGAGCCCTCGGTCTGAGCGCTTTTAAGGAATTTTCTTCGTGCCGGAGTATTGAAAAATATATTCCTGACAATCATGGTTGTTCCACCGGGAATACCTATATCACAGAATTCTTTTTCTTTGGCACCTTCGATGATGTAACGTGTACCAATAAGGTCCTCTTTTGTTTTGGTCATAAGTTCAACCTGAGCAACCGCTGCAATGGAACTTAAGGCCTCCCCTCTGAAACCGAGGGATGATATATGGGGAATATCGGAAGCATCATCTATCTTGCTTGTTGCATGTCTTAAAAAGGCAGTCTTCACCTGATTTTTGGGAATACCCGAACCGTTATCCGTTACTCTGATAAAACTGATTCCGCCTTCTTTTATCTCGACGGTAACGGCTGTGGCACCGGAATCGATGGAGTTTTCAACAAGTTCTTTAACCACGCTTGCGGGTCTCTCGACCACTTCTCCTGCGGCAATTTTATCGATAGTTTCTTCACTAAGTACTTTGATAGTTCCCATAGAGTTCCTCCTAAACGGACCATCTGTTCTTCAGACTACTTTGAAGCTTGTATAAAGTATTAAGAGCATCAAGAGGTGTCAGAGTGGAAATATCCAATTCTTCCAATTCTTTAAGCACATCTTCATCGGTAACCGTATCAAAGAAAGACATCTGCGCAAGATCAACCTGATCGTAATGTTCTACTTTTTTCTTGCTGTCACCGGCGGTATTGATGGCGATTGACTGAACTTTTTCAATGATATCGTTATCAACCAACTGAGCAACGATATCCTTTGCCCTGTCAATGACTATATCCGGAACTCCGGCCAGCTTTGCAACCTGAATACCGTAGCTCTTGTCGGCACCGCCTTTGACTATCTTTCTTAAGAAGACGATATCGTCTCCCTTTTCTTTAACTGCAATACAGTAATTATTGACATTGTTCATTTTGCCCTCAAGTTCGGTAAGTTCATGATAATGAGTGGCAAAAAGAGTCTTGGCTCCCAGAATCTTTGTATTTGCTATATGTTCAATTACAGCCCATGCAATAGAAAGTCCATCGAAAGTTGATGTACCTCTTCCGATTTCGTCCAGAATGATAAGACTGTCAGAAGTAGCATTTCTTAAAATATTGGCCACTTCGTTCATCTCAACCATGAAGGTTGACTGACCGCTGGCGAGATCATCGCTGGCTCCGACTCTGGTGAATATCCTGTCCACAATACCGATATTTGCGGAATCTGCCGGCACAAATGAACCTATCTGAGCCATAAGTACAATCAAGGCCGATTGTCTCATATATGTTGATTTACCTGCCATATTGGGACCGGTGATAACCGATATCAGATTCTTTTTGTTATCAAGAAATGTATCGTTTGAAACAAAAAGCTCATTGTCGATCATCTTTTCAACAACCGGATGACGGCCGTTCTTAATATCAATGATTCCTTTTTCATTAAGCTTTGGTCTGCAATATCTGTTCTGAGATGCTACCAGGGACAGAGAAGCAAATACATCAAGGGCAGCAACCGCTTTTGCGGTCTTCTGAATCCTTTCCATCTGATTTGCTATATATCCTCTTATATCTACAAACAAGTCATATTCAAGACTTGTCAGTTTATCTTCAGCGTTAAGAATTGTATCTTCAAGTTCTTTAAGTCTTGGTGTGGTGAATCTTTCCGCATTTGTAAGGGTCTGCTTACGAATATAATAATCAGGTGCTTTATCCTTGTTGGAATTGCTGATTTCAATACAGTATCCGAACACTTTGTTGTATTTAACATGAAGTGTTTTTATACCTGTTCTTTCCTGTTCTTCCTGCTCAAAAGAAGCCAGCCACTGCTTTCCTTCAGTCTTTGCATTCCTTAAGGAATCAACATCTTTGCTGTAACCCTCTCTTATAAAACCGCCTTCTCTTATGGTCAAAGGAGGCTCATCCATAATTGCTTTGTCAATAAGCGAAAAAACATCATCCAAAGGATCTATGTCTTCTCCTATTGTCTTAAGAAGCTCACTGTCAAGTGCGGATACAAGCATTCTGATTGACGGTAACATTGATAAAGAACTCTTTAGGGCAATAAAATCTCTGGCATTGACGGTTCCAAAGCTTACTTTACCCATAAGTCTTTCAAGATCGTATACCGTATTAAGATATTCTCTTATCTCATCCCTTTCAATAGGATTGTCTGTAAGGGCCGCAACCGCATCCAGGCGTTTATCAATGGAGTCCTTATCTACAAGGGGCTGTCTTATATATCCAGCAAGAGTTCTGCTTCCCATTGCCGTCTTGGTCTTGTCCAATACCCAAAGAAGGGATCCTCTTTTCTGTTTCTCCCTCAGGGTTTCAGTCAGTTCAAGATTTCTTCTGGTTGAACTGTCCAAAAGCATATAAGTGGATGCAATATAAGGATAGATATGAGTAATGTGCTTAAGATCCTGCATCTGGGTATCCAGCAGATACTGCAACAATACTCCGGCCGCTATTGTTCCGTTGGGGAAATCGCTAATTCCCAAGCCCATAATGCCGTTAACTTTAAAATGCTTTGCTATAACATTTTTACATCTGTCTTCATCAAAATAATGAGGATCCAGAGAAGAAATAACGATTCCAAGCCTGCCTTTAAGATCCTCCAGATCCATTCCGCTAACCTGAAAAGCCTCGTTACATATAATTTCGGAAGGCATATATTTATTGATTTCGTCATGAAGTGCCTTCAATGAATTGAATTCGGTAAGGTAAAAATCACCTGTTGAAATATCGATTATAGACATACCGATATTGTCCGTAGTATAGGAAACAGCCATAAGATAGTTGTTCTCGTCTCTGTTCATGGCCGTTTCGCTGATATTGGTACCGGGAGTTACAATTCTGATAACTTCTCTTTTAACAAGGCCCTTTGCAAGCTTGGGATCTTCAACCTGTTCGCAGATTGCAACCTTATATCCCTTCTGTACAAGACGATCCAGATAAGTCTCCACTGCGTGAAAAGGAACGCCGCACATGGGAGCTCTCTCATCGAGGCCGCACTGTTTGCCCGTAAGGGTAATCTCCAGTTCTCTTGATGCGGTAATGGCGTCATCAAAGAACATCTCATAAAAGTCACCAAGTCTGTAAAAGAGAATACAATCCTTGTATTCATTCTTGGTATCAATATACAGTTTCATCATTGGCGACAATTTGTCGTATTCAATATCCTGCATAGCTTTGGTGGAATCAGTCCACTCTTTCTCCTAAATAGTAAAATCCTTTGGCTTCATTAAGTCTTACATTAACGAAACTTCCTATGAGTTCGCTTCCGCCCGGAAAATGAACCACAGTTCCTCCGGAAAGTCTTCCGGTAACCATAGAAGAGTCATGTTCGTTAACATCTTCCACAAGAACTTCTTCCACTTTTCCGGAAAGAATGCCGTTTTTCTTGGCTGCTTCTTCCTGAACTGCCTTAAGAACTCTGTCGAACTGTTCTTTTACAAAAGCTTCGTCAAGCTGTTCCATATCCCCTGCAGGGGTTCCGCTTCTGACGGAATAAATAAAAGTAAAGGCATTATCATAGCCGACTTTCCTTACAACATCTATGGTTTCATTGACGTCTTCCACAGTCTCACCGGGGAATCCCACAATAATATCCGTAGTTAATGCAATATCGGGAACGGCCTCTTTGATCTTTCTTACAAGTTCAAGATAATGCTCTTTTGTATATCTTCGGTTCATCTTTTTAAGAATCTCATTGGAACCGGATTGAATTGGAAGATGCAATTGTTTGCATATCTTCTTGGAATTCTTCATGGTCTCAATAAGCTCATCAGACAGATCCTTGGGATGACTTGTCATGAATCTTATTCTTTTAAGACCCTCTATTTTCTCAATATCCTGAAGAAGCTCGGCAAAAGTCACGGGATTCTCAAGATTCTTACCGTATGAATTAACATTCTGGCCCAGAAGCATAATCTCAACGACGCCGTCTGCAACGAGTTTTTCAATCTCTCTTATGATGTCCTTGGGCTCTCTGCTTCTTTCTCTTCCTCTGACATAAGGAACAATACAGTAGGTACAGAAATTGTTACATCCGTACATGATATTAATGCCTGACTTGAAACTGTATTTTCTTTCAACCGGAAGATCTTCAACAATTTCATCAGTCTTTTCCCATATATCAATAATCTGGGAGTCTGATTCCATCATCGTATAGAGTAATTCGGCAAATTTGAAAAGATTATGGGTACCGAATACAAGATTGACATACTTGTATTTCTTACGAATCAGTTCAATAACACTGGGCTCCTGCATCATACAACCGCAAAGAGCAATTTTTATGTCGGGATTGGACTTTTTTCTGTGATAAAGAGATCCAAGCCTTCCGTAAAGCTTCTGATTGGCATTGTCTCTGATGGTACATGTATTGAAAATAACAAAATCTGCCGTATTCTCATCTTCAGTAAGCTCGTAACCTACTTCTTTAAGAATACCGGCCAGTTTTTCGGAATCTCTGGCGTTCATCTGGCAGCCGAAAGTAACGACGTGACAACTGAGTCTTTTTCCTGCAGCATCACACGCCTTTTGATATTCCTTTTTGCATAATTCTATGTATTCTAATTGTCTCTCTGTTTCGTTAACTGACATATTTAGTCTCTTACCTGACCTGTTCCTTCGATATTGTATTTGTATGTGGTAAGTTCTTTCAGTCCCATTGGACCTCTGGCATGAAGTCTCTGAGTACTTATGCCTATCTCGGCTCCCAGTCCGAAGACATTACCGTCTGAGAATCTTGTTGATGCATTGACATATACGCATGCCGAATCAATCTCTCTTAAGAACTTATCTGCATTTTCCTTGTTGGAAGTAATAATGCTTTCGGAATGATTGGTGCTGTATTTATTGATATGACTGATTGCCTCATCAATATTATCAACTGTTTTAACAGACATCATATAATCAAGATATTCCGTAGCAAAATCCACGTCCTCCGCAGCCTCGGCCCCGGGAATCAGACTGATTGAATCCTTATCCGCTCTGTACTTCACATTTTTTGATGCGAGTCTTTCTTTCATTGCGGGAAGAAGTTTGTCCATTATATTTCTGTGGACAACAAGTGACTCCATGGAATTGCATACGCCGATTCGCTGAGTCTTTGCGTTGTAAATGATATCAAGAGCCATATCAATATCGGCAGATTCGTCAACAAAAATATGACAGTTACCGCTTCCCGTCTCAATTACCGGAATAAGAGCTTCTTCAACAACGCTTCTGATAAGACCTGCACTTCCTCTTGGAATAAGCACATCAATATATTCCTTCATCTTCATGAATTCTTTGGTGGTTTCTCTGTCGGTGGATTCAATCAACTGAAGAACATCAGGATCTATTCCGCAATCATCAAGGGTCTTTCTGAGAATATCAGTAACCGCTTTGTTGGAATTGATGGCATCACTGCCGCCCTTAAGAACAACAGAGTTGCCGGATTTAAAACAAAGCCCGAAAGCATCGGATGTAACATTGGGTCTGGACTCATATATAATTCCGATAACCCCCAAGGGAACTGTGACCTTTCTTAATTTCAGACCTTTTTCAATGATTCGCTCTTCAAGGCAGATTCCCACCGGATCCGGAAGATTCGCAACCTGTCTCAGCCCGTCAGCCATACCTTCAATACGATCGTCATTTAGCTTAAGTCTGTCAAGGAGACCTTCTTTCATCCCCTTTTCAATACCTGCTTTGTAATCCTTTTCATTGGCTGCAATTATGACGTCTTTATTATTGATAAGCGCATCGGCACATTTTAAAAGTGCATCTTTTTTTGCTTTACTGTCCAAACGATTCATAATATATTTGGTTCTTTTTGCATCCTGACACAGACTAATTAAGTCTTTCATAAATATTATTCTCCGTTATTATCATATTCATCGGGATATCATATTTCCCGGCATCTATACTTTCTGTTATCTGAAATTCATAAGACAGGCCGATTAAAAAAGGAATTCTCATTCTGCCCAGGTAACGGTCATAAAATCCTTTACCGTAGCCCAATCGATTGCCCTGCTTATCAAATGCTACTCCCGGTACAACACAAATACTTTTTGAATCGATATCCGAAGCCTTTAACAGCTTGAGAGGATCTTCTTTTGGAGACATGATGCCAAAATTACCGCATTCAAGATCATGAAGAGAATCAATTCTATAGAAATCCATACTGTAATCCGCAGCCGTAAGGGGAAGATATACACTTTTACCGCTGTCCAAAGCCTTGTTAATAATCTCATCCGTCTTCACTTCACCTTTGGCATCGGCATATATAAGCAGATTGTCGCAAGACCTATATTGGGGCAGATTCAATAACTTAGATGCAATAGCCTCGGATTTCTCTTTAATCTCTTCTTCGTTAAGGCTCTTTCTTTTAGATATTATTTCCTGTCTTATAAAAGCATTCATCTTCTTAGCTTAAGGTCTTTCCGGCGAATTTATCACCAAGATTGGTTATGCTTCCGTCTTCGTTTCTTACATCAATGTTGTTGAGCTGAGATCTAAGATTACTTCTAACCGATTGAACATATTCTTTACGAAGCTTGGCCTGCTCTTCTTTTTCCTCTGCGGTTAGACCTTCGCTTTGGGACTTATGATAAAGCTCATTTATTCTCTTTATTCTTTCATCCATATTCATAGGCTTAATTCCTTATATTCTGTATATATTCACTGACATCAAAGCTGTCATCTTTATTGGCAAGGAATAAAGTGCCTATGTCTCTTCCGTCCATTATTCTGTGTATGATTCTTATATCCTTGCTGTTGGCAATAATCATATCCGCACCTGAAGCTGTAGCAATCTTAGCAGCATTCATCTTGGTGTTCATACCGCCTGTTCCCACATTGCTTCCTGTGGTCGACTTTCCCATGTTCATATAATCGTCATTAAGTTCTTTAACGAGTTTAACGAATTTTGCATCAGGATTATGTCTGGGATCGTCGGTATAGAGTCCGTCAATATCCGATAAAAGAATAAGCAGATCCGCTCCAACCAGAGATGCAACAACGGCTGATAAAGTGTCGTTATCGCCGATGAGTACATCATCGTCATCCACAATAATCTCGTATGTTGATACAGTATCGTTCTCATTTACAACGGGGATAACTCCGAGATTGAGGAGCTCGGAAAATGTATTGTAAGCGTTCTCTCTGTTAACGGGATCTGTAACAGTGTTCTTTGTCATAAGAATCTGAGCCGCAGTCTTATTATATTCCGCAAAAAGCTTCTGATAGACACTCATAAGTTTTGCCTGACCTATTGCGGCGCAAGCCTGCTTGAAGCCCATATTTTTGCACTCAAGCCTGGTAGCCACACTTCCGATAGCTCTCTTGCCTACGGCAATGGCGCCGGAGCTAACAAGGATTACATCCATTCCCGCATTATGCATATTGGCCAGTTCTCTTACAAGTACGTCCAGTCTTGTATAATCCAAACCACCCGTTTCGGGATGTACCAAAGATGAAGATCCTATCTTAACGACAACTCTCTTTTTCTTCTTGATTTCCGGTCTTGTGATTTTTTCGTACAATTCTTCCATAATTATTTTTCCTCGTATTTTTTATATATACATTCCGCAATATATAGTCCGTCCATTGCGGCACTGGATATTCCGCCTGCATAACCGGGACCTTCTCCGCATGGAAAGAGACCTTTTATATCAGTCTGTCCGTCTTCATTTCTTTTAATTCTGACAGGTGAAGACGTTCTGCTTTCAACTCCTGCAAGAATCACATTATCTGCGGCAAATCCCTTGATCTTTTTATCAAATATCTCCATACCTTCTATGAAGGCATTATTTATATCATCATCAAAGATTCTGCTTAGATCCGCATATTTTACAGAGCCCTTGAACCTTCCCGAGTCGGATGGAAGTGTCTTCTCGTAAAAAGTGCCCTTATTGACGCAGTTTTTATAATCTCCGTAATACTGTACCGGAATTGAACCGCCTCCCAGTTCGAAAGCTCTCTTTTCCAGCTTTCTCTGATATTCTATTCCCGCCAGAGGACCTATGCTCTCATAATCATCAGGGCTAACATTAACTATAATGGCGCTGTTGGCATATCCTGAAGCTCTGTCGTGGTAGCTCATACCGTTAACACTTGTATAGCCTTCTTCGCTGCTGGAATTAACCACATATCCTCCGGGGCACATACAGAAGGAGTAAACGCTTCTTTCAGAGGGCAGAATTCCGGATGTAAGCTTGTAAGAAGCAACGGGAAGAGATGTATTCTCAATGGATTTTCCATACTGATTGATATCAATATCATCCTGCTTATGCTGTACTCTCATACCTACGGCAAAAGCTTTTGCCTCCATGGGGATATTCTTTTCATACAACATCTTAAAACTGTCTCTGGCACTGTGTCCTATTGCCAGTACAAGACTATCCGTCTCATAACGATCAGATTCGTTGATGATAATCGTGCTTACTTTTCCATCCTTTATCTCTATGTCAGTCAGTCTGGAATTGTAATATATCTCTCCGCCCATTTTCTTGATATCTTCTCTGATGGATGCAACAACATCCCTTAAGACATCGGTTCCGATGTGCGGTTTGTTATCATAGGTTATCTGTATCGGTGCACCGTGTTCGTGAAATATCCTTAATATTTCACTGTTTCTGCCGTTAATGTCCTTGTTAAGGGTATTAAGTTTTCCGTCGGAAAAAGTTCCGGCACCGCCTTCTCCGAAAAGCACATTGGAATCGGGGTTAAGAAAGCCTTTCTCCCAAAAAGTCTTAACATCAAGACTTCTTTCTGCAATGCACTTTCCTCTTTCGAATATGATAGGCTTAAAGCCCATCTTTGCAAGAGAATATCCGCAGAAAAGACCTGCGGGGCCAAGTCCGATAACAATCGGCCGCTTCCCCTCGAAGTCACTTATGTGCGGATATGCATAAGACTTTTTATTATAAAAAGATATATTGGAGCCATGATTCTTTTTAACAATGCGACTCTCATTGTCACAGTTAAAGACAAGGGAATAGACAAAAAAGATATCAGGCTTTTTTCTGGCATCTGTTGATTTCTTAATTATGCTTAAGTCTTTTACGGAAGATGCCTCAATCCTCAAAGTTTTGGCAACTTTTTCCCTGAGATTATTAAGTTCGTCTCCCTTTAAGGAAGCATTTAGTTTAATTCCGTCTATTTTAAGCATTTATAGAAGCTCCGATGCCGGCAATATGTCCGCTTGTCCACGCCCATTGAAGGTTATAACCGCCACAGATGCCGTCAATATCAAGCATCTCTCCGCATATATATAGTCCTTTATTCTTCCTTGACATGCAATTCTCATCAATCTCATCAAGAGGAATTCCGCCCAGACAACACTGTGCGTTTTCAAAGGATCTGCTTCCTTTGGAACTGAGACTAATATTTTTTAAAGATGATATACGTTCTGCTAGTATTTCTATATTATCTTCATTAATCTTGGTCTCACCGGATATTTTGAAGATAGCAAGAAACATATCGTATATGCCGCTGTTCAGCATGCCAAGACAATATTCGTTAACAGTTCGCCCAATATAATTTTTTGCTCTTTTTAAGGCAAAATCTTTGATTTCAGCCTCTTTTTTATCGGGATACAAATCCAACACAAGATTAACCGTCGAGTCAGCTGCTGAAACAATATGACTTATATTGAATACGGGGATTCCGCTGATGCCGTAATCCGTTATCTGGATTTCTCCGCTGTCCGAAGCCTTTACTCCATCGGACCTGAATGCAGATATTTTTCCGAAGATTCTTGTTCCTGCAGCCGACTTAATATAATCTTCGACACAATTGATTCCGCATAAAGAAGGTTTTACGGGCTTTATTGTATGTCCAAGATGATAAGCGAGAGAATATCCGTCAATATCCCCCGGAAGTCTCTTGTTCTTTTTGATACCTGCATAGCTTCCGCAAGCAAGGATTACTTTATCAAAAACTTCCTGTCTTTTTTCTGAACTGATAATGAAACCGTTGCGGGCAGCTGTTATCTTGTCAACAATATGACCGGTTCTGACTGTTACATTTCTTCTTTTCAGTTCATTAAGAAGCAGACTTCTGACGGTTGAGGCTTGAAAACTTGCCGGATATACAAGATCCTCTTTGTAATCAAACATTAGTCCTAGTTTTTCGAAATAAGCCAGAGTATCATCAGGGCTGAACTTCTTAAGAAATGACTTTACCAGCGCTCTATCGTCGCAATAGTAAGCGTCCTCTTCTATCTTACGATTACTGATATTACATCTTCCGTTGCCGGTAGATAATATCTTTAAAGCAGCCTCATCTCTGTATTCAAATATAGTAACCTTTGCATTATTATCCGTTGCCGCAAGGGCTGCCATCATTCCGGATGCGCCACAGCCGATTATCGCAATATTTGTCATGACTTAACTCAAAATTCTCCCATAAAGAACTTACTAAAAGATTTAAGCGGAGCATAAAGTATTGTACCCTTTAGCGAATTGATGTCCTTTGTGTTGATTCCTTTCAGGACAAACAAAACAGCCACATATACCAGGATACCTATCGCGTAAATAATAAAGATTGTAATCCAGTTAAGTATCAAAAACTTGTCTATTATGGCAACGACCGCAAGCATTATACCTGTAGCAATCAATACTTTAACGGCCTTAACAATATAGTCCATAATATGTATATTGGTGAACTTAAAGGCGAAGAAACCTGCTACTCCTGCCTGAACGAGATAATTGAGCACCAGAGCAATCACAAGGCACTTAATGTCATTGCTGTTCTTTGCAGACAAAGTAACATAAAGTATCGCAGTAAGGAAACCACTCAGGTTGGCTATGTTGATATACATATCACATTTGATTGCTCTAAGCAGTGTTCTGAACACGAGAGCAAATCCCGCAAAAAGAATGAGAAGAAAACCGGACTTAACAAGTTCAATTCCCATATTCATCTTTCCACCAAAGAATATCTTTACGATGGGCTTGGAAAGCACAATCGTCATAAATGTTACGGGAACCAACATAAAGGTTGCATTTTTAAGGAAATAAGCGAATCTGTGATTAATGGTCTTATATTCTTCACCGTTATAGTCTTCGTTGAGGTTGTGACCAACCAGTCTGACATATTCAAGAAAGAGCATTATCGGAAAAGCACATACAATAATATATTTGCCTGCATATACACCTAAACCGGTATATAAAGCCTCTTCCGTAAGTCCTGTTTTGATACCGTAGAAAGAATAAATAAGAACTATTGCAAAAACGGTGGCAACAGGGAATATCTTCTTTCCGAAAACAGAAAATCCTATCTTTAAGAAATTGCCCAGGAAACTCTTTCTGCTGTCCACGCCTCTGATGGGCTTAAATTCGTTATTTCTCTTTATCTTGGTATTTCTGAATCCGACAGCCAGTACAACCAATGAAAGCAAAGCTGCAATACACTGAGCAGCCACTGCCCCCATGGCTCCGTAGAGATAAGTCATCAAAGGATTCTTAAGAAGAGCCGCTACTTTAACACCGTAGCTCATTGATTTCTTTATAAGAAACGGTGCGCTTGCCACAAGAACAATGCTGTATACGATTTCACTTAATGCACATGAAATCTCGTTTTTCATGCCCATGTAATAACCGCTTATTACTTCCGTAAAAGCCTTCAAAAGGAAATACAAGCCGAAAATGAGCAGTATATTTTGAGGAAGTGTATGACCGGTTATATCACGAAGCATTGATGCTCCTATTGCCTCACAAACAAGGAAAAGAAATACGGATATGGCCGCAGCATATATAAGCGCATATCTGAATATCTGCTTGGCGTTACCGTGAAAACCTTTATAATTTCTTGCAGCAACCATCTTCTTAATGGCATCTTTTACACTGCCCATAAAGATCGTAAAGAATAATTCAAAGGTCAAAAGTCCGATAAAAAATATACCGGAGCCCTGATCTTTTGCAAGAAAATTAACAGTCATCCAGAAAACTATATTTAAGAAATGATGAAATAATCTGATGCTTGAATTCGTAAATCTATTCATAATACTATTTAATCCCTGGTTATATTTAAGGCTTTAAGAATGCTTTCCTGCTTTTCTTCCATAATTTTTGCTTCATCATCTTCCATGTGATCATATCCGCACAGATGAAGGATGCTGTGAGCAATGAGAAATGCATATTCCCTAAGTTCGGAATGACCGTATTCCTCAGCCTGTTTAATAACTCTGTCAAGATTAACCACTATATCACCCAAAACAACAAGCCCCGTCTCGGGATCGATATAATCGGCCATCTCTTCTTCTTTAATTTTAAAATCCCCTGCCTTGTCAAAGAAGATACCCGGAAAAGAAAGAACATCCGTAGGCGAATCAATGCCCCTTTCACTTAGATTGATTTCATGAATCTCATCATCCTGAGTTAAGAGAATGTTCACTTCCGTTTCAAAAGGACAGTTCTCCGTTTTTAAGGCAAGCTCTATTACTTTTTCAGCAGTTTCTTTGTAATCAAATCCCAGTTCGATATCGGTGTCATTATCCAAAAAGATCATTTCTTTCGATTATTCTCCCTTTTTTCGTACTGTTCGTAAGCGGTTACAATCTTCTGTACAAGAGGATGTCTTACCACATCTTTGCTTGTAAGATTGATGAATCCGATTCCTTCCACGTTTTTAAGAACTTTGATAGCCACATCAAGTCCGGACTTTGTACCCGGTGCAAGATCCTTTTGGCTGGCGTCACCGGTTACAACAACCTTTGAACCGAATCCTATTCTTGTTAAGAACATCTTCATCTGTGCAGGTGTTGTATTTTGTGCTTCATCAAGGATGATATAAGCATTATCCAGAGTACGTCCTCTCATGTAAGCCAAAGGCGCGACCTCTATCAGGCCCTTTTCCATATTCTTCTGAAAAGTCTCGCCGCCCATAATCTGATAAAGAGCATCATACAAAGGTCTTAAATAAGGATCGACCTTGCTCTGCAGATCACCCGGAAGAAAGCCCAGCTTTTCACCGGCTTCAATAGCGGGTCTTGTGAGTATGATTCTCTCAACTTCACCGTTTCTGAAGGCTGTTATGGCCATGGCCATCGCAAGATAAGTCTTACCTGTTCCAGCAGGACCCATACCGAAAACAATCATATTGTTTTTGATAAGATCCACATACTGCTTCTGTCCCAGTGTCTTAGGCTTCACCGGTTTACCGGAAATGGTATGACATATCAGTTCTTTATCGATATTAAGGATTTCGCTCTGCTGTTCCTCCAGACTCATTGCTATAGCGTAATCAACGTCCCTTTCTGTTATTTCGCTTCCTCTTTTTGACAGTTCGTATAAGGTCTCGATTGTTGCCCTGCCACGTCTTAGCCCGGGATTCTCTCCTTTTAGGATTACATTCCCGTCTCTTGTGACAACATTTATACCGAAAGACCTCTCAATCTTTTTTAAAAAGACGTCAAACTGTCCGAAAATATCTATTGAATTTGCAGCATTAATTTCCAATTTTTCTTCCATAGACCATACTTACCCAATCCTATATATTTTACCATTAGAGCCCTTTTGTTACAAGGAAAAAGCACCCTTAAATAATACAAAAAGCACCCGCTAAGGTGCTTTTAATATCATTTGTGATAAGGTTCATTATTAAGAATTCTGAAGGCTCTGTATATCTGCTCCAAAAGTATGACTCTCATTAACTGATGAGGGAAAGTCATATGGGAAAAACTAAGGAGATAATCAGCTCTTTTCTTTACACTTTCGCTGAGCCCCAAAGAACCTCCGATGATAAAAGAGATATTTCCGTTTTCACGAAGCATTATATCTTCCATTTTCTTTGAAAAAGATACTGAATCGTGTTCCTTGCCTTCGATTGCCGTTGCAATAACGTAGGAATCATCCGGAATCTTCTGCAATATCCTCTCTCCCTCTTTATCCAGAATCTGTTTAGACAAAGCTTCTGAGGCATTGTCCGGAGTCTTTTCATCCGCAAGTTCTGTAATGCTAAGTTTGCAATACTTGGAAAGGCGCTTGGTATATTCTGCAAGCGCCTCTCTGTAAAATGATTCTTTAATTTTTCCGACACAAATAACGTTGATTTTCATTCAAATAATTTTGTATAAGCCTCTTCAACAATATGATTCTTGAGATTCTCCTCAAGATCGGGATAAGCAGAATCAATAACTTCGCCGATAAGATCGCTTCTTTTGAAATAATTGCCCTCTTCTGCGCCTTCTTCGTCTCCGCTGCAATAATAATCTTTGCCCTTGGATAAAACAAGTTCAAAAACCTTATCTTTAAGATTGTTCTCTAAAACGGATTCCTTAAGAAGATTCTTATAAACACTGAAAGAATTGATTCCAAGGAATGTGAATACGGCAAACATTACTCCCATAACCACATTTATGAGAATCTTGGAAGAACCCGCAAGATTAATGGGAATTACGCCTATATCCACAAGAACTATGGCAATAATTCCGAGAATACCCACCACCGTAAGCACATAAGCTCCGGATTTGTATTCTTCGGCTCTTTTTTCAGGTTCAACGTAGATCTTGGGCATTTCTCTCTGGGGAAGCTCTTCCTCAAAATCTTCTTCGGGAATACCCTCTTCTGCGTTCTGCTTCTTTAAAAGCTGAGCCAGATATATTTTGATAAGACTCATACATGAATCTTTATCATCTTCCGGAACAGACAATATCCATTGAGAACTCTCTTCATCGTAGCTTACGTCTGTAGGAAAATCAGCATTTGCTTTGATAAAAGAGTTCATATCCGCAAGCACATCTTCTTCACCGAAATATATGGGAATCAGAAGCGAATCAAGGCTGTCCACAAGGGTTGCTCCGCAATCGGAACAGACTGTATAGCCTTCTTTATATTCATTTTTACATACAGGACACCAGGGCATTATTGTACTCCTATGTTTTACTTAGACTGAAGATATTCGTCGATACCTTTGGCACCTGCTTTTCCTGCACCCATTGCAAGAATAACGGTTGCGGCACCTGTAACGGCATCACCACCGGCATATACACCGTCTTTTGATGTCTTACCGGTATCTTCACTGGCAATGATACATTTTCTGTTATTAATCTCAAGGCCCTTTGTTGTTGATGAAATAAGGGGATTGGGACTTGTTCCCAGTGACATTATTACAGTATCTACATCAATCACAAATTCACTTCCGGCTATCTCAACAGGTCTTCTTCTGCCTGACGCATCGGGCTCGCCAAGTTCCATCTTAATGCACTTTATACCGTTAACCCATCCGTTCTCATCAGTAAGGATCTCAACAGGATTGGTAAGAAGATCAAATATGATTCCTTCCTCTTTAGCATGATGAACTTCTTCCACTCTGGCAGGAAGTTCTTCTTCGCTTCTTCTGTATACGATGTGAACTTCGCTTCCAAGTCTGAGTGCTGTTCTTGCTGCATCCATAGCAACGTTACCGCCACCGACAACAGCGACCTTTTTACCTACCTTAATAGGTGTTTCACTCGAAGAATCAAACGCCTTCATAAGATTGCTTCTGGTAAGGTACTCATTGGCAGAGAATACACCGTTGGCAGTCTCTCCGGGGATACCCATGAATTTGGGAAGTCCTGCACCGGAACCGATAAATACGGCGTCAAAGCCCTCTTCCTCTATAAGTTCATCAATTGTAATTGACTTTCCGATAATAACGTTAGTCTCGATCTTTACACCGAGAGATTTAACATTTTCAATTTCTTTCTTAACTACCTTTTCCTTGGGAAGACGGAATTCGGGAATACCGTATACAAGAACACCTCCTGCCTCATGAAGAGCCTCAAAAATAGTTACATCATAGCCCATCTTAGCCAGATCTCCGGCACATGTAAGACCTGCAGGACCTGAACCGATAACGGCAACCTTCTTGCCATTCTTCTTATTGCTCTTAGCAGGCTTGATGTTATTCTCTGATGCCCAATCGGCAACGAATCTTTCAAGTTTTCCGATACTTAAAGGCTCACCTTTAATACCTCTTATACACTTACCTTCACACTGACTTTCCTGAGGACATACACGTCCGCAGACAGCGGGAAGGGCGCTTGATTCGGAGATTACTTCGTATGCTTTTTCGAAATCTCCCTTCTTTACTTCCTGTATAAAACCGGGAATATTAATAGCAACGGGACAGCCCTTTACACACTGGGCGTTGTTACAGTTAATACAACGTTCAGCTTCAAGCATGGCCTCCTCTTTGTTATATCCCAAACATACTTCTTCAAAGTTGCACGCACGCTCCTTGGCATCCTGTTCACGTACAGGTACTTTCTTCAAAACATCCATTTTATATCAATTCCTTTCAAAATTTACATGAATTAATTGCAATTGCCGCATCCGCCGTGATGTGTATCACCTTCGGAAAGTTTAAGCATAAGACGACCTTCCTCTGTCTTATACATCTGCTGACGCTTCATTGCGCCATCCCAGTCAACTGCATGTCCGTCAAATTCAGGACCGTCAACGCACGCGAACTTA
Organism: uncultured Lachnospiraceae bacterium; assembly: GCA_902779505.1. GTDB lineage: Bacteria > Bacillota > Clostridia > Lachnospirales > Lachnospiraceae > Colinaster. The sequence continues at coordinate 214,653 of CACZBZ010000001.1, forward strand.
ACTTCACCGCCCACAACGATTCTGCAGGCGCCGCACATACCGGTTCCGTCAACCATAATGGGATTCATACTTACTACGGTAGGAATTGCAAGTTCTTTTGTGAGCTTGGCTACGAATTTCATCATGATCATGGGACCGATTGCGATACATACATCGTACTTGTTACCTTCGGCAACAAGATCTTCAATAACCTTTGTAACCATACCGCTTCTGCCGTATGAACCGTCATCTGTAGTAATATACAGATTGCCTGCAACGGCTTTCATCTCATCTTCAAGAATAAGAAGATCCTTTGTCTTGGAACCGACGATTACATCAGCATCCACGCCGTTTTCATGAAGCCACTTAACCTGAGGATATACAGGAGCGGTTCCTACACCACCGGCTACAAATAAAATCTTTTTCTTCTTAAGATCATCTATTGATTCATCGCAAAGTTCGGAAGCTTTACCAAGAGGGCCTACTACATCATGAAAACTGTCACCTGTCTTAAGACCAGACATAAGCTTAGTGCTTCCTCCCACTGTCTGGAAAACAATGGTAACTGTTCCCGCTTCTCTGTCGTAATCACAGATTGTAAGAGGTATCCTTTCACTGTCTTCAAAAGCCCTTACAATAAGAAACTGACCGGGAAGGCATTTCTTAGCAACTCTTGGAGCTTCAACAACCATTTCGTAAATATTGGTTGTTAAAAGCTTTGCTTCTTTAATCTTGTACATAATACAAAAACTCCTTTATATAAATATCTTCACAATAATATGCTAATTTTTGAATAAACGCAACAGTTTATTGCATAAGTCGAATAGAATATACACCATTTATACCCTTATTAACCATGTAGACATTTCCTGTCATAATGTCCACTCCAAAGATATTGCTGGTCATATCTCTCGAGGTTGTGGCTGTTGCATAATATTCATTGTAACAATACAGGGATATGCCGTTGACCATTCTCACTTCACCGAATAAATAGATATATTTACCCGGGAAATTAGCCAATGTACCCGAAGTATCCACAAGATAACCAATCTGAACAAGCCTGTTTACAAGGATATTCAGGCCGTCTTCCTTGGAAAACATACTCTCTATAGTCAGATTGTAATCGCACTGAACTATTTCGCTGGCTATACCTTTACTGTTGATTGCAACAAACTTATATGTGGAAGCACCCTCCGGAATGGATATGGGTTCTCCGTATATATGACTTAACGAATTGGGATCCGTGCCGTCAAAAGTATAATAGACATTACAGTCATCCGGAACGATTACTTTAATCAACTGAGGTTTGTCATAATCCCCGGATTCAAGAGATACAATAGGTTCTGTCGGTGCTTCGGCAAGAACATTGTAAGTATTCTTTACGATGTTACTCTCCGCACCGTATTCATTGACAAAAAGAGCCTGAATTACATGTTCTCCCTTTTTTAATATAATAGGTGCGTTATATTCCGGACTGTCCTTGCTGGGAATGGTTCCGTCAACAGTATAATGAACCTTGCCATGTCCCGTATCGGATATAGTCAGAATAACAGCTTCGTCATAATCTCCGCCCTCTGTTCCGAATATGGGATCCGGAGCCGTATATTCCAAAAATGATTCCTTGATGTTATCAGTCGCGTAAATAGCAAGGAATTCGGCAATATCATCATATCTCTTGCTGCTTTCGTAAATGGAGATAATCTGAGCATAAGCAAGCGTACTGTCCGGATCGTTAAGCACAAGTGACTTATATACCTCTATCGCCTGATCGGGATTCTCCATATCAAGGTAGCAATCCGCAAGTTTCATGCTGTAGTCGGAATTCTCGGGATCCAGACTGACAGCCTTTTTATAGTAATTAAGGGCATTCTTGGTATTACCTGCAGCATAAGCTTTATCGCCGAGTTTAACCTGATGTGGCGCCGAATTATCGTTATATATCATAATTCCAAGGCAACATACAAGCACAAAGAAGAATCCGGCAATAGCGAATATTACAGGCTTAGGAATGCTTTTTGCGGCCTCATTTTCAACTATTTCATCCAGAGGACTCTCATCACTTTCCTTATCATCCACTTCCATTGCAACAGAATAAAGTGTATCCTCAATATTTTGCTCAATCTCAGGTTCAAAATCAGGAACTATTCTGATCTCTTCACCGCATTTTGGGCAGTACATCAATCCATCTTCAATTTCGTTTCCACATTTAGGACATAACATATACATTCCCCGTACAGTTTGATCAGAATAAGCCTGTAATTCTGCCTTCATCGTTAAGGTCGATGTTAAAAGCGGCCGGCCTTTTAGGAAGTCCCGGCATGGTCATTATATTACCTGTTAAAACGACCACAAAACCGGCACCGGCAGAAACATAGAGGTCTCTTACCGTAACGGTAAAGCCTTCCGGACGTCCGAGTTTGTCGGGATCGTCGGATAAAGAATACTGTGTTTTTGCAATACATACAGGAAGGGAATCAAAACCAAGTTCCTTAAGCTTCTTTAATTCCTTGGAAGCCTGGGATGAGAATACGATTCCATCTGCTCCGTATATCTTCTTTGCAACAGTTTCAATCTTCTCTTCAAGAGGCAGTTCGTCCTTGTATATAGGGCTGAAATTGCTCTCCTTATTCTCAAGAACTTCTATAACCTTCTTGGCAAGAGGAACTCCGCCTTCTCCGCCGAATTCCCAAACCTTTGAAAGTTCAAAATCGGCGCCCTTACTGTGACAGAATTCTTTTACAAAATTGACCTCTTCGTCGGTATCTGTAATGAAGGCATTAAGAGTAACAATAACGGGAACACCGTACTGCTTAAGGTTCTCTATATGCTTCTCAAGATTAACGATACCCTTTTTAAGAGCATCCAAATTGGGCTCCGATACTTTATCTTTGGCAACTCCACCGTTATATTTAAGAGCTCTTATTGTGGCAACCAGCACTATGGCATCCGGATGAAGTCCCGCCACCCTACACTTAATATCAAGGAACTTCTCTGCACCGAGATCCGCACCGAATCCCGCTTCCGTAATACAGTAATCCGCAATCTTAAGTCCGGTCTTTGTAGCTCTTACGGAGTTACAACCATGGGCGATATTTGCAAAAGGACCGCCGTGAACAAGTGCCGGGGTATGCTCAAGAGTCTGAATGATATTGGGTTTCATGGCATCTTTAAGTAAAGCAGCCATAGAACCAACAGCCCTTAGATCCTTAGCTGTAACGGGATTACCGTCAAGATCATATGCAACAATTATTTTTCCGAGTCTTTCTTTAAGATCTTTAAGATCTTCCGCAAGACAAAGAATAGCCATTATCTCGGAAGCAACGGTTATGACAAAATGATCCTCTCTAACGAATCCGTCGGCTTTACTTCCCATTGAGAGCTCTGTCATTCATATCAAGACATCTCTTCCATATTATCTGTCTTGTATCGATTCTTAATTCATTACCCTGGTGAATATGATTATCAAGCATAGCAGCCAAAAGATTGTTGGCTGAAGTTATGGCATGAAAATCTCCGGTAAAATGAAGATTGAGATCCTCCATGGGAACAACCTGGGCCATACCGCCACCTGCGGCCCCACCTTTTATACCAAAACAAGGACCGAGACTGGGCTCTCTTAATGCAATAACAGCCTTTTTACCGAGCTTACCAAACGCCTGACCGAGACCAACTGTTGTAGTTGTCTTACCTTCTCCTGCAGGTGTAGGGTTAATGGCAGTTACAAGTATAAGCTTGCCGTTCTTATTGTTACTTATCTTGCTAAGATATTCTTCAGAAAGCTTTGCCTTATATTTGCCGTATAATTCAATATCATCAGGGGATATTCCTATAGTCGCGGCAACTTCTGTAATAGGTTCCAGTTTGGCTTCCTGTGCAATTTCAATATCAGACTTCATCTTTTACAAATACTCCTCTACAATTTCCTGGAATTCTTCGGGTCCCATCAGGATATTTCTGGGCTTAGTACCTTGTTCCTCACTGACAACCCCTAATTCACACAACTGATCCATAATCCTTGCGGCTCTGTTAAATCCGATTTTAAACTTTCTCTGAAGGGCACCAATGGATGCCTTATCGCTGTCAATGATAAAATTACCCGCACTCATCAAGAGTTCATCAAAATCACTTCCACTGTCTCCTCCGGATATCGAAGAGCCTCCGGCGGAAGACATAGCCTTTAAAGCCTCTTCCATCTCAACCTGATAGGGTTCTCCAAGGTTCTGATCCTTTAAGAAATCAACGATTCTCGATACCTCTCCGTCAGATATAAAAGCTCCCTGCATTCTGGCGGGCTTTGGATATCCCTGGGGATAAAAGAGCATATCGCCCTTACCAAGGAGTTTTTCGGCACCGTTCATATCAAGTATGGTTCTGGAATCCACACCGCTTGATACGGCAAATGCAACTCGGCTTGGCATATTGGCTTTAATAAGACCGGTAATAACATCAACCGATGGTCTCTGTGTGGCAATAATAAGATGAATACCGCATGCTCTGGCCAACTGTGCAATACGACAGATTGATTCTTCAACCTCTTTAGCGGCAACCATCATAAGATCAGCAAGCTCGTCTACAATTATAACTATCTGAGGAAGTTTTTCTTCCGCAACCTTGTTGTAGCCCTTAAGATCCCTGACATTCTTCTCAGCGAACTTCTGATATCTGTCAGTCATCTCCGCTACGCCCCAATGAAGAGCGGCGGCTGCTTTTTTAGGATCCGTCACAACCGGAACCAAAAGATGAGGAATACCGTTATAAACACTGAGTTCCACCACCTTAGGATCAATCATAATAAGCTTTACTTCATCAGGAGATGCTTTATAAAGAATACTCATGATGATTGTATTGATACATACGGATTTACCGGAACCGGTAGCACCCGCAATAAGCATATGGGGCATCTTAGCAATATCGGCAACGACTACATTACCGCTTATATCTTTACCAACGGCAAAAGCAATCTTACTGTCGAATTTCTTGAACTCAGCGCTTTCCACCAACTCTCTGAATCCTACACCCGTACTTACTTTATTGGGCACTTCGATACCTACGGCTGATTTGCCGGGTATGGGTGCTTCTATTCTTACGTCCGTTGCTGCCAGAGCGTACTTAATATCATCCGACAACTGAACTATCTTATTTACTCTCACGCCGGGTTCGGGCTGAAGTTCATATCTTGTAACACTGGGGCCCTGACTTATATCAGTCACTTTGGCCTTTACGCCGAAGGTCTCAAGGGTGTCCTGAAGAGTCCTTGCGGTCTCCATCAGTTCTTCTTTTGAGCTTCCGCTGTTGGCTTTATCTATCTTATTAAGCAGATTGGCGGCCGGGAACACATATTTCTTTCTGGGCTTTGATTTTGAAGCGGTAATGGATGCCTTTATCTCACCCACTTCATGTTCACTGTCATATATATCCGTCTGCTTATCGGCTTTTGCGGTATTGAATCTTATCTCATCCATACCGCTGTTATAAGAATCCGCCTCATTCTTAGTATCCTGAGGAGCTTCTTCTTTAATTCCGTGAATCTTAACATCAGCAAGATCGTCAAAGGGCTGGCGAGAAACAGCATAAGCCTTTTCACTTTTTGCCTCTCCGATGTCCTTTATTGATATTTCATGCATATCATTTCTGTCAAAAGGACTTGTCTTCTTATCGGAAGAATATCCGTCCATATTGACGCCTGTAGCTTTTCTGTTTCTTCTAAGCTGTTTGCTTGTGGGTGGTTCTTCTACAATCAAAGAATCATCGGCTTCTTTTTCTTTTTCCTTTTCTCTTGCAAGTTCCCTGATATTGGGAGCTTTTCTGTCTCTTCTGTTTACCTTTTGTTCTTCATAATCATAAGGATCGTCTTCGTATTCTTCTTCGTCATCATAACGCTTTACAACACGTTCTCTGTACTCTTTAACGTCCTCGTACGCATGCATTCCGCCGTCTTTGATGGCTCTTATAAGCGACTTTCCGGTTATGATTATCATGGAGATAAGAATCAAAACAATTGATAAAAGGACAGTTCCCGTTGTATCAAGATAATGATGCATAAAATAAGCAAGTGAACCGCCGATAACACCTCCACCTGCGTGATTACTTACTCCGTTCTCAAAAAAGACTTTTACATCATATTCAACAAGATCGTTAACATTTCCGCCCCACAGCTGAATAAGAACACTTACGAAGAGAAATATAACAACCGTACATATAATTCTTATCCTAGCTACAACACTGCCTTGGTTGATAAGACCGAAGGCAATCTGTCCAAATAATACCAAAGGAAAAATATAAGCAAGCAAACCAAATAGACCAAACATTCCTTTGCTTATAACATCTCCCACCGGACCGATAGTTCCGAAATTACAGAGAAACAAAAGAATGGCTATGGCCAAAAACGCAATTATAAGCAGTTCGTTGGAAACAGTTGTGTCAAATTGTTCCCCTTTTCCGCCTTTTTTCTTGCTGTTATTCTTTTTCTTCGAATTGCTCTTGCTAGCCATATTTCACCCACAACTAAAAATCTATATCGTACTTCATCAAATCATCCGGAATATCATCCATATCGTAATTATCATCAAAGTCTTCCGGTTCGACGACAATTTCTTTCTTGGCCTTCTTGGCTCTCTTCTTGGTCTCTTTTGGAAGAGGTAAAGGATTGTCGAATTGCTCGGGAACCTCAGCGGGCTTCTCTTCTTCCAAACTCTTGCCAAGTATGTTGGATACGCTGGGAAGTACAGGCTCCTCATAGTCCATAGAGGCCAGTTCTTCAACTCCGTCTTCCTGCTCTGAGAATCTTGCAGTTTCTGCCACAGGCGCGGGCTCCGCCACAGGCTCAGCTTCGGGCTCAGGCTCTTCAACGCTTGCGGTTTCCTCCGATACTTCTGTCTCAGCAACCTCTTCAACAGATTTCTCGGGCTCTTCTGCATTTTCTGTCTCAGTCTCTGCCTCGGTTTCACTCGATGTTGTCTCTTCAACAGCTACCGGCTCCGCAACCGTCTCAAGCTGAGGAATATCATCCGGAACATCATCATTGTCAAGATCTATAATCTCATCAGACGCCTTGCTCTCTTCTTCCGGAGTCTCGGTACTTTCTTTTGAAAGCGGTGTCGGGAATGATTCCTCATCCGAATCCGCAACCGCCGTTCCGAACCGGAAGAGTTTAACTATACCTGCTCCACCGATAATAGCTAAAAATATAATGCTGAATACTATATGCGAATCGGTATCTTTATTTGTAGTAAACAAAAACAAAGCGACTAAATTAACTATCAATGCCGTTATTACAGCATGAATTCTGTCGTAATCCTTTTTAAGGAAAGTAACAATATATGTTACAGCCATAACAGCCGGAACAATCATCAAAGGTGCTTTTGCCACGTTAATTACAGGCTCATAATACAGGAACAATGAGAATCTGTAAGCAGCAAATGAAGTAATACCGTTAATAAGCCCGTTAATATCTCCCGAAAGCAGATAATTCATATTGGAAGGTATTACAAAGAAGGCCGTAAAGAATATTAAAGCCAGTATGGGATTAATAATTCTGAAAGCGATTCCCGCATATACATTTTCAATAAGCAATACAAGAAGTAAAGGTAAAAGACAATAAAATATGCCGTTATAGAGGCACATTAAGCCAATAATCGCGGCGCTGATTATAATAATTATCTCATTGATAATCCTCTTTTCTTCCGTCTCCTTAACAAGTCCAAGTAACAACAATCCGATTGACAAAAATAAGAGGTCTGTTTCTATGCTGTTGTAGCATGATATTAATGAAGTGAATTCCGGCAGGATCCCTGCAATCAAAATAACAATGCAGGCTTCATAAAATCCCGCAAGCATTTTAACGGCAAAGAATAAAATGATAGCCGTAAGAAAAGCTAATGTAAGGTTGGCAACAATTACCGCAGTGGCTTTATTGCCAAAGAACTTAAAGAAAACAGATAAAACCGTATCTGTTATAGATGCTTTATCTGTAAGATTCATAAATATCTTCATATCGTCCCTGATAAGGGCTCTTTCACATGAAGACATATCCACTCTTGCTTCCAAAGCACTCATTCCCGTAATAACAGGATAGAGTCTGGCAGCAATATATCCGCCAAAAGATATAACAAAAGAAACAATGCCAAATACTCTTCTTTTAGCATCGCTTATATATACTTCATGTCTTGAAATTGCATGACTCAAGATAATAAAGGCCTCAGTAACTATAACAGCAGTCATAATCAGAACAAGATTGACATACTTTTTGTCAATGAGTCCAGAATTATCCATAAGTTCATGAAATGAGAAATAATATAAGGCTCCCGTAAGAACAATAAATATTCCCCATGTCAGATAACTAAACCAGTTACGTTTGGAATTCATATCAAAATACCGCTACCCGTTCCTATGCTTCGCTCCAGTTACAATAAACATCCTGTACATCATCATCTTCATCAAGAAGATCAAGAATTCTTGTAATGAGCTTAACTGTCTCATCATCATTTGCATCAACATAGTTCTGCGGTATCATTGTTACTTCACTTGATACCATAGGTATCTTGTTGTCTTCAAGGCACTTTACAACAGCAGGAAGGTCATCGGGAGCAGTTACTATTTCGAAGCTGTCTCCTTCGTCGGAAAAGTCTTCCGCACCGCCATCGAGAGCAATCATCATAAGATCGTCACCGTCTATATCGCACTCTTCCTTGTCAATGATAATCTGTCCCTTTTCATCAAACATAAAGCTTACGCAACCGGGAGTACCGATACTACCCTGTCCCTTTGTGAAAGCACTTCTTACATTAGCCGCTGTTCTGTTCTTATTGTCTGTAAGCGTCTTAACTATGATTGCTATACCGCTTGGGCCGTAACCTTCATATGTGATATTTTCGTAATTAACATTTCCGCCTTCGCCGGCAGCCTTCTTGATACCTCTTTCAATTGTATCGTTAGGCATATTGTTGGCCTTAGCCTTGGCTACAACCTGTGCAAGCTTAAAGTTGTTGGAAGGATCCGGACCGCCTTCTTTAACAGCAACCGCAATTTCTCTTCCTATCATTGTAAAAATCTTGCCCTTAGCGGCATCGTTCTTCTCTTTCTTATGCTTAATATTCGCAAATTTTGAATGTCCTGACATTTTTTCTCTCCTCGTTATTCGTTTTTATCTTCAGTTCTGTCCTCATTATTTATTTTAGTAACCAGAACCTGTCTTATCATATTATTATCAACTTCAAGAACCTTGAAATTGTAATTACCAACATCTGTGTCAAATCTGACTTTCTTATCCGGAATCTTCTCCATCTTTGATATCAGATAACCGTTGATAGTCTCAAAATTCTCTTCGTGGAATTCAATTCCAAGTTTCTCTTCAAGTTCTTCGAGACTTGTAACACCTTCAACAATGTACTTGCCTTCGCCTCTCTCCACGATATGACCGTCATCCTCGTCATATTCATCCTGGATATTACCCACAATCTCTTCAAGTATATCTTCCATGGCGATAAGTCCTGCTGTCTGACCATACTCATCAATTACGATAACCATGTGAAGTTTCAATGATTGCATACGCTGGAAAAGAGTATCGAGCTTGAGCGTTTCCGGAATAAACCTTGCTTCTCTGAGCATACCGTCAATGGATTCAACTTTTTTACTTGAATTACCTTTGATTCTTGAATACCGCATCGCATCCTTAAGATACAGGATACCGATTATACGATCCAGATCCTCTTCATATACGGGAAATCTTGAACTTCCGGTGTTAAGCATAATTTCCAAAGCATCACTGAGCTTCAGTGATGCATCAATGCCCACAATGTTGGATCTGTCAGTCATACAGTCTTTGGCAGCCATATCCCCGAAACTGAAAATATTGGTAATCATCTGAGCTTCATTCTCTTCAATATATCCTTGAGTTGAAGACTCATTTACCATGGAAATGATTTCATTTTCGGCAGCATTCTTTTTCTTTCTGCGCTTCATATACAGATATATGCTGTATGCAATAAGTATAATTATGTCATTAATGACAAGTGCAATCGCTATTTTCATAATCCTTTATTCCATGCTTTTTAAAGGAACATCCACAAAAAAGTCTCTGGAATAAACCGGTGTACCTCCTCTTGTGTATATTCTGGGAACTCTCTTCCCAATAATACAAGCCAATTCATAATTAAGCTGGCCGGACCAATCGGAAAGATCTTCCATGGTGATGGTCTCTCCTCCCTCGCTTCCGATAAGAGTAACTACATCTCCTTCTTTAACATCCGGAATATCAGTTACATCACACATGAATTGGTCCATGCATATTCTGCCGAGTATCTTGGCTTTTTTACCATGTATAAGTACATAACCCTTGTTGGACAATGCCCTTGTATAACCATCGGCATAGCCAACGGGAACAGTGGCAATCCTTGTTTTCTTATCGGTTACATATATACCGCCGTAACTTACGGGAACTCCGGGTCCAACCTCTTTTACAAAAGTAATCTGTGACTTAAGCGAAAGAAGTGGCTTAAGAGTGAGACTCTCATGATTAACCTCTTTGGAAGGCCACATACCGTACAAAATGATTCCGGCTCTTACACAGCTGTCATAAGATTCCGGGATTTCAATAATTCCGGCACTGTTGGCAAGATGAACCACCGGGAACTTATATCCCAATTCATCCTGACATCTTTTTACAAAAGCATGAAATGCTTCCAGTTGTCCGTAAGCATTCGCAAGATCTTCCTCATCCGCTCTTGCAAAATGAGTAAAGATGCCTTCTATTGAAATATTCTCTTTTGAAAGCACATATTTTATAAAATCGACACCGCTTTCATCCGGCATAACGCCGATTCTGCTCATTCCTGTATCGACAGCTACATGGACCTTGGCTATAAGACCGAATCTTCCTGCAATCGCATCGATCTCGTCCACCATATCTTTTCTGAAAACAGTAAGCCTTACATCTCGGGCAATCATTTCATCATAAGAACCCGGGAAAGAATATCCGATTATGATAATCGGCTTTCTTATACTGTTATCTCGTAGCATCAGTGCTTCTTCAGCGGTGGCAACCGCATATCCGAATACTCTCTCATGCTTTTCCAATTCTTTGGCTATGGGAAGGGCACCGTGGCCGTATCCGTCAGCTTTTATAACACAAATAATCTTATGATCCGATGAAACCTTCTTTTCGATTTCGTCAATATTATGGTTTACATTGTCGAGTTCAATCTGGGCCCAGACACGATCATAGTGTTCTTTCATCACACAAGAATCTCTCCGTATTTTTCAATAATATCACTGGCAATCATATAAGATCTGCCGTTCATCTCGCTTGATTTAAGTCCCGCAAGACTGTGAATATATACAGCCATAGCCGCAGCATAGAATATAAATCTCTCAGGCTCGGCTTTGGGGTCCTCCACAAGCTTATCCTTCTTCATGTACTGTGAAACAAAGGAAGCAACTATACCTGTAAGAACATCTCCGCTTCCGGCCGTAGCCATGGCATCATTCGCAATAACATTGATAAAGATCTCTTTACCGTCGGTAACGATGGTATATGAATCTTTTAAAACAAGAATACAATTATATTCCTTGGCAAATTCTCTGCTAATTGTAGATCTGTCAGCCTTTATTTCACTTACCGACTTGCCCGACAGTCTTGAAAACTCCTTAATATGAGGTGTAAAAATCAGCTTCCTTACAGAATCTTCGCTGCTTTGAAGTTTCAAGAGTCTCTCTCTGAGTTTTTTATTCCTGCCAAGTATATTAATTGCATCGGCATCAACGATAAGAGGCTTTCTACTGTTTGTAATGCATTCATCAAGCAATCTCTGCCCCACATCGTCCGTTCCGATACCCGGTCCAACAGCAATGCAGTCACACCAGTTCTCACCTTCCGTAAAAAGATCGTGGATCTCTTCGGGATCGCTGTAGGTATGAACGATAGCTTCAGGCAAAGCAGCAAGCAGAATACCTCGGTTGGCCTCTTCGGTAATAACGGATACCATTCCGCAACCGGAACGAAGAGCTGATTTTGCGGCAAGCACACAGGCTCCACTCATATCTTCTCTGCCCGCAAGAATAAGTACCTTGCCGAAGGTTCCTTTGTTGCCGGTAACATCTCGTCCGATATCAATCTTGTTATTGGAGTCCTCATTACCAAAATACATGAACATGTCCGGAACGTTACCGAAAAAACTGTATTTATTGATACCAACATTATGTCTTACCAGAGTACCAGAATGCTTTGGTCCCTGATTAAGAAAATGTCCTTTTTTATAGAATCCGAAAGTTACTGTTGTATCCGCCTCAAAGGCAATACCCATAACTTTTCCCGTATCACAGTTGATCCCCGAAGGAATATCAACACTTATCTTATAGCCTCGCTTTCTGTTAAGCTTTCTAATGAGTTCTTTGTATATTCCCTCTATATCTCTGTTGAGACCTATACCGAAAATTGCGTCGAGAATAATGTCATACTCTTTGCATGGAAGTTCTTTATATACATCAATCTCGTAATTCTTGGCAAGTTTTATCTGATGAGCAACGCCTAAGGAATAATCTTTTTCATCAATAGGAATACATATGTCTACTGAATAACCGTATTCTTTAAGAATTCTTCCCACAGCAATACCGTCACCGCCGTTCTTGCCGTTACCCGATACAACAAGAATAGTCCTCTTTCTGTTTGGAAACTGTTCCATGATGTAACTGACGACCGTACTGGCAGCCCTTTCCATCAAGACTTCCTGGCTCATGCCAAGCAGTTCCATGGTGTTCCTGTCATATCTCTGCATTTCTTCTTTGGAAAGAATGTATTCCTTCATATCAGCTCCCCCAAATAAAGCCTTTACTTATTACCCTCTGCCGACCCCTCGGCTTTTTCACCTTTGTCAGATGCTTCTTTCTGATTTTGAGCATCTTTCACAGCTTTTAGCTGAATCATCTTTTCCATGGGATTATATTTCATATCGAATATATCCATGGCATCAGCTCCGAAAACATCATGCATATAAGAATACATGACCGCATTCTGAATCTCTTTTTCCTGTTTTTTAACAACATTCTTCTTCAGTTCGATTCTGATGTTCTTAACCCATTCGCCAAGTTCTTCAATGATATTCTCATTCTCATGCATTGCTTCGTAACATAACCCCATTGTTTCGAGCATGATATCCTTGTTAACTTCATTGATCATGGCGGGAAGATCCATAAGCTCTTCCTGATATGCATCAAGTTTTTGATTACAGTCTTCGATTAGACGTTTATTTTCTTCAACCTTCTTCTCGCTTGAAGGATCCCCGTCGTCCATAAGATTCACAATCTCATCCATGAGCTTTTTCTTGATCTTCTTTATATCTTTTGATTCAGTATTTAGTTTTCCCTGTCTACGAAGATAATCGTTAAGCTCTGCTTCTTTTTCCTTAATATCCGGCGTCTTCTCCACCATAGAGAAAATCTTGTGCCACTTATTATCAAGAGTCACAATGGGTATCTTAGCCTTATTCAGAGCTTTAGTCAGTTTGTCCTCGGCCATAACGCCCCTTATCTGCTCGCAAGATTATAGCTGAGCTTCATAAGCGAATCACTCAAATGAACATTTTCAACCACTACATCATCCGGAACGTTAAGATCCACATGCGCAAAGTTCCAGATGGCTTTAACCCCTATCTTAACCACTCTGTCCGCAACCTGAACGGCTCCGGCCTTTGGAATGGCGATAACGACTATATCAATTCCGTTGTCTATGATAAAATCTTCGATCTTATCCATAGGCATTATCTCAAGACTTCCTATCTTCTTACCTACGAACTCGGGATTCTTATCAAAGAGTCCCATAAAATGGAAGCCCCTGTTCTCATAATTACTGTAGTTGGTAAGTGCTCTTCCAAGGTTACCGGCTCCGACTATGATAAGATTATGCTCTTCATTAAGTCCAAGAATCTTACCTATCTCATTGTACAGATAATCGACATTATAACCGTAACCCTGCTGTCCAAATCCGCCGAAGTTGTTAAAATCCTGTCTGATCTGGCTTGCTGTAACGTTCATTCTTCTGGAAAGTTCCTGGGAACTGATACGTTCAACACCTTCATCTTTCAGATCTCCAAGGTATCTGTAATACCTGGGTAATCTACTGATAACGGCTTGTGAAATAACCTTCTCATCCATTTTTGTTTCACCTGTTTTTTGCATAATAAACCAATTTCCATTATAGAATTGAGCCCCCTTATTGTCAATGATATAACAATGTTTCACGGCCGTTTGACAAGGCCGTAAAAGCCTTGTAAAATCAATGCGTTACAATAATTACAAGGTAAAAAAATATGATTCTTTCGGTTAATAATATCAACAAAAGTTTTTCGGAAAATATAATAGTTAAAAACGGCAGTTTTTTCCTTAATGAATATGACAAAGCAGCCTTAGTCGGAATCAACGGTTCAGGCAAGACTACTCTTCTTCGAATCATAATGGGTGAACTGACACCCGATTCCGGAACCGTCGTAATAAGTAAGGATAAAGAAGTAGGCTATCTCCCGCAGAATGCCATTCTGGATTCCGATAATACAATCTACAAGGAAGTAATGGACGTAAAAGCCGCTCTTCTTGAAGATGAGAAGCGATTAAGAGATATGGAAAGCAGGATGGGCGACCTTAGCGGTAAAGAACTTGACGATCTTATGTCCGCTTATCACACAGCCTACGATAAATTCGAACGAGACGGTGGAAATATGATTGTGTCTGAGGTCAACGGCACTCTTAAGGGCCTTGATTTTCCCGAAGAAATGTGGGAGCAGCCCGTAAAGACACTGTCGGGAGGCCAAAAGACTCGAGTTGCCCTTGCAAAACTGCTGGTGAGCCACCCCGATATCATCATATTGGATGAGCCTACCAACCACCTTGATCTGGATTCCATCATATGGCTGGAAAACTATCTCTTAAATTATAAGGGGACCGTACTTATCGTCTCTCATGACAGATATTTTCTGGATAAAATAACCAACAAGATTATTGAAGTCGAGAACGGTAACTGCATGACATTTGACGGCAACTACTCTTCTTATGCCGTAAAAAAAGAGAACTTAAGAATTGCCGCTCTAAACGCTTATATCAATCAGCAGAGGGATATTGAGCATCAAAAGGAAGTAATAAGCAAATTAAAGTCATTTAACAGGGAAAAGTCCATAAGACGAGCCGAATCAAGACAGAAAATGCTCGATAAGATGGACGTGCTTGATAAACCTGTTGAAATCGATGATAAAATGCAGATCATCTTAAGTCCGGGCACTGAATCCGGCAAAGATGTTCTTCATGTTGAGAATCTTAAGAAGTCATTTGATTCCAATAAGCTTTTTGAGAATATATCCTTTGATATTAAAAAAGGCGATCACGTGGCATTACTTGGTCAGAACGGAACGGGTAAAACCACTATCCTTAAGATCATCAACGACCTCATACCCTGCGATGAAGGTAAAATAGACATCGGCGCCAATGTTCACATAGGATATTACGATCAGGAACATCATGTTTTGCATGATGATAAGACCATATTCGAAGAAATATCGGATGATTATCCAGAGATAAGAAATGTACTGGCTGCTTTCCTTTTCACCGGAGATGATGTGTTCAAACAGATCAAGACACTCAGCGGAGGTGAAAAAGGACGCGTATCACTTGCCAAACTGATGCTCAGTGAAGCTAATTTCCTCATTCTTGATGAGCCGACCAACCACCTTGATATCACTTCAAAAGAGATACTTGAAGATGCATTGAACAATTATACAGGCACGGTATTATATGTAAGTCACGACCGATATTTTATCAACCGTACCGCTCACAGAATAATGGATTTGTCCGATAAGTGCATAACAGAATATCTGGGTGATTATGATTATTACATTGAAAAAAAGGCCGAAATCAGGCCTGTGACAGATAGTTTGGTTACGAATGCGACAAGTAACAGCTCTTCCACCGCAAACAAAGGTGCTGAGGATTACAAAGCCCAGAAGGCTATGGCTTCGGCCATGAAAAAGACGCAGAAAGAACTGGATAAGATTGAGAAAGAAATAGACAGTATCGAAACAAAGATAAAAGAACTGGAGGCAGTGCTTGCAGATCCAAAAAACGGGTCAAATACCGCTCTTCTGATCTCTTCACAAAAAGAGCTGGATGAGAATAATAACAAACTGGAAGAATTAATGGAAAAATGGGAAGAATTGCAGTAAGCAATTCTTCCCATTGTGTTTTTATCAAAATATCATCAAATGTATATATATCCGATTCTTTATCTATTTACATACGAGATGCAATAGCCTTAATAAAATCTTCGCTGTTAAGAACCTTAACATCCTTAAGGGATGTGATAAGTGCAAGGTCCTTGGTCATCTCTCCCGCTTCTATCGTATCGATGGTTGCCTTCTCAAGCCTGTCGGCAAAATCCATAAGTTCTTTTATACCGTCAAGCTCTCCGCGCTTTCTTAAAGCTCCTGTCCATGCAAAAATTGTCGCAACAGAATTGGTGCTCGTCTCTTCACCCTTCAGATGCTTGTAATAATGACGCTGAACAGTTCCATGAGCAGCCTCGTATTCATACACACCGGAAGGTGATACAAGAACTGATGTCATCATGGCAAGTGAGCCGAATGCACTTGATACCATATCGCTCATAACATCTCCGTCATAATTCTTACAAGCCCAGATGAATCCACCCTTGCTCTTCATTACTCTTGCAACCGCATCGTCGATCAGAGTATAGAAATACTCGATTCCCGCTTCATCGAACTTCTCTTTGAATTCCTTCTCAAATATCTCATTGAAAATATCTTTGAATCTGTGATCGTATTTTTTAGATATGGTGTCTTTGGTTGCAAACCAGATATCCTGCTTTGTATCAAGAGCATATTTCAGACATGCTCTTGCAAAAGATTCAATACTCTTATCTGTATACCGGGACCGTCGAATTCCTGGATGGTCTCTTTGGTAACATTGCCGGAAGCATCAGTAAATACAAGCTCAGCCTTACCGGGGCCGGGAACTACGATTTCCACATTTTTATATACATCACCGTAAGCATGTCTGGCCAGTGTGATGGGCTTTTCCCAGTTTCTTACACAAGGCTCGATACCCTTAACGATGATGGGAGCACGGAATACAGTACCGTCAAGCATAGCTCTGATTGTTCCGTTAGGGCTCTTCCACATCTTCTTAAGATTGTATTCTGTCATTCTGGCAGCATTTGGTGTGATAGTTGCACACTTTACGGCTACTCCGTATTTCTTTGTCGCATTGGCTGAATCTACCGTCACCTGATCATCAGTCTCATTACGATGTTCAAGTCCAAGATCGTAATACTCCGTCTTAAGATCAACAAAAGGAATAATAAGTTCATCCTTGATCATCTTCCAGAGTATTCTTGTCATCTCATCGCCATCCATCTCAACGAGGGGCGTAGTCATCTTAATCTTGTCCATTCTTGTCTCCATTTCTTTTTTCATCTGAAGGATAAGCCTCATAAAGGCCGTTCTTTACCATGTTCTCATAAGCATTGATAACATGATCGTTAGCAGTCTTCTCAGCCAGATCCCTGTCACCTGATTTGATTGCTTCCATGATCATCTTATGCTCTTCGGTTGATTTTGTTGATCTTCCGCTTTTTGAAAGAGTCTTTCTTCTTACTCTGAGAACATATTCATGATATTCTCTCAGCTGATTCTCAAGCATCTTACTATTGCAGGCTTCATATATGATCTCATGGAATCTGTTATCAAGCTCCGCAATCTGATCCGTATGATTCTTGCCGGCATGGAATTCGGAAAGATATATATTCTCTTCCATCTCTTCCATCTGCTCGGGTGTGATATTATCAACAGCCCATCTTGCGGCAAGACCTTCCAGCTTGGATCTTATCATATATATATCCTTAACATCTTTTACGGTTATACCCGTAACATAGGCTCCCTTATTGGGAATGATACTGATAAGGCCCTCGAGTTCCAGCTGCCTGAATGCTTCTCTGACGGGAGTTCTGCTGACACCCAACTCTTCACCGATAGCGATCTCTTTAAGCTCATCATTATTGTTGTAGCGACCGTCAAGAATATCCTCTCTGATGCGGTTGTATACACGTCCTCTTAAGGAATACTTGTCGCTTACTTCGTCTTTAATACTCATAATTTACCAAAATAACCTTTCTCCAATACAGTTACACGGCCTGATGCATATTCATCATCAACCCACACTTTAACATTCTTAATTAACTCACTGCTTTTGTCAACTTTTTGATCTTCGGGAAGCTTGTAATAAGTATTGATCCAGTGAGCAATCCCCGCCAGTCCCGAAGTGTTGGATACAGCACACAGTACAGGTCTGTTCAAGAACTTATCTGTATCAAATATATTGTATATCTCTTCGTTCTTAAGCAAGCCGTCTGCATGCACACCCGCTCTTGTAACATTGAAATTCTTGCCTACAAAAGGAGTTCTGTCGGGAATATGATAACCGATCTCTTTCTCGTAGTATTCGGCAAGTTCAGTAATAACCGTGGTATCCATACCATTAAGACCGCCCTTAAGCTGAGCGTACTCGAATACCATTGCTTCAAGAGGAGTATTACCTGTTCTCTCTCCTATACCAAAAAGTGAGGCATTGACTGCAGAACAGCCGTAGAGCCAAGCAGTTGTGGAATTAACAACAGCCTTATAGAAATCATTGTGTCCATGCCACTCAAGAAGCTCATGTGGCACGCCTGCATGAGTATGAAGCGCATAGATAATACCCTGAACAGATCTTGGAATAACGGCACCGGAGAAGTTAACACCATAGCCCATGGTATCGCACACGCGGATCTTGATAGGTATCTTGTATTCATCCATAAGTTTCATAAGCTCAAGACAGAAAGGAATAACATATCCGTATATATCAGCTCTTGTAATGTCCTCAAGATGGCATCTAACAGCGATACCTTCATCAAGACAGTCTCTTACAACACTGAGATAATGATTCATTGCCTCTCTTCTTGTCATCTTAAGCTTTAAGAAGATATGATAATCCGAACAACTTACAAGGATACCCGTCTCCTTCATGCCTATCTCTTTAACAAGCTTGAAGTCTTCCTTACTTGCTCTGATCCAGCTTGTTACTTCGGGGAATTCATAGCCCTTCTCCATACATTTATAAACAGCGTCTCTGTCTTTTTTGCTGTATAAAAAGAACTCACTGGCTCTGATCATACCGTTGGGGCCGCCGAGTCTGTGCAGATAATCATATATTGTCACGATCTGTTCGGTACTGTAGGGAGCCCTTGACTGCTGACCGTCTCTGAATGTTGTATCAGTGATCCATATGTCCTTGGGCATATTGTGGGGAACGATTCTATCGTTAAACGGAATCTTGGGAATCTCCGAGTAAGGGAACATGTTCCTGAATACGTTGGGCTTCTCAACGTCATTCAAAAAGTACATATGCTCCTCAAGTTCAAGAAGATTATTCTTCTGGTTCAAGGTTACCGGTCGATTCTCAAATCCTTCAAATTCCTGATTCATAGCTGCTCCTAATAAAAAATAATTTAGGCAAATTGTCGCCATGAATAATTGTATACAATTATACGAAACAAATCAAGTGATTATTATTAAACATTGTAATATTACTTACTAGGAATAAACGATTTGAAATAAACTGGAAAAATATGAAAAATATGAAAAAAATAAAAAGCCTTGCTATGCAAGGCTTTTTATTATGCAACTTTCTTTTCAGGATTACCCTAGGTAGTTTGTGGTAAGTTGCCACCCTTTGCAAGGCCTCCACAGTCCCCGCTTACTACCACGGCTTCTGTTTCATAGGCAATGAAAGCATTTTTACGAGTCTGCTTCTCGATAAAAGATATCTTACAAATTAAAGACTAGCAAATGTACGTCTAAAAATCAACTATCCTGTGATATCTGTCTGCCATCATCAATATAATAAACTTATGCTACTCTCTTCTTCTTATACACAATAAGAAATACTCCACAACAGAGAATCAGGAATGCAACTACATACTTGATAGGAAGACTGTGGTCACCCGTATTGGGTGAATCATCAAGCTTGTAGTTCTTGACCAGCTTACCATTAAGGATCGATAATCCGCTGCTTCCGCTGTCTGTCGCATATATACCGAAATAAGACAGATGATTGGTCTGGAAGCTTATTACATCTTCACTCACCATAGATGACGATACCTCTTCAAGCTGGCCGTCTGCATCAAGAGCAATAACATGAATCCTGTCACCCTTGATCTCATCAGGAACATGCATGGTAACCGTCATGGTAGCCTGACCAAATCTGTTAATATCAACTGTGTCGGTAGGATCCTTAAGAGAGATATCATATGCCATCATCTCTTCGCTTTCGCCTCCGAACAGATCTGCATATTTTCTGCTGAGTGCGGAAGCTGCAGTCTCGGAATTTCTGATATTAAGAGGTCCAACCTTCTCGTCTTCACTGAATGAAGCCGTGATATCATTAGTCTCCTGCCCGTCATAGAGAACAGTGAGCTCTTTCTTAGAATCCGCATCTTTTCTTACGTTGTCAGCAACAGTCAGATTCTCCCTGTCTTTGATCTTATAATTATTACCTTTGACAGTAATATAATCAGGAATACCGTCCAGCACTTCTTCACTGTATATATAATTCTTCTTTACAACTACACTGCCTGTATCATTGCCCGAGGCATCCTTTTCAGGACTGACGATAAGTCCGGAAAAACCAAGCTTCTCACCGTCAAGAACAGTATCCTTATAATCCGTAATACTGTCATCAACTACAGCAAAGAGAACTCCGTGAAGAACATCTTCTCTGTAATCATAATTCTCAAGTCTGCGTGATGTTGTTCCGGCCTCAATGGCAGGAATATGATTACCTCTGAACACAACAACTTTGGTCGCATCATTTTTCGCACTGTCGGAAAAATCAACCGCCCTGAGTCCCATAGTCTCCACATTCGGTGATAAAGAAAGCGAATCAAGAGGACAGTTCATGAAAGCACGATCACCAATCCTTGTGACTTTATCTCCTCCTGTTACAGAGCTTAAAGACGTACATCCTCTGAAGGCATCATCACCGATAACAAGAACAGAATCAGGGATAGTAACGGATGTAAGCGCCGTCTTATCCATGAATGCTCCCGGAGCTATTGTCTTAACAGTCGATGGGATAGTCACATCACGTCCCTGACCGCAATAAGCAAGAAGAATACCGTCTCCCACTATAGCAAAATCATTGCTTCCCACATTGCTCTTAAGATTGGTAAGGAAAGGCGTATTCTCAAAAGCATAAGCATCTATCTCAGTAACTGTAGAAGGAATGCTTACATCCGATAATGAATCACAATGATAGAAAGCACCGTAGCCTATCTTCTTCACGCCTTCGGGAATAGTAATCTTATTCAGAGTACTTCTGGCAAAAGCAAAATCGCCGATCTCAGTAATTCCGCTTTCGATCTCATAATCATTCAGGCCCTTTGCAGCATAATAAGCCTGAGAAGCTATCATGTTCTCAAATTCTTTATATTTTGGCAGATATCCTCCCTTTTGAGGATCGTATATAACAGTCTCACCGGAAGCATCGTCCTGACTTACAGCGTCGTCTGCAGGAGTATTCTCTCTCGGCTCACCATCAGCCGGCTGATCAATGCCACCTTCAATATCCGAACTTACATCATCAGTTATACTGCCTTCACCCTGCACAACAGTACCACCGCTTGTAGCCACAGCCGAAGGATCAAGGAAAAGAACCGCTCTTCCACCTACAATTATGGTCTTGGCAAGAAGTCCCGAATCATCAACATTGTCAAGAGGGTTGCCCTTAGGCATATATTCCACATTGCTGGGATCTGTGCTGGCATCCACAAGACCGATTCCCGGCACGATCTCAGTTACGGATTCTTTATAATCTTTACCACTACCGTTATCTACATTAACACCTGAGCCTTCACCGCTACCGGATCCGCTTCCCTCAGAAGTTCCTTCATCATTCTTTTGCTCATTGCTTTCCTGACTGTCAATGATATGAAGAAGGGATGTCGTATCTCCTGTCTCAATCATTCTTACATCCGAATTATCGAAATTCTTGAAGTAATCGTATGCAACAGTTCCCGGATCCGCAACAATATTAAGATGTACACATCCGTCAAAAGCCGTAGGATCGATATAATTCACCGAAGGCGGAATGATAACGTCATATAATGATATACAATTCTCAAAAGCCTTAGGTCCGATTGTCGTTACAGAATAAGGAATATTAATCTCCTTCAGATTCTTACAATTAGAAAAAGAATAGGCCGGAATATCCACCAAATATGATGACAGTGACACCGTATCAAGCCTGTTATTGCCCCAGAAAGCAAATTTGCTAATCTTGGTAACAGAGTCCGGCATATTGTAATAGGTAGACTGATAACCACTCAGATATGCATACAGCGTGTTGATGTTATCATCATAGAGACCACCGCCCAGATTAATAAACTGATCGTTATTGCGGCTTATGGTCACTTTTGCAAGGTTATCACATCCCGCAAAAATTCCGTAACCGATAGATTCAACTCCGGCACCGATATTGATGGAATTAAGATTCTTACAACCTGCGAAAGAAGCACTCTCAATACTCTCAAGAGTATCATGCATAGTTACATTGGTAAGATCAACACAACCTGCAAAAGCGCCTTCTTTAACAACCTTAGTATTTTTACCAAGGTCAATGGTATACATACCTCTTTGATTGGCAAAAGCTTCAGAACCGATGGATTTTACATCATCAGAAACAGACACGGCTGTTGCCGTGCCTGTATATTTGGCGATCTCATCATGATCCATCTGAAATTGATCCACGTATCTGGCCGCTATCAGGTCTTCTACGGGAACTGCAGCAAGAGCAATCGATAAAGCTATAAGAACCGCTCCTACCGCTCTCCTTATCTTTCTGCCCATAATGTCACCGTGTCAATCTTTATACTGTCTTAGGTATCGCTATCTTCTTGTCTCTCTTAAAGAAGAGGAACAGAGATGTTGCAGCTAAAGCTAAAGCAACAAACCACTTAGGATGAATAGCATCACCTGTCTTAGGAGTATAATCAATAGTTCCTGAAGTCAGGTTGGCTGTATCAACGTATATCGTATAAGGCGAGAAGTGAGTTGCCGTAAATGATACACAAGGAATACCGTCAATAGACGTGAACTTGCATGCAAGGTCTTCCAGGGTATTTGAGTCATTCACCGCTCCAACCATATTGTTACCTGCATACTGTGCAAGTGCATCAGGTATAGGCATAGTTATATTGACACTAAGTCCTGTTGTATCAGTGATCTTGTTGGTTCCTGTAGAATCATAGAGACTGATATCCATAGCAAAATACTTAATAGGACTCATGTCAGGATATTTAGCAGCCAAAGCTGTTGCAACCCTGTTAGCTGCATCTGCACTCTCGGTTACTCTGACTATAAAGCTGTCAGTAGATCCCGATACTGATGCGTACGCCTTATCTGTATTGGATACTCCGGGCTTGGTAATATCAATCGTAGTACCATTATTACCATTTCTTGAAGACGTACCCGAATTAGTTCCGTTTCTGTTGGTAGTACCGGATGAATTCCTGCTACCGCCTCCATTGTTGGAACTTGCAGCTGTCTTATTCTTGTAAGTAGCAGTGATGGTTGCATCACTCGAGCCCATCTTAATTATAGTTGCTTTACTTGTGGCACTTTCAATTGTAATACCCGAACCATTAATAACCCACTTGTCAAATTCTTTACCATCGGGGGCATCTATAGCTTCAATGAGCACCTCTGTGCCTTCAGAATACTGACCAGAGCCTCTACCATATATTACCTTAAGGTTATGCTTTGTTGCTGAGCCCGTAGGTGTAACAGATGATGTTACCCCAGGTGTTCCTGCTCCGGGTGTAGTTGCTCCAGGCGTTCCCGATCCCGGTGTTGTTCCGGGAGACACATCTGGAGATACTACAGGAGTTAATGAATTATCTATTGAATCATATCTTGCCTCAAATTCAATAATATCTCCATTAGACATCATATCTTTTGTAAGAACAAGTTCTTCAATCTCATCTTCAGAATAAGTAGCCCCAGTTTTTCGATTTACCCATGTTGCAAACTTGTACCCGGTATGATAACTAGCATATTCTTCCGACGTCTCATGCTTTTTAAGGGTTGCCTCGCTTCTGCCATTGGGGCTCTCACCCGGTTTCTTTTTGTCGGGAGTACCTAATTGTGCCATGTCACGACCACAATAATAGAAAACAAAAAATGTAGGATCATTGTCTATAATTGCGGCAACCTTGTTTTTACCAAGTTTTTTTGACATCTTTGCGACAAGTGTATCTTCACCCACTGATAAAGTAGGAACATCCTTTTCCTCTAGATCATTTCCAAAAGCATCTGCAGATAAAAGCAATTCCGGATTCCCAATAGCAAGCCAAATACCAGGATCTTTACCAAACGCATCATCATCAATCTCTCCAACTACATCCGGTATTGTTACTTTAGATAAATTATCACAACTATAAAAACAATACTTTGGAATCGTATCTTCCTTAATGCCGTCAAGATTAACAAAGTTAATAACATCACAGTTACTAAAAGCTCCCTCTGATATCTCTTCAACATTTGTCAACTCAGGATCCGTATTCTTATTAATACTTTTATCGCCAACTACATTTGTGTCTCCACGTCCGGGTAAGCACTGAATTATTTTTTTACCAGTGTCGGTATTTTCATACACAATACCATTAATCGTCTCAAAATCAGTATTACCACACGTAACAGAACCAAGTTTTTTACAATCAGCAAACGGAAGTGAACCTAAATTCTCAATATCATCACCTAACGATAGATTTCTAAGATTTTCACAATTATAGAAAGCTAAATCCGGAAGATATTTTACGTCATGCATAATAATTTTTTCGACAATATCATTACCATATGGACTTTCTTCGTCGCCTTCAAATTTCAAAGATTGATCCGTTCCTTCGGTAACTATTTTGTCTAGTTTCTTCAAATAATACGCATCCGGCACGGCATATTCATAGGTTTTATCAGTTTTTCCATATAACCCATTAAATAGACCATATGCTTTATATATATTAAAATAGTCTAGACCTGAAGACGCAGTTGACGGGTCCAAATATACTTCTACATTTTTATTATTAGAATATCCTCCTTCCGGAGCAGGATTAATTATATAGCCCTTAACATCAATAGATTCTATTCCTTCAGGTATATCTATAGATTTAACAGCGTTATATAAATCCTGTTCATTCTTGGTTAATGTCTGATTATTTTTAATTTTATCTACAAGGCTATATCCCGCTATAGCATTTCCGTCAGCATCCTTATCTAATCCGGCGGCAATTGCATAATCATCCAACTGGTCAAGATGTGGATAATCAACAAGAGTTGCAAGCCCATTAGTATTATCAAGGATAACAGTTAAATTTGAAGGTGAATTCGTCTTATAACAAACTCTTATGCCTTCATTAGCATCAACATAATTATCAGATTGCATTGACCATTCAAAAGGAGCATAGTTCTCACCGATCTCACCATAGATAGTCAGCTTTGAACTTCCTGTTGCCAACGCATCCAACCCAATTTCTTGTGGTTCAAAAGTAAACTGTGCAGCCGATTTGGGATTTGTCTTAAACTCAGCTGGTGTTGCAAAATGTATTTCGGTCAATAACTTACAGTTCTCAAATGCAAATGCATCTATCTTTCCATCTACACCTTCAATATCATCATAGCCTATGTTTTCACCAATAGTTACTTTTTCAAGTTTATCGCAACCATAAAATGCACCAACACCAATTTCCCTCACACTATCGCCAAGAACTACCTCAGTAATATTATCAAAGTCTTTAAATGCACTGACTATTTCACTATGGTCCCTGGGGAATGTCGGATCATTAGGATTACGGCTATCGCCTTCAATCTTATAAATCTGACTACCGTCTTTAATTATAACTTTTGTTACATTATTCTTAACGTCTGTATTAAAGCAATTACTGTCTATCGACTTAAGGGTAACGCCGGCAACTGAACTAGGTATAATAAGATCTACAGCCTTATCAGCACTCGAGGTTCCGGGAACATATGTACAATTAACAAGCTTTCCGTTTACATCAATACCCTGAATTAAAAAGCCATTGCTTACTTCATATGTAGCTGGATTGTTAATATCATCATCTCTATAATATTTGTAAGTAACCGGAATACCATCTGGAGAATTCCTGGCTACATCCATAGAAGCACGCCATGTACACTGTCTAGGAACCGAATATGGATCACCTTCTGGCCCCAAAACATAAAATTCACTATTAACAACATCATAAAACATAGTCGGATCGTAAGATACACCTTTAAGGTTATCATGACTATCGGCACCTACACCAATAGGAAACTCAAATGAACTTAAATTAATACATCCAGCAACTAATGTATCAGGAATATCTGGAGTCCCTGTGTTGTCCGCAGGATTATATGTGCCTTTTGTAGACAAACCGGCAGACAGTATTACCCTTTGTAGCGCTTTTCTATTTGCAAGAGCAAATTGGCCAAGCTTATCTCCATCAGTTATATAGTCAGGAAATTTGAATTCAACTACCTTATCAGTAATAGCTAAATCTTTTGTTTTTGCAAAAGCATAATCACCGATTTGAGTAATGTTTCTATTATCACCAAAAGAAACACTGCTTAGATCCTTTGCATCACAAAAAGCAGCTTTTCCAATAGTAGTAGCATTCTGTCCCTCCTGAAATTCTACACTTTGTAAGTAACCGCAATCATAAAATGCTCCATCCTCTATTGTCACAAGTGTATTAGGAATAGTTAATGAGTTGACTGACGTAAGTACAAATGCTTCTTTACCAATAGATCTCACACCTGTTAAATCAATCGTTTGAAGGTCTTGACAATTATAAAACGCCTGATTACCAACCATTGTATTTCCGCCAAAAACAACTTCATTCAAAACATTAGTATCTTTAAAGGCCCTATCGCAAATAAAATTGATACTTTGACCTAATGTAAGTTTATTAACATTTACAACATTTTCAAAAGCTCCTTTACCGCTTGCATCTTGTCCAATACCTCTAACCCTTATAGCCTGACGAACAACGACCCCCTGTCCATCTGTAAAAAATCCCTTCCCATAGGACTTACTTGGAGTAAATGCAGTTCTAACATCTACCTTATCACTTTTAACAACATAGACTTTATCCGACGGAAGCCTACTTCCATCAGTAGCATAATTACATCTACCGATGTCTTTTAAATACAGTCCGTAAGAGGGGTCTTCTCCAGTTTTATTACTTAATACCCAGTTGACATAGTCCGTCTCATCATCTCCGACAATCTGTCTACAAACGTAGCGATATCCTGTATCTCCTCTGTAAATACTGCTTTCAGATTTCTTTCTAGTAACTGTGTTTGGGACAACCGCCGGTTCCCCTTTAGAAATAGCCTCTTTATACGCATTATATTTAGTAACGTAATCATTTAAATCATCAGGAAAAAATGTACTAAAAAAATTATATACTTCATTAGAGCTTGACCATAAAGCTGGGTCTCCATCTAATGTATACTTGATGCCAAGTTTTTCGATTTTAACATTAACCGGAGATTCGCTGCCAAATTTGACTGGAACAACAATATATTTATCATCACTAGCATATTCAGTAGTTGGATAACTTGTGCATGAGCCGAATGAAACAGAATCATCGTTAAGATTATTAAAAGCATCCAACTCAATCGTCACATAATCAGAAAAAAGCCAACCAGAAGAAAGGTCGAGAGGTCTTGGAGTTGCTTCGCTATTATTGTACCCAGTTATAAACGCATTATTTAATATAACATCAGAGTTAGAATTACCTTCACTTTTATACTCAAATTGCCAGTCAAGAACTTGAATTCCAGTACTTTCATCCAGATAGTACGTTCTTCCAGTATTCGTAAATGAATTTATGTTGCCAAGACTCTGTGCCCTAGCCATTGTAAGGTTATCCTCTGCTGCTTCGGCACTAATCCCCAAGGAAGCATATGATTGCACTTGACTAGCAGTATCATTAGGATCATAAGCCTGCGTCTCGGGTATCGGTATAGCCGCAACCGTAATTGCAGTCACCATAAGAAGCGCACCAACGGTACGTCTTATTGTTCTCCTTCTCTTAATATTCTTTTTCCTGTTAACAGTCTTTCCCATCTTGGGACCTCCGTCTCATAAAAAGCATTATTTAAATAACGTTAATCAGCATTATAATGGGGCATAATTATACAACCCCGTTATGTTTATCGGCATAATAAGTCTAAAATTTAACCCACTACCCCATATTTAGACAACATAACATAATAATTGTACTATATTTTGATATAATTTCAAGGTGTTTTAACAAGATATTGTGTTTTCGTATGTATAAATATGTAGATTTCACAAATGATTTGATGACTTATATCACAACAAAAAAGAAGCCTCAGAATTTGAGCTCCAGATTATAATTATTTCTCGATTTATTCAATTTATGATTTTCCCCCAAATACAGGCTTTATAAGAGGTTCATCACATTTCATAAGCCAATTTTTAGCAATTTCTCACATTTTATGAGCCACTTTTTTCTATATTCTCACATTTTATGAGGCACTTTTGGTGATTATATTCCAATTCAAAGCAGGGCATTTACCCAAAATGCAAGAAAGGCTCTGGTCCCTCCCTCCCAACAAAAAACCGGGACAACGTCCCGGTTTTCACCACTTCTCTGCTACTGCGACTTCTCGGTTTTATCAGTCTTATAAGCTTTATTCTTATTTATATGATACTCATATTCATTATCTGTCAATATAATCCACCTGTAACATCTACATTTCAGCCAACTTCTTCAGAATTGCCAAGAAATAATTATTTAAAACCTTTCGAGTATCTGCTCCAACTTACTCCATTTCAGACAACGCCGCTTTAATGGGCCACTTCCGTTCTTCCTACACACCATTTTATAAAGCTTATCTGCCTTTTTAACAAGAATTTCCTGATTTTGTCTGCAAAAATTTAACTGGTCGATCATCAGATTTTTATAGTATTTCATTTCCTGACTATCATTAGAATGAATCTTAAGATCAACTTCCCTAATAACATCCTCGCGAACAGGAATCATATTATTAAAATCCAAAACACAAATAAGTTTACCATCTGCATCGAATACTCTGTGAAAATCCACGCTGTTCTTCATCGTTTTATGCTTTTCCTTTGGAGAACTCAAAGGAATACAATATTGCTTCTCTCCACAGATGATAACTATGCCAACAAACGGACGATTATCCTTTTCCACCTGTGGCGATACCGAAAATACCCTGTCATCACCTTGATTATGCAGATTCCGGATATACTTCATGTCCACAGTATATAAGTTTAGACGTTTCTGCTCCACGTAATCCTCCAAAAAGAAAGGGCTGTTCCAAAGAACAGCCCATCAACTTCCACTTTAGTTGGATATAATCCCTCACGGTAGGACTCACCGCTGTTACCACTGCC
Organism: uncultured Lachnospiraceae bacterium; assembly: GCA_902779505.1. Taxonomy (GTDB): domain Bacteria; phylum Bacillota; class Clostridia; order Lachnospirales; family Lachnospiraceae; genus Colinaster. The sequence continues at coordinate 244,167 of CACZBZ010000001.1, forward strand.
ACTTTGATGGACAAACCATCTAGTAGGCCTCACTACTCTTACCACTGCCACTTTGATGGAAATCCATCCAGCAGGCCTCTCTGCTTTGGAATTTAATTTTACTTCCAACACAGATTAGAAGTCAATATTTTTATATAAATCTTCTATGGATATTCTTCAATTACATTATACGCACCGCGCCACGCTTTGTCAATAACTGTTTGGCATAAAACAAAAACCCTTGCAACCATAATTGGTTACAAGGGTTATATAATCAATAACTATGTATTCAGCACTACGACTGCGACTTCTCAGTCTTCTCAGTCTTGGTATAAAGGAACCTGTCAAGAGCTGCGCCGTACTTAAGTGACTTGTCATCCACATACTTATTGGCCTGGCTGCTGATATGCACATTCTTCATGGCTCCTTTCAGCATGCCACCTCTTATGAATCCGATGACTATACCTACTACAAGACATATAAATGCACCGACACCACCGGAGCCCTCCAAAAGTCCAAAGACTAATGCTATAAGATATACAGCAACAGAAGACACCAAGCTTCCAAGAATAACCTGCTTCCAGTACTTGCCGTTATCAACAGGAAGTTCACCGACCATCTTGCCGGTCTGTCCGTTTACAGCGAACTGATAAGTCTTTCCTTCGAATCTTCCGGACATCATCCACACGGGAAGCATTGCATACTCGGCCTTACCACCTGAGATATTGACGCTTTCACCTTTCATGGTCACTCCGTCATAGCCTTTGACAGCGTCACGCATCTTATTCTCAAAGGTTGATGTAACTCTTGTATTGGCTCTGGGCTCGGAATCCTTGCTGGTCACATCATACTTATCAGCAAGATATCCGCTAAAATAAGCTGCATCATAAGGAACAGCCTTAGATGTATCGAAAGGTTCAAGAGAATCCATGGTCGCATCATCAATCTGACTTGCGGCATCAACGGGAATACGCACGAAGTCCATCTCACCGCTTCTCTTCAGACTGTAATAGTCTTTCTTGACATAATCATATTTGGCATCCGACCATCTCTTCTCTTTATATGCATCAAAATTAACATATCCGTCAGCATGACAGCTAAAGAGCCAAAAGGGAACATAGATACCTGTGATCTTACTTATCCTGTCGCCTTTTGCAAAATTGTCGGGCAGGAGTTTTTTGCCCTTAATAAATTCCCTCATCTTGCTCTTTGCAGCATTCTTATCCACTGCAAAAGGAACAACAAGGTCGGGTTTGTAAGCTCCTTCAAATGACTTCTTTACGATTGCCTGATTACCGCAGTAAGGACATTCTGTGGCAGCCGTAAGATCTGTAGCCATCATCTGAGCATTACATGAAGGGCAGGTATAAGCTACTATCTTGCCGCTTTCATCTGTAATAGCTCCCTGTTCTATATGTTCCCAAGAAAGAGAGGAACCCGCATTGTTCTCCTTCTCAGCTTCTTCGGCTGCTTTCACCTGTTCCATATCGAAGCTGGCTCCACAGTATTCACAGGTCATCTCTCCTGTCTTACCGCTAAAATTAAGTTTGGCTCCGCATCCCGGACATTTAAAATTAGTTACTTCGCTCATTTTATTCCCTTTCTTTTACATAGATCACATGATCTTATTTGATTTTTTTCCCTACAACAACAAATCTTCCTTCACCGCTCACCGCATCATCACAGGTTGATAAAGTGATAAGCTTGTCGCCGTAATCCGCAAGCACACCGGTATCATAGAGTTGCAGTGCCTCCATCTCTTCCATATTTGAATAGAATTCATCAGGACTTGCCGCATCTATGAACTGATAATATTTGAATACTATATCTTCTTCCGTATAAATCTGAGATCTGAACACATACATTACGGCATATGTTCCCTCTTCATATATGGTATCAAAGGTAAAAGTCGGGTTCTTTTTAAAGAAATCCTCGCTTGCATATCTGTTGAGATTACCGAACATCTTGCCGCTCTTCATATGATGACCGTATAAGATCATATTGTCATTGGGAAAAGCAGGCGTGCAGTTCTTATCCATGAATATGGAACCGTTCTTATCGTATTCCTGGTTGTAATTATGGTCCAGATAATAATCATTGTTGGAAGTCTGCATTACCGGATAGTCAATATCACAACCGTCCACTTTTATCCAACCCACAAGCTTTTTGTTCTTCTGATAAAGAGCGGCATATTTTTCAAGAATCGGAGGAGCTTCAGGATCGTCGCTGTAATTGATCTTCACACCGGAATCCTTAACGATCATGTCTTCAAGTTCTGTATACTCAATATCATTCTTTTCATAGAGAGTAAAATAAAACACGAGATAACCGATACTTCCTGCAATACAGACTCCAAGAACTGCCAAAAAGAGTTTTCTTCTAAGTTCTCTTTTCTTCAGTTCTTTTACGATCTGCTGCTGCATTGCAGAATCATAATCTTCCAGCTCCTTTGATACGTTATTTTTATTTCTGAAGCCTTTCTTTTTACGCGAATCGGGAGCAGCCGCTCTCTTCTTAAGTTCTTCTTCGAGTTCTATGATCTCATCAAGATAATCTTCGCCAAGGAGAGTTTCGAAGTTGTACTTCTTGTTCTCAAGGTCTTCTCTAAGCTGTGTGACTTCCGTCAGGCTCAGCTTATTGACCTTTCTCTCTATGCCCTCAATTATTCTGTTATCTCTAAAACCGGCCGCATAATCGGATTTCGTCCTGAAATGACGGCCTCTGATCTCAAAGTTCTCCATTGATAGTTATAAAACCCAAATCTTATTTAACAACTATATTTACGATCTTGCCGGGAACATAGATTTCCTTAACGATCGTCTTGCCTTCGATAAATGCGCCTACACCTTCTGCAGCCTTAGCTTTGTTAAGTGCAGAATCCTTATCTTCATCCTTGGCAAGTTCAACAGTTCCTCTTACCTTACCGTTGACCTGTACACCTATGCATACAGTATCATCCTGGCAAAGAGCCTCGTCATATACAGGCCATTTTTCAAATGCGATCGTATCTTCATGACCGAACTTCTTCCATATCTCTTCACCGATATGAGGAGTGATACATGAAAGCATCTTGATAAAGCCCTCAGCGTATTCGCGGGGACACTTACCCTCTTTATATACTGCATTGACAAATATCATCATCTGAGCGATTGCTGTATTGAAAGCAAGCTTCTCAAAATCATCGTTAACTTTCTTAACTGTCTGATGATATACCTTGTCAAGGGCAGGTACTTTATCGTCAGTCAGATTATCAGCCTCTGTAAAGAAGTTCCAAACTCTGTTGATGAATCTTCTTGCGCCGTCAACACCGGACTTGCTCCAAGGCTTAGATACCTCAAGAGGTCCCATGAACATCTCATAGAGACGTAAAGTATCTGCACCGTACTCTCTTACGATATCCGAAGGATTTACAACGAATTCAGGGAATCTCTTACCCATCTTGATACCGTTTTCACCCAGGATCATTCCCTGATGTACAAGCTTCTTGAACGGCTCTTTTACAGGAGAGATTCCTTCATGATAGAGGAATCTGTTCCAGATCCTTGAATACATCAGATGACCGACTGTATGTTCAGGGCCGCCGATATAGAGGTCTACAGGCATCCAGTGCTTAAGAAGCTCGGGATCTGCCAGTTCTTTATCATTGTTGGGATCAATATATCTGAGATAATACCAGCTGCTTCCGGCAGAACCGGGCATAGTTGATGTCTCTCTTGTTCCTTTGATTCCGTTCTTGTCGTACTTCTTCCATTCGGTCGCATTTTCAAGAGGTGCCTGACCGTTCTTGCCCTTATAATCTTCCAGCTCGGGAAGGATAAGAGGAAGTTCCGAATCATCAAGAACATATATCTTGCCGTCATCTCCGTGCACAATAGGCACAGGCTCGCCCCAATAACGCTGACGAGCGAATATCCACTCTCTGAAGTGGTAGTTAACAGTTCTCTTTGCAACGCCCATCTTCTCAAGCTTTGAAGTGATGGCTTCTTTGGCTTCTTCAACAGTAAGACCTGTGAATTCTTCTGAATTGATGAGCTTGCAGCCCTTTCC
>CACZBZ010000002.1 GCA_902779505.1 uncultured Lachnospiraceae bacterium
TCGGCTACGGCTTTTCCAATGATAAGTTAAGAGAGATCGGAGTAAAACTGGGTGCGGATATTCCCTTCTGTATTGAAGGAGGAACATTCCTTTCCGAAGGTATCGGAGAGATACTTAGCCCTCTTCCACCCTGTCCGGATTGTTTTCTAGTGATTGCCAAACCGGATATCTCCGTTTCAACAAAAGAAGTATATGACCGACTGATACTTGATGATACAACAAAGCATCCTCAGGTTGATGCAATGATCGATTGCATCAAGTCAGATGATCTTAAAGGCATATGCGGACTTATGTCCAATCTTCTTGCTGACGTAACAGAAGATATGCATCCCATCATCGAGGATATGAAACAGTCGTTACTTAACGATGGAGCCATGGGTGCTCTTATGAGCGGAAGCGGCCCCACCGTATTCGGAATTTTTGATGATAAAAAGAAAGCCGAAACAGCCCTCGAAAACCTTCATAATAAGCTTTCTTTCAAGCAGGGATTCGTTACGGTTCCTGCCCGCAGCGGTATCGCAATTGTCTAGTTTTTATTATATTTGGAATTAATTTTGGAGGTAATATGGAGAACTTTATGTATTCCAATATGGATGCTCTTCTTCCCCTTAGAGATGTGGTATTTAAAACTCTCAGACAGGCTATTCTTACCGGTGAACTTAAGCCCGGTGAGCGTCTGATGGAGATTCATCTGGCAGAAAAGCTCGGTGTGTCACGTACTCCCATCAGAGAAGCCATAAGACAGCTTGAACTCGAGGGTCTTGTTGTAATGATACCTCGTAAGGGTGCTCAGGTAGCTCATATGACTGAGAAGAGTATGCTTGATGTTCTCGAAGTGCGTCTTGCCCTCGACGAACTCTCGGTTCGTCTTGCCTGCGAGAGAATCACCGATGAAGAGATCCTTAAGCTTAAAGAAGCCTGTATTGCCTTTGAAAAGGCGGTTGAGACTGCGGATTATAAAAATATTGCTTCAGCCGATGTGGCTTTTCATGATATTATATTCGCATCTACCCGTAATCCGAGACTTTCGCAGATGGTTAATAATCTTGCGGAACAAATGTACAGATATCGATTTGAATATATAAAGGATTCTGCCATTCATGCCGTTCTAATTAAAGAACACAGAATTATCCTGGATGCCATATCAAGCAGGGATGCCGATGCAGCCGTTAAGGCCATCCATACCCATATTAACAATCAGGAGAACGCTATTATCAGGCAGATTCGTGACGAGGAGAACAGTTCGGATGAATAAAGACGTTATGATATCCATTAAAGGGATGCATTTTCAGAACACCAGTGACGGTGACAATATAGAAGTAATCCAGCAGGGCCAGTATTATCACAGAGGCAATATGCATTATCTTGTATATGAGGAGCCTCTTGAAGGAAGCGACCAGGTTACTAAAAATATGCTCAAATTCAATGAGAGTAGCCTTTCCTACACAAAAAAAGGGCCTTTTTCCGGTTCTATGCTCTTTGATACCACGGAAAAGAATCTTTCAAACTATGTCACTCCTTTCGGGAACATAATTATGGGCATCGATACCAAGAAGATTGATATCAAAGAGGAAGACGGAAAGCTAAACCTTAAAGTTGATTACTCTCTTGATGTCAATTACGAATATATGGCCGACTGCCATATCAGCATAGAAGCAACAGATTGCCAGAACTAGACGGACCTGCTTTTTCCTGTGCTTTTTCCACAAACTGCTTCCATTTGCTCTTCTTTACTTCTGCATTTACCTGCTTACCGTGAAGTCCCTTAACTTCTGTAATGTAGATACCGCTTATGGTTGCCTTAACCTCTTTCTTAACCGGAACGCTGTCAAAAATGTTCGCATCACATACAAGCGAGAGAACCTGAGGTCCGATTTTGGCCTTCACAATGGGAAGTTTTGACATTCTCATAACCTTGGGAGCCTGATCTATAACAGCCTGGGGAAGTCCCGCATCCTTTAGTCTCATCTTTTTCTTATCAATAACAAGCATTGATACGCTCTGCTTCATTGCATCAAGCTGAGCCTGCTGCTCATCCTGTCTCTTCTGAGCTTTCTTTCCCAGAAAATAAAGAACAACTGCAATTATTATGAGTACACCCAGTATAATGAGCGTTATTATTAATGATTTACTCAATTCGTAATCCTCCTTAGAAAAATTCTATGTAATTATATCAAGAAATTGGACAAATTACTATAAACTTTATTATAATATATACCGATAATGTTAATAACAAGGATGTTAGCCATTAATGTACCATTATAAGGAGGGAAAGATATGGACGTAAACGGAATTACAAATAATATCAATTCATATTCTACATATGAAAACACTTCAAAAGTAACAAAAGAAGCTGCTGCTGAAGTTGCCACCACTGAAAACGGTGTTGTATATGAGCCTTCCGGCAAAACTGATAACAAAACTGTTAAAGTTGATGCCGAATTCATCGCAAAGCTTCAGGCAGACGCTGAAGAAAGACTTACACAGTTAAAGAGTCTTGTTGAGAAACTTATTACCGGTCAGGGTAATGCAATCGGTTCAGCCGATGATATCTGGAGTTTCCTTCGCTCAGGTAATTTTACCGTTGATGCCGAGACAAAAGCTCAGGCTCAGGCCGATATCGCTGAGGACGGATACTGGGGTGTTGAGCAGACATCTGACAGAATTCTTGATTTTGCCAAGGCACTTGCCGGCAACAATCCCGAGATGGCAGAAAAGATGAGGGAAGCTTTCAAAGAAGGATTTGAAATGGCTACCAAGACTTGGGGTGATAAATTACCTGACATCTCACAGAGAACATACGAAGCAGTCATGAAGAAATTCGATGATTGGGCTGCTGAAGCTTAAAAAAGCACAATATTTTTACATAATATTTAAAAAGGCATCGTCGGTAAATATGCTACGACGGTGCCTTTTCAAGTCTAATTAACACATCCTATTATTTCATGTATATCGGCTATCTTTTCCTTATAAAGATAATCCTCTATTCCGGCGACAACTTCTTCCGTAAGATAGGGATTCACAAAATTCATGGCACCTACAGCAACCGCTGTTGCTCCTGCCATTAAGAATTCCAGCGCATCTTCCGCTCCGGCTATTCCCCCCATTCCTATAATGGGAATCTTAACAGCCTGTGCACACTGATAGACCATTCTCACCGCAATGGGCTTGATTGCCGGTCCGGACATACCTCCCGTCTTGTTTGCAAGTGCAAAAGTCCTTCGATTGATATCGATTTTCATGCCTGTAAGTGTATTGATCAACGAAATCGCATCTGCTCCGGCCGCCTCAGCGGCTTTTGCCATCTCGGTAATATCCGTAACATTGGGACTTAGTTTCATAATAACAGGTTTCTTTGCCCTGTCCTTGATCTTCTTCGTTATATCATACACGGATTCCGCTTTTTGTCCGAAGGCAATGGCCCCCTCTTTTACGTTGGGACAGGATATATTGATCTCCATCATATCAGCGCATGTATCACCCAGCCTATCAACCACTTCAAGGTAATCCTCAACCGACTTACCGCATACATTGACTATTATCCGAGTATCATATTTTTTAAGAAATTCCAGATCTCTTTCAATAAATACATCTATTCCGGGATTCTGAAGTCCTATGGCATTGAGCATTCCACCATAGACTTCCGTTACTCTGGGAGTACTGTTGCCTTCCCACGGAATATTGGCCACTCCCTTTGTAACAACGGCACCCAGCTTGTTCAGATCAACAAACTCTCCGTATTCCATACCCGATCCGAATGTTCCGGAAGCAGTCATAACGGGATTCTTGAAATCAACACCTGCAATATTAATTCTTGTATCAGCCATTATATTGCTACCTCCTTTGCTTCGAACACCGGTCCGTCCGTACATATTCTTGCATTATTAACATGTGAATGAGAATCTTTCTCTACTGTCTTGCACGTCCGTACATATTCTTGCATTATTAACATGTGAATGAGAATCTTTCTCTACTGTCTTGCATACACATCCGAGACAGGCACCGACACCGCAGGCCATACGCTCTTCAAGCGAGATGTACGCATCTATACCCTTTTCTTCACTGTATTTTTTGATTGCCCGCAACATAGGCATGGGGCCGCATGCGCAGATAATATCAGTAGAAAGACCCGAACCTTCAAGGGCATCCATTACATTGCCCTTTGTTCCTACAGATCCATCCTCAGTTGCCACATGAACCTTGCCGTATTGCTCCAATTCTTCTATTAAAAATGTATCATTATCTCTGTAACCCAGGAAAATATCTAACATGGGAGGTATTCCGATTCCACCCGCCATAAGAGCTATCTTCTTATCCGTAGCACGTGTTATGTCATATCCGTTGCCTAAAAGTCCCAGAATTCGCACTGCTCTTCCCGTCTTCAGGTGCGACATCTCATTGGTTCCTTTGCCGACAATCCTGTAAACAAGCCTTATTGCAGTCTTTTTTTCATCCACCTCACATATACTGATCGGTCTCGGGAGAAGTGTGGATGCATTATTGGGATATACTCCGACGAACTGGCCGGGTATAACACCCTTTGCAAGATCCGTCTCCAGCCAGAGGCTAAATATATCACATGCTATCTCTTCATTTCTTATTACGGTAGCCGAAGTCATTTTTTTCATATCTTGGTCCTTCATATTCCTTACTCATTTTATTGAATTGTCAGATTATTGTACACAATTGCACCCTTGCAAATTGTCATTTCTACATCACCTGTTATATCTGTGTTTTTGAAGGGAGAATTGGCGGATTTACTGCAAAAAACATCCGTTTTTTGTATCTTATCTGCGTCAAAAACTATCAAATTGGCATGTCTGCCAATTGCAAGTTTTCCTGCGTCAATTTTATAGAATTCCGCGGGATTTTTACTCATCTTGCAGAAGAGTTGCAGCAAAGTCATGTTATGTTTACGAACTAGTATGTCATACGATACCTTTAACGACGTCTCCAGACCAATTATTCCGCTGGGAGCATCCGTTATCGCTTTATCTTTTTCAAATTTTGCATGAGGAGCGTGATCTGTCGCCACACAATCGATTGTTCCGTCAAAAATTCCTTCGATAAGAGCAAGTCTGTCCTCCTCCGTTCGAAGTGGCGGATTCATTTTTGCATTCGTTCCGAATTTAATAACAGCCTCTTCTGTAAGGGCAAGATGGTGGGGAGTCACTTCAGCATAGATGTTATTTTTTCCTGTTCGCTTTTTTGCTTCCCTGATCAGCTGAACTGCTTCCTTGCTACTTACATGTTGTATATTGATTCTGGCTCCTGTCTCAAGAGCAAGATCCAGATCTCTTTTTACCATGTCGATTTCTGCCTGTCTGTCGCTTCCGCCGATTCCGTAATGCTTTGATGCCAGACCTCTGTTCACACCGTTATTTTCTATATACTTTGGATTCTCTTCATGAAAAGAAAGTATGTATCCCTTTTCAGCCGATATCTCCATCGCCTTTCTGACGATTTCCTCTTCAAGAATGGGAATACCGTCGTCTGTAAATCCTATGGCGCCGGCCTTGCTCAGGGCATCAAAATCAACCAGTTCCTTGCCTTTAAGCCCTTTTGTGATGCTGGCACAGGAATGAACGTTGATTCCCGTCTTTTTTCCTTTATTCAGTACATATTCCAGAGTCTCCACAGAGTCGATGGTAGGATTCGTGTTGGCCATCATAACAACATCTGTGAATCCACCTCTGGCAGCTGCCCGGGCTCCGGTCTCAATATCTTCCTTATATTCAAAGCCGGGGTCTCTGAAATGCACATGTACATCCACAAGCCCCGGTCCTATTATCTTATTGCTGCAGTCATATATATCCGGATTAAATCTCTTATAATCCGGATACTCAGCCTCTATGTCATCGTAGATATGCAATAAACCTTCATCATCTACAAAAATATCTCTTACTCTTTCATATTCTTCATATGGGTCAACAAGCAATCCTCCCTTGAGAACTAAACTCATACAACCTCCTCCTTGTTGCGCTCATGTGTCTCAATAATAAGCTGTCTGGCTACTTCAGGCAAAGCTTTGATTTCTTCCTTGGACATATCCTTTGTTACGAAGGGTTTTCCGTATTCAATGATAACATGCGTTTTCTTTACCTTCGGTTTGTGGTCTTCAAATATATCAGCTGAGCCCACAATGGTAACAGGAATTACATCACACGAGCTCTTTTCGGCAATCTTAAAGCTTCCCCCCTTAAAAGGAAGGAATTCTCCTTCCACCTTGCTTCTTGTTCCTTCCGGGAAGATAAATATACTTGTTCCCTTCTTTACGGAATCCACAGCTTTAAGAATTGTCTGCATTCCCTGTCTTATATCATTTCTGTCAAGGAAAAGACATCCTATATTTTTCATCCACATATTAAATATGGGAACTTTCTTCATCTCAATCTTGGAAATAAATCCTGTGGGACGTTTCATATATACATAATTGATAAGAATATCAAATATACTTCTGTGATTTGCTACATACAAAACAGCTCTGTCCTCAGGAATGTTCTCTTTTCCTTTGACGGTAATCTTGGTGCCCGTTATAAAAAGCACAGCACTGAATGCCCATCTTATAATAGCTAAAGAAGCCATAGCTTTGCTTTCGGGTGAAAACAGACCTATAAGCTGAAGTACAAGCCACACGGGCAATGATAATATTAAAAATAAGACAATAAACACTATCGCAACGATTGTTCTGATCATTAAACACTCCTCAAAAATACGCAATAATTAATTCGTAAATTAATTTTGCAAGGTTTTTACAATACTTTCAAATCCCATGCTGTGGGAGGCTTTTACCAATATGGTGTCATTCTTCTTCAGTATATCTTTCATATTATCTAAGAAAGAATCGAGAGTCTCAAAGTAGTATCTCTCTCCCTTTGCCTCCTCTGTTCCTTCGTAGCTTGCTTTTGAAAGACCACCTACACATATTATCACATCTATCCCTGCTTTTACAGCATACTCCCCTGTCTCCCTGTGGAGCTTAATCTCATCTTCTCCCAGTTCAAACATGTCTCCCATGATAGCAACCTTTCTTCCCGTAGACAGACTCAGAAGATCCAATGCTGCCTTCATGGATGTAGGGTTTGCATTATAGCAGTCATCGATGATGGTATAATTCTCTGTACTTAATATATTACTTCTTCCCTTGGTTGAGGGAACATTCTCTATTCCTTGCTCTATTTCATCAGGCGTAAGTCCAAGTGCCTCACCCACCGCCATTGCTGCAAGAGCGTTATTAACCATATGTGCTCCGGGCAAGGGAATGTTACATTCTATAGTTTCACCGCTTACTTTACTTTCTAGAACGGCCTCAGTACCGAAGAGCCCCTTGTTTTCCTTTTTGGAAACGTGATAATCAAATCTCTCTTCTTTTCCAAAGAACAGAGGAACTTTTCCCTGAACTTCCTTAACCTTTATAAGTTTGTCATCATCGCCGTTTAAAATAACGCATGCGTTTTTATTCAAGTTCTCAAAGCATTCCGTCTTTGCTCTGAATACTCCGTCTCTGTCTCCTAAGAATTCCAGATGACATTGGCCGATATTGGTTATAAGCATTATATCCGGACGTGCTATTGCACTCAGTCTGTTCATCTCTCCAAAATGATTAATGCCCATCTCAAGAACAAGAACCTCGTGTTCTTCCCTTGTCTGAAGGATAGTCAGGGGCATTCCAACCTCATTGTTGAAATTACCCTGTGTGAACCAGACCTTGTACTTCCTTGATAATACGCTGGCGACAAATTCCTTGGTAGTTGTTTTACCGACGCTTCCGGTTATTCCGATCACGGGAATATCAAGCTGGCTTCTGTAATATTTTGCTATCTCTTTTAAGGCAACAAAAGAATCCTCCACAAGTATACAGGGGCCCGTTAATTTCTCGGGCAGTTTTTCGCATACTACTGCCAGGGCACCTTTCTCAAATACCTGATCTATAAATGAATGGCCGTCGACCTTTTCACCCTTTGTTGCAATGAAGACAAAGTCCTTTTCCACAAGTCTGGAGTCTATTACAACTCCTTTTGCTTCGGCGTCTCCGGCTTCAGGGCCGTGCAAAACACCGTGACATGCTTCACATATTGCTGATAATCCCATGTTTTTCATAGAAAAACCTCTTACTCTTCTTTTTTTCCCTTACTCGTCTCTTCCCGCAAGCTTTGTCAGTCTCTCACATAATTCCGGGAAATCTACTCCTACAGCTTTGGCTTCCTGCGGCAGAAGAGATGTAGCTGTCATACCCGGCAGAGTATTTGCCTCCAAACAGTAGATTTTCTCTTCCTCGTTCATCATAAAATCAAGTCTTGCATAGTTCTTAAGGCGAAGTGCTTTGAAGCCCATCTCCGCGTATTTCTGCATTTCTTTTGTCTTTTCATCTGAAATTTGAGCAGGACATGTCTCTACGCAGGATCCGGCCTGATATTTGTTTTTATAGTCGTAGAATCCCTGCTTGGGAGCGATCTCTATGATAGGAAGCGCTTTTCCTTCTATTACTCCTACGGAAAACTCTCTTCCTTTTACATATTCTTCAACCACTATTTCATCGTCGTATTTAAAGGAATCTTCCACTCCCGCTTTATATTCGTCTTCGTTATGGGCTATGGTAACTCCTACACTTGAGCCTCCGTTGCAGGCCTTTACCACGCAGGGATAACCTATTCTGTTTTCGCTATTCTCTCCCTTTTTCAGATGATAACCTGCCGGTGTAGGCACACCGTTATAAGCCATCAGTTCCTTAGCTATGGATTTATTCATGCATATAGCCGAACTTACACTGTCTGTTCCGGTGTATTTAATTCCATTCAGGTCAAAACAGGCCTGAATCTTACCGTTTTCTCCGTTTTCACCATGAAGAGCCATGAATACAACATCTGCATCCTGGCAAAGTTTTATTACATTGGGTCCGAAGAAATTCTTAGCACCGTCCGGTCTTAAGGCCTTTACCGCCTGCAGATCAGGGTTATTTTCGCTTATTGCACCGATCTTGGCACTCCAGTCGACGTCTTCTTCCCATATGTTCGCTATGTCTCCTTCATAACCCAAATAAACATCGAGAATAATAGCCTGATGTCCTTTTTCTTTCAGTGCTGCATATACATTTTTACCGGTAACCAGGGATACATCTCTCTCAGTACTTGTACCACCTGCCAAAACTACAATTTTCACTTTTTTACTCCTTTGTAATCGTATTTTCGGATGTCCTGTTGCTGCCAAGGACGAATATCAGTTTAGAAAGCTGCATTACATCCTCGGAGACAGTTCCTGCTTCCGCAGCTTTTACCTCATTCAAGTGATTGACTTTATCTTTATTAAGGCCGAAAAGATAATGCAGATAATTGCCCTGTATGCTGGCATATTCATGACTGGAAAGAACATAACTGCAGATTCCCAGTATCATCATGTTATCCAGGATAGCATTATCATCGAGGCTCTCTATATCCGGCTGGACATAGAAGTGAGCCTTATCTGTCTTAATGGATATATCCGAAGCCTTATCGACATATGCGGTAAATATGCCTTCACATCTTGCATAATCCGTTCTGTAATCGGTCTTAAGATATGCCATATCTGCTAAAAGAGTCATATTATAGGTTGACAGTTTCTTGGATGAAGTACTTAAATCATCGTACTCTGCTATAGCTGTAAGGTATTTTGCATAGCCTGTTATTCTGTAAAGATTGGCGGCCGCATAGTATCTTACATCCGCCGGAATCGCTTCCTTCTGCATATCGGCATAGATATAGGCGCTGTTGGCAAGTGCCATGACCGAATTGTAATACAAAAGGTCTTCGTCTTTATATACATAATAATATTGAGCCAATGTGCCTGCCATCATAGACGCGAACTCGGGACTTACCGCATTGTCACCGACAAAATACTCATCCTTTTTCTCCAGCAGACTGTCCACACATTCTCTTACAAATTTATCATCCGTTTTAGAGGTCGGATAGATTTCTTTGGTTAACATAATGTTAGCAATAGAAAACATCATGTCTTCCTTGTTTTTAAAATTGTAATCCGATATAGTCTTAAGGACTCTGTCGCTCATATCAATATATACGTCGCTGTCAACGGCAAATTCGTCCGAATAACCCACATCATCCTGATATATGCGGTATACGCCCTCATCGGTAAGTGTCGAAAAATCTCCTATGTAGATATTGAAATCTTTATCTTTGGTCTCGAGCATGGTCATATTGCTGTCTGCAACCACTTCTTTGCTCTTCATGTTGACTATCTGGTAATTCTGTCCGAGATTCGAACCATAGATATAAAAGACTTTTTTCGCACTTGGAAGATAACCTTCCTTGTCTATGATGATATGAGATGTCTGAGGTGTTCGTTCATAGTCGATTACTGTGTCAAGTCCCAGGCTACCCGAGCCCCAATTATAGAGAGACTCTGCCATAACAGGTGTCCCGGACACCAGTGACAGAGCTGTTAATGCAGTTATAAATCTAAGAAACTTACGCATTTTTCCACCTAACACATTATTTCTTACATTATACTCGCTTGATGGTTAATTTTCCAGCCACTTTAGGCCGATAATATAGGTATAAGCGGAGCCATTTGCTTAACATATCAGAAAGGAGATAGTTATTTGAAAATCAATTCCTATGAAATAGGAATGGATTCCGCCAGAACTTCTAGTTCTTATTCTACAAGGAAGTTTTCTATGGGCATTTCAGCTCAAAAAAAAGAAGGATTTCTGTCTATGGCCGATTCCTTCAACAATTCTTTGAATCAATCACTTGACACGGAGGATTCGGCTCTTGATGCCGCTTTCGAGGCTGACAGTGATTCCGGTTCCTCTGTTTTGGATACTTTTAAAAGTATGCAGACAGACTTCTATGATCGCATTAGCGCACGTAACAATTCAGCCACACGAACTGTTTCAAGCATCTCGGAATTCAGGGATTATTATATTCGTTATCTCTGGCAGGTACTTTTCGGTGACAAGCACAAATATGAACCCGATAATTATCTAAACTATAATTCTGCGTGCGATACTGCTTCATCCGATAGTTTTTCATTTTCAACAATTAAGATATCTCTCAGCGAGGAATTCTACTATTCCGAAAGCGAGACTACATCATTTTCTTCCGTCGGAAACGTCTGTACCGAAGACGGTAGGGAGATTTCTTTCAGTCTGGACGTTGAGATGAGTCGTTCTTTCAGCGCCTACTATAAAAGAGAGGGTATTCCCGTAACAAATATGATTGATCCTCTTGTGATTAATTTTACGGGGGATATATCTACTCTTTCGGACAGCAAATTCTATTTTGATCTCGACAGCGACGGCAAAAAAGAGCTAATCTCTGCTCCTTCGGAGGGCAGCGGTTTTCTTGCCCTTGATAAAAACAACGACGGCACCATAAATGACGGTTCGGAGCTCTTCGGTACATCAAGCGGTGACGGATTCGGGGAGCTTGCAAAACTGGATTCCGACGGAAACGGCTGGATCGACGAAAACGATTCTGTCTGGAAAGACCTGAAGATCTGGGTAACTGACAAGGATGGCAAGTCCGAGCTCAGCAGTCTTAAAGACAAAAATGTTGGCGCTATCTTCTTAGGCAACAGCGATACCGACTTCTCTTTGAGGTCCGGTATTGATGGCAGTCTAAATGGTGCCATAAGAAAAACAGGCATTTTTCTGTATGAGGACGGCTCAGGTGTTGGTATGATCAATCACCTGGATATAGCCAACTGATACATTTCGCTTTTCAGACATATGTCTGTTCCGATATTCTTAATTAAAGGCTCAGCTTATAAAAGCCCCGACGACCACACAGGTCTCGGGGCTTTTTACTATTTTACTCTGTTGTAATTAATAAGGCAGCCGTCAAGAATAATCTTGCGTTCTTCATCGGTAAGATCACCAAGTCTCAATTCAAATTCCCTGAGTCCCTCGTCGCCTACTTTATATGCCTTAATTACCGAAAGCTTCTCGCTTACAGCCTTCTTAATCTCCGGAACGAAGATATAATCAAGGTTTTTGAAAGGAAGCTCTCCTTCGGGAATGATAAATGGAAGCATTCCCCAGTTGATTAGGTTACTTCTGTATCTCTTTGTGGCATATTCATTGGCTATATTCGCCCATCCGCCAAGCACCTTCTGGCATGAAGCCGCCTGTTCTCTTGCGGAACCGTCTCCGGGCTTAACAGCAAAAATGGTGGAACCTACGCCAATGTTGCCATTATCAACGGCACTGAATTCTTTTCTGATCTTCTCCAAAACAGGTCCCAGCTCTGCAAGAGCCGCCACGGGATCTTTGCCCTCCATAAGGGCTTTTTCAGCTGCCTGAACCTCTTTTGCACGACCTACGTATTCCGGATCCTTACGGGATAAAGTGAACTCCGCAAGTCCAAGAGGATTCGATCTGAAGGATGATGTCTCTCCCGAAGGAATAAGTTCATCCGTTGTGGTAACAGGATCGTGAATCTCGCTTACAACCTTTAAGATAAGGTTATCCGGAAGTTCCGTCATCTTGGGCCAATCCTTGATATTGGGACCGAATTTAATCTCAACACTTGGATCTGCCACTCCATGAGAGTCGTATACTCTGTTCTTATAAATATTTGAATCAAAGTAATATTTATACTTAGAAAAATCTCCGTCAAATTCAGTTGCGGGAGTAAGGAATCCCTTATTAGCTGCGGTTGCCGCGATGGATCTTGCATCCATAAGAGCAACTGAAGCCACCTGACCGTTCTGAATCTTCGAACCTTCTCTGTTAGGGAAGTTACGTGTGCTGTGACGGATTGAGAATGCGTTATTGGCAGGTGTATCACCCGCACCGAAACAGGGACCGCAGAATGCCGTCTTAAGTATTGCTCCTGTCTCAAGAAGAGTTGCCGCACAACCGTTCTTAAGAAGTTCCATATATATAGGTGTTGATGCAGGATATACACTGAGTGTGAACTCATCTGCACCGATGTATTTGTTCTTAAGTATATCTGCAGCTGCACAGATATTTTCAAATCCACCGCCCGCACATCCGGCAATTACACCCTGATCCACATAGAATCTTCCGTTACGGACTTTGTCCTGAAGTGAATATTCCACATCGTTACCGAAACTTACTTTAGCTCTTTCTTCGGTCTCATGAAGAACATCCTTAAGGTTCTCGTTAACAAAATCTATTGTATAGGCATTGCTGGGATGGAAAGGCATCGCAATCATTGGTCTTACAGCTGAAAGATCGATATTAATCATTCCATCATAATATGCCACATCACCGGGATTAAGTTCTTTATAATCCTCACTTCTTCCATGAATATCATAGAAATCCTTTATCACATCGTCTGTCTGCCAGATACTTGAAAGACAGGTTGTCTCGGTAGTCATTACATCAACACCGATTCGGAAATCCGCACTGAGATTCTTAACACCGGGGCCCACGAATTCAAGGACCTTGTTTTTAACGTATCCGTTGGCAAAAACAGCTCCTATAAGTGCTATTGCCACGTCCTGAGGACCTACACCCTTAACCGGCTCTCCCGAAAGGTATACGCCGATTACTCCCGGTCTGTCTATATCATAGGTCTGACTGAGCAGCTGTTTAACAAGCTCGGGACCGCCTTCACCCATTGCCATTGTTCCCAGAGCTCCGTAACGGGTATGAGAATCCGAACCCAGTATCATTCTTCCGCCGCCTGCAAGCATCTCTCTTGCAAACTGATGAATTACAGCCTGATGAGGGGGAACATATACTCCGCCGTATTTCTTTGCACAGCTGAGACCAAACATGTGATCATCTTCATTAATGGTTCCGCCTACGGCACAAAGAGAGTTGTGGCAGTTGGTAAGAACATAGGGAATCGGAAATTTCTCCAGTCCGGATGCTCTTGCGGTCTGTATAATACCCACAAAAGTAATATCATGGCTGGTAAGCTTGTCGAATTTGATCTTAAGCTTATCCATATTGCCGGAAGTATTGTGGGCTTCCAGAATTCCATATGCGATGGTATTCTTTAATGCCTCTTCCTTACTGATAGTTATTCCTGTTTTTGATGCTACGGCACTTAATGCTTCTGCACTGTCTTCGACTATCTCAGATCCTTTAAGAAGATAAGCGCCGGCCTTTGATAATGAGATCATAGGACTCCTTTTTTGCTTATTTATTATATTTTGATTTAATAATTCACTACTTTTTAGACACTGTTATCTTGTCCAGATGCCATATTTCATCAACATATTCCTGTATGGTTCTGTCAGATGTAAACTTACCGGAAGAAGCCACATTGAGAATAGCGGCCTTAGCCCATCTCTCGCTGTCTCTGTAGAAATCTTCAATCTTCTTCTGAGCTTCAGCATAAGATCTGAAGTCTTTCAGGATAAAATATCTGTCAGCTACATCTGTTGAGATGGTGTTAAGGAGCGAATTATAAAGAGGACGGAATCTTTCCGGATCCTCAGGCGCATAAAATCCGTTAACCAACTGCATAAGAACTTTCCTGATATCTTCATCATTGTTGAAGATATCCATAGGATTGTATCCGCCGTTGTTCTCATAGTTAATTACCTCGTCGGATGAAAGTCCGAAGATTACCGCATTCTCATCTCCTACTTCTTCAACTATCTCAACATTGGCTCCGTCCATTGTTCCGAGGGTGATGGCTCCGTTAAGCATGAATTTCATGTTGCCGGTTCCGCTGGCTTCTTTACTTGCCGTAGATATCTGCTCGGATACATCTGAAGCCGCAAAGATTATTTCAGCATTGGATACTCTGTAGTTCTCGATAAATACTACCTTAATCTTGCCGTTTATGCTCTTATCATTATTAATAACATCCGCTACCGAATTAATAAGCTTGATTGTAAGCTTGGCTGTCTTGTATCCTGCCGCTGCTTTTGCACCAAAGATGAATGTTCTTGGATACATATCAATTTCGGGATGTTCCTTAATCTGATTGTAGAGATACATAACGTGCAGAATGTTGAGAAGCTGTCTCTTGTATTCATGCAGTCTCTTTACCTGAACATCAAAAATGGAATTGGGATCAACCTCTATTCCGTTGTGTTCCTTGATATATCTCGCAAGTCTCACCTTGTTCTGGTACTTGATTGCCATGAACTGTTCTCTTGCCTTCTTATCGTTGGCATAAGACTTAATCTTTGATATCTTTGCAAGATCCGTTATCCAGCCGTCGCCGATTCTTTCAGATATCCAGTCTGCAAGAAGGGGATTGGCATGAAGAAGGAATCTTCTCTGTGTGATACCGTTGGTCTTGTTGTTGAACTTCTTGGGGAACATCTCATAGAAGTCCCTGAGCTCCTGCTTTTTAAGTATCTCTGTATGAAGTCTTGCAACACCGTTTACCGAATAGCCGGCTACAATGGCAAGGTGAGCCATCTTAACCTGACCGTCATATATAATGGCCATCTTGCGGATCTTTTCGTCCGTAAGTCCGGTCTCTCTCGGATATTTTTCCTCTATTGCAAGTATAAATCGTCTGTTGATCTCCTCAACTATCTGATATACACGGGGAAGAAGTCTTGAGAACAGCTCAATGGGCCATTTTTCAAGGGCTTCAGACATAATTGTATGGTTGGTATAAGCACATGTCTTTGTAGTAACCTTCCACGCATCATCCCATGAAAGTCCGTGCTCATCCATAAGTATTCTCATGAGCTCGGCGATCGCTACTGTGGGATGTGTATCATTAAGCTGGAATGTTACCTTCTCATAGAACTTTTTAATATCCTTGTGAGTACGCATGTACTTGGCAACAGCTTCCTGAACAGATGCCGATATGAAAAAGTACTGCTGCTTAAGTCTCAGTTCCTTACCTGCATAATGATTGTCATTGGGATAAAGAACTTCAACTATGTTACGGGCAAGGTTCTCCTGCTCTACCGCCTTCTGATAATCTCCCTTATCGAAAGAATCAAGCTGGAAGCACTCTACGGGAGCTGCATCCCAGATTCTTAAGGTATTAACCACGCCATTGCCGTAGCCTACTATGGGAATATCATAAGGAACAGCCTTTACCGATGTATATCCTTCCTGTTTGAAGACATTTTTGCCCTTTTCATCCTGATATACATTGATATATCCGCCGAATTTGATCTCTTTTGTGTATTCCGGACGTCTGAGTTCGAAAGGATTGCCGTATTCAAGCCAGTTGTCGGGTACTTCTATCTGATATCCGTCCTTAATCTTCTGCTTGAACATTCCGTAACGATAACGGATACCGCATCCGTACGCACCATAACCCAACGTAGCCAGTGAATCAAGGAAGCAGGCAGCAAGTCGTCCGAGACCACCGTTTCCAAGAGCTGCATCCGGCTCCTCGTCCTCAATCACATTGATGTCGATTCCCATCTCATCCAGACATTCAGCTACTTCTTTATAAGCCTTAAGATTAATAAGGTTATTGCCCAATGCTCTTCCCATAAGGAACTCCATGGACATATAGTAAACCATCTTGGGGTCTTCCTTTTCGAATTCCTTCTGCGTAGCCATCCAGTTATCGACTATTATATCCTTTACCGCATAGCCCACAGCCTGGAATTTCTCCTGATCCGTTGCCTCATCAAGACTTTTTCTGTAAAGCGTTTTGATGTTGTAATTTACACTGTTCTTGAATGCTTCTTTGTCAAAAGACAAAGCTGCTGCCTTTTTACCAGCCATAATTTCGCGCCCCTCTCTGCACAATAATTAATTCGTGATTTATTTTTCGATAGAAATTGTAACGTTTTCTCCGTTAACATTCCACTCTTTGCTTACCTTATATTCATCAGTAAAGCTGAATCCTGTAGCAAGAACCTTGTCAGCTATTGTCTTCTCATTGTTCTTAACGATAGCAGCGAGTTTCTCATTGCCCACTACCGCAACTTTGATATGATCCATAACCTCGAAGCCGCTGTCTTTTCTCATGGTCTGAATCTTACTGATGATCTCGTTAACATTACCTTCTTCAATAAGCTCGGGAGTAAGTGTTGCATCAAGAACAACTGTAAGTCGGTTGTTGTTCTCTGTTACAAAACCTTCCTTCTGTACCATTGTTATAAGAAGATCTTCTTCTGTAAGCTCTATGCTTTCTCCTGCATCCTCAAACTTAAGAGCTCCGTTTTCCTGAAGTTCTGCATAAGCCTTATTACCGTCAAGGGAAGCAAGTGTCTTCTGTATGAATCCGAGATGCTTGCCGTACTTAGGGCCTACTGTCTTAAGCTGTGGCTTGAATGTATATGTTGTGAACTCACTTACATCATCTGTAAATGATATAGCCTTAACATTCAGCTCGTCAGCGATGATATCCTGATAGAAGTCAGAGAGCTCCTCTTCGGCTTTTACGAACATTCTTCCGATAGGCTGACGGTTCTTGATGCTTGAAGCATTTCTGCAGGCACGTCCCATAACAACGATGTTCATTACCTCATCCATCTTGCCTTCCAGATCCGCATCGATATACTTCTCTTCAACCTCAGGGAAATCGCAAAGGTGAACTGATACCGGTGCATTCTTGTCCAGTGAGCATACCAGATTACGATAGATTTCGTCTGCCATGAAAGGAATCATGGGTGCTGCGGCCTTTGAAACCGTTACAAGAGCTGTATAAAGGGTCATGTAGGCGTTGATCTTATCCTGTTCCATGCCCTTAGCCCAGAATCTCTCTCTGCCACGTCTTACGTACCAGTTACTCATCTCGTCCACAAATTCCTGAAGTGCTCTTGCTGCTTCAGGTATTCTGTAATTAAAGAGATCGTTGTCAACCTCCTTAACCATTGTATTCATCTTTGATATAAGCCACTTATCCATTACGGTAAGCTTATCGTAGTCCAGCGTATACTTTGTTGCATCAAAATTGTCTATGTTGGCATAGAGAACAAAGAATGCATATGTGTTCCACAAAGTACCCATGAACTTACGCTGTCCTTCTATAACGGCATCTCCATGGAATCTGTTGGGAAGCCATGGTGCGGAATTGATGTAAAAATACCATCTGATGGCATCTGCGCCGTACTTCTCCAGTGCTTCAAAAGGATCAACCGCATTTCCCTTTGATTTGCTCATCTTCTGGCCCTTTTCGTCCTGAACGTGACCCAGAACTATAACATTTTCATAAGGAGCCTTGTTGAAGAGGATTGTTGACTCAGCCATAAGTGAATGGAACCATCCACGGGTCTGATCCACTGCCTCTGATATAAACTGAGCAGGGAACTGCTTCTCAAAGAGATCCTTGTTCTCAAAAGGATAATGATGCTGAGCAAAAGGCATTGCACCTGAATCAAACCAGCAGTCAATAACTTCCGGTACTCTCTTCATTGTGCCGCCGCAATCGGGACACTTCATTGTTACATCATCAATGTATGGACGATGAAGTTCAACTTTTTCAGCGTCATTGACACCGCTTCTGTTCTTCAGTTCTTCTCTGCTTCCTATGCATTCCTGATGTCCGCAGCCTTCACACTCCCAGATGTTGAGAGGTGTTCCCCAGTAACGGTTACGTGAGATAGCCCAGTCCTGAATGTTTTCAAGCCAGTTACCAAAACGTCCCTTACCGATGGATTCGGGAATCCAGTTAACGGTATTGTTGTTCTTGATAAGGTCATCTCTTACTGCTGTTTCCTTGATATACCATGACTCTCTTGCATAGTAGATAAGAGGAGTGTCACATCTCCAGCAGTGAGGATATTCATGCTCGAATTTGGGAGCATCAAAAAGCTTTCCTTCTGCATCAAGATCCTTAAGTACTTCAGGATCCGCCTTCTTAACAAAGAGACCTGCATAAGGAGTTTCTTCAGTCATCTCACCTTTTCCGTTAACGAACTGAACAAAAGGAAGGTCATAATCTCTTCCTATTCTGGAGTCGTCTTCACCGAATGCAGGTGCGATATGTACTATACCGGTACCGTCTGACATGGTAACGTATGAATCACATGTTACAAAATGAGCCTTTTTGCCGGCCTTGCGGGCTGCTTCGCCGGAACACTCAAATAAAGGAATATACTCTTTTCTTTCAAGATCTTTTCCCTTATATGTCTCAAGCACTTCGAAAGCCGGAGCATCTTCTGTCTTAAGCTTGCCCAGTACTGTGTCAAGCAAAGCCTGAGCCATATAATATGTATATCCGTCTGCTGCCTTTACCTTGCAGTATGTATCATCCGGATTAACACAAAGAGCCGTATTTGAAGGAAGTGTCCAGGGTGTGGTTGTCCATGCAAGGAAGTATGCATCTTCATCCGCACATTTGAATCTTACGATAGCCGAGCGTTCTTTTACTGTCTTGTATCCCTGTGATACTTCCGCTGTTGAAAGAGGTGTACCACAACGAGGACAGTAGGGAACAATCTTGAATCCCTTGTAAAGAAGACCCTTGTTCCACATCTCTTTTAATGCCCACCACTCAGACTCAATATAATCATCATGGTAAGTTACGTACGGATCATCCATATCTGCCCAGAAACCTACGGTATCCGAGAAATCTTCCCACATACCCTTATATTTCCATACAGATTCCTTACATTTCTCGATAAAGGGCTCCATACCGTACTGCTCGATCTGCTCTTTTCCGTTAAGTCCAAGCAGCTTCTCTACTTCAAGCTCAACAGGGAGTCCGTGAGTATCCCAGCCGGCCTTACGGGGAACATAGTATCCCTTCATTGTTCTGTATCTGGGAATCATATCCTTGATTACACGTGTAAGTACATGTCCTATATGGGGCTTACCGTTAGCAGTCGGAGGTCCGTCATAAAAAGTGTATGTCTCACACTTCTCTCTCTGCTCCATACTCTTACGGAATATGTCATTATCATTCCAGAATTTTAATGTTTCTTTTTCCCTGTCCACAAAATTCAGGGCTGTGTCTACTGCATCATACATTTGATATACCTCTCAATCTATGTTATGTAAACTTTTTATGCTGAAATAAGGGCATATTGACCCATAATCTACAATATTTTAGCACAATAAACTCTAAATGAAAACACAGACATTTTATAAGCTTATCTCGTGGGAATATCCTTATTCAGACAACAAAAACCTCCGGGTATGGGGGGCTATCCCTATACCCGGAGGTCTTGGAAATAAAATGGGGTTATTTTACAGCGCCGGTTCTGATTATGAACTTGACGCTTCCCTCCTGTCCATCTGCAAGGGATGTGAATGTGTGATATCCCTTGGCAGCTTCCATTGTGGCGTCAAGCCTGTCGAGAACATTCTTGCCGTCGCTGTCGAAAGCATCTGTAAGTTTAGATATTCCTTCTTCATCAAATCTGACCATTCCGTCATTCAGATCGTTTGCACCTGTTAAGAGTTCACTTACTCCATCAGTTAACTTGCCTGTGCCGTCATAGAGCTTTGATGCACCGTCAACCAGTGCTGCCGAATTGCCGTTTAATGTATTTACACCTGACTGTAATGTGCCGACACCGGAATCCAACTGACCCGCACCGTCTGCAACCTTTTTGGCACCGTCTGCCAGCTGTGATGTAGCTGCCTTAAGCTGGTCAATCATTCCCGAATATGATGCTGCGGATCCTGCTGCGGCTGAAGCTCCGTCGATTGCACCCTTCTGAGCAGCACTTGTAAGAGCGTCAAGGCATGCCTGAGTTGCGGTTGAATTCTCGCTTTCTGCTGCACCGCTTACTTTACCGGCTACATTGTTAAGTATTCCCGAAGCTATTCCGTAAGCAAGCTGATCGGCCTGATCTGATGTCATTACACCTGCAGCAACCATGTTATCAAAATTCGGTCTGACGCTTGATGCAGCAGCCTTTATGCTGTCGGATGAATTGATAGATGATGCAACAGAACCCAATGCCGCCTGTGTAATTCCCTTACTGAGCTGACTTGCGCCTGCAGATAATAAAGGATCTGCCGCAACTGCTGAACTGATCTGATTCTTCTGCTCTTCTGTAAGTGATCCGCTGGGAAGTGATATTGCCTGCACTTTTTCATTAAGTGTTGCTGCTCCCGCACTCAGTTCGTTAGCCCCGCTGCTAAGTGCTCCGGAACCCTCTTTAAGTGTATTAACACCTGATTCAATCTGTGATACTCCGTCTGTATATTTTACAACTCCGTCATAGAGTTCTTTTGCTCCGTTGGAGAACTCTCCCGTCTTGTCGCTGAGTTCCTGAACTCCGTCTCTTAAGGCTCCGCTTCCGTCTTCAAGTTTTGTTGTTGCATCCGTAAGATCGTTCATTCCGTCTTCAAGTTCAGAGAGATCTATGGAATCTGTAAGATGAATATCCGAAAGAGCATCACTGAGTATAACCGACAATGTCATGTCCAGCTGGAAGTCGCTTGTTATAGCATTGACTTCAACGTAATCCGGAATTGATATATCTTTCTCTTCCAGTTCTTCCTTGTCCAGATCAAGACTCTCTGTCAGACCGGGAAAAGCAAGGCCCATAACTATATTGTTGTTGCCTTCGCTCATAACCTTGCCGTTGGTAACATTGATATCGGCGAACTTATCTGTAGGAAGAATCATTGTGCTCATAACAGTGAAAGGTACATAGACTTCCGTGTCCTTTCCGTCTACAGATGTCTCTACCTTTTCGTTATTTGTATAATCGAATCGGATGGTTACATTACCGCTTTTACCTGCTATCTCATCGGCTGTCATCTCCTGTCCGTCAAGATAGTATGTGATATTCATGCTTACGGGAAGTTCTTTGTCTGTTGTTCCCTGATAATATATGCTGCTTCCGTCTGCATTCCATGTGATGTTTTCACCGTCGTTCTCGAATGTTTCCTCACCCTTGATATTCTTAATGTCTGTAAGATCGGACTGATCTACGATTGTCTTCTCGCCGCTTGTGTTCTTGAGCCAGTCGCTTACTATTACTTCCTTGGTTGCGCCGTTGGCATCCGCAACAACGTATACGCTTTCCTCTTTATCTACGCTTTCATCTGTTGTTCCCACCTGTGTCGCTATAAGCTCACTCAAAAGTGTTGCGTCGTCATCGGTAAAAGCTTCCGTAACTGTGTCCATGGCCGCATCCGCAACTGTTTTGCCGGGAAGTCCGCAACCGCACATTCCCATTCCCGCAAGAGCTATTGTAAGAATCAATGCTGTTGCTTTTTTTCCTATATTATTACTGTATATATAATTCTTATTCTTCATAATACTGTTCCTTCCTTTCCTGTTATCGAATCCCAAAAGAACTTAAGCTTCACTCTTTTGTATAAAGCCTTTGCTGCTCTTACATATCAGACCGTCAAATATCATAAACATGCTTGGAAGTACCAAAAGCACTACCACCATACTGATCAGGGCACCTCTTGCCATCAATGTACATAAAGCGCTGATCATGTCTATGTTGGAATAAAGTCCGACTCCGAATGTAGCTGCAAAAAAACTGAATGCCGATACCATTATCGACTGAATGCTGCAGGCGTGAGCGATTGTTATCGCTTCCTTCTTGTCCTTGCCCGCATATCTCTCAATCTTGTATCTGTTGGTCATCAGTATTGCATAATCCACAGTTGATCCGAGCTGTATCGTTCCTATTACAACCGATGCTATGAAAGGAAGTTTTGTATCGGTGTAATAAGGTATTCCCATATTGATAAATATCGCAAATTCTATTACTCCCACCAGGATTACCGGTAATGAAACCGATTTAAATACGAAAAGAATGATGATAAAGATAACACCTATCGATACTGCCGATACGACCTTAAAATCTTTATCCGTTGTTGTGATAAGGTCCTTTGTACAAGGTGCTTCTCCGATGAGCATTGCATCCTTATCATATTTGTCTATGATAGCGTTCAAAGTATCGACCTGGGCATTAACCTCATCGGATGCCACCGGATATTCCGACATTATCATAACCAGCTGATATTCACCGTTATCCAGCGTCTCTCTCAGGTCTGAAGGTATCATATCCCTTGGTATCATAGGGCCCACAAATGTATCAAGTCCCAGGACTTTCTTGACACCGTCCACGTTCTTAATCTCGTCCAGCATTTCATTCATGCTGTTTTCCGGAAGATCACTGTCCGCCAAGATGATATGTGTTGCATTCATCTCAAACAGTTCATTCAGTTTGTCATTAGCCTGTATACAAGGCAGATCTTCCGGTAATGTGGAGTCGAGATTGTAGTAGACAGCTGTATGAGTGTATCCGTATATGGCAGGTATCCATATCAATACGAAAAGCACCGCTATAACAATGTAATGCTTTGTTATAAAATTTGAAACCTTACTCAGATCCGGAAGCAAAGGTTTGTGAGATGTTTTCTCAATCGCCTTATCAAAGATAAGAATCATACTCGGAAGTATTGTTACACAGCTTATTACTCCGAAGATAACACCCTTGGCCATTACTATTCCAAGATCCAGTCCCAAAGTAAAACTCATGAAACACAGTGCCACGAAACCTGCAACGGTTGTAATTGAGCTTCCCACAACACTGCTGATTGTTGCAGCGATTGCCTCTGCCATGGCATCCTGCTTATCATCGCATTCGCTCTGTTTTTCTTTATATGAATGCCAGAGGAATATGGAGTAGTCCATGGTGACACCCAGCTGTAATACTGCTGCCAGGGCCTGTGTTATATAAGATATCTCGCCTTGGATGAAATTGGTTCCCAGGTTGTATATTATTGCCATTCCTATACTTAACAGGAAGAACAATGGTACAAGGAAGGAATCCATGGTCAGCGACAGAACCACTATCGACAGAGCAACTGCAAGACATACATATACAGGAGTCTCCTTATTGGACAGGTTCTTTGTATCCGTAACTACCGCTGACATACCGCTTACGAAGCACTGGCCTGCCGTTACATCTCTTATTTCTTCTATGGCGTCCATTGTTTCGTCCGAAGATATTGTCGTGTCAAAGAATACTGCCATCATGGTAGCGTCGCCGTTAACAAAAGTATCTTTGATGTCATCCGGCAATATCTCAACCGGTATGGACAGATCCGCTACCGAGTCGTACCAGATAACTTCCTTGACATGGTCAACGCCTTCTATCTTCTGCTTCAGTTTTGCAACGTCCTTGAATTCCATTCCTTCGACGATGCACATGGAAAAGGCTCCCGTTCCGAAATCCTTCTCCAGAATATCCTGGCCAACCATGGTCTCTATCTCACCCGGCAGGTATGACAGTACATCATAATTGATTCTTGTACTGAAATATCCCAATGCCGCAGGAATAAGAAGAGCAATGCTGACTATCAGGATTACAAATCTCCCCCTCACAATTCCCTTTCCAAAAGCTTTCATAAAATCATCTTCCTTCTTTGAATTTGTGATTCTTTTATTTCCATCATCAGTATAAAAAAAGGATTGCCCATTTGTTAATGAGCAATCCTTTTCATATGTTCGTTTTAAAATGATGTTTTATAGCCTCATGTTCACTTTTGAACTACATTTTCATCTAAATGTCTATCGATTTACTACATTCATTTAATCGTATCATAACTGATCAGTTCCGGTTCAACTCCCATTTCCCTGACAACATCAAGAAGACTCTTATCCTCAATATAGGTAAATATCTCTGCCATCTGTTCAGGCGGTACGCACATATCCGCTTCAATCCACATAATGAATATGTAGGAGAGACCGTGAGCTACATATCCCGCCATTCTTTCCGGTGTGATCCATGGATTATTGGCCGAATGAACCTCCTCCACATGGGGTGCCTTAAAGAAAAATTTCAGGAATATCTTCTTAATGGCATCTTCCACTATGGATTCAAAGGAATTCTGGCCTTCCAGTTTTACGGCACACTTATAAAATTCCTTGTCATGCAGGATATTACGTCCTGCCACTATTATAGCTTCCCTGATCATACCGTTCTCAAGGAGGACATCCAGACTGTTTAAGAGTTTTTCATATATGATCCACTCAAGAAGTTCATATTTATCCTGAAAATGATTATAAAAAGTAGAGCGGATCACATCAGCTCCGTCCGTAATCTCCTGTATGGTTATCTTTTCGATTGGCTTCTTTACCGCAAGCTCCATAAAGCTTTCGGCAAGCCTGTCTTCCATGGATGCTTTTTTACGCATATTTCAATCTCTTTTCACAATCATATTTCGTATGACACAATTCCCTCAATCGCATCAAGAACAAGGACCGCTTCATCATATGCATGGACATGAGACATGGTGACCATAAGATGAAGAACACATCTCTTCTTCTCTTTATGTTCAAGCTTTATTCTGTTGACCTCTATATAATTCTGCACCGCTTCGGAACTGTCTTCACACTCCGCTATTATCTGACCTCTGAGGCTTTCTTTTGCAAGTCTGATATTGCCGTGTAACAGAAACTGCGTTGCGATTATACATACAGTACCTATAAAACCAAGAATATACATGCCGGCTCCCATGGCCATACCAACACCAACTGTTGCCCATACGCCTGCTGCCGTTGTAATACCGCTTACAAATCCCTGCTTGCCGGTGAGTATCAGTCCGCCGCCCAAGAATCCAATACCCGTAATAATGCCTGCTGCCACACGGGATGCATCCACGGTAATTCCGCTATTCACCGACAGCACATCATTGAATCCGTACTTGGATATGATGACCATTATCGCAGCCGCAATCGCAACCATCATTATCGCAGCCGCAATCGCAACCATTATGTGAGTCCTGATTCCGGCCAGTTTTGCCATGGACTGTCTCTCCAATCCGATTACCGCACCGCACAATATGGCCGCAAGTAGACGAACAACAAATTCCAATTGCTGAGTTATGAACTGGTCCATACACATATACTCCTTTGGTCAGAATTATGTTTTATTCCACACTTTCATTATAACATAAGTTTCTTTCCATACATTCCAAGAGAAGCCTTGTATTGATAAGAAGATTCTCCTCATCCTTGTAGACTTGCTGTAAAAATGAAGGCCCTTACCCATCTCCAGCATTACATCAGGTATGCCCTCCACACGAACACTGGCATCCGCTTTCATCACCACTGTGATCAGGCCTCTGCGACCCGTGACTTCCGTTGCAAATACTTTGTGGGCTATCCCCTTAAGTCTTGTTATGGTCAGAAGATTCTTGGCGGGAGGAGGTATGGTACCGAATCTGTCTTTCAATTCCTCTTCCATCTCTTCCACTTCATCGTCATCCGAAAGTGCGGATATTCTCTTATATATATCCAGCTTCTGAACTTCATTGACGATATAGTCTCCGGGAATAAATGCATCCACATCAAGATCTATCTTGGTATTGAATTCCGCTTCTCCGGCTGTTAAGCCCTTACGTGCCATCACTGCTTCATTAAGCATCTTACAATAGAGATCGTAGCCTACCGCTTCCATGTGACCGCTCTGTCTGTGTCCCAGCATATTACCGGCACCACGGATCTCCAGGTCTCGCATGGCAATCTTAAATCCACTTCCCAGTTCTGTGAATTCTCTGATTGCTTCCAGCCTCTTCTCTGCCACTTCCTTAAGCATCTTATCTCTTCGATACATCAAAAAAGCATAGGCAGTCCTTGTGGATCTTCCCACACGTCCTCGCAGCTGGTAGAGCTGTGACAATCCCATCTTATCGGAGTCATGAATTATGATGGTATTAACATTGGAGATATCAAGTCCCGTCTCTATAATGGTCGTGGATACCAGTACGTCTATGTCTCCGTTAACAAAATCAATCATTATATCTTCAAGATCTTTTTTGTCCATCTGGCCGTGAGCATATTCAACATTGGCTTCCGGAACAAGTTCCTTTATTTTAGCCGTAGCATCGGCTATGGTGTTTACTCTGTTGTAGACATAGTACACCTGTCCTCCTCTGGACAGTTCTCTTACTATAGCTTCCCTCACCATCTCTTCGTTGAATTCACATACGAAAGTCTGTATGGGCAGTCTCTCTGCGGGAGCTTCTTCCAGCACGCTCATATCTCTGATACCCACTAACGACATATGCAGTGTCCTTGGAATCGGAGTTGCCGTAAGGGTGAGAACATCCACGTTCTCTTTTATCTTCTTTATCTTTTCTTTGTGAGTAACTCCAAACCTCTGCTCTTCGTCTACCACAAGCAGTCCCAGATCTTTGTATTCCACATCATTGGAAAGAAGGCGGTGTGTTCCTATAACAATATCAACCATGCCTTTTTTTAATTCTTCGATTATCTTCTTCTGTTCGGCACTTGTCTTGAATCTGGAAAGAAGTTCAATCCTTACAGGGAAGTTCTTCATCCTCTGAACAAAGGTTGAATAATGCTGATTGGCAAGTATGGTAGTGGGCACAAGCACGGCTACCTGCTTGCTCTCGGATACTGCCTTAAAAGCAGCACGCAGGGCAATCTCTGTCTTGCCGTAACCTACATCGCCGCAGATCAGACGATCCATGATCTTGTCACTTTCCATATCCCTCTTTGTATCTTCAACCGCTGCCAACTGGTCTTCCGTCTCCTCATAAGGAAACATTTCCTCGAATTCCTTCTGCCATACTCATCCGCCACCAGTTCAATGGCTTCTTTAACCTTTGATTTTGTATTGACCCATTCCTTGGAGCCAAGCTTGCTTAACTTAGGCTTTTTGGCTGTATCCGCTGCGGCATATTTCTGTAATACTTCCAGATTGGAGGGAAGCAGAAAGAGTACACCTTTGTCTCTGTATTCTATCTTCAGACAGTCTTTTATTACACCTTCGGTCTCTATTTTTTCTATTCCCGCATACATTCCCAGACCGTAATGTTCATGAACAACATAATCTCCCGGTCTTAACTCACCAAAGTCCTTTATTACTCCGGCTTGTGTTTTTTTGCTTTTTCTCTTTTTATGTGTATCTGTTCCGAATATATCGCTTTCGGATATTACCACGTATTTAAGCAGAGGATACTCAAACCCTTTAAGGGCATTTCCATACATACATGTAATCTCGCCGGGGATCAGTTCCCTTGCCTGATCATCCGAGTATATGGCCAGAAGGTCATCGTTTGTCAGTTCTTCCGCAAGTCTTTTTGCTCTTGTTCTGGAAGCGGACAAAAGAAGAATTCTGTAGCCTCTTTTCTTATACAGGGCCAGATCTTTTTCCAACAGCTCGACATGATTCTTGTAGGGTGCAAGCTGTTTGGTCATGATACTTGTCTTGTATGTGGGCTTGAGGAGCACTCCTTTCTCCTCAAGAGTGGATATCTGTATAACCGGAAGATTGCAGCCTCCCAGAACTTCATCCGCGTTCTTGAGTATGTCTGTCTGTCCCGGCAGCATATATCCTTTGGCAAGACGATTGGTCGCACTGTCCCCAAATTCAAAAGAGACCGCATCTGCATGTCCTTTTATCCTTACGGGCTCATCCAGCACCAATACGGTATTCTTTGCATCAAAATAATCGGTCAACAGTCCTGTCTCCGTATAGAAATAATTGATATATCCTTCAAGATTGACCATTCTTCCCAGTTCGGTCAGGTCTTCTCGGAGTGTCTTGCAGGCTGTTTCAACCCTATATGCCTCTTCGGTAAGGAATTCGGATCTGAATTTTTCGGACACTTTTGCTGCGTCCTTCTCGATACGTGCCAAACCTTCCGATAATCTGTCTTCATCGATTACCATTTCGGCCGCGGTAAATATATTCACACTTTCAATTACTTCTATTGATTTTTGTGTGTCTATATCAAATGACCTTATGGATTCAACCTGATCTCCCCACAGCTCAATTCTGTAAGGATTCTCTTCCGTAAGATCGAATATATCTACTATACCGCCTCTTACGGAGAACTGACCGGGAGACTCTACCTGGTAGTTTCTTACATATCCCATGGACACCAGTCTCTTTGCCAGATCCTTTTCATCTACCGACGTTTTTTTGTCTATATGTACTACGCTGTTTTTATATATTTCTATAGGGAGTACCGGAGTCATAAGGGCAGCAAATGTTGTTACAAGGGTAACGGGTACCCCTGCCGCAATCCTTTTTAAAGCCTTTATTCTCTCCTCTGTCAGTCTGTTGTTTTGAATATCTGCCTGATAGAATATCAGGTCCTTTGCGGGATATGAATATACGGATCTTTCGTAGAGGCGCAGATCGCTC
The DNA here is from genome assembly GCA_902779505.1 of uncultured Lachnospiraceae bacterium. GTDB lineage: Bacteria > Bacillota > Clostridia > Lachnospirales > Lachnospiraceae > Colinaster. Next base: position 28,957 of record CACZBZ010000002.1, read on the forward strand.
AGAATCTCCTGAACTCTTTGCTCACTGTAAGTAACGATGATCCTGTTGGCAAGACCATCGCTCAGTGCTTCTATCATGTTAATCTTCTGGGAATCTGTACAGCCGGATATGGATATGACCGGTGACTGTTTTTTTCTTAGCTGTTCTTCAATTTCTTCGTAAGGAGCCCACTCTTTAAGGGGCATGGTGATAGCATTCATAAATAAACCGACTATTCTGTTTTTGATCCGTTAGTGAGATTTGTCAATTGAATTTATTCATAGCCTCATCTGTCTCATCACGTACAAGCAAGTCTATGGCGGAAAGCACCCTGTCGAGGCTTTCATCTATCAGTTTTTTATCTTCTTCGTCAAAATGTCCCAATACATAATCTGCCAGGTCCATACGGGAAGGCTTTTCTCCCACTCCGACCTTGATACGCTTGAAGACATCCGTGCCGGTGTGCTTGATAATATTCTTGATACCGTTATGTCCTCCAGCGCTTCCCTTGGGACGAATGCGCAATTTTCCCACAGGCAGACTTATATCATCGTAGAGAACTATAAGATCATCCTCCGGAGAGAGCTTGTAGTAGTCAAGAACTTCTCTCACGGCTTCGCCGCTGAGGTTCATAAATGTAAGAGGCTTTACCAGCACAACTTTTTCACCGTTTATGAATCCCTTGCCAATCATGGATTTGTGCTTTTTCTCCATAACAGCGATGTTATGACTTTCCGCTATCCTGTCAATACACATGAATCCTACGTTGTGACGTGTGCCTTCATATTCTTTTGTTGGGTTACCTAATCCTACTATAATGTGCATGGTTTTAGTATAACATAATTCCCCTGCTGCGCCATCCATGGCGCAGCTTTTTCGGGGAATTATTATCCAACATCCTTGTTGGAACACAATTCACCTCAATTCACCTCAAAATAAGAAGACTGCGGTTTTGCCGCAGCCCTCTCAATCCCCCATTATGTAGTTTTCTACATTACAAATCTTTCGCTGTTCTCAACTACTATCTCGATACCGTTCTCGCCCTTATGATAAGAGTTAGCCTTCATGGTACTTCCGGTCTCGACTATACAGTTCTCAATATATGAGTTGTCGCCGATGTAGACATCATTGAGAATGATTGAATTCTTGATGGTACAGTTGTTACCGATAAATGCTTTACGGAATACCACCGAATCCTCTACTGTTCCGTTAACAATTGTTCCGGAGCTGATAAGACTGTTGGAAATATGAGCTCCCGGATTGTATTTTGCCGGAGGAAGGTCATCCACCTTTGAATAAATATCGGGATATTGCTTAAAGAAGTAGTCTCTTATCTCAGACTTAAGGAAATCCATGTTTGCACTGAAATAATCATCCACAGATGCAATGTTCTTCCAGTATTCCTTCATCTTGTAACCGAATATTCTCTTCTGATCCTTGTATCTGATAAGAATATCCCTTACGAAATCATATCTGTCTTCTTCCGCACATCTCTCTATCATCTCTATAAGAAGTCTTCTTCTTATAACGTAGATACCGCAAGAGATTGTATTTGATTTAGCCACTACGGGTTTTTCTTCGAAGTCCATTATCTGGCACTCTTCATTCATCTTTACGGTACCGTAGCGGTCTATATCAACCCTTGCATCCATGTCCTTGCATACAACGGTTATATCTGCCTTCTTCTCAATATGGAATTCCAATACCTTATTGTAATCCAGCTTGTATACACAGTCCGAAGAACAGATAACAACATAGGGTTCATGACTGGACTTCAGATATTCCAGATTCTGATTGATGGCATCTGCTGTTCCTCTGTACCAGTAGCTGTTCTCAGCCGTAAGCGCCGGTGTGAAAACAAAGAGTCCGCCCTGCTTACGTCCGAAGTCCCACCATTTTGAAGAACTGAGGTGCTCATTAAGGCTTCTTGCGTTGTACTGTGTAAAAACGGCAACCTTCTGAATATGAGAATTGGACATATTACTCAATGCAAAGTCGATTGCTCTGTAACTTCCTGCTATTGGCATTGCACCAATGGCACGCTTCTGAGATAACTCTTTCATACGGTGGTTATTTCCACCTGCTAATATAATTCCTATCGCTCTCATTATTCTTCACCTGCCTTATTCAAAGTCTTACCGCTGGGGAGTTCGTTATTCTGATAATCCGACTCATCAGTTACTCCAAATATGCAGGCATTCTTTCCTACCGTTATTCCCTCGGGTATAACGCTCTTTTCCCCTATACATACCAGTCCGTGATTGTAGATGTGAGGATCGGTCTCGTTTTCCGCTTCATCGCCTATACCGAAGCGACTTCCGTTACCAATATGAACATCTTCTGCAACAATAGTCTTGTTTAACTCGCAGTCTACTCCGATGACACTGTGATTCATAATGATTGAATCTCTGACCACCGTTCCTTTTCCTATGGTTACACCGCAACCGATAACCGAATTGTATACTTCTCCGTATATTTCGGTGCCTTCACCTATGATGCTCTTCTCAACCTTACTGGTGGAAGCAAAATACTGAGGAGGAAGAGCCTCGCTCTTGGTATATATCTTCCAGTATTCCTCATAGAGGTTGAACTCGGGTACTATGTCTATAAGTTCCATATTGGCTTCCCAATATGAATTGAGAGTTCCTACATCTTTCCAATAACCTGTGAATTCATAGGCATACAAAGGAGCACCCTTTTTATGACAATATGGAATAACGTGCTTACCAAAATCAAGATTGGGCTGATCTGCCTCAGCGGTAAGCGCTTCCTTAAGGGTTTTCCAATTGAATATATATATACCCATTGAAGCCAGGTTACTTCTCGGATTCTCGGGTTTTTCTTCAAAGTCTGTAATCTTGCGATTCTCGTCTGTAATCATGATTCCGAATCGCTTGGCCTCTTCCATTGGAACAGGCATAACGGCTATTGTACATTCAGCCTTGTTCTGCTTATGGAAATCAAGCATAACCTCGTAGTCCATCTTGTAGATGTGGTCGCCTGAAAGAATAAGCACATATTCAGGATTAAAGCTGTCAATATAGTCCACATTCTGATATATGGCATTAGCCGTACCTGTGTACCATTCGGTACTTGATATCTTCTCGTATGGAGGAAGTACGGTAACACCACCGATATTACGGTCCAAATCCCAAGGGATTCCGATACCGATATGAGTATTCAGACGTAACGGCTGATACTGTGTAAGTACACCGACCGTGTCTACCCCCGAATTAATACAGTTACTGAGTGGAAAATCGATGATTCTGTACTTACCACCGAATGACACCGCAGGCTTTGCTACCTTGGATGTCAAAACTCCCAGCCTGCTGCCCTGTCCACCTGCAAGCAGCATAGCTATCATTTCCTTCTTAATCATACATATTCACCCCTATGCCTCTATTCCTTGCGGAAAATTGTATGTAAATTATAGCACAACAACATCGAAATGTTAATATTATTTACAAAAACTCGGTAAATTTTACAAATTTTTTGTTTAATTTAACTAGTACGTCACTTTCATTGTTTTTTTATCCCATTTGAGCTAATATTGTAGTCATAGGATGATTCTATTGTGTCAGGCAGTTAAAAGTCTCTCTTAAGCGGACTTTTGGCTTGTATCCGGGCAGAAAGGAAAGTTATGTATCAGATTGATTTTGATAAGCCTATACATGTTTATTTTTGTGGCATTGGCGGTATCAGTATGAGCGGTCTCGCCGAGATACTTTTAAGCCGTAATTTTACGGTATCGGGTTCTGATATGAAGGCTACGGCACTTACCGACAGTCTTGAAGAAAAAGGAATTCAGGTCTATATAGGACAGCATGCATCCAATATTACGGATGATATTGACCTTTTCGTATATACAGCTGCCATCAATAAAGACAATCCGGAATGGGTTGCCATGCAGGAAAAGAAGATTCCCAGTCTTTCCAGAGCTGAACTTCTTGGAGAGATAATGAAAAACTTCAACCTTCCCATCGCTATATCGGGAACTCATGGCAAGACCACCACAACTTCCATGGTATCCGAGATACTCCTCTGGGATGATGACGATCCCACTCTTACAATAGGAGGTATTCTTAAGAGTATCGGCGGCAATATCCGTATAGGACATTCCGATTATTTTGTTGCCGAAGCCTGTGAATATACCAACAGCTTCCTCAACTTTTTCCCTAAGATCTCAGTTATTTTAAATATAGAAGAAGATCATCTTGATTTCTTCAAGGACATCAATGATATAAGGGCGTCCTTCAGGAAGTTCGCCGAGCTTTTACCCGCCGACGGTTCTCTTATCATCAACGGTGACATTGAGAACAGGGGAGAAATCACAAAGGGACTGCCCTGCAAGATCCTTACTTATGGCTTGGATTCAAAATATGATTACTACGCAAGTGATATTAAATATGATGAGTTGGGACATCCTTCTTATACGCTCCACTGTCCGGAGGGTGAATATGAGATCAAGCTTTCGGTACCGGGCATCCACAACGTAGCCAATTCAATGGCCGCCATATGTGTTGCGGATGTATGCGGAATAGAAAAAGGAACCTCCATTGCCGCTTTGAGAGCCTTTACAGGAACTGACAGACGTTTTGAACTCAAGGGTAAGATTGGCGGAATGACCATTATTGATGATTACGCTCATCATCCCACAGAGATAAACGCAACCCTTACTGCAGCTAAGAACTATCCTCATAGCAGACTGATAGTTGCTTTCCAGCCTCATACATATACAAGAACACAGGCTTTCTTAAAGGATTTCGCCAATGTTCTCAGTCAGGCTGACGTAGTTATCCTATCGGATATCTATGCTGCAAGAGAAAAGAATACAATCGGAATCAGTTCCAGAGATCTGCAGGAAGAGATCCTGAAACTGGGAACCAGTTGCCATTATTTCCCTACTTTTGACGAAATAGAAAATTTTATTTTAGAAAATTGTTCCTCAGGTGATTTGTTAATAACTATGGGGGCCGGAGATATAGTAAAAGTGGGCGAAAGCATACTTGGTATATAGTTGTTCACAATATCCACAAGATTTTGTATCGATTAGGATACGGGGTTTTGTGGATATTTTTGTATCCGGCATTTCCCGTATTTACGGAATTTAGTCCCGGTGCAGTTCTCTTTTTCCACATTATCCACATTATCCACAATACCCGCAAAGCCCCTATTTTACTGGGTTTTAGAGCAATCTACCTATTTGTTTTTAGTTTTCCTTGTGCTATAATCCAGATACTGAATGAATTGGGACGGGAGAGTATATGTGTGATTTAACGCTCTACAGAGACCAGGACAGTGACAACACCCTGATCTCTAACATTTTTATTGATGAATACCTTTCTGATGCAAATGATGCTCAGATCAAGGTTTATTTATATCTTATACGTATGACCAATGCTCATATGGCAACGAATATCAGCGAGATAGCCGACAAATTCAACCACACGGAGAAGGACGTATGCCGTGCTCTTCGTTATTGGGAGAAGAAGGGGCTTCTTTCTCTTGATTATGACCAGAACGGGGGTATTGTCGGAATACGTCTCTACGAGGTGTCTAACCCTGTAAGAAGGCAGACGCCCAGTCATGTTTCTACTAATTTTACTCAGGTTATTCCCACAAAACAGAATATTGTGGAAGCACAGACACCGATTTCGACTGTCGGCGGCTTTGCAAAGCCTCAGTACAGTCTTGATGAGATCAGGTCATTTAAGAACAGGGAAGAATCTACCCAGCTTATTTTTATTGCCGAGCGTTATCTTGGCAAGACACTTTCGGCTAACGATGTGCGTTCGCTCCAGTTCTACTGTGACGAACTGCATTTCAGCACAGATCTCATTGATTTCCTGCTTCAATACTGTATAGAGCACGATAAGAGATCTTTCGCTTATATGGATAAGGTTGCGATCACTTGGGCCAACAATAATATCTCAACGGTAAAAGAGGCCCGAAGCTACATTAAGAAATACAATGTTAAGCCTTCAACACCAAAGAAGGCGACCACTTCTTTCCACCAGCTGGAACAGAAGGAATATAATTTTGCCGAGCTGGAAGCTCAGTTGCTTAGTAAAAACAGGAAATAATCATTATGTCCATAACCAACGATCAGTTTGATGCCATAAAAAGAAAATACGACCAGAAGCAGCTTGCCTCTGCCAGACTTGCATCAGAGCGTCTGGAGTACATCAATACTCATGTAGACGGCTACAAGGAGCTTACCGATACAATCGTATCTGTCAGCATGGAGAGAGCAAAACGTGCCTTGGAAGGCGACAAGAGTGCTCTTGAGGATCTCAGCTCTCTTATTCAGAGTCTCAGCGATCAAAGAGATGCCGTTCTGATGGGTGCCGGTTATCCTAAGGACTATCTTGAAAAGGTCTATGAGTGTCCGGATTGCAAGGACACAGGCTATATAGGCAACGAAAAATGTCATTGTCTCAAGCAGGAGATCAATAATCTTCTCTATGAGCAGTCTAATATCAACGAGGTCCTTAAAAACGTTGATTTCAGCATGATTAGCGACAAATATTACAGCGGAGAAGACTTGATTCACTTCAAAGATTCTTACGATATGGCTGTAAGATTTGTAAATGACTTCAAGAAAGACTACCAAAATCTCATATTTTATGGTACAGTAGGTACCGGCAAATCATTATTGTCGACATGTATTGCAAAGGAACTGTTGGCCAAGGGATATTCGGTTATTTATTTTTCCGCCATATCTCTTATGGAAGAACTTTCCAAACAGACCTTTGATTATAAGAACAAGAGCTTCAGCGAAGGTAACAGCCTTTACGAATCCGATCTTCTGATCATTGACGATTTGGGTACTGAGATGAACAATAACTTTACGATTTCATCTCTCTTCTCTCTTCTCAATGAAAGGGCTATCCGGAAAAAGGCTGTGGTTATATCCACCAATCTTACCTATGAAGATCTTAGGGACAGATACACGGACAGAATTTTTTCAAGACTGACCGGAGGCTACAACTTCTGCAGAATGTCGGGTCCGGATATCCGTATAGCAAAGAAACTAACTTTATAGCGAAGAAAGAGAGGATTTTCTCACATGGTTAAGCGTGAAGAAAAAAGGAATCTTGAGTCCATCCCCGTTGGTTCTTTGAGACTTATAGCTTTACAGAGCTGCTCGGAACTTGGTAAGAAAGTTGATTCTTATCTTGTAAAATGGAGAACCGAAAGGGAAAACGAGCACAAGACCAGTTTGGCTTTTGCAGGTTATCAGAGAGATTCATACCTTCTGAATACCAAAATCCCCAGATTCGGTTCCGGTGAGGCAAAGGGCGAGATTCTTGAATCTGTACGTGGTTCGGATCTTTTTATCATGGTTGATGTATGTAACTATTCACTTACATATTCTATGAGTGGATACGAAAATCATATGTCTCCCGATGATCATTTTTCAGATCTTAAGAGAATTATTGCTGCTGTAGGCGGTAAGGCAAGAAGAATTACAGTTATCATGCCTTTCCTTTATGAAAGCAGACAGCATCGTCGTACATCCAGAGAATCGCTTGACTGTGCTTTGGCTCTTCAGGAACTTGTGAAGATGGGTGTTGATAACATCATCACCTTTGATGCGCACGATCCCAGAGTTCAGAACGCTATTCCTCTTAACGGTTTTGAGACAGTTCAGCCTGCATACCAGTTCATCAAAGGACTGCTTAAGAATGTTAAGGATCTTAAGATTGATGCAGATCATATGATGGTAATAAGCCCTGATGAAGGCGGTATGGGAAGAGCAATATACATTGCCAACGTGCTTGGTCTTGATATGGGTATGTTCTACAAGAGAAGAGACTATACAAGAATCGTCAACGGACGCAATCCTATCGTTGCTCATGAGTTCCTTGGTTCCAATGTGGAAGGCAAGGATGTTATCATTATTGACGATATGATCTCATCCGGTGAGAGTATGCTTGAGGTTGCCGGTGAGCTTAAGAAGCGCCAGGCTAACCGAATATTCGTATTCTCTACATTCGGCCTCTTTACCAATGGCCTTGAGAAATTTGATGATTTCTACCAGAAAGGTATTATAACAAAGGTTCTTACAACCAACCTTGTGTACCAGCCGGAAGAATTGCTAGGTAAAGAATGGTATGTCAGCTGTGACATGAGCAAGTACATCGCTTACATCATTGATACACTTAATCATGATTCTTCAATAAGCGATCTTCTTGTTCCCAATGAAAGAATTCAGTCTATCGTTAATCGATATATGAACGGTGAACTGTAATCCTCGGCTTGAATATCATTGTAAAAAAAGAAATCCCTCAATTGAGGGATTTCTTTTTTACTGTGTATCTTTCAAAGAATATGTCAAGAATCTGTTGCCGTTTTCTTCAAACAAGGCCCTTGAGTCTTCATTACCCTTTTTGTATATTTCTCCGCTTTCGGGATCGAATAATACAATGTTTTGGGCATTGAAGCCTACTATCAGATATGCCTGTCCGTTATCCAGCATTGCCAGAACCGGAAGATCTAGGTTGACATAATATTTTGTAACATTCAAATCACAACCGGTGAGATTAAGTATATATGCATCATGGAGGTTCTCATCCAGTATGGTATATACGCTCTCGCCTTTTTCTATATAGTACTCGGAATTTCTCGAGATACCCTGCAACCTAAGCATATTATCAAGACATACTGCCAAAGAATTCTTCTTATCGGTGGTGGACTCGGCTTCAATTGCCATAATCTGATTCCTGTCGGCAAGTTCTCCTCTTTTATACAGAGTATTGCCCTTCATATCATTAACAATTCCTCTGATATCATATGCCTTTGCCACTGCATCGGCAGGATTGTCATATATACCGACGGATTCGCCGTCACCGTAGACAATGAATCGATTGTCATCCGCAGTCTTTAATTCGAGTTCTCTTCCGCCTTCATACACTACTTCTTTAGGCGTTAACAGCTTAAGGCTTCTGCTGTCCACTTCGCTCTTCAGGGATATTCCGTACACTTTCTTGAATATCTCCGATGTGCTTACCACTACGGTATTCTTACCCTCTACCACCTCTTCGTTGTTGGTGATGTGGTCATCTTCAATGTCGTGATAGAGTCCTGTTTCGGGATCCTTTTCCGTTCTCTTCAGAGTAATCTGGTTATCCTCTATGGTTCCCTCTGTTATATAGATATTCTCCTGACTGTACTCCTTTAAGATGCTTCCGCTTTCATCCCTGATTATGACTTCATACATAGGGGTTATGGTATCGCCGTATATGCTCTTTGCCACGTCATTTTCCTCGCATATACCGTATATGAGATCCTCTTTCATAAAACCTATGGGCCTTATGTATCTCTCGGATCCGGCACCTATAACGGTTATTTCCTCTGTATCAAGGTTCATCAGCATAAGTCTGTCAGACAGTCTGCTCTCGTTTTCTTTTTCCTGCCATGCGACGTAATTGCCGCTTTCGGATACAAAGAATGTATCCGTGTACAGATTGGAGGCTTCTTCCTTGTAATTCATCTTTTCGGTGGATATGTTATATATGGCTCCGTCCATATATAGGAAGAAATCGCCCATTGTATTGAAGTAACTGAGCTTTTCAATATCGCATTTAAGAATCTCATAGGACTTCGAATAAGGCACAAACACCTGCTCTTCAATGGTATTTACGAGACTGTTGTAATAGCACAGCTCTACGCCCACGCGTCCTTCATGAGTTCCTCGGTTCATATATCCGTATACTATAAAAGAGACATTACCGTTCTCTTCCACATTAAGGATCTTAATGTTGTTTGACTGGTACTGATGCCTGATATCGTCTTCAGAATCATCGTAAAAAGCAAATATTCTGGCAAGTTTGTTTTCCGCAATATTGTAGCTGTAGAGACGACCGCCGTTGGTAAAAGCTATTACATCTCCTCCTTCGCATTGAACTATCTCCAGAGGATCTTCCTGAATACCCAGATTCATTCCGGTCTCTTCAACTACATTATCACCCATTACAAATATCTCCGACATCTTTCTGTCAAAGCTTATGAGATGATATCTTTCCGTTCCTTTTCTTATCCTGTAGAACTCTGTTACATTAAAATGTCTGGTCTCTCCGTCAATTCTGGTAAGGACCTGATATTTCAACTGTATCGAAGCCATCTCCTTGCCTATCTCATACAGAGTAATACGCTTCTGAGATTCGGGATAAGGCTCCATGTCTCCCCAGGATATCTGGTTGCTGTTGCTGTGTATGTTGACATTACCGAAATCAGTATTGTCACCTTCTCTGCTTGGCTCCAGATATGCAGACAGGTCCTTGATATCGGCCTTAGAGAAGGTCTTACTGTTAAAGTCCAGTACAAATCCTATCTTGTCCGCAGCGTCCGCTTCTTCGTTCTGAACTACTCTGGTATAGTAATATACATTTCTTCCGTCGGACAGCTCCAGGATAAGTGTTACATTATATTCCTTTCCCTCTTCGATCAAATCCTTAAGACTTACCGTTGTCTGGAGTTCGTTGGTAAGGTCTCTGTAATTGACGATGGGCGTGTCCTCTATCAGGCGTTCGCCGTCAAGACTTCTTACTTCCAGGGAAAGAGAAGATATGTTTTTACCGTATTTTTCCACCACGAAGGTGACTTTTCTGTTGTCGCCTATGGGTGTTATGGGACCTTTCATGGTTCCCACATCCATTTTTTCCATATAGCCGTGCATTTCATTAACGTAGTTGTCCGCTATATTTATATACACAACAGGAAGAGATGCCTGTTGCATCTCTATAGTCATATCGGTTCTGCTCTGATTAAAATATAATGAGAATCCGACTAAAGCCGCAATGAATACCAATGCGACAATGCCTCTCCTGATCCATATCTTCATAATCGCTTCTACTCACAAAGACCATGCACACATTCATAATGCACATGGTCTTTGATTATTTATCTGATAACATTAATTCTTGCAACTGCTCTCTGTAATGCAGTCTCGGCTCTGGCAATATCCGTCTTGGGATCATGCTCTCTGATTCTCTTCTCAGCTCTGTCCCTAGCAGCTATTGCACGTTCCTCATCAATCTCTTCCGGCCATTCTATTACTTCTGCCAGAATCGTAACGGAATCCTGAAGTATTTCCGCAAAGCCCGAATGTAAAGCCGCTTTCTTTACTTCCTGACCCGTTATGGTCAAAACACCAGGCTTGATGATTACCGTCATGGGTATATGATTTTTATATACACCTATCTCGCCTTCCGTGGTGTTGAATTCCACCATTTCGGCTTCTCCCACATAGAAAGTTCGATCGGGTGTAATAATTCTTATTTCAAAACTATCTGCCATATCTGTTCCTCTTCCTTAGGAGGCTGTATTATTTAACACGAGCAAGAACATCGTCGATGCTTCCGGCATTAAGGAAATAACTCTCCGGAATATCGTCATGCTTACCTTCAATAATCTCTTTGAAGCCTCTGATTGTTTCCTGTACGGGAACATACTTACCTTCAAGTCCTGTGAACTGACCGGCAACAAAGAAAGGCTGTGAAAGGAATCTCTGTATCTTACGTGCTCTTGATACAACAAGCTTATCTTCTTCACCAAGCTCGTCCATACCAAGGATAGCAATGATATCCTGTAATTCCTTATACTTCTGAAGGATTTCCTGAACACCACGCGCAACATTGTAATGCTCTTCTCCAACGATTCTGGGATCAAGAATACGTGAAGTTGATTCAAGAGGATCAACCGCAGGATAGATACCCAACTCAACGATGGAACGGCTAAGAACCGTTGTAGCATCCAAGTGTGCGAATGTTGTAGCAGGTGCAGGGTCTGTAAGGTCGTCCGCAGGTACGTATACAGCCTGAACAGATGTGATTGATCCGTTCTTTGTAGATGTGATTCTCTCCTGAAGAGCACCCATCTCTGTCTGCAATGTAGGCTGGTAACCAACGGCTGAAGGTACTCGTCCGAGAAGGGCTGATACCTCAGAACCTGCCTGTGTAAATCTGAAGATGTTATCAATGAACAGAAGAACGTCTTTTCCTGCCTTATCACGGAAGTACTCTGCCATTGTAAGTCCTGTAAGACCTACTCTCATTCTTGCTCCCGGAGGCTCGTTCATCTGTCCGAACACCATTGTAGTCTTATCGATAACGCCTGATTCCTTCATTTCGTAATAAAGGTCGTTACCTTCTCTTGTACGCTCTCCAACACCCGTGAATACTGAATATCCACCGTGCTCTGTAGCGATATTTCTGATCAATTCCTGTATAAGTACGGTTTTACCAACACCGGCACCACCGAACAGACCGATCTTTCCACCCTTCTGATAAGGACAAAGAAGATCGACTACCTTAATACCTGTCTCAAGTATCTCTGCTTCAGTTGCCTGATCAACGAATTCGGGAGCGGGTCTGTGTATAGGCTCATAGGTAGTTACCTCCGGAGCCGGAATATTGTCAATGGGTTCTCCCAATACATTGAACATTCTTCCCAATGTATTCTCTCCGACAGGTACAGTGATAGGAGCACCTGTAGCCTCTGCATCCATGCCTCTTACGAGACCGTCTGTAGGACCCATGGCAATACATCTTACCGTATCGTCGCCCAAATGCTGTGCAACCTCTACAACAAGTACACTTCCGTCTGTTCTTGTTATCTTAATAGCTTCATTAATTTCCGGAAGCTTACCGTCAGCAAACTTGATATCAAGTACGGCACTGATAATCTGGGTAATTTTACCGATTGTCTTATCTGCCATTGTTTTTTCCTTTCTAGAATAAATTTTATACTGCACACACTAAGATATCGCCTGTGAACCGGCAATGATCTCTGTAAGTTCCTGCGTGATAGAACCCTGTCTGGCTCTGTTGTACTGCAGTGTCAGCTTATCAATCATTTCTTCGGCATTTGATGTAGCATTGTCCATCGCCTGCATACGTGCGCCGTTCTCACTGGCAACCGATTCGATCATACCGCCGTATATCAGACTTGTGACATATTTGGGGATGATGAGTTCAAGCGCTTCTTCCTCTTCCTGCTCGAAGTTCATGGGAACCTTGGATTGCTCGTTTGTTTCCGCATCTTCGCTTAATTCTACCGGAAGAAGTTTTATGAGTTTGGGCTCATGTACAACCGTATTCTTGAAGCCTGTGTATGCAAGATATATCTCGCCGATCTCACCGTTTCTGAATGCATTAAGAAGTACTGCCGACAATCTCATCGCATCATCATACTGAGGTGCATCAATCATTGTGGAATAATCAGCTGCAAGTTCGTAGCCGTGTCTGTGCATTGCTTCACGGCCTTTTTTACCTACAGAATAGATGATCATATCATCTTTGCTCATTCCGCTTCTTGTTACGGTCTTAACTATGTTTGAATTATATCCGCCTGCCAGGCCTCTGTTACCCGTTATCATTATGACTGCTTTCTTGGAAGAGTCATTGCCTTTTACAAAAGAATGATTAATGGATCCGGCCTTTGCAAGCATGGACTGTACAGTCCTGTACATATAATTAAAATAATCTTTGCTGTTGATAGCCGCCTGTTTACTACGCTGTAACTTAACCGTTGAGACAAGCTTCATGGCTTTAGTGATCTGTCCAGTACTTTGGATACTACTTTTACGTCTTTTGATGTCTCTCATAGACGCCATACGTTATCACCTTCCAATCTGTTAAGCTTACTTGAACTGTTCTTTGAATTCTACGATAGCCTTCTTAAGCAGTTCATCCGTAGCATCGCTTATCTGCTTCTCTGTCGCGATATTCTTAGGTATTTCAGGATACTTTGTATCAAGGAACTCAAAGAGCTCGCTCTCAAATCTTGTGATATCCGAAACCGAAATATCGATAAGGTATTTGTTTGTTGCCGCATAGATAATGATTACCTGATACTGAACAGGCATGGGCTTGTACTGTGGCTGTTTAAGAATCTCTCTGATTCTTTCACCCTGTGCAAGCTTCTCTTTTGTATCGTTATCCAGCTCGGAACCGAACTGAGCAAATGCTGCAAGTTCTCTGTACTGTGCAAGCTCCACACGAATAGGAGCGGCAATCTTCTTCATAGCCTTAATCTGAGCGGCACCACCAACTCGTGATACCGAAAGACCGGCATTAACTGCAGGACGGAAGCCTGAATTGAACATTTCTGTTTCGAGATATATCTGACCGTCTGTAATTGAAATTACATTGGTAGGAATATATGCCGATACGTCTCCGGCCTGTGTCTCTATAATGGGAAGAGCCGTAAGTGATCCGCCGCCGTATTCTTCAGACATTCTGGCTGCTCTCTCAAGAAGTCTTGAATGCAGATAGAATACATCTCCGGGGTATGCCTCACGTCCCGGTGGTCTCTTAAGAAGCAATGAGAGTGTACGATAAGCAGCTGCATGCTTACTTAAGTCATCATAGATAACAAGTACATCTTCTCCGTTCTCCATCCACTCTTCACCGATAGCACATCCTGCATATGGTGCAATATACTGAAGGGGTGCAAGCTCACTTGCCGTAGAAGCAACGATGGTTGTATAAGCCATAGCACCGTATTCTTCAAGTGTCTTAACAATATTAGCAACTGTCGATGCCTTCTGACCAATGGCAACGTATATACACTTAACACCCTGTCCCTTCTGGTTGATGATAGTGTCAATTGCGATTGCCGTCTTACCTGTCTGACGGTCACCGATAATAAGCTCTCTCTGTCCACGTCCGATTGGAACCATGGAATCGATAGCCTTAATACCTGTCTGTAAAGGTGTATCAACGGACTTTCTTGTGATAACACCTGATGCAACTCTTTCAATCTGACGATACTTGTCAGTCTGGATCGGTCCTTTGCCATCAATAGGCTGTCCCAATGCATTAACGACTCTGCCAAGCATATTATCACCTACAGGAACCTCAACAACTCGTCCTGTAGTCTTAACGATATCTCCCTCACTGATATTCTTGCTGTTACCGAGAAGAACGACACCTACGTTGTCCTCTTCGAGGTTAAGCACCATACCGTATATCTCGCCCGGGAACTCAAGAAGTTCGCCCTGCATAGCTTTTTCAAGACCATGTACACGGGCAATACCGTCTGCCACCTGGATTACCGTACCTACATCGGATACTTCCATCTCATTGGCATATCGCTTGATCTGATCCTTGATGACTGAACTTATTTCTTCTGGTCTTAAATTCATGGATCTGTTCCTTTCCTAATTCTGATTGTCAGCAAGCTGTATCTTCATCAGTCCCTGCTGCATCTTTGTAATCTTTGTACTAACACTGCTGTCTACAACTCTGTCACCGATGCGAATCTGCATTCCGCCTATAAGCTCAGGCTTTACTTCGTAATGCATTTCCATGGTCTTGAATCCTGCAGTGTCTGTGAGCTTGTTCACAACATCCTTCTTCTGACTCTCTGTCAGTTCCTTGGGGGTTGTTACATAAGCCACTCCAATTCCCTTCAGTTCCTTTACCTTATCCGTAAAATACTGAAGGATCTCATGTATCTGTGTGAATCTGCCCTTAGACACTATCATTGTCATGAAACCGATTATTTCATCACTTAAGTGTCCTTTAAAAACATTTTCAACAACCTTAACTTTATCCTCCATGGCAACACGGGGATTATTGATAAGTCTGTCGAAATCAGGATTATCCTGTAACACATTCTCAAGTGCCGCGATCTCTTCAGCGAAGGAATCAATCTTGTCTTCCTCAACCGCTACGCTTAAAAGGGCATCTCCATAGGTCTTGCTGATTAGCTTAGCCATGTACTCTCACCCATTTCCTTTAATGTGTCTTCTACAAGGCGATCCTGAACACTGTCATTCATATTCTCGCCGATTACCTTCTTAGCCAATTCAGCCGCAACGTTAACCATTTCTTTCTTAACATCATCGGCTACACGCTGCTTCTCGAGTTCTGCTTCCGTGTTGGCTCTTGAAATAATTGCTCCGGCTTCTTCTTTGGCCTTTGCCACGATTGAAGCCTCATTATCTATTGCTTTCTTTCTTGCTTCGCTGAGAATTGCTTCTGCCTGCTTGTCCACATCCTTAAGCTTCTGCTCATATTCTGCTTTTAAAGCTTCAGCTTCTTCTTTGCTGTTCTTTGCTTCATCAAGTTCACCCTTGATCTTGTCCTGTCTCTTTTTCAGGAATTCCCTTGCGGGATTGAAAAAGAAATAAGATGCAAAGAAGAATAATGTAATGACCGCTATCAGCGTAAGCAATGCATCATGTAAAAGCTGAAAGTCAAGATCAAACAATCTTGGATCCATTAACTTACTGCCTCCTTTCTGTCAATTAATTCTTTGGGGGCTTTATTTTGCTAATGGCTGAACGAAGAGAAGGATCATACCAACTAACAGACCATAAAGACCGGTTGTCTCTGCTACGGCCTGGCCAAGTAACATAGTACTTGTTACATCACCCTTTGCTCCGGGGTTACGTCCTACTGCTGATGCTGCATGTCCTGCCGCAATACCCTGGCCTACACCGGGTCCGATACCTGCGATAAGAGCAAGACCTGCACCGATTGCTGAACAACCCTTAATAAATTCTGTGTTGAATTCCATACTTAATTCCTCCTAAACCTATTCTTGATAGTTTTTATTACTTATGTAAACCATAACTCTTCCCGGCCGCCTTCCCGGCCTCTTTTGAAGAATTATATAAACATTTCTGTTATTCTGTTGTCATCGCATCTGACAAATAAGTCATTGTCAGCATACAGAAAACGTACGTCTGGATAGCTCCAGAAAACAGATCAAAGTATACGTGTAAAGCAGCCGGCCAGAAAAATGCTATCTTGCTTAACAAGCCGTATACAAGTGCCATCATTACCGTTCCCGAAAGAACGTTGGCAAACAAACGCAAGGACAATGAAATCGGTACGGCCACGTCACCGATAATATTAATCGGCATCCAGAATGGCCAAGGATCCATAAGTCCTTTCAAAAAGCCTGAAACCTTCTGATATCTAATCTTATTCACAAATATCAGGGTAAATGTCGCAATACCCAACGGTAACGTCGTACCATAGTCGGCTGTGGGAGCTCTTAAGCCCAACAGACCCGATATATTTGAGAATAAAATAAATATGAAGATCGTTCCGATGTAGTTGCGGAAGTTCTTTCCGTTTTTGCCCATGGTTGAATCAACCATCTTATCCAGAGATTCAGCTATAAGCTCAACCACATTCTGGAAACCCTGCGGTACTTCTGTTGCATGCTTCATTACTCTTCCGGCTATGAATAAGAACACCATAAGCGTAAGCAGTACTATCAGCAAGCATACATGACTGGTTGTTATCCACACTTCATGGCCGAAGAAATTATAGGAAAAAATCCCATGGATCATAAAATCGACTTCGCTATCGGCAGATAACAATAATCCAATAACCATGCGTTCACCTCCTCATATTATTTTTTAAAAAATTTTTTATTGATAAGGGGAGATAAGTATGCACCTATCTTCAATCCCATCATTCCCAAGAATGCAGCCAACGGGTATGAAAAATCCGTAAGGCAAAGCAGTACAAAAACAATAAGAATAAGAGCGTATCTTATAAGTCCCGCTCTTGTGCCGTAAGCTCTGGCAGCGCCTTCGTTATCGGCATTAACGCTTAAGTTGCGGTCAATTGACCACCACATGTGCCAGGCTGTAAACAGAGACATGACTATTCCGATCCACAGACCGATACTGTATTTTGCCATGTCCGGCACAAACCACATCCCCAGCAACTGGCACACAAGACCAAAAGCCAATATGCCGATCATGAGCGTAAGCAGCGTCTCATCTATCTTTTGAATCATCTGAATTATTTTCTTCATCCGGTTTCTTGGTAACTTTCTTTACCAGGATATATATGTTGCGGAAGCCCGCCAGCGCACCAACAAAGAACAAAATAACAAAAAAACATGATGTTCCCAATTTTTCATCTATCAGATAGCCGATAAATGAGCACAATCCAATCGGAACAAGCATGTTGATGGAAAACTGCATAAAATATGCCAACATTCGGTGCGTATCATTCGTCTTTTTCAAGTGCGTATTCCCTTCCACGGCAACTCTTATAATTATACCTAATTTGCTTATTACTGTAAAGAAAATCGCCCATTTTAAAAACACTTTTTCATATTATATTGACGAATGAATAAAGGAAATGTATGATTAAGTAAATATACAGACAACTCGGCGAAATGTCAGACTTTCGGGAGGTATCACAATGTATCCGGCACTTTTCAGAAAAAGACTGATTCCCAATGAATGCATAGCGTTGAAGGATGATATTATCCTGCATATGGACGATGATATCCTTGTGACAAAATGGCAGACATTAAAACCCAGAGAGGATTTTCATCACGGATATTCCTGCTATTTCTTCAAGGACGGAATAAAAGTGAGCCGTTTCCTTAAAGAGGATGGCAGTCTCTATTATTGGTACTGTGATATTGTTACTTTTTCAAAAAACGAGGAGCTTAACACTCTGACTATCATAGATCTTCTGGCAGATGTTACGGTTGATTCCGAGGGACATATGAACGTTCTTGATATCGATGAGTTGTGCGAGGCAAAAGAAAAGAGTTACATCAATGACATCCAATTCTTCAAATCCGTCAAGCAGCTGGGAGATCTGATTACCGTGATACAGCAGGGAAAACTCTCGGAATATACCGATATTCTGATGAAATACGTTGATGAAGATTAATAAGCAATAAAAAAATCAGTGATTCACATCACTGATTTTTTTATTCTAGTAAAATACGTGGGCTCCGATTTGTATACCGCTTAAACCTTCTACCGGTGTCCTGAAATAAACACATGTACCCACATTGGTCTGTCCGCTCATGGCTTCATCAGCAGCTTTATAACATGCAGCCGTCGCCGATCCGTTGGCCAATGCTATTGCAAGATGTCCGTCGGATGCAGGGGAAAACTGCCTGTTCTGATATATGACACCCACCACTGTATTGGGATATACGGAACTCAACACACGATTGATAACAACAGCTCCTACGGCAAGCTGTCCCGCATAGGGCTGATTGCCTGCTTCGCAATATATAAGACTGGCAAGGAGATATCTGTCTCCTTCGGCAAATTCAACCTCGGAAATATCACGCCAGCTTGACTGGGCAGCCAGTTTTGACATTGCTATTTCTTCGGCCAGTTTCTTCTTGAGGGCGGATATATTCTCTTCCTCTTTGGCAGCCTGAGCCGCATAAGCATCCGCAACCGCTTCGGCATCCGCTATCTGATTACTGTAGTTGCCGATGGATTGTGACGTTTTATTAACATATCCCGTTACCTTTTCCTGTTCGGCTCTGACCTCTTCATGATATTCATCAAGCTCGGCCTTTTCCTCTTCCAGTTTGGCTTTGGCATCTTCTACGGCCGCTCTTGTAGCCTTGTAATCATCAAGCTGCTTACGGTCATATTCTTCCAGCTGTTCTATGTAATCGTTCTTGTTGACAGCTTCCGCAAAACTGGAGCTGGCAAATACCACATCAAGAAGCAATGTATTACGTCTTTCATACATGAACTGAACTCTTTTTTTCATAGCCTCGTACTGGGCTTCTTCAGTTGCAATTGCCTCTTCCAGGTCACGTTCGGCCTGTGCGATCTCCTCTTCCTTATCGGCTATTTTAGCCTCCAGATCCGCAAGATTATTGCTGACCTCGGTCAATTCCTGATTCAGTTTGTTAAGCTCTCCCTGAAGATTACTCTTAATACCGTTAAGGTTATTGATATTCTCTTCAGTCTCTTTTAACTTGGAGGTCGTCTCCTTGTGCTGCTCCTCCGCCTCTTCCAGCTGTTCCTTGGTAGTCTTGGCATAGGCCGGTGTCTGAGGCATCAGAAAAAAGTACATTGTCACAGTTAGTATAACGGACACAACCCTGATCACGCGCCTGTTTATCATATAAAACCTATACTTCTATTGTGATGGTTCTTCCCGTCGGTGAGTATTTGCGATATTCAACACCTGCAGCGTCGAACATTTTCTTAGCCGCAATATTACCCGGTGTACCGTCATATTTGTCACTGTCATATATAACAGTCTTAATGCCGCTTTGAATTATTGCCTTGGCACATTCATTGCAGGGGAAAAGACTTACATACAGCTTGGTACCCTGAAGGCTTCCTCCTCTGTAATTGAGGATTGCATTCAGCTCGCTGTGAGTAACGTAAGCATATTTCGTATGAAGCATGTCTCCGTCTCTGTCCCACGGAAAATCTTCATCGGAGCAACCGATGGGAAATCCGTTGTAACCCATAGACATTATCTTATTGTCTTTATCAACAATGCATGCTCCTACCTGAGTGTTGGGATCCTTGGACCTCATTCCGGCCAGTTTGGATATTCCCATAAAATACTCGTCCCAACGAATGTAGTCTTCTCTCTTCATGCCTTAACCCCCTAAACAAAACATCAAAGTTTTTTACTTTGTTCCGAAAATACGATCGCCTGCATCTCCGAGGCCCGGAACTATATAAGCGTTCTCATTGAGTTTCTCATCCATTGCTCCAATGTAAATATCAACATCGGGATGTGCATTCTTCAGGAATTCAAGTCCTTCGGGAGCTGCGATGATACACATAAAATGAATGCTCTTGCATCCCTTGTCTTTAAGCATCTGAATAGCTGCTGCTGCAGATCCGCCTGTTGCAAGCATGGGATCAACAACGAATACTTCTCTTTCACCACAGTCTTCAGGGAGCTTGCAATAATATTCAACCGGAAGATGTGTCTCGGGATCTCTGTAAAGTCCGATGTGTCCTACCTTTGCTGCAGGAATCATTGTGAGCATACCGTCAACCATTCCGAGACCTGCACGGAGGATGGGAACTACAGCCATCTTTCTTCCCTTTAGTTCTTTTACAGTTGTCTCACAAATCGGTGTCTTGATCTTAACTTCCTGAAGCTTGAGATCTCTTGTTGCTTCGTAACATATCAACATAGCAATCTCAGATACTGTCTGTCTGAAATCCTTTGTTCCTGTGTTCTCTCTTCTGATATAACCGATTTTGTGCTGGATCAGAGGATGATCCATGATCATTACTTTTGCCATTGCCTTGGCTCCTTTCTCACCGTTATTTCTTTTGGTCTTTATCCCTCTATCAGATTAATTCTTCTCTGATGCTTTTCTTCAGCGGAGAAATCCGTTGTCAAAAATGTATCTGCTATTTCTTTGGCCATATTCGGTCCTATGATTCCCGCTCCCATTGCAAGCATATTGGCATCATTATGCAATCTTGTCATTTTTGCGGAATAGGGATCTGCACATAAAGCACATCTTATTCCCTTAACCTTATTGGCCGTTATGGATATTCCTATACCTGTTGTACAGATAACAATTCCTTTGTCACATTCACCTTTCGCAACAGCCTCGGCTGCCGCTCTTCCGTATATCGGATAATCGCAGGAACTCTTGTCGGGACATCCGAAGTCCACGCACTCTATTCCTTTTGCCTTAAGATGTTCCATTACAATCACCTTAAGATCATATCCCCCATGATCACATCCAAATGCTACTTTCATACTTCCTCCTAAATATTAATAAGCTGATGACCCGCGGCTTTAAGAAGTCTGTTCATGATTGCCTGTCCGAGACCTCCCGTATCAAAGCACTCGGAATACATTATCTCTATTCCTTCGTCATCAAATTCTCTCAGTATGGTGTACAGTCTGTGAGCTATCATGCTCTCATCCTGTCTTGAACCCACAGTCTTGATACTGTCTGCTTCATATCTGTCTGCAGTCTCGTCTGTGGCTATTACTCCGGTCTTTTTACCCGAAAAAGATGCTTCCTTTAATTTTACATTTATGTACTCAACCACTTCCTCCTCGGGGCCATTCACAATTGTGAGCATTCCCTTGGGAGCATAGTGCTTGTATTTCATACCCGGAGCTTTCGGAGGCTCTTTACTGTCCCCGGCAAATATCGTGGGATCTGTATCTACAAGACCCAGTTCCTCTTCAAGCATTTCCTTTGTGATGAATCCCGGTCGAAGTATCATGGGTCTTTCACCGCTAAGGTCCACTATGGTGGATTCCAGCCCGATTCCCGCATCTCCTCCGTCTATGATCATATCGATGCGGTCTTTCATATCTTCTATTACATATTTGGCGGATGTGGGACTTGGTCTTCCCGATATGTTGGCACTGGGTGCCGCCACATATCCTCCGGCTGCTTCTATAAAGGCAAGTGCAGTCTTATGAACCGGCATTCTTACAGCCACGGTATCAAGACCGCCCGTAGTCTCTCCCGGTACTGCATCCGACTTTTTCATTATCATGGTAAGAGGGCCCGGCCAGAATGCCTTGGCAAGTTTCCTTGCCGCTTCCGGAACATTGGCGACAATCAGGTCAATATCTTCCCATTTGGAAATATGAACAATAAGAGGATTGTCGGAAGGTCTCCCTTTTGCAGCATAAATCTTCCTGCTGGAATCCGGATTAAGCGCGTCTCCACCGAGGCCGTATACCGTCTCCGTGGGAAATGCCACAAGTCCTCCCTGCTTTATGATATCACCGGCTTTTTTTATCAATCCGGCATCAATATTCTCTTCAAAGATTCTTATTATCTCTGTGTCCATACTTCTTCTAATTCTATCACACCGACTAAGATAAAAAAAGTGCTCCTTTCGAAGCACTTTTTAGTATTAAAACAGTTTTTTCTTTTTCTTGGTCTCGGACGTGTTGTTCTTCTTGTTGTCCGTATATCTCTTTGCGGCATTTAATGAATCATCATTTGCCTCATCGTATTTCTGCAAAAGTTCCTTTGCCTCTTTTGAAAGCTTGTCGGGAACCTGAACAACAAGTGTAACATAATGGTCACCACGAAGGTCTTTATTACGCAGGCTGGGTACACCCTTGCCTTTTAATCTTATTCTTGTATCCGTCTGAGTACCGGGCTTTACTTCATATATTACCTTACCGTCAACAGTATCTATCACTATCTCTCCACCCAGGGCAGCTATAGGAAATGATACCGGAACCGTAGAGAATATATTGACATCCTGTCTCTGGAATATAGGATGACGTCCTACAATTACCTCAACAAGTACATCACCTCTGGGTCCGTTGTTAATACCGGGTTCTCCCTGTCCCGACAGTCTCTTGCACTGACCGTTATCAATACCGGCAGGTATATCAACCGCAAATCTCTTCTTGATTGGAATATAACCGGTTCCGTGACAGTCGACGCACTTGTCTTTTATGACTTTTCCGCGTCCCTGACACTCGGGACAAGTCTGTACGTTCCTTACCGTTCCAAAGAATGACTGCTGTGTGAATACAACCTGTCCTTTACCGCCACACTTGCTGCAGGTAACAGGACTTGTTCCCGGCTTAGCACCCGAACCGTGACAGGTCTTACACTCATCTTTTACGGTAAGCTCTATCTCTTTTTCACATCCGAATACAGCCTCTTCGAAAGTTATCCTTACGCTGGTACGGATATTGCTTCCTTTCATAGGACCATTGCTTGCCGCACCCGAAGATCTTCTTCCGCCTCCGAAGAGATCACCGAATATATCACCGAATATATCAGTAAAATCAGCTCCACTGAAATCAAAACCTCCGAAGGGATTGCCTGCGCCGGCTCCTCCGTCAAAAGCAGCATGTCCGAATTGGTCGTACTGTCTTCTTTTTTCGGGGTCGCTTAACACAGCGTAAGCTTCTGAAGCTTCCTTGAATTTCTTCTCCGCCTCTTTGTCTCCGGGATTCATATCCGGATGATACTTCTTGGCAAGAGCACGATATGCTTTTTTCAGCGCTGCTTCATCGGCGTTTTTCTCGACGCCCAGCACCTCGTAATAATCGCGTTTTTCTTCGGCCATTTTCTTTCTCCATTACTACATAGCATAAGGGGACACCCGGTCCCCTCAAGCTTTTTATCTTTTAAATTTTTTATACTTCTCTGAAGTCACCGTCAATAATATCATCGTCAGCCGGTGCACTGTCTGCTGTCTGTCCGGCGTCAGCACTTCCTGCTGCCTGTCCCATATCAGGACCTGCTGCTCCCTGTGCCTGCTCATACATCTTGGCAAAAAGTGACTGAGCTCCGCTCATGAGTTTCTCCTGAGCAGCCTTGATCTCGCTAACCTGCTCGGGTGTCAGCTCAGTATCCTTTGTTCTCTCAAGGATATCCTTAAGAGTCTGGAGATCTGCCTCAACACTTGCCTTCTCAGATGCGTCTACCTTATCGCCTACTTCGTTAAGAGCTTTCTCTGTCTGGAATACAAAGCTGTCTGCCTCGTTTCTGGCATCAATTGCTTCCTTACGAGCCTTATCCTGTGCTTCATATTCTGCAGCTTCCTTTACTGCCTTATCGATCTCGTCATCTGACATAGATGATCCGGCTGTAATTGTGATGTGCTGCTCTTTTCCTGTTCCAAGATCCTTTGCGGATACATTAACGATACCGTTGGCATCAATATCAAATGTAACTTCGATCTGAGGAACACCTCTCATTGCCGGAGGGATTCCGTCAAGACGGAACTGACCGAGACTCTTGTTGTCCTTTGCGAACTGTCTCTCACCCTGTACTACATTGATATCAACAGCTGTCTGATTGTCTGCTGCTGTTGAGAATATCTGGCTCTTCTTTGTAGGAATGGTTGTATTACGCTCAATAAGTCTTGTAGCTACACCACCCATTGTCTCGATTGAAAGTGAAAGAGGTGTTACATCAAGAAGGAGGATTTCACCTGCACCTGCATCTCCTGCAAGCTTACCACCCTGAATAGAAGCACCGAGTGCAACACACTCATCGGGGTTAAGGCTCTTAGAAGGCTCCTTACCTGTTAACTGCTTTACCTTATCCTGTACTGCAGGAATACGTGTAGAACCGCCTACAAGAAGTACCTGTCCGATATCGGCATTTGTAAGGCCGGCATCCTTCATGGCATTCTGTACGGGGATAGCTGTCTTCTCAACAAGATCGCTTGTAAGTTCATCGAACTTAGCTCTTGTAAGGTTCATATCAAAATGCTTGGGTCCTTCAGCTGTTGCTGTGATGAAAGGCAGATTGATATTTGTTGTTGTTGCACTTGAAAGCTCCTTCTTAGCCTTCTCGGCAGCTTCCTTAAGTCTCTGGAGCGCCATCTTATCGCTTGAAAGATCTACACCTTCCTGAGCCTTAAACTCTGCAAGCATCCAATCGATTATCTTCTGATCGAAATCATCACCACCGAGGTGAGTATCACCGTTTGTTGCAAGAACTTCGATTACGCCGTCGCCGATCTCAATGATTGATACATCGAATGTACCACCACCAAGGTCATATACCATGATCTTCTGTTCTTTTTCGTTATCAAGTCCGTATGCAAGAGCTGCAGCTGTGGGCTCGTTGATGATACGCTTAACATCAAGGCCTGCGATCTTGCCGGCATCTTTTGTTGCCTGTCTCTGTGCATCATTGAAATATGCAGGTACTGTGATAACAGCTTCCGAAACCTTTTCACCGAGATAGCTCTCTGCGTCAGCTTTAAGCTTCTGAAGAATCATTGCCGAAATCTGCTGAGGTGAATACTTCTTGTCGTCGATTGTACGACCTCTGTCTGTACCCATATCTCTCTTTATAGATGATATTGTCTTGTCTGCGTTTGTTACAGCCTGACGCTTTGCAGGCTCACCTACAAGTCTCTCTCCGTTCTTTGTAAAGGCAACTACCGAAGGTGTTGTTCTTGCGCCTTCTGTGTTGGCGATAACGGTGGGCTTACCACCTTCCATAACTGCTACACAACTGTTTGTTGTACCTAAGTCGATTCCTATAATCTTGCTCATATCTATTTCCTCCTAAGTCTTTTCTTATTTTGCGACAGCCACCATACTGTGACGTACAACGCTGTCTCTGTATGTATAACCCTTCTGAAGTTCCTGGGCTACAATTCCTTCTTCGAATTCCTCCGATTCAACCTGCATTACTGCATTGTGATATTCCGGATTGAACTCCTGTCCAAGAGCCTCTATAGGTTTAACACCTATGTCATCCAACTCCTTAAGCAGCTGCTTGTATATCAGATTCATTCCTTCATATACCGACTCACTCTGCTTTTCTTCCGGAACGGAAGCAAGGCCTCTTTCAAAATTATCAACAACGGGGAGGAGTTTTTCTATAACACTTTTGGCTCCCATTTCAAACATTGTTGCTTTTTCCTTTTCGGTCCTTTTTCTGAAGTTCTCGAATTCAGCCATCTGACGTTTTACCCTGTCTTCCAGTTCCGCCTTGGCCTCTTCCAATGCCTCCAGTTTTTTATCGCCTTTGCTTTTGGATTTCTTTGATTTCTTATTCTCGTCTTCGCTTTTGTTTTCTTCCGAAGATTCCTCTGTCTGTTTTTCTGTTTCGGCGGAAGCCTCTTTTACCTCTTCCGCTTCGGCTGCGTCAGGCTTCAGTTCCTTCTCCGCATCCTCCAGTATTTCTTTTTCCTTATCTGCCACTAGGGGTCACCTCGCTTATTTTTTATATATGGAATCAAGTTCCTTCATAACGCCCTTCAGATTGTCCACAACTTTTTCGTAGTCCATTCTCTTGGGGCCGATTATTCCGATGGTTCCTTTCATACCGTCTCCGAGATCGTAGGTCGCCGTAACGATACTGCAATCCTTCATGGTATCAACCGGAGATTCATTTCCTATATATACCTGAATGCCCGTGTCGGAGTCACCCGAAAGGGTCTTAACAACCAGTTCGTTAAGTGCCTTCTTCTCTTCGAGATTACTGATTATCTCGCTGGCATTCTTGTTGTCGGCAAGCTCGGGATATTTGAAGATATTATTGGCACCGGAGGTATATATCTCCAGATCCTCTTCCTCATGAATAGCCTTAGCCACCTCATCGATTATTTCAGCTACTATATCGGAATGGATACCTGCCTGTTTCTTAAGGTTTGTTATCATCCCGAGATTAATCTCTTCTATACTTAATCCGTTAAGATGAGTATTAAGAAGAATGTTAAGTTTTAAAACCGTCTCCTCGTTAATGTCCTCGGTAATATCAAGAAGTCTGTTCTTGATCACATTGCCTTCAACAACAATAACAACCAGCAATTGTGTATCGTTCACTCTGGACAGCTGGATCAGCTTTAATTTGTTCCTGTGAAGACTGGGTGCGGATACCATTGATGCATAGTTGGTATTGGTCGCAAGAAGTTTTGCAGTCTGCTTAAGAAGATGATCAAGTCTTTCCTCTTTTTCCAAGAGACTTACTTTAAGTTCCTCAACCTCTTTTGTCTTCTCCACCATCATGGCATCGACATATATCCTGTATCCAAGGTCCGAAGGAATACGTCCGGCAGATGTATGAGGCTGGATAATGTAGCCCAGTTCCTCAAGATCGGCCATCTCGTTACGAATGGTAGCAGATGATAAATTGAGATCCGTGAACTTGGAAATAGTTCTGCTTCCAACAGGTTCGCCCGTCTCGAGATAGTTACGAACTATAGCTTTCAGTATTGTCATCTTACGTTCGTTTAATTCCATCTGCCCCCTCCTTTTTAATTGTTAGCACTCATATTAATCGAGTGCTAACCTTCTTTTCAAAACTAAAGATACCACCGGCTATCATCAGTGTCAACACTATAATTATAAAGAATTTATAAAAAATATAATTAAAGCTCCCATAGGCCGACAGCTTGTTGCAACAAAAAAAGACCCGGTCATATGACCGGGTCATTTTAGTTCATATTAGATATCGAAGCTACCTGTAATATCATCGTTGAATACGAAGTATACCTTGCTCTCGAAAGGCTTTACATAAAGCTCAACCTTCTTGAGTTCAGATGCCTTCTTGTCATAGTCGTATACCCATACGTCCTTAGCAATCTTCTCAAGAGCTTCCTTTGTGTAGCTCTTCTCATCATACTGAAGAGTGATTACTGTAGATACTGCAGTCTTCTTTGCAGGAGTTGCTGTCTTAGCTGCTGTCTTCTTTGCTGCAGGCTTCTTAGCTGCTGTAGCCTTCTTAGCTGTAGTTGCCTTCTTAGCTGCTGCCTTTGCTGTTGTAGCCTTAGCAGGAGTTGCCTTAGCTGCAGGCTTCTTAGCTGCGGGCTTCTTAGCTGCTGTAGTCTTCTTAGCTGTAGTTGCCTTCTTAGCTGCAGGCTTCTTTGCAGGTGCTGCTGCTTTAGCAGGAGTTGCTGCTGCTTTAGCAGGAGTTGCCTTAACTTCTGTCTTTACTTCTGTCTTAAGGTCTTCTGCCTTAACTGTTGCTGTTCCCTTAATGGGTGCAGCTACTTTCTTTACTGTGAAAGTATCCTTCTCATTTGCCATTTTAATTCTCCCTTCTAACTTAGACTTCTATGAAATCCACCAAAAAACTTTGCTTATGTTAATCGTAAGTTTAACGCAATATATTAACTATGTCAAATGTTAGCACTAACAAAGATGCGTTTTCTTGCCTTTATTTTTTGTTGAATGTGACAAGGCACATTTATGACATATATGTCATCTGTACTCTTCTTTTACAAATCGCCTGAGTGCCTCAAGTGATCTCTCGCACTTCTCAGTATCGATACAGTAGGCCAGTCTGAAGTATCCCGGACATCCGAAAGAATCTGCAGGTACGCCTATGAAGTCATACTTCTTGCCCTTCTCGCAGAAGGCTACCGCATCCTCTTCCAAAGCCTTGGGGAAGATATAGAATGTTCCTCCGGGTTTTACAACCGTAAAACCTAAAGCCTTAAGTTCGTCATAAAGAATATTCATGTTCCTCTCGTATACAGAAAGGTCTGCAGTCACATCAAGATTCTCTGACACTGCCCACTGGATTATTGTTGAAGGGCAATTGTGACCAATACCTCTTGATATCTGTCCGCACATAACGATCATTTTCTCCGCATCGGGACATTTGGGATTAACGGCTACATATCCTATTCTTTCTCCCGGAACAGACAGAGACTTCGAAAATGAATAACATGTAATCGTGTTATCATACATCTTTGCAATGTAAGGACTGTCCACGCCTTCGAATACTATCTCTCTGTACGGTTCATCGGAAATAAGATATATTATATGTCCGTATTCTTTTGATTTCTCTGTAAGAATCTCCGCAAGTTTCTTAACGGTCTGTGTTGAGTACACAATGCCCGAAGGGTTGTTGGGTGAATTAACAAGCACAGCCATTGTCTTCGGATTAATCATTTCTTCAAACAGCTCAAAATTGATCTGGAAAGTCTCCGTATCCGGAGGAACCACTTTCAAGATTGCTCCTGTCTGATTGACATAGGGAGTGTACTCCGGAAAGAAGGGAGCAAAAGTAAGCACCTCATCTCCCGCAACAGTAACAAGACGGATTGCATGAGCGATAGCTCCTGCCGCACCACTGGTCATAAAGATATGATCCATTGTGTATTCCATTCCGAATCTTCTGTTGAGAGACTCCGCAACTGCCTTTCTTACCTCACCTATTCCAAGACTCTGACAATATCCGTGAAGATCAAAAGGACTCTTCTCTCCTATCAGTCTTATTATGCTGTCGTTGAATGACTTGGGTACGGGAACGGAAGGATTGCCCAATGTATAATCAAATACATTTTCATATCCGATCTCTTTTCCTCTTCCAACGGCATACTCCGAAAGATTTCTTATTATGTTCTTTTTGGAGAGCATATCAACATACTGTTGTGCAAGCATTTATTCCATCTCCTTAGAGCTTAATGTCTTCTGCTTTCAGTCCACCGGGCAGACAACCGTGAGTTCTGACATATACATACATAAGTACGAAATCGGATAATTCATCAACCGACTTTGAACCTGTATCTATACACAGATCGTAATTACGTGCATCACTGAGTGCCTTAGCTGTAAAATGTCTGTAATAATTCTCTCTGTACTTATCTATAGAAGCAATTCTCTTAACAATCTCTTTTTCTCCGAGACCGCAAACATCCATTGCTCTCTTTACGCAGTTGTCATGTGAAGCATAACAATAGAGTCTGATCACATCGTCTCTGCCTTCTAAGATTGTATCAGCACATCTTCCCATAATGATACAGTCTTCTTTATCCGCAATATCCTTAATCATCTTGGCCTGCAATCTGAAAAGATTGGACTCTGATGAATATTTTTTGCTTGACGGGGGCAAAGGCTCGGGGTCTTTCATCCAGTCGGTGTCTGTTCCGAAATAACTCTTTTTCAGTCTTTCATCCGATTCTCCGAAAAGAGCTTCGTTGATTCCTGTTTCATCGGACAGCATTCTGACAAGATCATGATTGTAAAACTTAATACCCAGTTTTTTTGCAAGGGCCTTACCCATTACACGTCCACCGCTTCCATAAGTTCTTGATATTGTTATGACCATAACAGCAACCCCCTTCTATTCTCCAAGATATGCCTTCTTTACCGATTCATCATTGATCAGTTCCTCTGCAGAACCGGAAAGAATTATATTACCTGTCTCAAGTACATATGCCCTGTCCGCAATCGCGAGAGCCTTCTTAGCATTCTGCTCAACGAGAAGCACTGTGGTTCCGCTTGCGGATATGTCTCTGATGATACTGAATATCTCTTCTACCAGAATAGGTGACAGACCCATTGAAGGCTCATCCATAAGTATAAGTTTGGGATGACTCATAAGAGCTCTGCCCATGGCCAGCATCTGCTGCTCGCCTCCTGAAAGTGTTCCTGCCATCTGGTTCTTTCTCTCTTCCAGTCTGGGAAATCTCTTATACACAGTCTGAAGTGTATCTTCCAATTCCTTCTTGTCTTTTCTTGTGTAAGCACCCAGCTTCAGATTCTCAAGTACGGACAGCTGAGCAAATACTCTTCTTCCTTCGGGAACGTGTGCCATTCCAAGTTCTACTATCTTATGTGCAGGATATGCTGTAATATCCTGTCCTTCGTATGTTACGGTACCGCCTGCCTTACCAAGCAGTCCGCTTACTGCGTGAAGGATTGTTGTCTTACCTGCACCGTTAGCACCGATAAGTGATATTACCTCTCCCTCATTTACTTCAAAGGACACTCCCTTGATGGCCTTGATAACACCGTAGGTCACCTCAAGATCCTTTACTTCCAACATTGCCATCTGTATTTCCTCCTATTACCAATCGACGAAAACGTATTAATCGTCTCCCAGATATGCTTTGATTACCTCAGGGTTCTTGAGAACCTCCGATGTATCTCCCTGGGCAAGTACCTGTCCGAAGTTAAGAACGGTAAGTTTTTCACAGATACCTGCAACAAGTTTCATATCATGCTCGATAAGAAGTATTGTCATATCGAATTTGTCTCTGATAAGCTGTATTGTCTCCATGAGTTCTTTGGTCTCATTGGGGTTCATTCCGGCAGCCGGCTCATCCAGAAGAAGAAGTTTCGGATCTGTTGCCAAGGCTCTTGCTATCTCCAGCTTACGCTGTTTACCGTAAGGAAGATTGCTTGCCAGATAATCATATTCGCCATCGAGGTCGAAGACCTTTAAGATCTCCATAGCCTTTTCATTCATGGCTTTTTCCTGTCTGTAGTATGAAGGCAGTCTGAAGATACCCGCAAGAGTTGAGTAGGCATAATCATTGTGAAGACCAACCTTTACATTATCTATAACCGACAGCTCCTTAAAGAGTCTTATGTTCTGGAAGGTTCTTGCTATTCCGTCCCTGTTGATCTGAATAGCTTTTTTACCGGTAATGTTCTCGCCGTCCAGGACAATCGTTCCGTCTGTAGGCTTGTACACACCCGTCAGCATATTGAATACGGTAGTCTTACCTGCACCGTTAGGTCCGATCAGACCATACAGGCTTCCTTTTTCAATATGAATATCAAAATTATCTACGGCCCTAAGACCTCCAAAGGAGATTCCGAGTCCTGTTACATCAAGTAATGCCATGGCCTACACCTCCTCCTTATTGTCTCTTTTCTTACTGATCCAGTTCTTTACGGAATACTTAGATCTGAAATCAAGGATCTTGGGACTCCAGTTAAAGAGCATAAGTGCTATAAGAACAACAGAATATATCAGCATTCTGTAATCGCTGAATCCTCTTAAGAGCTCCGGAAGAACGGTAAGAATCGTTGCCGCTATCACAGAACCTCTTATATTTCCGATTCCACCGAGAACCACGTATACCAGTATCATGATTGACATGTTGTATCCGAAATTCTTGGGCAGGGCATTAAGAGTAGCCAGGTTGTGAGCATAGAGTGCTCCGGCTGCTCCCGCCATTGATGCTGAAATGGCAAATGCCATAAGTTTGAATTTTGAAATATTGATTCCCACCGATTCGGCTGCGATTCTGTTATCTCTGATAGCCATGACCGCACGTCCCGATCTTGAGTTAACAAAATTGATAACCACAAAGAGGACGATGATAAGCATTATTATACCAATGGTAAAAGTTGAATCATTGGGAGTTCCCGTGATACCCTGAGGTCCTTTCACGATCACCTCGCCATCGGGTAAGAGATTAAGGGATGCCGCATCTTTGAATGATACATGCACGCCGTTGCTGTCTCTTCCTACATAAAGAACATTCACAACGTTTTTGATGATTTCACCGAAGGCAAGTGTAACTATAGCCAGATAGTCTCCCTTAAGTCTTAAAACGGGAATACCGATTATCACACCGGCAAGAGCAGCGACAAGCGCTCCCAATAATATCGCTATTATAAACCTTACAATACTGTTCATTCCCGAATCACGTAAAAGCATGGAAAACAGCGCCGATGTAAATGCACCGACACACATAAAGCCTGCGTGACCAAGACTCAGTTCTCCCAGAATACCTACCGTAAGGTTGAGGGAAACTGCCATGATCGTATATACACATATGGGGACCAGAAGACCTCTGTACAAGCTTGACAGATTACCTGTTCCCTTAAGGATCATCATTAAGAGATAGAATACTATCACTATTCCGTATGTGATCAGATTACTTTTTAACTGCTTACTCATATTCTTCATATCCGGCCACCTCTCAGACTTTCTCGCTGATCTTCTTACCCAAAAGACCGGTAGGTTTAACAAGCAGTACGATTATCAATACAGAGAAAACAATCGCATCTGCCATCTGTGATGAAATATATGCCTTACTGAGATTCTCGATAACACCCAGCAGGAGTCCGCCGATAAGAGCACCCGGAATAGAACCGATACCTCCGAATACCGCTGCGACGAAAGCCTTGATACCGGGCATGGATCCTGTGTAAGGAGTAAGTGTCGGATAAGCAGAACAAAGCAGGGCACCTGCTATTCCCGCAAGACCCGAACCGATTGCAAATGTAAGAGATATTGTCTTGTTGACATTGATTCCCATAAGCTCGGCAGCTTCCTTATCTTCGGATACCGCAAGCATGGCCTGTCCTGCTTTTGTCTTTTTAATAAAGAGAGACAGAACCACCATGATGATGATACATACAACAATCGTTACGATTGTCTCACCGGTTATGGTTATCTGACCGTTTGCGAGTGATATTGCTTTGATATTAACAACAGATGTGAAAAGCTTGGCATCACTTCCGAATATAAGGAGCGCAAGATTCTGTAAGAAATAACTTACACCGATTGCAGTAATAAGAACCGCAAGAGGTGTTGCCTTTCTTAAAGGCTTGTATGCTACCTTCTCAATTACGATACCAAGAACGGTACATACTATAATAGAAACAATGACTGCGAGTATCGGGTTTAAACCCAACGCATTCATAGACATGTATACAGCAAAACCTCCCACCATGATTACATCACCGTGAGCAAAATTAAGCATTTTTGCAATTCCGTATACCATTGTATATCCCAATGCTATGATGGCATATACACTACCCAGGCTCAAACCGCTTATCAAATAGTTTAAAAAGCTCATTACCTTCTCCCTTCCTGCTATTCTTGTCATACAGGATCCGGCTGTGAAGTCTCATAGACAGATCCTATATGGCAAGTCAACACAAAAGAAAATGCCTTAATCTGCATTTTCCCAACTATTACATTATAAGAAAAAGGGGTTGCCATGCGCAACCCCTTTGTTGACAAAGTGATACGTATTACATTGCTGTGTAAACACCGTTCTTGATTACAACAGCCTTAGGTCCTTTGTTAACCTCACCTGTTGCTTCCCATGTCATGCCTTCACCAGTGATACCATCAACTGTGATTTCTGTCATGGCCTTCTTCATAAGATCACACATCTCTGAAGCACTCATGTCAGGAGTAACGCCTGCCTTCTCGATTGCTGCCTTGATGATGTATACACCGTCGTAAGCATCTGCTGCGAACTGGTTAGGTGTCTCGCCGAATTTCTCTTCGTACTTTGTAACGAAGTTAACTGTTGCATCATCCTTAGCGTCTGCTGCGAAAGGTGTAAGAAGCATTACGCCTTCAGCAAGTGAAACATCAAAGTTCTCTACAGCAAGGATACCGTCAAGACCGTCACATCCGAAGAATGTAGGTGCATATCCAAGTGTGTTGGCCTGTGAAAGGATAAGTGTTGCTTCTGCATAGTAGATAGGAAGGAACACAAGGTCTGCTTCTGCCTGCTTAGCCTTTGTAAGCTGAGTAGTAAAGTCTGTCTTGTTATCAGCTGTGAAAGCTTCTGCAGCTACGATCTCAAGACCAACTGCGTCTGCCTCTGCAGCGAACTTCTCATAAATACCTGAAGAATATACATCTGAACTGTCGTAGATTACGGCAATCTTGCTTCCTACATTGTTCTGAGCAATATAGTCTGCTGAAGCTGCTCCCTGGTTAGGGTCTGTAAAACATACCTGGAATGCGTTGTCATTCTTTACGCAGTCTACAGATGAACCTGAAGGTGTAAGCTGATATACGCTGTCAGCGTATGTCTTCTCTGCTACTGCTACACAAGGTGCAGAAGTAACTGTTCCGAGAAGAAGCTGCATACCCCAGTCTGAAAGAGTGTTGTAAGCGTTTACTGCCTTCTCGGCATCATGCTCATCATCCTCGAACTGATACTCAATCTGAACACCATTTATACCGCCTGCTTCGTTGATCTCGTCAACAGCGATCTGTGCTCCGTTCTTAACTGCATTTCCGTATACGGCAGCGCCACCTGTGATAGGTCCGATACCACCAATCTTAAATACATCCGAGCCGGCCTGCTCTGTGCTTCCGCATCCGACCAGCATTGCAGCTGTCATAGCTACAGTTAATACAATGCTTAAAATCTTTTTCATAATCATCCTCCTTGTTAGTCACAATAATAAAAGGTCCCCTTAAAAGCGGACCTCTTTGTCACATACTAAAGTCTATCTGTAAAATACTAGATTTTATCCCCGGTGTCAATATAACCGGATATGGTAATATTTTATGTTCGTTATAACTTTCGGTTATATTAGAACCATTTCTTATAAACAAACAGTGCAGCGATGGGCACGACTATCTCACATAATACTACAAAATAACCGGATATTTCCTCCATCACACCACCAAAATTCTTCTTGGCTGTAAGCATACAATAGAGATAAGCAACCGCAGCAGCCAGAAGACATGCTATGCCTACGCTTCTGTGAATTGATACCATCCATACCGCACATACTACTATATATACGGAAAGGATAATAACCTGAAGCCATTTCCAAAGAGACTTTTCAGGTATAAAAGCATCAGCCTTACCTTCATCCGCATGCTTCATGGTAAGAAGCATTATTCCTGCAACGGATCTTGATATCACATACTGGAATGATACCAGGAAGCATCCCTCTATGGGCATCTCACTCCATATTCCCAATGAAACAAGGAAAAAGCATGTACACACGATTATTGCAAAATATCCTCCGTGAGCATCCTCTCTGAGGATCTTTATTCTTTCCTCCTTTGATTTGTGAGAACACAGGGCATCAACGGTTCTGAAGAATCCGTTAAGATGCGATCCCGCTGACAATAATATGGGAAGAACAGCTCCCACTACCGCGGGAAATACCGAATAATTGCAAAGATAAGGATAAGCCACTCCCCATCTGTTGATACATACACCTATAATCAGTCCGACTAAGGGAATAAATACAAGTATTGCGCTGCAATTTTCCTTATTCTTCTCAAAGCCTGCCTTAGGGCTTATTGAATATTCCGAAAAAGCCATTAAAAAGCTTCTCCATACTGTCTTCATATCTTTTTCCTCTTCACTATTCTATAACGACATCTTCGCCGAATTCATCCCAGATGATACATATCCAGGTCTTTCCTTCGTTCACCGTAATGGGATTACCGTTTTTATCTTTGTATATTGTCGGCCTGTAACCTGTGTCAATTCCACGTGACCAGGTTCCTTCTATCATCTTACCGGCCGTGAACACCTGACACTTATATCCGTTGTCTCCGTGAATTCCAAAAGCAAGATAATCATGTTCATCTCTTACTTCTCCGTGACAATACTGGAATATTACATTGTCATATGCAAGCTGCTCGCCTGTCTCAAGATCTATCTGAGGTCCGCCGTATTCATATCTGTAGTACTTACCATCTTCCTTATTATACTCGAATCTGGCCTGAACAGAACTGAAACCGTTTCTCTTACCCGTGGTTTTTCCTCCGGGATAAAGAACAGTGGCATCTTTTTCATTGCTGTAACTTACTCTCGTTCCCTCTTCCTCCGGGAAAGTAAGCTTCTGCTGATAATCTTCGATAAGCTCCGTTCTGTATCCGAACTTTTCTATATCGCTTAAGATCCCTTCTTTGCTTATATAGACATTATGAGGAGCTTTTCTGTCGCTGCTTCGGTAAAAAGCATTGGTCGCAGGATTATCTATTCCGGATACCGCTCCGCTTATATTGTCGACCGCAGTGGAATTAAGAAGCGCTCCAACATAGACGGTTGCCTGACCGAAGTGGGTATATATGGCATCGTACTCTGCCGCAAGATATACATAGTAATCTCTGCTGCTTCGGATGGAACCTATTTTCTCGGGAATATCATCGTAATTCTCAAAGATTGCCATCAATCTTGTTATTCTTCCCTCGACAGGTGCTTCATATACTATTGCAGCTTCACTGATTCCCGACTGTGGACAGCCTGCTTCTATATTGTTAAGCATAACCGCCAAAGGTCTTGTCTGTCTGTCATCTATTCTGATGGGCTGACCCGTGAGATAACTTCTTACTATCTCCGTACCGTCAGTATCATAGACCTTTCCGTCATCTGCTTCGACCACCTGTACTTCTGCTTCGGTCTCTTCCTCTACAGTCTCCTGCTCGGTTTCTTTCTCCGAGGGATCTTCCGCGTTAACTATATTCTTTTCTACTATCAGGGCATCTCCCAATTCAACATCCGCCACCTTGGGTGCAACAACAGATGTATCACATCCCGAAAGCATCATTGCCGATGCGATTATGATAGCCGCAATAATTCTTTTGCGCATTTACTTTCTCCATTAAGACCGGGGCAATTCCTTCCCCATAGGCGCTCAGATAATTTTACCCTTTATCCAATCAAAAATCTAGTATATTATCCGAATATTCAATCTACTTACTTGCGGAGACGCCTCGCGGCTCCGACTCCAGACGTAACGGTACATAAGTCGCTATAATACAGCGACTAAGTACCGACGTCTTACGAGGCTCCGCAAGTAAGCAGCTTTTTATTCGGATACAATATCTATCTTATATGTCAGTCTTTATTTCTGCCTTTCCTGCGTCTGGTTATGATGTCTTCATCTTTAAGCAGGTGCAGTTTTACACATATTTTCACGATAGTCCCGCCCTTGGGCATTGCAAGCAACTCCTCTTTTGTCGCAACTCCATAATGCAATATGAGTACAGCATAAAAGAGCACCGAGACAATCACACATATGATTAGTGAAATGGCATTTCTCATGCCCCAAAGTCCTGTTCCGACTGATGGATCAAAGAGTCTGAATACCCATGTGATGACCTTGTTTGTAAGAAAAGCAAGAATACCCATCCACAGGGATGCTGTTATGGGAAGTATAAAAGTCCTTATGTATTCCTGCTTGTAGCCGCATTTTTTCTTCAGTGCATGTCCGTTAAGTACGCACATGAGGCCGGAATATACGATGGTTGATATACATATCGCATAGAGATCCAGATTCGTAAAAAGTATAAGCAGGGTCGCGACCACCGACTGTGCCACAAGAGCAACGGCAGCATTGATTACCGGTATATGCACATGTCCGGTTCCCTGAAGTGTTCCGTTACTGAGAGTGGACAGGCAGTAGAATATTACGGTCACGCTGAGTACTCTTATCATGCTTGCAACCATTTCAACCGTATCCGGCTGAGGATAAAGAATTACGGTTATTGATCTGGCTAAAGCAAACAGACCAAATGCACATGGAATAGCAATAAGCATAGTTGCTTTTGTTGCCATGGCAATCTTCTGTCGTCCTTCCTCGTATTCGCCTCTTTCGTGAGTTCTTGATACGGCAGGGATGATGGCAGATGACATTGCCGCAGCAAGAGCTATGGGTATGTTTACTATCTGCGTTGATTTTCCGGAAAAGAGGCCGTAACCGTAGGTTGCCATTTTTTCCGTATATCCCTTAAAGGCCATGCTCAGTTCCTGATAGAGCTTTAAGTTGGTAACAGAACTCAGATTATATATACATGTGCTGAGCAGCACGGGTGTAACCATTCCGAATATCATTCCCGCCACTTCCGTAGGCTTAAGAATGTTTTCCGTCGGATCGTTCTTGACCTTATCCTTTATTCCTTTTCTTTTGATAAGATAGATAACCAGCATAAATACCAGTGCCGATACAACTCCGGCTCCGGTTCCGAGAGCCGAGCCTTTTGCTCCGCCTATGGCTATAACAGTCTCATCCAATCCTCGAAGGCTTCGTGTAAATATCAGCGCCGCTCCTATACTGACCGCCGCATTGAATATCTGCTCTATAATCTGCGAAACAGAGGTATATACCATGGTATGCTGGGCCTGGAAAAATCCCCTGAATGTTCCCAAAAATCCGGAAAAAAAGATGGTAGGTGCAAAGTACTTAAGCACCTGAGCCGAACTAGGTCCCACAAGCGAATCGGCAAAGAAAAAGCATACGCTGCATCCCGCCAGTCCCATTACAAGTACATATACCAAAGCGCCTATGAAAAGGCGGAAAGCATTCCTGTATTCATTAAGTCCGAGTTTTGCGGCCATTACCTTGGATATGGCTGCAGGAATACTGTATGTCGATATCATTAAGATGATCGTATAGATATTGTAGGCTGTATTGTAATATCCGTTTCCCTCATCTCCTATGATCATAACGAGGGGTGCCCTGTAAAGGATACCTATTATCTTTACGATTATTCCCGCTGCAGCCAGTAATCCTGCCTGAAATATGAAATTATTCTTTTTCGAACTGCTTTTATTCATATACCTTTTGATTATATGATAAAAATACTCCATTGAACAGATGGGGGCAAAGGAGCGAAAAGCAGTGGTTATTTTTTCTGATATATGATACGATATAAGTAATATAAGGAGAAAAGGAGGATCTGCTATGGATATTGCAGGCGTAACAATGGCTTTAGCCAACCAAGGCTCCTTATCACAGGTAGGCACCGCTGTTCTTGCTAAGTCTCTTGATACTATGGAGGCTAACGGAGCAGGCTTACTGAAGATGATCGATGCGGCTGCTATGGAGCGCAGTGTCAATCCTTCAGTCGGCTCTAACTTTGATATGGTAGTCTAACCTTTTTTTAACCGCCTTCGGGCGGATTTCATATCCGTGCTCTAAGCCGGAGTTTATATTAAAGAACCCCATGGGAAACCATGGGGTTCTTTAATATAAGACTGACACTATGAATCCAATAAGTAACAGCTTATGCAAAGAGTTCTTCTGCGTATCTTACGGTCTCCATTGCATCCTTTGCATACTTGTCGGCTCCGATCATATCCGAATACTCCTGAGTCAGTACGGCACCGCCCACACATACCTTTGTGTCAGGCGCTGACTTGCGTAACTGCTTAATTGTCTCTTCCATTGCCGGAACCGTGGTTGTCATCAGAGCGCTGAGTCCTACCAGCTTTATATCTTCTTTAAGGACAGTCTCGACCACTTTTTCAGGATCCACATCCTTGCCAAGATCTATGACGTCATAGCCGTAGTTCTCAAGAAGTACCTTGACTATGTTTTTACCGATGTCGTGTACATCGCCCTTAACAGTGGCAACAACGATCTTGCCTTTTGATTCTTCTTTGCTGCCGCTTGCTACTATCTTAGCCTTGATTACACTGAAAGCCGAGTTGGCAGCTTCGGCACTCATAAGGAGCTGTGGCAGGAATACGGTCTTTTTCTCAAATCCTTTTCCTACTATATCAAGTGCCTTTATAAGGTAATTATCGATTATATCAATGGATTCTTTTTCTTTAAGGTAATCCTCGGTTACGGCCGCTGCCCTGTCCTTGAGTCCTTTTACAATGGCAGTTATGAGGGGATCGTTTGGGGTCTCTACACCTGATGCCGCCGGTACCACATTTTTATCGGCGGTGGGAGCCGCTTCAGTGACAGCCAGTTCATCCGCATGCTCTATGTATTCCATGCAGTTTTCGTCAATGGCCTTAAGAGCATTAAAGGTATAATAAGCCTTCATCATTTCCCTGGAGTTGGGATTCATGATGGCTGCATTCAGTCCTCGCTGCATAGCCATTGTGAAAAACGTTCCGTTAATAAGGTCTCTGTTGGGAAGACCGAAGGATATATTGGATACACCCAGACTTGTTTTACCATTAAGTTCTTCTTTTATGAGACAAAGGGCATCCAGAGTGACATCTGCGCTTCCCGGATCCGCACTTATACTCATACAGAGAGGATCCACGATAAGATCTTTGGGACTTATTCCGTATTCTTCAGCTCTCTTGAATATATTTTTTGCTATGCGCAGTCTTCCTTCTGCTGTTTCGGGTATTCCACCCTCATCTATCGTAAGTGCTACGCACACTCCTCCGTATTTTTTAACAAGAGGGAATATGGCCTCCATTACTTCCTCTTTTCCGTTTACGGAGTTAATCATTGCTTTACCGTTATAAAGTCTGAGCGCCGTCTCCATGGCAATGGGATCCGTCGTATCAATCTGAAGAGGAAGTGCTGTAACTGTCTGAAGTTCTGTTACAACTTCCTGCATCATCTCCACTTCATCAATCTCCGGAAGACCTACGTTCACATCCAAAACATGTGCTCCCTTGTCTTCCTGTGTGAGACCCTCCTGCAATATGTAATCAATATTATGATCTCTGAGAGCCTGCTTAAATTTGGACTTACCCGTAGGATTGATTCTCTCACCTATAAGTATAGGTCGTTTATCAAATTCCACAGCATGTGTATATGAAGTAATAAGTGTATGCTTCTTTTCTTCAAGAGGCTTCGGAGTCAATGTCAGCACATGCTCACGCATAGCCTTAATATGATCCGGAGTTGTTCCGCAACATCCACCCAGCACCTGGGCTCCCGCTTCCACAAGAGGTGTGAAGGCTTCCGCAAAGATATCCGGTGTAACGTCGTATACTGTCTTTCCGTTCTCGGTTCTTGGCATTCCGGCATTGGGACAGCATACTACGGGCACGGAAGCGTACTCCGACAGTTCCTTTACAACGTCTACCATCTGAAGAGGACCGACGCTGCAGTTAACTCCCACAGCCATAACACCCAGTCCTTCGGCAACAGCAACTACCGTTTTGGGATCGGCACCTGTTAAAAGTTTGCCGCTTTCGTCAAAGGCACATGTAAGTATTATTGGAAGATTGCATACTTCCTTAGCCGCAAGAATGGCAGCCTTTGCCTCATAGATGTCATTCATGGTCTCTATAAGTATAAGGTCGACACCTTCCTGAACACCAATTTTAATAGTGGTCTTGAATATTCCCACCGCTCTCTCAAAAGGAAGATCTCCCAGTGGTTTTAACAGTTTACCCAAGGGACCCACATCAAGAGCAACATAGGCATCGTTTCTTCCCGATTTTTTAATTGCGCTCTTGGCATTACCTATGGCCGCCTTAATAACGGTACTTAAAGGAAACTCCCCGTTGGCCAGTTCATACTTCAACGAATTGGCGCCGAATGTGTTGGTCTTGACTATGTTTGCACCCGCCTTGAGATAATCGT
Source organism: uncultured Lachnospiraceae bacterium (assembly GCA_902779505.1). Taxonomy (GTDB): domain Bacteria; phylum Bacillota; class Clostridia; order Lachnospirales; family Lachnospiraceae; genus Colinaster. The sequence goes on from CACZBZ010000002.1 coordinate 70,887, forward strand.
AGTGCATTCCCATGATTATGTCAGAGTGGGTAATGTTCCACTTTTCAGGCTGTTCACCCGGTTTCAGGCCTTTTCCCTGCAGAATTGTTCCGCAGCCGCCTTCAAAAAAAGTGAATCCGTCTTTTATTATCTCTCGTATATCGGTTTTTCTTACAGGATTGGATGTATCAATCTTATTCATGTATCCTCCACATCAGGCATCATATATTCCTATGATTGCGGAGACAGACTTCTCCGGTGCCATTATCAATGTGTCTTTCAATGTTATTCCCGCATGCTTTGCAGGATCTAAAACTCTGAACAGTCCCTTTTGATTATCAAGGGACAGGTCGCCATAGCCGGGGGAAAATCTTGTTTTGAGTTTTTCTCCCAGAACTTCACTTTTTAATCTAAGTTCTTCATTAAGTCTGTCGCAGACTTCTTCCACCGCTGCAGCTCCTATGGCATTGAAGACCGAACCCTTGGCCATGGATCTTGCACTCATGGTCTTGATGCCCCTGTCATATGAAGCTCCGATGGTTGCGGCAAATATGTATATCTCCTTGCAACCTGACAGGTTATAACTGAGACTCTTGCTCTCTATCTCTCCGTAGGGCATAAGAATTCTGTTGTCGTCCATAAGCTCCACGTGATATCTGTCATAGCAAGCCTTTGGGCTTAAGAACTCTCTTGCCTCTTCAATACATTCATCTACCATACGCTCGTCTTCTTCGGTGATCCTGTCCTTTGCATAACCGAGATATCTGAGAACATCGTATGGATTTATATTCAAATCTTCTTTTCTTATTGAATACTTAACTGTCATCTGTTTATTTCTTAAGCACAATCGAATTGCCGAGTATCTCTATTCTTCCGGCCTTCAGCAGATTGCCGACGGCTCTCTTGAATTCATTTTTGGACATATCCATCTCTTCACGTATCCTCTCGGGAGACGCCTTGTCATTGAAAGGCAGTTTCCCACCTTCTTCTTCAAGTCTTTTAACCAGCTTATCGGCATCTATGCTCATCTGGAACTGCACTTTTTCTTTGACGCTTAAGTCTATCTTGCCGTCTTCTTTAACGGAAGTTACTCTGGCATTAATCTGCTGTCCGCATCTTAAGCTCTTTGTCATTTCCTTCTTGGGAATCAGGGCCGAATACTTATCGTCCACTGCGACAAAAGCTCCAAAATTGTCACTTATCTCATATAAGGTTCCCGTAACCTGATCGTTCTTTTTATAGGGAGAATCCTTTTCCAGATATTTATATACCTTCATTGTGGCGCAAAGTCTGCTGCTCTTATCGCTGTAAAGCGCAACCAGAACCTCATCGCCTTCTTCAACTTTATAAGTCTGTTCCTTGAAAGGTAAGAGCAGGTCTTTCTCCAGACCCCAGTCCAAAAAAGCTCCTATCTTGCCAACTTCCAGGACTTTAAGTTTTTTAACACCGCCCATCATTATCCCCGGTTCATTAACCGTTGCGATAAGACGGTCCTTGCTGTCTTTGTATATGAATACTTTTATTTTGTCGCCTGTGCCGAATCCGTTTGGAACCTGCTTTGCCGGCAACAATACTTTCTCTTCATCTTTTTCAGAAGATGCCAGGTATACTCCGAAGTCTACTTTCTTTATGCAGATAAGTTCCTGCTTTTCTCCCAGTTTAATCATGTCTGTCCGTCCTTTCAGTCGTTAATTGTCTATCTGAATGTGAATTCCAATACTGCGTAAGGAACTCCTTCATCATTGTTCATTGCTATGGTATATGTCGAGTCTTTTTTATACACTAGCGGGTTGAAATTATCCCCCTTATGGGCCTGATTACGATATTCGACTCTTACTCTCTTAATGTTCTCCATACTCGGAAGCATGGGCATGGCCAGTTTAAAATACTGTCCGTTATTGACATGTCCGTTGGAATCAAGATGATAGTTCTTTATTGTAAAAGGCTCTTCCCTTCTCACTTCACAATTGACTTCATCGGGTAAGGTAATCTTTCGCTTGCTGTAGGTCATATCCAGCTTCTCGGCAGGCTCATAACTCTCTGCCACTTCCGGAGGAATCTTAGCCGGAACCTGCTTCTCCCAGTCCATCATTACCCAAAGTGTATTTGCCTTTACCAGATAATCTCCCTTTTCATCCTTCAGAAAGAAATTCCTGTTTCCTAAAAATCCTTTGAAGCTGTAAGGGAAAGTTCCCACCGTCACTTTATCATAGTATTTTGGAAGTCTCTCTATTTCCAGTTCCCAGTAATCTATGATCCAGACCAGGTTCTTTTCTGCCAGATAGTAGTAACCTACGCCCAATTCATCTGACTGAAAGCAGGAACTGTCCTGAAATACATCAACTATTGCCGGGATTGTCATATTCTGTTTCTCATCGGCCTGACTGAATCCGACTCTTATATCATATGTATACATGCTTTACTCCTAATGATTTATAGTTTACTCTGACAAGCCTTTATTTTGCAAGGATTTTAGGTCGAGTTTGGGGGATAATATGGTTTTTCCGGCACGCTCTCGCTTCGATTCGGCGTAACGGTAGATAAGTTGCCAAAATACGGCAACTAACTACCGACGCCTGCATAGAGCCGGAAAAGCCATATATCCCCCACTCTCGAAATATATGCCTTTTTGAAATATAATGTTGCTAAGAGATTCTCACAACTTATAAAGAGTGGTTATAGCATGAGTGATAATAATAAGTATTTTAAAGAAGCTTTACAAAATTTTGCGTTTGATCTGGCGAGCGGAGATGCCATAAGGCATCTTGCTGACCTGGGGATGACTGCGGAAGAGATCAGCGACAAGCTGGATTTCCCTATGCCCATGACCTACATCAAGAAGGTTATGGATGAACATCTCGAAAAAAAAGCCGGCCTTGCGGCCGGCAAAGATTCTTATGAATATGTCAAGGAACAGGACGAATACGGTCACACTTCCTTTAAAAGAATTAAAAGCAACTAAAGTATTATTTCTTCGACATCTCTATCAAACGCCTTATGATGTATTTTGCTCCCACTTCGGCACTGCTGCCGATGTTATAGAGATATTTGTCTCTTATGGCTTCGATTGATTCCTTCTTAAAGCTGTTGTCCGTAAGAAGTTTGTTCACCACTTCATTTATCGTATCAATCTTATCTGTGTCGATTGACTGTCCTATCTGATTACGTACCACAATATCAAAAGGTTCGATTCCTATCTCTTCATAATCCGGATTCATAACCTTCATAGGTGTATTGATAAAGAGCGTCGGCTTCAATGTTGTAAATGAATACTCAAAAGCAATTCCCGACCAATCTGTGATCATAATATCCGCATCATATACCGTACTGTTAGACGAAAAATCAGTCTGAAGCTCAAAGTTCGAATGACTCTCGTATTTTGCCCTGAGTGCCTCAAGCCTGTCAGCGTAATGTCTCACATACTGAGGATGTGGTCTTACTATGATGTGATGTTCAAGTTTAAGAAGCTCCTCAAGCATCTCATCGATGCACAGATCCATTATATTATCCGGCTGCCATGAAGGTGCGATAAGGATATTGGCCTTTTCACCTTTGACATGCTCTTCCGATTCGTAAGCTTTTATCATGTTATCAAGCAGAGAATAACCCACTTTAACAAGATTCTTTTCTTTTAATGAATATGTCTTCTCCTGAGCCCTGATCTCCTCAAAAGCAAGATCATTGGGTATGAAGATTGTATCAAAATGATCCAGCGCATGTTTTCTGTAGCTTAAGTTTACATCCCCCATGGCATGATCTACATATACATATTCAACGTCATCTCTGACGATTGATCTCTTGATGTGATACTTCTGCAGATCAGGAGTTGTCATCACTACCATATCTGCATCCATCTTCATCATAAGAACTATAAGCTTGTTCTCGCCGATGTAATATACTCTGAAATTCTCACTCTCTTTTTCAAAAACAGCGTCTGCGGGATCACCTGTTATATAGTGAATGGTGATATCAGTCTTTTTCAGAATATATTCAATGATATCCTTAAAGTACTTATAAAAACCGTTACGTTCCGAATAGAAGACTATCTGCTTGTTGCCGTACTGCTCAAATCTCTTATAGTCTCTCTTTTCTCTGGCCAATATTTCCTTATCGACCACTTTCTTGGCACTTGTTGAAGCCTTTACTACCTTATCAAGCTCCTGCTTGCTTTCTTCAAGTGCCTTGTAATCAATATGCTTTTTCGGGCTGATGCATGCATTCAGCAGATAAAGCTGAAGAATGGACAGTATATTACCTGCTATCCAGTAGAGACCTACACCTGCCGTAACAAAGAAGCCAAGGTAAAGCGACAGACCTACGGATATGGTAAGCGTGATTATCTGATTCGCCTTACTCTGCTCAGACTGAAGCACGTTTGATCTGTTCTGAGCAATACACATAAGCAAAGCTGACAGTGCTGCAATAAGGGGAACAAGTATGGATATTCCAAGGGCTTTTCCGGGAATAACACCGAAGTCCATTCCAAGGAAGTATGTGTCAGCCACCTGAAGCTTCTTCAATCCCTCAACCACACCCATAAGGACTACAAGCTGAACAATTACGGGAACCAGATCCAGCATGGGATGATAATTCTCTTTTTTATAGAGCTTATAATTCTCTTCTGAGATAAGATCTTTGCTTCCGTAGTACTTTGCCTTTATTCGGTTCATATCCGGATACATCTTAACCATCTTTATTGAATTAAGCTGAACCATGATGGATATGGGAAGGAGAATTATCTTTGTAAGCAGTGTAAAAAGAATAATTGCCCAACCGTAACTTGGTATGATCTTATAACACAGTTCAATCAGATATCCGAAAACAGTACCTATAACACCAATCATAATTGCTAATGATTACTCCTCTTTTGTATCTTCCGACTTAGATTCCTCATCTTCCTCGAAGTGAATCTCTTTCTTCTCTGAGCCGCCTTTTCCCTTCTTGAAGAAAGCAGCTATCTTGTGTCTGAATACTGTAATTAAAGCACCAAGTGCAATAAGTACACCTGCTACAGCCTGAATTACATATGTAACAGCCGAAGGGTCAATGTATGCGTGAGCATTGGCAGACATAAGCACCCATCCTGCTGCAAGAAAATACATGAAACTAAGCATTCCGTAAACTATTTTTTTCATTATTATTCCTCCTAAATGTTTTTACACATCATATGTTTTATCTATAGCCTTAAGTTCTCTGAAGGTATCAATCTCGATTATATCCTCGGCCTTACATTCATCTATTGCCACCTTGTAGTCGTTCTTAAAGACTTTCAAAGGTGTCTGCTCCCAGTAAAGCTCTTTACCTCCGGGCTGCTCATAGGCTTTTTTGATATCTTTTTCCAGTCTGCTTCCGTCTTCACTGTTCCAGTATGAGATTCCCACCATCTGGTAGCAGTCGACTCCGCCCACTGTCTGCTCGGTAATGATACCATCTTTCACCTTGAAACACCAGTCATCCGATCTGTCGATCTTAATACCCAAAAATTCCGAAGAATAGTGATATTTCTTAATTATAGCCGGGTTAGATATCAACAGATCCGCCTCAAATACATAGGCGTTTTTCAGAAGATGTCTTGCGCACATGGCTGAAGAAATATTGTTAGCCTCATTGTATATGGGGTTTTCCAAAAACTTTATCATAGGGTATTTGTATAAAAGCTGATCAAACTGCTCTGCAAGATATCCTCTTACAATATAGATTTCATTGATTCCTGCTTTTACCACCGCATCAAGCAAGCCGTCTATTATCCTCTGACCGTTGACCCTTACAAGGGGCTTGGGAGTATTGAGGGTGATGGGCACAAGTCTTGATCCGAATCCGGCTGCAATAAAAATAGCTCTCTTTACTTCATAGGGCTCAAGTGCTTTTTCGCCATTTGAAGTAATCTTGCCGTCTTTTACCAGGCCTTTTTCTTCAAGTTCTTTTATCTTTCGATTGATGGTGCTTAGAGAGTGACCCGTCACTTCTTCAAGCTGTCTCTGGCTCACATCATTTTCCGATTCCTTTAATGCAACCAGAACATCAAATTCTTTTTTACTTATTTCAGGCATATCAGTTCTCCTGTCTTAATCCCTTCAGCTCTTATTTCATAAGTTCTTCCATGAAGTTCTCTTTGTTTTCTTTAGCCGTGGTTGTAGGTCTTCCGAGATCATCCCTTGCACCCATGGCAGATTTCACTTCAATAAAAGTAAGTTCGCCTGCTTTTTTTGCCTTGGAAAGACAATCAAGCAAGCCCGCCTTATCATCTGCACTGAATACGTTCTTGTAACCGCAGGACTTTGCTATTCCCACGAGATCCACCTTGGATGCCACGGTAGGCTGTCCTCCCACAGTCTCATGTGCTCCGTTATTAATGATGATATGAACAATATTCTTCGGAGCATATGCGCCCATAACTGCCATGCTTCCCATGTGCATAAGAGCAGCACCGTCTCCGTCTATTATCCATACTTTCTTTTTATCATTCTGAAGAGCAATTCCGAGAGCTATGGATGAACTGTGACCCATGGAACCTACAGTCAAAAAGTCATGTCCGTGTCCCTGATTATTGCCTTCTCTTATCTCAAATAATTCGCGGCTCGCCTTACCTGTAGTGGATACTATGGGATCTTCTCCCGTGAACTCGGTGATCTCCTTGATGATCTCTTCTCTGGTCATCTTATTGTTATTGCTGTAATCCACTTTACCGTCATACTCAAGGGCCCCCTTGCGTACAACAAAGGCTACCTGCTTTCCATTAGCAAGAAGCTCGCTAAATTTTGTCATTGTTTCCTTGATGTCGGATGCAGTTGTTTCCTTGCCGATTACATAGGAAGCAATATCCATATCCTCCAGAAGTTTTACCGTTACCTCACCCTGATATATGTGCTGAGGTTCATCATGTACTCCGGGTTCTCCTCTCCATCCCACAACAAAGATACAGGGGATTCCGTATACCTTGTCATTTAAAAGAGACGCTACGGGGTTGATGATATTGCCTTCACCGCTGTTCTGCATATATACGAGAGGAACCTTTCCCGTTGCGAGATGATATCCCGCAGCTATGGCGGTACAGTTGCCTTCGTTTGCAGCTATGATGTGATGTTTTCCATCCACACCGTATGTTGCTATCAGATAATTGCAGAGGGCCTTCAACTGAGAATCGGGTACTCCCGTATAAAAATCGCAACCCAATACTTCCAATAATTCTTCTACTTTCATCTAATCCTCCGAACTATATCTCGTCTATCAAAGTGATGATATCCTTGATGGACATGAGTCTGTCGTCCACTTCTTTTGCTCTGTGATTCTTAAGAATATCAATGGCTGTCTGCTGCATTGCAGGGAAAGCACTTCTTGTAAGCTGATTAGCATATATAACGATATTTACTCCGTGTTCAGACAGTTCTTCTTCAGTGATTGTGTTAAATGATGAAGGAACAACAACTATGGGAGTCGTCGTATCCTCTTTCCTAAATTTGTCACAGAATTCCAATATCTCATCCGGATCCTTCTTTCTGCTGTGGATCATTATTCCGTCCGCTCCGGCCTTGACATATGCTCTGGCTCTGTTAAGAGCGTCTTCCATACCCTGCTCAAGAATAAGACTCTCAATTCTTGCTATGATCATAAAATCATCCGTAAGCTGTGCTGCTTTTCCGGCTGAGATCTTGGCACTGAAATTCTCTATACTGTCCTGAGTCTGAACAACGTCTGTTCCGAAAAGAGAATTCTTCTTTAAGCCTGTCTTGTCCTCAATGATAACCGCAGACACACCCATTCTCTCAAGGGTTCTTACATTATATACAAAATGCTCTGTCAGTCCGCCCGTATCTCCGTCAAGGATAATGGGCTTGGTAGTAACTTCCATGATATCGTCTATAGTTCTTAATCTTGAAGACATATCAACAAGTTCGATATCAGGCTTACCCTTTGCCGTACTGTCGCAGAGAGAACTTACCCACATTGCATCGAACTGATCCAGACGTCCGTTGTTCTCAACAACTGTCTTCTCTGCTATAAGACCTGTCAGACCGCTGTGAGCTTCGATGGTCTTAACAACCGGTGTCATGCTGATAAGCTGACGCAGTCTCTTTCTTCTGTATTCGGGCATGGCCAGTTTTTCCCTTGTCTGGGCATCTATCTTGACCACGTTCTCATTTCTTGTATATGGAACTTCAATCAGTTCTCCGCCGTATTCCTTAAGCAGCTCCACAAGATGCTCTCTTATCATGGCCTCGGGGCCGGTCTTCCAGTTGTCACCGTGTATTACATAGTCGGGTCTGATAAGACTTACCACGTCATCATACTGCATCTGCTCCTGCACGATGACCTTGTCCACTCCTTCAATACTCTTGCAAAGTCTTACTCTTTCTTCAAGGGAAATGGTGGGGAACCTGTTGAATCTGATAAGCTCTTCGTCATTAAGAACTCCCACGATCACCTTCCCGTATTTCTTAGCTTCTTTAATAATATTCAGGTGACCTTCATGGATCACATCTGTACAAAAACATGTGTATACTTTTTTGCTATTTTCCATTTTTCATCCTCACTTGGCATATCTTACAGGCACTGCAATGTTATTGGCCTCTAAGCCTTCCTTCAAAACAACAAAGAAATCTTCTATATCTTTTTCATCAATTGCTCCGAGAGCACATAATCTGAAAGTATTTGTGTCCGATACTTTTCCGGGGTAAATTGTGAAGCCCCTTTCGTAACAGTAGTCATGTATCTTTTTGAATGACCAGTTGGGATCATCGGGATATATAACAGATACTACGAGGCCTGCCTGAAGTTCTCTCTTAATAAGATCCTTGAATCCGAGTTCTTCAAGTCCCTTATGTATTGCTTCGAATACTCTGGTATGTCTTGCCCACTTTGCTTCTTCACCCTCTTTGAAGTACTCATCCAATGCCTGTCTTGTGGCATAGATGGTCTGAACGGGAGGAGTAAAATGCATCTCTCCGGTTCTTTCGAAGAAGTCATACTGCAGATAGAGATTGCAGTAATAAGATCTCTTGGGATAATCTTTTGATTTTTCTATAATTGCTCTGTTTCCTATTATGAAAGACAATCCCGTCATGGCCATCAGACCCTTCTGTGCCGATGCCATGCAGAAATCAATGTTGTCCTTTTCTATATCTATAGGTCTCATGGCAAGAGTAGATGTGGTATCTACTGTGAATACCGCACCGTATTTGTGTACAAGTGCACCAATCTCTCTTATAGGATTGAGAATACCCGTTCCGGTCTCATTGTGAGTGGTATGTACAAGTTTTATGTCCGGATTCTCTTTAAGTGTCTTTTCTATGACAGCAAGATCAGGCTGCTCATCCAAGGGGAACTTTAAGTCAATGTGAGGCAATCCGTAATACTCGCATATCTCCACTGCTCTTGTGCTGTATGCTCCGTTATTGACAACAAGCACTTTTCCGCCTTCGGGAAGCAGTGAATTGAGACATATGTCGATATTGATTGTTCCCGAACCGCAGAAGAGAACCGATGTATGCTTGTCCTTGTCACCATGGACTATCTTTACGAGGTCCTCTCTCAAGTCCTTCATCATGCCGGCGAATTCTTCTTCTCTGGGGCATATATCCGGAACCACCTGAGCCATCTTAACCGTATCGGTTGTGGTGGAAGGTCCGGGATTAAGAAGGATATTCCTCTTTATTCCAAGTTCACTTATCTGCTTTTCTGTGTACATAATCTCTCCTGTCGTTTTTAAGTCTATCTGTTTCATTTTCATAAACGGTATGTGATTTTGAAACACAAAACCGCCTCTTTTCCTGAAAAAAATAACAAAGATAGTCCTGCGTTTCACAACGCAAGACTTCTTTCTTTTTTGGAACACTATTCATTTTAACACAATATGATTAAAAATGGTACATCATTCTCTGTTCCAGAGTTTTTCTGATATTACATTTATGGGTTCGCTGAATCTGTCATAGATTCCTTCATCATCGTGCTCGTAATTGTCATTCCATAATGAATAGCATGCGCCAAGCATTCTGGGGGACCATTCGGCTATCTCCTCATAGACGTCTTCGTCGTAGAAAAGATTGGGTTCCCATTTTTCCTTAAGGTTATCCATATCCAGTCTGTCGGAACCGCTTCCCACAATGATGTAAAGATTGGAACTCATACAATTGATTACGCCGAATCCGCTGTTATAGACTTCCAGGGGATCTGCCCAGAAGGCACTCCATATCATCATCTGCACGTTTTTATCGATTGATGCGGTGTCCATATCATTGTATGAGACACTGGACCATATTCTTATATCTTTATCCTCTGCCATGGCTTTGACAGATTTACAGAGACTTGCAACATATTTTGAATATGCTTCGTCATCACCATAGAACTCATCCGTTCCAAGATGAAGCACATTACAATCTTCAAACAGCGCATCGTCCCCTGTGAGATAGTCTGACCAAAGGCCGGTCGTAAAATCAAGGACCTCCGGCTTTGATACATCCAACGTATCCGCAAGTTCCGGATAGTCATTATATGCAAGTTCCGGATAGAGTTTTGCGATTGCAAGACTGTGTGCCGGAGTATCTATCTCCGGAACCACATCGATTCCCACCTTTTTTGCATCCTCTATAAAGGCAGCGAACTCTTCGTTGCTGTAATGGAAGTTGCTTGTCAGATTCTCTCCTCCCTCGCTTATATCGGATTCAAGTCGGAAAGCGCTGGGAAGTTCTCTGGCACCCTCCACTGTGCCGTCATATTCACTCATGGATATGATTGCATTGTCGGACAGATGTATCTGGAATGTGTTCATATAATTGTCTGCCAGCAAATCAAGCATCCTGTAGAGCATCTCCATAGGGATCTCTCTTCTTGCCGCATCCAGAACAAATCCTCTTACGGCGTATTCCGGATAGTCACGGATAGTTCCGCAATCCCAGCTGTCCGCATTTTCATTTATCATGTGACTTAATGTTACTCTTCCCCAATAGAGGCCTCTGTCATTATTGGCATAGAGTCCTATCTTGTCATTTTCAATCCGGATCTCATAGCCCTCGTCGCCAAGATAATCCAATTCCTTTACAGCAACATCAAGAAGGTCGCTGTCCTTTCTTTCCTTAAGGGCCTCTATATCTTTTTCTCTGCCCACGAAAGAAAGCTTTCCGTCTTCTTTTTTCCATTCACGTACGCTTGTATCCGAGAATCCGAAGCTATCTCCTTCGTTCTTTTCCGATGCGGGCAGAAGGATATCAAATCCTTTTATATCCCACTCCTGGTATCCACAGTAAAGTTCATATCCGAGATTGATCTCCACATCGTCTATGGTATCCGCGAAGGTCTTCTTATCAATGAGCAGATTGTCGTAGTTGATTCCGCCAATCTTAAGCACATATCCTTCGGGCACTTCGGGAATCGGAATCTGCCTGTTTTTTCCGTCTGTAAGGACAGGCGTCTTTATGACAAAACTGTCACATTCATCATCATATACTTCCATTTCGTTGACGGATACGTTCTGATAATAGAGCGAAGCATCTTCTTCATTCTTAGCTACATCCGTAACATGAAGTCTTATGAATCTTCCCTGAATGCCATCCTCATAATATATGGTCTGGGGATTGGTCTCCGGAGTTTTGTCAAACTCGCTGACTGCTTTCCAGTTCTTTCCGTCATCCGACAGTTCTATATAATAATGTGATGGGTTTGTTCTCTCCCAGAATATCTTGACAGCCTTGATATTTTTTGCAGTTTTGAAGTCTGCCTGCAGATAATGGTCACAGTTATCCCAGTCATTTACGGATGACCATCTTGAATCCTTACTGTTGTCTCCGTCTGCTGCCTTGGATGCTCTGAAATATCCGCTCTCATCATCCGATGATGAAAGCTTTACACCCTTATCGTTCATCAGATTGTTACGTCCGATAAGAACATGTATGCCGTCTTCTTCCACAGTCTGATTCAGAAGGGTGTGAACCGAAGAATCTTCTGCTTTCACAGACTCAAGATATGGCGCTATATCTTTTCCTGCTGCCTTGGCCCCCATGAAAACAAGAAGGCCTATGTTCGGCAGAATATATATGAACAAAAGAAAGACCAGTGTCGCTGTTATGTAAACCGCTTTTGCAATCCTGTCAAAAACAGGAAGCTTTACAAACAGGAAGCCTAAACCTATTGCTAGGAGAACGCCAATAAGAGATACCGCGAAACCGGACATTAATCCCGGTACTGAATAGTCAAGTTCCGCGATTTTGCAAGAACCGTCAAGCTCTATTGCCAGCAGTCCTCCCAGGTGTTCCGTAACCTTACCCTGAGGCGACTCCCACCCTTTGACATAGGCCATGGGTAAAAGTATCAATCCGGTCATTTCACCATCGGATTGAACAGTTACATGACCCTTTTTATTATCAAAAAGCATACTGACCGGTTGCTTCTCTTCAAGAAGTTCCGAATAATCGCTGACGGTCCTTATATCACCGTATTCCTCTTTTGATACTACGATTGCTCCCGTGTACTCTCCGTCAAGCCCAAGCAGCCTGTCACTGAGACTGCTTCCGCCATATGAAGTCACGGATATCCATGGGGTCTCGTATCCCAGGTTATTCATCGTGCTTACGTATTCCTTGCTTTCTCCGGAAGGAACATAGGCTGACATTGAATATTCGCCGCTTATAAGCGCTTTATTCAGAGGCTGACCTTCAATTTCTCTAATATGTCCTTTGTATTCGCTCTCTTCATCAACCGAATACAGGCTGTTCATCTGACGATAGTTATCTTCATTCAACTGTCTTGCTTCCGAAGTCTGAGGGAAGAAAACCAGCATAAACCATACGGCTCCCATAAGAGCTGAAAGGAATGTAATCTTTATTTCAGAGATCCTGTCTCTTGCAAAGAGCTGCTCAGCCGCGGATAAAACTGCTACAGCAAGCATTATCAGATAGAGTAAAATCGTTTCTTTTTTACATACACCGCTTATGTCAAGAGTAGCAAATGCCTGGGCGAAACTAAGTCTCTTAATATATGCAAAGACAAATATAGCCGCTGCCGCTGCAATGCATATAATGGACAGCAGGATGTTAATGCTCTTTTTATCTGTAAGTTTTTCTTTTTTTGATGATTCATTAATAAGATCTGCCGCAAGCAGAATACCCAGCCATACTACAGTGTATCCGTATCTTACGGGGAAGCACTGATAAGATCCCAGATGCCACAAGAGATTGGAAGGTTCAAGGATAACCGTAATCAACATTACTGCCAGAGCCGTTATCAGACCCTTCCGGCTTCGGATGATTTCAATCGTATCCTTTTTCAGTATCAAAATCGAAGCGATAATCAGGCCAACTACCACAGAATTGGATATCTCCATAATCCTCTCAAGTATATTGTCAAGGCCGTGATGGGTTATGACCGTAACTATGGATGAATTCTGGGTTGATCTTGCGGAATCGAGTATGTTGATTACTGCCGGAAGTGTCGAAAAAGCCGACAGAAGTATTGATACCACAAAAGACATACCGCAGATAAGACATTTATGCCCATTTATCTTAATGTTTTTTCCTTCTCTCTTTTCATTGAGAATATAGCATGTGCTGTAGACAAAGGAAAACAGACAAAGCTGTATTCCAAACTGCAGACTGATAACAAAGATATAAGAAAGTAAGATGATAAACAGAAAAGGCTTTTCCTCTTCCAACATTCTCTTTAATGCAAGAAAGAAAAGAGGAAACAGCACCACTATATACATCCAGCGAATGATCTCGTACTGATAGGCCATATAATATGACATGCCGTAGCTAACCGATAAAGCAATCCTTATCCATCTGCCGGTCTTGTCGGCAAGTTTATTCAGTGCGAAGTTGGCCGTCAAAGATGCTGTCACCACATAAAGAATGACAAGAACATTGACTGCTTTGTAAAGATTGGCTCTTCCGAATAAAAGTAGCAAATAATTAAAAGGATTGAGAACTTCTGTTAGTGTATCCGAATACAGATTGATACCGCCACCCAGATGAAGATCCATGGCAAAGTGCTTTGTTCCTGTCACAACATCATAGAAACGGTAAAGAAGAGGTATGTACTGTGAATTCAGATCGAGGGCTGCAACAGAGCCGCCTCCGAAAGGGAAGAAACCGTCAAGGACATACACAATAAAAAGGGATAGCATCACTATCCCTGCTGTTATAAGCATTTCTTTTAATTGTTTTTTACTGTCTTTTCTTTCCATTTATACTCTATCTGCTAAAAACACCATACCCCGCACATGATTGTACTTAAGATAGCAAACACTCCCAGACTCAGATTAAAGACCGTCTTTAAGGTCTTTGATCTCAGTTTCTCATAAGATAAGGCCAGAGCCGTCACTGTAAACAGAAGTGTTATCTCTATATATCTGAAATGCATACTGCACTGTTGCGGATATTTATATGCAAATAAAAGATAGCTGATCATGACAACTATGTATCCGCTGATAAAAAGCAGCTTGTACAAAGGATTATAAGATACTGTATTCTCCGATGAATCCTTAATAACAAAGGCTTTAATCATACATATAAAGGCGATTAATGCAATAAACATTCCGACAAACATCAGAAGTACCGCGATTATCTTGACAGACTTAGCCACATCGGCCATGTCCCATTCTCCCAGGACGGAAGTACGCATGATCTGCATCCATACGTTATAACCGCATCCTATCCTGAAATGAGCTATATTATCTATCAGTTCCGAAGCTATGGGCCAAAGGAATCTGTTGATCACGGAGTAGTTACCTGTATACTGCCAGCTGTCCGTTCCAATATCATAGACCCAAAGAATACTCATATCGTATTTGATGAGATTCCTGATATAAAACCACATTCCCAAGGGTATCGATACAAGAGCTGCTATTAGGGAATGCCAACTCCGCCACATTCTGCTTAGTTGATATACCCAGGCCGAGAAAAATCGCAAGAAGCGTAATGCTTGAGACGTTCCTTTTTTCAAGCCAAAGCATTGTCATCAATATGCTGAGCACAGAAAACATCAACGCCATACAGTCATTGTTCACACTGCCGGAGAGCATGATGAGGGACGGATGAAAGCACAAAAGCGCCATTCCGAAAGAGATTCCCTTATCTGTCATCCCGAACATCTTCATTATCTTAAACGCCGATAAAAGAATAACAATGGAACAGATAAAAGGCACCCACTGCATGGATTCTTCTATAATATCCGTATTGCTTGTGAATAAGCTCACAAATCTCATAAAAAGAGCTGAGACAAAATGATGAAATGGCGGATGATGGAATTGATAAACAGTTGTGGGATCAACATCGTACCTATATCGTACTGTCTGTCATAAATGGTGCTTTTTAAGACATAGACAAGTCTTATGAGTATTCCTGCTGCCGTTATGACTGCCGCCATAGATCTATTCAGTTTCTCATGTCCGGACTTATTAGTTTCCATGTGTTTTTCGATTAATTCCGTTACTCCCAAAGTCATTGCAACTATTGATAATAGTAGCATTTTACGGCCGACTTTTCAATTAAGGGGCATCGTAAAAAAGGCAACAAAAAAGGGATTGAATTCTCAATCCCTTAAGCAGCGCTACTTGGATTCGAACCAAGAAAATGACGGAGTCAGAGTCCGTTGCCTTACCATTTGGCGATAGCGCTATATATGATGTGCCAATCGGCACAATCGATATATTACTATATTTTTCTACACAATGCAAGTCTTTTTATTAATTAGTATTTTCCCCGTTTTTAAGGTTATTGACACCAAGGAGCTCCTTGTGCTCTTCAAGAATGCCCTTCCATGGATTTGCCGGGTCAGGATCTGTGGGATCCCATCCGTTTTTGTATTCTCCACTAAGCTCGGACACGTATTTTACAGGCTTTCCCCATACTCCGGGAGTTGATTCATCCGAATATACCGTAACATAGGTTCCGGGAGCACAGTTATCATATATCCATTTTGCATCCGCAACCTGAAGTCTGACACAGCCGAGAGACGCTTTTTCCCCAAGAGAATTGTATTCTTCTTCCATCAAAGTAGAGGCGTCCTCTGCCTTATAGCATACCGAATGGAACATTACGCCCCCGTTAAATCCGCATGCATACTGGGCATATGAATTATCCTTCATCAGTCTCCATCTGTATTTGTTCTTGCCCATTGTGTAAGTTCCTCTGGGTGTCATATGAGGAGTCTTACCTGTCGAACAAATAAAAGCTTTTATGGGCAATGTATAGTAGCCCTTTTCATCAAGCGCGTAAACAGTAACGGTATCGTAATACCTGTTCACCATTATATAGAATGGATTGCCGTTGCTCTTTGTTGTCTTGGCAGCAATTGCAGCACTGTTCTCTGCCGCCTCAGTAGCCCTTACTTCACGTGAGCCCAAAAAGCTCACCGACAATATGCATATTAATAATAAAACCGATCTTGCTAATACTTTCTTCATATATACTCCCGTGGACAACACATGAAGAATATATAGTATATGCATAACTTCGTCAAGAGTCTTTAAGTATAGTAAATCAGTTTCTTTTTGAAAAACGATAAAAGGCTACGGCACTTGCCGCGGCAACGTTAAGGGAGTCCACTCCGTGCTCCATGGGAATTATCGCTTTGTAGTCACTGTTAAGAACTGTTTTGTCCGACAGTCCGTCCCCTTCTGTTCCGAGAATAAGCGCCAGTTTATCTATGGATGAGAATACAGGATCATCTATATCTTTTGCGTCTTCCTTCAATGCCAAAGATACTGTCTTGTAGTCCATATCGTGCAGAGTTATGTTAACCTCATCCCCAATGTATGTCCAAGGTATTTGAAAGACGGTCCCCATACTTACTCTGGCCGCTCTTCTGTATAAGGGGTCGGAACATGCTTTGGTAAGCAATACGGCGTCCATACCAAGAGCTGCTGCCGATCTGAATATTGCTCCCACATTTGTAGGATTCATAACGTCTTCAAGGACAACGATTCTATTCATGTCTTTGCAGATGTCTTCCGCGGACGGCAGGCTTTTCCTTCTCATGGCACAGAGCATTCCTCTGGCCAGTTCGTAACCTGTCATCTTTACCAGTTCTTCGTAGGGAGCAGTGAATATCGGTACATCCCCGATTGCTTTCAGTATCTCCTCGTTTTCGCCGTCGGTCTTCCCCTTTTCCAAAAGAACGGATAATGGTTCATAGCCTGCCATCAGTGCTCTTTTTATCACTTTCGGACTCTCAGCTATAAATATTCCGGGGTCGGGTTCATAATATGTTTTTAGTTCTCTTTCAGAATAGGACCGGAAGATTTTCAGTTCTTCCAGTCCTATATCATTGATTTCTATGAAATTCATTATTCCTTTTATACTTCAAACATCAGATCCGCATATGTAGGGAAAGGCCAGTAGTCTTTTCCGACTACTCTCTCCAGCTCATCTGCCGGCTTTCTGAGTTCTTCCATAGCGGGTACAACTTTTTCTCTGTAATAGCGTGCCTGCTCAGGACCTCTGTCCATAGCTGCACCCTTCTTCTCTATGCTGCTGAGATTAACTCTTGCGCTCTGTACCAAGTTCAGAAGACCTGTAACTCTCTTAAGAAGAGCAGTTGCCGCTTCGTCATCTCCGCCTGCTGCCTTTATGGCATTGACAGATGCCGCCAGATCACCTGCATATTTGATAACCGCGGGAACAATCTGCTTATTAGCCATGTCAACCATGGTAAGAGCTTCTATATTAATAGTCTTAGCATAGATTTCGTAGAGTATCTCTTCTCTTGATTCCAGTTCGGCTTTTGTAAATATTCCGAATTTCTCAAAGAGTTTTATTGATTTTTCCGTTGTAAGAGCAGGAATTGCCTCAACCATCGAAGGTATATTGGGAAGGCCTCTTCTCTCGGCTTCCTTGACCCATTCTGCGGAATAACCGTCACCGTTGAATATTATTCTCTGGTGCTTTGTCATATATTCCTTGATAATGTCATGAATTGCCATATCAAGATCGTCCGCTGCCTCAAGTCTGTCAGCCGCTTCACAGAAAGCTTCCGCAACAATTGCATTGAGTATGGTATTGGGACTTCCTATTGAGTCACCGCTTCCCACATTACGGAATTCAAATTTGTTACCTGTAAAAGCAAAAGGTGATGTACGGTTTCTGTCCGTTGCATCTCTTTCAAAATCAGGAAGTGTAGATACACCTGTCTGAAGAGTTCCTCCTTCTTTAAGGTTCTCTGCCATACCTGTCTCTACCAGCTGATTTACCACATCCTCCAGCTGCTCTCCAAGGAACATGGATATAATTGCAGGAGGTGCTTCAAAACCTCCCAATCTCAGGTCATTACCAACATCGGATGCACTCTGTCTTAAAAGATCCGCATGTGTATCAACAGCCTTCATTATGCAGGCAAGTACAAGAAGGAACTGAACATTTTCATTGGGAGATACGCCGGGCTCAAGAAGGTTTATGCCATCATCTGTTGTAATTGACCAGTTGTTATGTTTACCTGATCCGTTTACTCCCGCAAAAGGCTTCTCATGTAAAAGGCATCTGAGACCATGCTTTCCGGCAACCCTCTTTAAGGTCTCCATTACAAGCTGATTGTGGTCTACCGCAATATTTGAAGGCTCGTATATCGGTGCCAGTTCGTGCTGGGCAGGTGCTGCCTCATTATGTTGAGTCTTGGCTGTTACACCCAGTTTCCAGAGCTCAACGTTGACGTCTCTCATGAAAGCGCCGATACGCTCTCGTATTACACCGAAATAATGGTCGTCCATCTCCTGTCCCTTGGGTGCAGGTGATCCAAAAAGTGTACGTCCCGCAAATATCAGATCCTCTCTCTCGAGAGCTTTCTGCTGATCAACAATAAAATATTCCTGTTCCGCTCCGACTGAGGCATATACATGTTTTGCAGTTGTATTGCCAAAGAGTCTGACTATCCTGATGGCCTGCTTGTCAAGCGCTTCAAGAGATCTTAAAAGCGGTGTCTTTTTATCAAGTGCCTCACCTGTGTATGAGCAGAATGCTGTGGGAATACATAAGGTTGGGCCTGTTGCCGTTTCCTTAATGAAAGCAGGTGATGTAAGATCCCATGCTGTATATCCTCTGGCCTCAAAAGTTGCTCTTAATCCGCCTGAAGGGAAAGATGATGCATCGGGCTCACCTTTTATAAGCTCTTTACCTCTGAAATCCATAATCACTTTGCCGTCAGCATCCGGATGTGACACAAAGGAATCATGTTTTTCCGCTGTAATACCCGTAAGAGGCTGGAACCAATGAGTATAGTGAGTTGCTCCTTTTTCAATAGCCCATTCTTTCATAGCATTTGCAACGATATCGGCTGTTTTTATGGAGAGCTCTCCACCGTTTTCGATGATGTTCTCTACTTCGTCGAAAGCCTCCTTTGGAAGTCTTTCTCGCATGACACCCATTGAAAAAACATTCGTTCCAAATATCTCTTCAACATTAACTTTTTCGTTCATTGTGTTCCCTCATCTTTTCTTTCGATTTATTCTTCTTTAGAAACGCGTAATATATCATAAGCATCCGGTGTCTCTGACAACAGGACACTTAATTTCTGCTGGGGATGCGGAGCCGAATCCACTTCCGTTCCCGTCTTATCATCAAGGATCTTAAGCACCTTGGCTTCGATGTTGCGACCGTCCGGCTTCATTATCTCAATGACATCGTCTTTGCAGAACTTGTTTCGCTGTTCTATATGGGCATATCCCTCGCCATCCACTTCGTATACGATTCCAAGGTATATATATTCATTAATATATGTATTGGAATCATATATCTGTGCTTCATCCGTCGGCTTACCGTAATAGAAACCTGTTGTGAACTGTCTGTAAGTGCACTTAGAGATCTCGGCCTTGTACCAGTCCATGTTGGCCTTGTATTTTTCGGGATCCTCCAGATAGTCATCAATGGCTTTTCTGTATGTACGGGCAACCGTAGCAACATAAAGGGCGGTCTTCATTCGTCCTTCTATCTTGAAACTGTCTATTCCTGCATCGATAAGATCCGGAATGTGTTCTATCATACACAGATCTTTGCTGTTAAATATGTAGGTACCTCTTTCGTTCTCATAGACGGGCAGGTACTCTCCGGGCCTCTGTTCCTCAACTACGGCATATTTCCAACGGCAGGGATGTGTGCATGCGCCCTGATTGGCATCTCGTCCTGTAAAATAGTTGCTGAGCAAGCATCTGCCGGAATAAGAGATACACATCGCTCCATGTATAAAGCTCTCTATCTCCATGTCATCCGGTATATTCTTTCTTATCTCTTTTATCTCTTCAAGAGACAGTTCTCTTGCCGTAACAACCCTCTTTGCTCCCTGTTCATACCAGAATTTGTATGTAAGGTAGTTGGTGTTGTTGGCCTGGGTTGACACATGTCTCTCTATCTCGGGACATATCTCTTTTGCCAAGCTGTACATTCCGGGGTCGGCAATGATAAGCGCATCAGGTCCTATGTCCTTCAGCTCCTTAAAATATTCCTTCGCTCCTTCAAGATCGTAATTGTGAGCAAGAATATTGGCGGTTACATGTACTCTCACACCATGCTCGTGGGCAAATTTTATTCCCTCTCTCATATCTTCGGGAGAAAAATTCTTAGCCTTGGCACGAAGGCCGAAGGCCTCTCCACCTATATATACGGCATCTGCTCCGAACATTACCGCTGTTTTCAAAACCTCCAGATTACTGGCCGGAATCAATAATTCAGTCTTTCTCATTTTTCCTCAAAGTCTGCTTCTTTATAGCTGACAGCACATCCGTCACCCACAGGCAGGATTGCCGTCATCAGTCCCTTCATATGTTTCAGTTCGTACAGATAGTCTCTCATGCGGGTATGAATGGTTCTGTCACGTCTGTTAACCGCGTATTTCGATTCGATTATCTCCCCGTCCTGAAGAACATTGTCACTTAAAAGAATTCCGCCGGGTGCCAAGAGTCTGAAAAGATCCGGCAGAAAGTTGATATACTGGCCTTTGGCCGCGTCCATAAATATAAAATCATAGACTCCGTCGAGTTCTGGAAGTATCTCCAGAGCATCTCCCTCCAAAAGTTCGATCTTGTCGCTTTTTCCGTACTTTTCAAAATTGGCTTTTGCGAGAGGAATCCTTTTTTCGTAATTCTCTATGGTTGTTATGTGGGCATCATTTCCCGCATATTCACTCATAAGCAAAGCCGAAAATCCTATGGCTGTTCCCACTTCCAGAATTTTCTTCGGTCTGTGGGCCTTCATAAGGAATTTCATATAACTCTGCATATCCTTACGAATAATAGGTACGTAGGTTTCCAGTGCGTATTTTTCCAATTCGTCCAGATAAGGCGGATTGCCCGGGTCCAGTGAATTGATAAATGTTACCGTTCTTTCATCAAGCATCTTTTTATTCCTGTGCTGTTTCTCCCGAGTCCTCGCCCGCTTCCTGATTGGTGACATCATTCATGGTATTCTCTGATTCAGCCTCAGTCTTGGCATCTTCTATGGGGTTTGAGTCCTCGGTAGACAACTCGAGTCCTTCTCCTGCCATGATTGCAATCATCTCTTCGGCAGTCATGGAAGTATTAAGGTCGTAGATGCCCGGGTTAATCTTGCCTGCATTCTCAGACAGTTTCTCCTGTATAACAAAGAGCTTCGCATCCCTGATGAGGCCCTTGTTTTCAAGCAGTTCTCCTATTTCTTTTGTTCCCATACCGGAACCTATGGTTACGGAGACAGTTCTTCCTTCTCCTTCCGTCATGGGCTTCTCACCGAACACCCTGTAGCCGTAGTCATATGCCGCCGTTGCATACCTGTATATGAACATGGCTGCAACAATAAGAACTATGACTTTAATGGCTATGGAAAAAACCGATGTGACTATGTCCTTAGTCTTCATTCCTTACACCTCCAGAATAATGGCAAGAATCATGGGTCTTCTGTTGGTCTTGTTCCACACAAATTCTCCCAAGGCTTCCTTTATTCTGTTTCTCATCTTGTTGTAATCGGTTACGCCTACTGTGACCATGTTCTGTATGGTTTCATCCATAAGTTCTGTCATCTCTCTCATAAGCTCATCCGATTCTCTTACATATATAAATCCTCTGGTGAGTATCTCGGGTCCGGCTACAAGATTGCCGTCACCGTCCAGAGCACATGTTACGATCATAATTCCGTTCTCGGACAGATGCTGTCTGTCTCTTAAGACCGCATTACCCACATCTCCGACACCGAGTCCGTCAACAAGTACGTCGCCCGTAGGAACTCTGCCAATCTTCTTCGCACTGTCTTCACTTATCTCAAGTACATCTCCCGAAGACAGGATAAAGATATTCTCTTTGGGCAGTCCCAGTTCTTCAACAAGTCTTGCCTGAGCTACCAGATGCTTGTATTCACCGTGCACCGGTATTGCATACTTGGGATGCACCAGTGTGTACATAAGCTTGATTTCTTCCCTGCAGGCATGTCCGGAAACATGTGTATCCTGGAAGACTACTTCCGCACCCTTTAAAAGAAGTTCATTGATTACTTTGGTAACCGCTTTTTCATTACCGGGTATCGGGCTGGATGAGAATATTATTGTGTCACCCGGGCCGATTGTAATCTTTTTGTGGGTGTGGGAAGCCATACGGCTTAAGGCCGCCATACTCTCACCCTGACTTCCTGTTGTGATTATTACCGTCTTTTCATCAGGATAATCCTTAAGGCTGTCTACGGCTATAAGAGTATTGTCAGGTATGTTCAGGCATCCGAGCTTTTGGGCTGTCTCTATTATGTAAACCATGCTCCTGCCTTCCACAACTACCTTACGTCCGTGTTTATAGGCAATATTTATTATCTGCTGCACTCTGTCTACGTTTGAGGCAAAAGTGGCAACGATTATTCTTTTATTCTCGTGATCACTGAACAGGCCGTCCAGAGTCTTGCCAACGGTTTTTTCCGAAGGTGTGAATCCCGGTCTCTCTGCATTTGTGGAGTCGCACATAAGGGCAAGAACCCCTTCGTGTCCCAGTTCCGCAAATCTCTGAAGATCGATGGCATCTCCGTATACGGGTGTATAGTCCACCTTAAAGTCTCCCGTGTGAACCACTGTTCCCGCAGGAGAATATATAGCCAGAGCTGCTGCATCAACTATACTGTGATTAGTTTTGATAAACTCCACCTTGAAATGGCCGAGTTCAATAACATCGCCGAATTTTACAACATTTCTTTCGGTTACATCAAGCAATTCATGCTCTTCAAGCTTATGCTCGATAAGTCCCATTGTCAGTCTTGTTGCGTATATAGGAATATTTATTTTTTCCAAAACATAAGGCAATGCGCCGATATGGTCTTCGTGACCATGTGTGAACGCAAAGCCTTTAACCTTTTCTGCGTTATTGATAAGATAAGTAACATCCGGAATTACAAGATCTATGCCTAGCATATCATCATCCGGAAAGCTCAGTCCGCAGTCAACAACTATAATACTGTCTTCATACTCGAAGGCAGTGATGTTCATTCCTATCTGTTCAAGACCCCCAAGAGGAATTATCTTTAATTTCGATTCCTCATTACTCCTGTACAAATTTTACATCCTCCAATAAATCTTCAAAAACACCCGCAACAGCCTCAAGCTCGGTGTCATCGGATACGATGGCATAAACAGCCTCCGATTCGTCGTCCTTAGACATATCCTTGAGTATGAGAGCTTCCCCGTCGCCCTCTTCAAAGTCTGTTACAAGTATATAATTAACACCCGATATTCTTGTCTGCTCCAGTACAAAAAACTCTACCGGTGCATCCCCGTCGGGACAAAATGTGATCTTTTCCAGTTTCATAGCTCTTATTCCTTATCAGTCTGCCTATTCTTCTTAAGGTCAAGATATCCCTGCAAAATAAAGGTTGCCGCTATCTGATCCACGTAGTCTTTACGGTTCTCGCGTCTTACCCCTGCTTCCATCATGAGTCTGTCGGCAGCAACGGTGGTAAGTCTCTCGTCCCATAATACGACTTCCAGTCCGGTCCTTCTTTCCAACTTCTCTTTGAATTCCTTGGTAAGCTCGACTCTTTCTCCTTCGGTGTCATTCATGTTCTTGGGATAGCCAAGAACAATCTCTTCCACCTCATATTCCTCTATCAGCTCCTCTATTCTGGCAAGTGTCTTTCTGAGTTTGTTAGCTGCATCTCTTCTGATGATCTCAACACCCTGAGCTGTTATCAAAAGAGGATCGCTTACTGCCACGCCGCAAGTCTTAGAGCCGAAATCAAGTCCCATTATGCGCATATATAAGCCTCGATTACTGCCAATTGTTGTTTACTATATATTGCTCGAGAAGTTCTTCAACAAGCTCGTCTCTTTCAACCTTCATAATAAGGCTTCTGGCACCTTTATGGCTTGTAATATAAGTAGGGTCACCGGACATGATATAACCGACAATCTGGTTAACCGGATTGTAACCCTTCTCCGTCATGGCCTGAAATACTGCCTCAAATACTTCTTTGACGCTGATTTCCTTCTCTGCTTCTACCTTAAAAAATTGTGTATTACCAAGTTCCTGCATTTATTTTCTCCTAGTGCTTTTAGTATACAATAAACCAACTATATCTTACATTATTTGGAAGATTCTGACAATAGGAGTAGCCCGTCATCGCGTATCTTTACAGCCTGTCCCGACAGCAGTGTATTCACCTCGTGACCTGCCTTTTCTATTATGGCGGGACAGTAGTCCTTGGTATGGCCCAAAAGATAGCTTATACCGTCTATCTCTTTCTCCTCTTCCGTCAGTATTTCAAGGACTTTACCTATCTTCTCTTTTCTAAAATTATAGCTGTTATTTTTACTGAGTTCTATGAGTCTGTCGCTTCTTGCCGACTTTACTGCATCGGTGTTCTGGCCGGGCATCTTGTCAGCGGTCGTTCCCTTTCTTCTCGAGTACTTGAATATATGAGTCTCATAGAAGCATATCTTTTTTACAAAATCGTATGTTTCTTCGAATTCTTCGGGGTTTTCGCCGGGGAAGCCCGTAATAATATCAGTTGTTATTGCCGGCTTGTCAAAATACTCTCTTATCAGACAGGTCTTCTCGTAAAACTCTTCCGTTGTATACTGTCTGTTCATTCTCTTTAAGGTTTCATCGCATCCGCTCTGAAGGCTTAAATGAAAATGAGGGCAGATTTTTCCATTTTTACTTATTCTCTCCAGGAATTCTCTTGTTATAATCCTGGGTTCCAAAGAGCCTAGCCTTATTCTCTTTATTCCTTCTATCTCCGATACCCGGTCAATTACTTCCAGAAGGTCCTTATTGGTATATTCACCGGAACCCGCCGCACTGTTGTAAGAAGTTACTTTTCCTTTTTCATCAGGGTAAAAGTCCAGGCCATAGGAACTTAAATGTATTCCGGTTATGACCACCTCTTTGTATCCCTGATTCGCCAGATTGTTTATTTCCTCGAAAATCTCTTCTTTTTTCCTTGATCTGACTCTGCCTCTGGCCATGGGAATAAGACAATATGAGCAAAACTGATTGCAGCCGTCCTGTATTTTTATATCAACTCTTGTTCGTTCCGTAGAATATCTGAGAGAACACGCTTCATATTCCGGATTCTTGTCAATATCCGAAAGGATGGCTGTTTTTTTCTTGTTTGCCGCAATGTGTTCCTCAACGATATCCACTACTTTTGTCTTATTGTTATTACCTATAATAATATCTATGGCTTCGTCTTTTTCCGCATTCTGTGCATCCGTCTGCACGTAGCAACCTGTGGCAACAACAACGGAATCGGGATTTTCCTTTTTTGCTTTATGGAGCATCTGCCTGCTTTTTCTGTCAGCAATATTTGTTACTGTACAGGTATTAACCACATAAATGTCCGCTTTTGTGCTAAAAGGCACAATTTTATAGCCTCTTTCTTCAAATTTTTGTTGCATTACATCCATTTCGTATGTATTTACTTTACAGCCTAAGTTATGAAATGCCACAGTTTTCATCTTTATCACCGTTTTTTTCGTTAATTTTTGTTTATTGACTTTTTCTCATACGACAATTACTATTAAATCGAAGGTATGAAAGCTTATAAGGAGGTACATATATGAAGACAGTACAGATTTCACTTAATTCAATCGATAAGGTTAAGTCATTCGTTAATGACATTACTAAGTTCGATTACGACTTTGATCTTGTATCAGGAAGATACGTTATCGATGCAAAGTCTATCATGGGTATTTTCAGCTTGGATCTTTCTAAGCCCATCGATCTTAATATCCATGCAGAAGATAATGTTGATGCAGTATTAGATGTTCTTAAGCAGTACACTGTTTAATCAACTTATCTTTTTATTCAATGAAAACTTGAAGAGCAGGACAATGTCCTGCTCTTTTTTATTCTGATGTAACAACCAGAGTCTCTCTTGTATCCAGCGCTTCTTTAAACATCTCGTCTATGCAGTCATCAAGATGCTTCTCATGTCTCTTGATTACTTCCAGACTGGGTTTTGTAACCGGGTGCTTTGCAACAAATATGGTACAGCAGTCTTCGAAAGGCAGTATTGATGTCTCATAAGTGCCTATCTTCTCCGAAATATTAACAATCTCCTGCTTATCCATACCTATACATGGTCTGAATACGGGAAGTGTACAAACTTCATTGGTACATGCCAAAGATGCCATGGTCTGGCTGGCAACCTGTCCGATACTTTCACCGGTTATAAGTCCGAGACATTCCGTTTCCTTCGCAATGGTCTCCGCGATCTTCATCATGTATCTTCTCATTATTATGGTCAGCTCGTCATGAGGACATTTTTCATATATGGCAAGCTGAATATCCGTAAAATTCACTATATGAAGATATATGGGGCCACTGTACTTTGCCACCTGCTTGGCAAGATCGATAACCTTCTGTTTTGCTCTTTCTGAAGTATAAGGTGGTGCGTGAAAATAAACCGCATCTATCTTTACGCCTCTTTTTGATATCATGTAACCTGCTACAGGTGAATCAATTCCGCCTGACAGAAGCAGCATTGCCTTGCCGTTTGTTCCCACGGGCATTCCTCCGGGGCCGGCTATTACTGTGGAATAGAGATATATCTTCTCTCTGATCTCAACAGTTATAAGATAATCCGGATCATGAACATCTACTTTCAAACCTTCATATTCATCAAGCACCGCTTCTCCTATGAGAGCGTTGAGTTCCATACTGTCCAAAGGATAGTTTTTATGTGCTCTTCTGGCATGAATCTTGAAAGTATGATCCTTTGTATCGTGATTTCTTCCTATATAATCCACTACCGCTTTTTTCAGCGACTCCGGATTGCATACATCCAGCATCTCCACGGGACATATTCCCGTAATACCGAATACACACTGAAGGTTTGCCACGGTTTCGTCATAATCGTAGTCACCCAAAGCATCTACATATATTCTTCCTTCCGCTTTGTGGACATTGAAGCTTCCTTCACATCTTTTAAGAGCGTATTTTATCTGCTGCATCAGAGCATTTTCAAACAGATATCTGTTCTTTCCTTTTACGCCTATTTCTCCGTACTTTATTAAAAAAGATGAAAACATTACTCTCTCCTTGGATTAGTGTCTGGTATATTTTCTGAGCATCGGCAGTAATTCTTTAAGCGCCTCTACCGTATACTCCAATTCTTCTTTTGTGGTAAAAACCGAAAAACTGAATCTTATTGTGGAATCCAGCAATTCTTTTTTTACTCCGATTGCCTTAAGGGTGGATGATATCGCAGGCTTGTTGGAAGCGCAGGCACTTCCGCTGGATACATATATTCCCTTATCTTCAAGAGCATGCAGAAGAACCTCCGCACGTATTCCGTCTACAGATACGCTTACAACGTGGGGAGCCGAATCTCTGCCGGTCAGTCCGTTGATCGTAAGTCCTTCTATCTCGGACAGACTCTTTATAAAGAAGTCTTTCAGTTCATAGAGTTCATCGATATGCTTATCCAGATCCTTATATATCAGTTCAACGGCTTTTCCCATTCCCGCTATCGCAGGTACGTTCTCAGTTCCTGAGCGCATGCCTTTCTGCTGACCGCCACCGAATATAATAGGATGAATCTTAATCTTTTCATTAATATAGAGGAAACCGATGCCCTTGGGTCCATGTATCTTATGACCGCTTACGGAAAGAAGGTCAATATTCATCTTCTTGGGCATTATCCTGAACTTACCGTAACCCTGAACCGCATCAACATGAAAAACAATGGACGGATTGATCTTTTTAATGAGCGCTCCGGCCTCTTCTATGGGTTCAAGTGCACCGATCTCATTATTGGTATGCATTACAGACACAAGTATTGTCTCTTTTTTTATGGCCTTTTCAAGATCTTCGAGTCTGATTCTTCCATTATTATCCACGGGAAGATATGTAATCTCAAATCCCAGATCTCTAAGATGCTCACAGGTCTCGATTATCGCCGGATGCTCTATGGATGTGGTAATTATATGATTACCGCTCCTTTTATTTGCCATGGCGGTTCCTATCAGAGCAAGATTGTCCGATTCCGTACCACCGGATGTAAACAATATTTCCTTGGGCTGACATTTCAGATTTTTGGAAATAATGTCCTTAGCTTCCTTAATATAGTTCTCGGCCTGAAGTCCCTTATTATGCATACTTGAGGGATTTCCGTAATCCTCAAGCATCACTTTTTGTACCATATTTGCTACTTCTGAAAAAACCTTTGTTGTAGCGGAATTGTCTAAATATACTTCCATTTCGACCTCTTATTGTCAGTTATTTCTGCCTTCAAGAATGAAAACAAGCCATGACAGAACGGTCAAGCCCGCTGTCTCTGTTCTGAGTATTCTTTTTCCCAAAGTTACTGACTTTGCGCCGATTTCTTCGGCCATTTTGATTTCCTCGGGTGTGATCCCGCCTTCCGGTCCGATAAAGACTCCGACGCTGTCTCCGGGGGCAATTTTATTTATCACACTGCGTGTATTTTCCATGTCGTCGGCTAATTCGTACGGAATTATCTTGCAATTCAAGCAATTAGCGTAGTTGCAAGCATCCTTAAAAGTCATAACATCTGTTATGCAAGGAATTGTCGCCCGCTTTGACTGTTTTGCAGCCGCTCTTGCAATTTCTCTGTATCTCTCAACTTTTTTCTTGGCTCTTTTTTCATCCAGCTTCACCACACATCTGTCCATGGCCACCGGTATTATTTCATATACACCAAGTTCGATTGCCTTCTGAATAACCAGTTCCATTTTGTCGCCCTTGGGCAGACCCTGGAAAAGATATATCTTTGACGGAAGCTCCGCCCCGTCTTCTTTAATGAATCTGAGCTCACACTTTACCGTGTCCTCGCCAAAGGAAGCAATGGCACATCTGTACTCTTTTCCGTCAATACCGTTGCTTACGGCGATCTCCTCGCCGGTCTTCATCCTGAGAACATTCTTTATATGATTGACGTCAGAGCCTTCTATTATGACGCATTTCCTCTCTACGTCAATATTCCCCGGCTCTACAAAGAACTGATACATTAGTTATCCTTCCTGGCTGTAACGTTGACCCATTCTCCCTGGTATGTGGTCTCTACAACAGTAAGTCCTGCGGATATCATCGCCTCTTTTACGGAATCTTCTTTTCCGTTTATTATTCCCGATGTTATATACACCGCACCCTTTTTCATCTGGCTCACGATTACCGGAGTCAGCTCCACAAGTACCGGGGCCAGAATGTTGGCAACCACTATATCGTAACAGTCATATCCAACCTTGTCCTGAACAGCCTTGTCATCAATGATATTGCCTATCATCATATTAAAACTGTTAGGATCTATGTTGTTGACTTCCATATTCTCTCTTACAGCTTCCACGGCACAGGGATCGAGATCTGTTCCCACACAATGTTTTGCACCGTACATAAGGGCCAGGATAGCAAGGATTCCGCTTCCCGTTCCCACATCCAGCAGTTCTGTATCTTTCGTAAGATACTTTTTAATCTGGCGTATGCAGAGCTGTGTTGTCTCATGCATACCTGTTCCGAAAGCTGTACCGGGATCTATATGAAGAATCTTCTTGTCCTTATCCTCATCCTTCACCTCTTCCCAGGAAGGTATTACCAGAAGATCATCTATATAGAACTGATGGAAATACTTCTTCCAGTTGTTGATCCAATCCAGATCTTCCGTCTCGTCTATAGTTACGCTTCCTTCTCCGATATCACAATATGAACTGATGTCTGCAAGCACATCCTTAACCTTGGTCACAAGTTCATCAATATCCGCAGTTCCTTCTTCGACGAAAAAACTCAGATACGCTATTCCGTCATCAGGCTCCACATTGGGAAGAATATCAACGAACATCTGCTCCTTTTCCAAAGGAGATAAAGGAATCTTGTCCTCGATCTGTGCTCCCTCAAGTCCTATATCATAGAGGTCGCTGATGATGATATCTTCCGCATCTGTTATAGTCTTAATTCTTATTCTTGTCCATTTCATACTCTGCCGCCTTATCTCGTTGCGTCTATCAAAATTATATTCTGATATAATTATTGACCAAGTACATATTTATCAATTACCGACCAGATGCTCTTATTTTCCTGGCCCAACTGCCATTCTGCCACGCCGGCAAGATCGTAGTTGCTCATTACATTAAGCTTTGTTGCAATGGATTCCGCATCCTCAACCCATACCTGATAGAGAATGCCGCCCATCTCTTTTTCACCGTAATACTGACAGGTCTCGGAATCCCACTCAAGGCTTATTCCGTTGCTGTCTATGAACTCTCTGGTTCTGTCCATTCCCAGTGCATCCGAAGTTACGCTTCCTCCGTTGGTCTTCCATACTCTGGTATAGAAAGGAATGGCATTAATGATCTTATCATTGGGTACTCCGTTATCAAGTACCATATTTATTCCTCTTTCTACGAAGCCTATTGATGCCACGGAACCGGCTACTCCGCCTGAACCCCAGTGCTCATCATATCCCATGATAACCACATAGTCCACTACTTTTCCCTGTTCACCGAGTCCGTAGTTGGCTCCGCCTTCGGGTGAATAGTTGTCAACCGAAAGCGCTATGCCTCTTCGTCTGCATTCGATTGAAAGCTCTCTTATGAATTCCACGTATGACTCAACCGTATCGGAATTAAGAAGCTCCATATCCAGGTTGATACCGTCAATTCCGTTTGCATCCACCTGTTCCATCAGACTTTGTACCAGACGCTGTCTCTTACTCGTATAAGAGAAGATTTCGTAAGAATCCACAGGATGGTTAACATTGTCCAAAACAGCCCACACTTCCATATTTCTTCCGTGAGCCTTGTCAACATATGCCTTGGAAGCGTAGTTTGTGTAATTGCCTTCATTATCGCTGAGACTGAACCATGTGGGACATATGATACTCATTGTTCCCGTTCCGTCCACAAAGGAATCGAAGGTATCATTGCCGCTTACGGAATAGATGGCATGCCATGCCATGTTGATCTTGTAATCCTTCTGTACACGTGTGTATTCCTGAGGAACATATACCTGTGGATCCGCCTCCGTCTCAGTCTCTATATTTTTCAGATGCTTCTTTTCTATATATCCTATAAGAGCATCTTCCGTCTTTACCTTATCCCAGTCTTCCATCTCCTCAAGGATGACTACTGTCTCGTCCTTATCCACTTTTCTGAGATATTCGCTCTTCACTCCGCCGAAATGTCTTACCGCACTGTCCTTTGACACTTTGGCTACGGTTCTTTCTCCCCACTGAGTTCTGAGCTGTATTCTTGAGGGTTCCGGATAATAATCATATGTAAAATCCGTATACTTCTGCAGATAATCCAGAGCCACGTATAATGTATCTCCCTCCATAACAGCCGGAGTATAGTCCATTGTTATATCCTCGCCGGAGATAAGAACCACATCACTGCCTATTTCGGTCTCAATGAATTCTGTTGCAGTTGTATATATAAGAAGATTCTCGTGACTGTCGTAGTAGAATCTGTTGTTAAGCAACGATTTTGCGGAAGCTATATCAAGATATATATCACCGTTTATCATTTTTGCCTTTGTGTCTATAAGTTCATCCTGCAACACAATTGCCACATCGGAATCACTCGTAATACCATACATGCCGGCAAGGTCGGCCTGCTCATTGGAATAGCCAAAATATTTATCGTAGAGCTGTACACCTATTGCTCCGCCTCCAACCAATATAATAAGGGCAATCGCCACTAATACCGGAATGATTTTTTTCTTCATCTTAATCCTCCAAAATTACTCTCGATTGCCCTATTATATCAGTTTTTATCAGTATCGTCATTACCTATATTAAAGAACTCTTTGCTGTTTCAGCCGTCTACGGGGATAGCCTGGCTGATTGTTTTTGTTTTCTCGTGATAGAAGGCATGAAGTTTCTGCTCTATTGTTTCAGAAATCGTCCATACCAGATTTCCTTAAGGTTACCGTCCTTGTCTTTTACGACAAATTCAGGAATATAACGCTGTTTTTCGTTGACCTGCTGTACTTTTGCTATCTCGCCCGGAGTAGCCAGATGATTACCTCTGTATAGGATCACCCCTCCGTCAGCGGCACATTCCAGCACATTCTGCAAGGTCTTCGCTCTTGACTGTAAATGCATAAATATACCTCCGCTTAAAACGTCCGACCAAAAGGACATGATATATAATTCCCTTTCTTCAATATTAATAATGCTTACTGACGAGAGATCAACCTGACGTGCCACTAAAACGGTTACCTGAAAAGTTTTTACGTTTATATGGGATTATAAAAGATTCCTTTCAGCATAATAAAAGAGCTATTTCGAAATTGTTGACAACTATTTTATCTGCTTATTGGAAAAATCTGAGCAACTGAAGTGCTCTGTGACCGATTGATTATAATCAATCGAAAGAATGTGATCGAAATGATCTAAAATTATATCCGACTGTCCTCCTTTCCGGCACAGACTGTCAGATTTGTCTCTGTGTCATATTATAAGTTCTGCAGCCTCTTTCCCGCAAGTTATTATTTCTAAAATAATTATTAAATAAGTTTAAAGAAAAAGTGGAAAGATTGACTTGTTACGCCTTTTTGATAAAATGAGTGTATGAAGATAGAGATGATAAACGACTATCAGATTCGTTGCACTCTCACAAGCGAAGACCTGGCTAAGCGTGAGATAAAGATATCGGAACTGAAGTACGGAAAAGCTAAAACTAAACAATTATTCAAAGAGATCATCCAGGAAGCCTCTTTAAAGTATGGATTCAATCAGGAGAACTATGCCGTAATCGTGGATGCAGTTCCCATGAAATCCAACTGTATTGTTCTTATCATCACTAAAGTTGAAGACCCTAAAGAGATCGATACACGTTTCTCGAGGTTTGCGCCTTCGGTTATGGATGAGGATGCAGACAGTGAAGATTTCAGTTCCTCTTCTACACCCGCTGAGATTATGGATCTCTTTAATAAGATAAGAGAAGAAGCCGAAGCAATAGTCGGAGGAGATGTGAGCATATCCATCTCTACTTTCGACGGAAGCAGCGGAGAAGTGGCCGTTACGGCAGCACCTCATTCCGGCGGAACAGGAAAAGACAGGGTATTCACTTTTGGCTCTATGTATGAACTTGTTAAGCCTGCAGCTGTTCTTAAGGACACATACAACGGCCTTAACTCATTATATAAGGACAAGGATACGGGACGTTACCTTCTGGTTATTTCCGAAGATTCCGAACACACGGAGTCTTTCAGTAAGGCCTGCAACATTCTCTCGGAATACGGTAAGCTGGAGCGCAATTCCAATGCTTCGGAAAGTTACTTCAACGAGCATTTCGAGCTGGTATTTGAGCATGATGCTTTACAGAAGATCGGAAAAGTAATGTGCTAAACTATGTAGTTGATATACGCAATACAAAAAAGACAGATCGTTATGACCTGTCTTTTTTTGTTCTTCTTGTGGAAGTAACTGCTTACAGTTCTTTTATCTTCTTAAGCAGATAGTCATAATCCAGTCCGTGAACCATTGCTGCTTCCGCAAGTGTCTCTCCCTGTGAAGCGGGGCATCCGATACAGTGCATTCCCGACTCCATAAGAATGGGAGCAACTTCCGGATTCGCCAATATGATTTCTCCTATTGTCATTTCATCTGTGATAGTCATTTATTTATCTCCTAACCGATTTGTTTTTCCTGCGTGATAATAGTATTACATTAATCTTTAATAGTCAAAAGAAAACTTAAGATTTAAGATTTTTTTTACATATTTTCCTTAACAAATCAACATCTTGTATCTCCTTCCTCATCATACCCCAAGACGGCCGTTTTGTACCTAAAAAAGTACATTCTATCGCCTTGACGCTACATGGGGGAGACCGTATAATTATCCTTGCAAGAAGTACAATTATTATATTTATGTAACTTTATTGTATCAAATTATATATTTATAGGAGGCAGACACAATGAGACCAGAATGGAACGGTTTTGTAGGCGGTAAGTGGGAAAACGAAATTAATGTTCGTGATTTCATCCAGAAGAACTACACTCCATATGACGGAGATGAGAGCTTCTTAGCAGGACCTACACAGAACACAAAAGATCTTTGGGCACAGGTAATGGATCTTACAAAGAAGGAAAGAGAAGCAGGCGGTGTTCTTGATATGGACACAAAGGTTGTTTCTACAATTACTTCACATGGCCCCGGATATCTTGATAAGAATAAGGAGACTATCGTAGGTTTCCAGACAGATAAGCCTTTCAAGCGTTCAATGCAGCCTTACGGCGGTATCAGAATGGCAGAGAAGGCATGTGCTGATAACGGATACACAGTTGATCCTGAGATCAGCGAGTTCTTCACAATTCACAGAAAGACACACAACGCAGGTTGTTTCGATGCTTACAACCCTGAGATGAGAGCTTGTCGTTCATCTCACGTTATCACAGGTCTTCCTGATGCTTACGGACGTGGACGTATCATCGGTGACTACAGAAGAATTGCCCTTTACGGTATTGACAGACTTATTGAGGACAAGGAAGCTCAGAAGGAATCTACAGGACGTGTTATGACAGATGATGTTATCCGTCTTCGTGAAGAGCTCTCAGAGCAGATGGTTGCTCTCAAGATGATGAAGGAAATGGCAGCTTCTTATGGCTGTGATATTTCTAAGCCTGCTACAAACGTACAGGAAGCTATCCAGGCTACATACTTCGGATACTTATCAGCAGTTAAGGAGCAGAACGGTGCTGCTATGTCACTTGGACGTACATCTACATTCATCGACTGCTACGCTGAGAGAGACCTTAAGAACGGAACATTTACAGAAGAGCAGATTCAGGAGTTCATCGATCACTTCATCATGAAGTTACGTTGCGTTAAGTTCGCTCGTACACCTGAATACAACCAGATCTTCGCCGGCGATCCTGTTTGGGTAACAGAGTCAATCGGTGGTGTTGGTGTCGACGGACGTCACATGGTTACAAAGATGTCATTCCGTTACCTCCACACACTTGAGAACCTTGGTGCAGCTCCCGAGCCTAACCTTACAGTTCTCTGGTCAGCAAGACTTCCTCTTGCATTCAAGAAGTACTGTGCTAAGATCTCTATCTCTACTTCTTCTATCCAGTACGAGAACGATGATCTCATGAGAGTAACTCATGGTGATGATTACGGTATCGCTTGTTGTGTATCTTCAATGGTTATCGGTAAGCAGATGCAGTTCTTCGGCGCTCGTGCTAACCTTGCTAAGTGTATGCTTTATGCTCTTAACGGTGGTGTTGACGAAGTAACCAAGAAGCAGGTTGGTCCTAAGTATCGTCCTGTTGTTGGTGATGTTCTTGACTACGATGATGTTATGAGCAAGTTCACAGATATGATGGAGTGGCTGGCTGACGTATATGTTAATACTCTTAACATTATCCACTATATGCATGACAAGTATTGTTATGAGAGAGCTCAGATGGCTCTTCATGACAGAGATGTACTTCGTTACTTTGCAACAGGTATCGCAGGTCTTTCAGTTGTAACTGATTCACTTTGCGCTATCAAGTACGCAACAGTTAAGCCTATCAGAGATGAGGACGGAATCATCGTTGACTTCGAGACAACAGGTGAATTCCCTAAGTATGGTAACGACGATGATCGTGCTGATGTTATCGCTCATGACCTCGTTGAGACATTCATGAAGATGATCAGACGCCATCATACATACAGAAACAGCTTCCCTACAATGTCAGTTCTTACTATTACTTCTAACGTAACATATGGTAAGGCAACAGGTAACACACCTGACGGACGTAAGAAGGGACAGCCTTTCGCTCCCGGTGCTAACCCGATGCATGGACGTGATACACATGGTGCAGTAGCTTCTCTGTCATCAGTATCTAAGCTTCCATTCGAATTTGCACAGGATGGTATCTCTAATACATTTACAATCATTCCCGACGCTCTTGGTAAGGATGACAAGGTATTTGCAGGAGATATCGAGTTAGATCTTAACAAATAATTTGGCACAAACATGGGCCGGTTGAGGCCGGCCCCATTATAAGAAAGGGGCGATGCGATGACTGAAAATGAAATGATCGAAGATCTTATCAATCAACTGGATTCAGGCATGAACAAAGGCGTTGGACATGTTAATGTCTTTGGCGATGGTGAAACAGATGAAGTCAAGGAAGTTGAGACAATCGGATGTGCCGATGGCTCTCGTAATCCGTTAGCATGCAGCGTTCCTACTCTTCATGAGGGTCTTGATGGCGAGGAATAATCCTCAGCTCAGACTTGATTACAAATTTTAAAGGAGGTAATTACTATGGCAGTATCAGCTACACAGGTAGATAACTTAGTTTCATTATTAGATGGTTATGCAAAAAAGGGTGGTCATCACCTCAATGTTAACGTTCTTAACAGAGATACTCTTATTGATGCACAGGCTCATCCTGAGAACTATCCTCAGCTTACAATCCGTGTTTCAGGATATGCAGTTAACTTCGTTAAGTTAACACCTGAACAGCAGGCAGACGTTATCAGCCGTACATTCCATCAGTCACTCTAATCGATATTAGTTTGATAGGGCCAGTACGATAAGTACTGGCCTTTTTTTAGAAAGAATCAACTCGGAGGATTATAATGAAAGGTCATATTCATTCGCTTCAAAGCTTTGGTACAGTGGACGGACCGGGTGTAAGATATGTGGTATTTCTTCAGGGATGCCCCATGCGCTGTCTTTACTGTCACAATCCCGACACCTGGGCAATCGGTGCCGGAGAAGAGATGGAAGCATCATACATAATCGAACAATATGTCCGTAATGAAGGTTTCTATACCAACGGCGGTCTGACCGTTACAGGTGGTGAACCACTCTTACAGATTGATTTTGTTCTTGAGCTTTTTACTTTGGCAAAAGAACGTAATATACACACCTGTATAGATACTTCCGGCATAACTTACAAGCCCGAAAATAAGGAATACAATGCAAAACTTGATAAGCTTTTGGACCTGACCGATCTTGTTATGCTTGATATCAAGCATATCGATCCGGAAAAGCACAAAGCCCTTACAGGTCAGCCCAATGACGGAATTCTGGCCTTTGCCAATCTTCTGTCCGATAAAAACATCGACATCTGGATCAGACATGTTGTTGTTCCCGGCTATACGGATGATGACAAATATCTTGAGGAACTGGGATATTTTATCGGAGGTCTTAAGAGTCTTAAGGCACTGGATGTACTTCCATATCACAATATGGCCATACCAAAATATGAGAATCTCGGAATAGACTATGTACTGAAGGATGTTCCGCCTTTGGATAAGTCCGAAGCCATTGAGAAAAAGAAAGTAATCCTTGAGGGAATCAAGCGCAGACACGCTGAATTAGGCTTGTGATTCTTCATAAAATGTATTAAAATAATAACAGTGACCTGCAATGGTTGCTATGAATGTGATTTTTGCACACAAGGAGGATATAGGAAATGGCATATGCAATTGGTGATTCATGCATCAGCTGTGGTTCTTGTGAAGGACAGTGCCCTGTAGGCGCTATCTCAGCAGGTGATGGAAAATTCGAGATCGATCCTGATAAGTGTATCGATTGTGGCTCATGCGCAGGACAGTGCCCTGTTAGCGCTATTGCTGAGGCATAATCATATAGGATTGAAATTATCTCATATGAGAAAAAAGCAGGTTCATTTGAACCTGCTTTTTTATTTTATTCATTATCTGAATTCTTTCTCTTTCTTTCAAGGTTACCGAATTTTGTGTATTCGGGAAGCCATGCAAGCTCAACGGTTCCAATCGGGCCGTTACGTTGCTTGGCTATTATTATCTCGGATATGTTCTTTCTGTCCGTATCAGGATTGTAATAATCATCTCTGTATATGAACATAACCACGTCCGCATCCTGCTCTATGGCTCCGGACTCTCTCAGATCCGACATAATAGGTCTCTTATTGGGTCTCTGCTCTACCTGACGGCTGAGCTGTGACAGGGCTATTACAGGAACATTAAGCTCCCTTGCAATACCCTTAAGGGATCTTGATATCTCAGATATCTCCTGCTGTCTTGATTCCGTTCTACCGTTTCCGGACATTAGCTGTAAGTAGTCGATGATAATACAATCAAGGCCTTTTTCCAGCTTGTATTTTCTGCACTTTGATCTGAGTTCCTGCACCGATATTCCTGAAGTATCATCTATTATGATCTTGGATTCGCCGATGGTATTGGATGCCTCTGTAAGCTTATCCCACTCCTTTGGCTCAAGATTACCGGTACGAAGATTCTGCGCGTTTATGGTTCCCTCAAGAGCAAACAATCTGTTAACCAGCTGCTCTTTAGACATTTCCAATGAAAAAATGGCAACAGACTTATTGCATCTCAAAGCCATATGCTGAGCAATATTCAGAACGAACGCCGTCTTACCCATTGAAGGTCTTGCGGCAATCAGTATCAGATCCGAAGGCTGCATACCGGCAGTCTTAAAATCAAGATCAATAAAGCCCGTGGGAATACCTGTGATATCTCCACCAGATCTGTAAGCAGCTTCTATTCTGGCCAGCGCTTCTATAACCACCTTGTTGATGGGCGTAAAATCATCCGAATTACGTCTCTGAACCAGTTCAAACACTCTCTTTTCGGTATCGTTGAGGATATATTCTATATTCTCCTTACCGTCGTAACAGTTGTTCTCAATCTCTCCGGTGAGCTTAATAAGACGTCTCAGAGTGGATTTTTCAGCTACGATTCCCGCATAATAACGAATATTTGCGGAAGTGGGTACGGCATCGACAATATTGGTTATATACTCAATGGAATAGGTCTCTTCGGGAACATCCTTCTCTTTAAGGCGATCCTGTAAAGTAATTGGGTCAACCTGTTTTCCTTCCCTGTAGAGCTCGTACATAGCCGCAAAGAGAATACCGCACTGTCTGTTATAGAAGTCATCCTCCGTTACTATCTCCGATGCAACAGTAATGGCTTCCTGATCTATGAGCATGGATCCGATCACTGCCTGCTCTGCCTCTATGCTATTAGGTAATGTTCTTCTTAAAATAGCTTCTTCTGACAATTTATGTGACTCCTAGTTCTTTTCTTTAACCTTTACTTTAAGGGAGCCGGTTACCTGTGGATGCAGCTTGACCTTGACGTCAAACACACCAAAGCTCTTGATACTCTCTGACAGCTGTATCTTCTTCTTATCAATCTCAATACCGCACTGCTCGGAAAAAGCGGCCGCGATTTCCTTGGATGATACGGAACCGAAGGCTTTTCCGCCCTCTCCGGCCTTTATTGTCAAAACAACTTCCTTTGTTTCAAGTTCTTTTGCCAGGTCCTGCGCCTCTTTAAGCTGTTCGGCTGCTATCTTTTCCTCATTGGATTTCTGAAGCTTAAGATCATTGAGATTCTTGTTGTTTGCTTCTACTCCCAGTTTTTTTGGAAGCAGGAAATTACGAGCATATCCGTCATTTGCTTCGATTATTTCACCTTTTTTTCCTACGGATTTTACATCCTGTAATAAGATTATCTTCATAATACTCCTCCGGATCTGTTAGATCTCTCCCTCTTCGATCATCTGATCGATTACTTCTTTAAGTCTGTCCATAGCATCTTCTACAGTAGTATTATCCAGCTGACAGGCTGCAACGTTCATATGGCCGCCACCGCCCATTCTCTCCATAATAATCTGTACGTTGACCTCGTCAATGGATCTCGCGCTGATATGGATCTGATCCTGGTAATCCGTGAAGACGAAGGACGCCTTTATTCCCTTGATGTTAAGTAACTCGTTAGCGGCCTGAGCGCCTATTACCGTAGGGCTTGTGATTTTATCATTCGGCCTGTTAACACTCATGGCATAATACTTCTGATAAACCATAGCATGGCTCACTGTGTCGGCCTTAGCCATATATTCGGAAGCATCATCTCTGAATAACTTACGAACACGGGTTACATCGGCACCCGCACGTCTGAGATAAGCTGCCGCTTCGAAGGTTCTTACACCTGTCTTTGTCATAAAGTTGTTGGTATCCACCATCATACCTGCGTAGAGACAGTCAGCCTCATCTGCCGGTACCTTAATGCTGTCTGATATGTACTGAAGTACTTCCGTAACCATCTCACAGGCTGAAGAAGCATATGCCTCGATATATGACAGAGTTGCGTTTTCAATGGTCTCTGTTCCCTGTCTGTGATGATCCAGTACAACGATGGATTTACACATCTTAATAAGTTCGGGACACTCTGTGATACTGGGCTTATTAACATCCACAACAACAAGAACGGTGCTTCCGCCGGCCAGGTTCATAGCCTGCTCCGGTGTTACTATCATGTCCTCGTAACCTTCCTGATTCTCGAACATGTCTGTCATGATCTGAACGGAAGCTGTAGGATCTCTGAGGACTATGTGAGCCTTCCTGTCTAAGGTCTTGGCTATACGATATATACCCAGAGCAGAACCGAAGCTGTCCACGTCGCCCATTCTGTGACCCATGATAAGAACTCTGTCTTTGGTCATTATGATTTCTCGAAGGGCATGAGCCTTTACTCTGGCCTTAACTCGTGTATTCTTCTCAACCTGCTGGCTCTTACCACCGTAGTATTTGATCTGTTCGTTGGTCTTAACAACAGCCTGATCTCCGCCTCGTCCCAAAGCAAGATCCACTGCTGCTCTTGCGAACTCGTAATTCTGTGAATATGTAAGTCCGTCGAATCCGACGCCGATACTTATGGTTACAGCCATCTCGTTACCGATGTTAACTGTCTTAACATCCTCAAGAATATCGAATCTGTTCTCCTCAAGCTCGGAGACAGCTTTTTTCCTAAGAATGATAAGGTATTTATCTTTTTCAATCTTCTTGGATATACCGTCTATCGAAGAAATATATTTGTTAACTTTTCTATCTATAAGAGCCGTAAGAAGGGATCTTCTTACTTCCTCGACGCTTTCAAGCCGATATTCAGAGCTGTCTCATCAAAGAGATATACCGCTATCAGATATCCGTCATATCCTTCGGCAGATATAATATCGCTGTTCTCCGCCATATCCTTCAGTGACACCTTACGGCATATGGCATTGAAATCTCTGCTTTCAAAGCTGAACTTTACCTCTGTCTCCTCTTCTTCACCGGGAAGATTCTCTCTTGTAAGTTCGGGAAAAAGTGAGGAGATTGACCTGTTGAAGCCCTTAGCCTTGTGTGTAAGCAGGTCAAAAGCTTTATTGGTCCACATTACCTTGCCCGTATCATCGAGCAGAACATATGGCAGTTCCAGTTCTTTCAGAAGTTTCCTCTGAATCTGACCATATTCTGTGGCAAAGCTTATAAGCTCATTCATTATAATAGGCTTGTTTCTAAAAAACATTATTCCTGTGATGACACAGTATACAACTGTAAAACATCCCATTATCAGAGCAGATTCTACATTAATAAGAGCAATGAGAATG
The DNA here is from genome assembly GCA_902779505.1 of uncultured Lachnospiraceae bacterium. Taxonomy (GTDB): domain Bacteria; phylum Bacillota; class Clostridia; order Lachnospirales; family Lachnospiraceae; genus Colinaster. The sequence goes on from CACZBZ010000002.1 coordinate 112,627, forward strand.
TTGACAAGTATCATTGCTATTCCGAAATATAGTGAAGTCTGCAAATGAGACTTCAAAGCCCCTTTAATTTTTACCCTGTTTTTCATACTTTTCCTCATAATGAAGTCATCTACTTCATACGACACTACACTCAGATTAGTATACCACGAGAGGGGCGAAATATCCATATTCCCCGACCTTCTTAAATCCCATATAAATGGGATTATTCGGTGCTTTTTGGTGGATTTAGATAAAAATATTGAAAAAATATGTGAAAGATTATTAAAAATAATTTTGAAAAAACTATATCTAGGGGTTAAGATACTATATATTGTGGTCGATATATAATTTAAGAAACAATATGTAGCAACGGATTGCATTAGAGGGAGTATTAACCTGATTACTTAGACCAAGGAGGATTAGAGTATGCGTAACGTTTTATTGGAACAGAACAAGTTATTCATTATTAATTCGGTTGCAAACGAATACAAAAACCCTTCGGAAAACACAAACGTGCCTAAGCAACAGCCTAAAAAGGAGATTGGGGATGCCTTTCAGGCTCTGCTTGATGCTCAGTTAAAGGCTTTTGTATAAAACGCAACAAAAAAGGAACGGTTGATTATCAACCGTTCCTTTTTTATTAAGACCGGGACAATAATAATGCCACAGCATCAAAAGATTCATCAAATCCAATCTTCAGGATATTGCCTTCCTTCCTGACAGCATGATCTCCGCTTTCATATATATCTTCAATCTCGTATCCGCTTTCAAGAGGAATATCTATATCAAGTTGTCCCGAGTGTTCAAAGGCATGAGCTATAACAAGGGCTTTACCGTTTTTACCATATCTTACACCGGCCTGATATTCCTTCAGAGCTCTGTTGGAATTCTGGAATGGGCCGTAGATTGTTGTAATACCCTTGGCAATAACCGGGGAAACCTTCTTATAGAATGCCGTTCCCAAATCGGTAAGTTCCCACTGTTTATCATCCAGATCAAATACATCTCCGGAGATACAGAGTACACCATACATACCGGCACATACAGAATAGGCAATTCTTTTCAGTTCGTCGCTCTTACGAAGCACTGACCATATCTGACTTTTGGATGCCAATATAAGCTTCTGCAGATCCGCTGCTATAACCGGAATCTCTTTTTCCTCGTGAGCATCGGAGAATGACAGATAATCTGCCAGTTCCATAAATCCCGGCTCCAGTCTGTGTCCACCGGAAGAGCATACCTCTATGGCTATTCCGGGCACCTGCTCCCTTATCTTGGAATAGAAGTGCTTTGTAGCCTCCATACACTGCCTCAGGCCTTCACCATAGCTGTCTGCTTTGTCACAGCCTATACCTATGCTGTCATTGTAGTCTATCTTGATATATTCGAAGCCGTTCTCATTCAGGAAATCAATGACCCTTTCTGTGAGATATTCTTCCACCCATTCGCTTCGCATATCCCAGAATCTTCTTGTTCCCGATACAATTACTTTGCCGTCTCTTGTAAGAAGATGAGCTTCATCATTAACAACGTCGGCATCCTTGCCCACAACTTCAAGTTCAAACCATATTCCGGCCTTCATTCCGGCCGAATTTATCTTCTCTACGACAGTTTTAAGACCATTGGGGAAGAGGTCTTTTGCAATCCTCCAATCGCCCATATTGTCCTGCCAGCCCTTAACCGAATCGGCATACCAACCGGCGTCTATAACAAAATAGTCGTATCCCCGTCCCTTGAGCACTTCCAGGATCTTCTCTATATTGCTCTCGCTGGGTTCTCCCCATGTTGTGCAATATTCGTTAAAGAATAAAGGAAGTCTGTCTGCCTTCTGTGATTCAAGAAGTTTTTCCCTCTGAATATCCAGAAGTCTGTCACAGGCTGTATCAAAGTCAGCCTCCACTGCTGTAAGATAACACTCCGGCGTGGTAAATGAATCACCCGGATGAATCACTTTTCTCCAGTGTCCGAACTCATAATCGGCAAGTCCCAGACTGATACTCAGGTTCTCATCTATTCGGACTGCTTCTATCTGCCAGGAAGATGAGCATGCCAGACCGGCTGCCCAAAATACTCCTGCTTCTTTATCCTCAACGGCTATAAAAGGAAAATATCCTCTTACAGGCATGGAACCTGTAGTTCCGTACTTCTCACATCTGACGCCGAATCTTGCCCATGAGGGTTCAAGCATAAGATCCTCGACTGAGTCCTCAACATGTCTTCCCTCAGCACTCCAGCGACTTCTGAACCTGTGAATGCTAAGTCTTCCCTTAGCTTCATCCTCCGCATAAGGAGTCAAGCCCGACAGACAAGCCGAAGACAAAGCCTCTAACGTAATATCATCTCCTGAGATTCATAGCAGAAAGACATAGTCATTCCGCTGTTATGTCTTGTCATACCCGCAGCAAAACCGGGGCAGGAAGAATCCCCTGTGGATGATACCTGAACCAAAGGATCGGCTTTACCTTTCTCCCATACCGCGCCTTGACGATTGGCAGGAATAAGAGAAAAGGAAAGCTGACCTGTGGGAGAAAGTGTATATACAGCATTCATATCGTTTACTGATATGAATTTTGTTCGCTTTTCATTCATTATAATTTTCCACCGGATGTAGCAATACCCTCGATGAACTGCTTCTGGAAGATGATGTAGATAACAATCATCGGTACACAGGAAATAAGTGCAGCCATCATAAGCTCAGGATATTTCTGCTGATACTGTCCGTTCATTTTTGCAAGAGCACTTGCCAGTGTGGTTGCCCTGTTGTCAGGACATACAATCATAGGCCACATAAGGTCCTTGTATGCAAAGACTGCTGTGAAGATTCCCAGAGCTACCATAGCCGACTTGGTAAGAGGCGCCATGATAAAAAAGAAAGTCTGTGGAATACTGCAGCCGTCAAGTCTTGCCGCTTCCTCAATGTCCTTGGGCAGCTGCATATATGCCTGGCGCAAAAGGAAAGTTCCGAATGCAGAAACAACACCGGGGAATACAAGCCCCATTATGGAGTTTGTAAGGTGAAGTTTGCTGACCATAATGTACTGGGGAATGATGAATATCTGAACAGGTATCATCATCTGCAGCAGAACAACCGCAAACATTACTTTCTTTCCTTTGAACTCAAGTCTTGCAAATGCGTATCCGCTCATTGTCGCCGTTACAACAGCAAAGAGAATACGAAGAGCCACCATTGAAAGTGTATTGATATAAAGCCTTACAAAGTCCATGGCTCTGATAACATTACCAAAGTTCTGTGTCTGCCATATCTTAGGCACGATTACGAAAGGATCCACCTGCATTGTCTCGGCAGTTGTCTTGAATGCCGTCAAAAACATCCAAATGAAGGGAACCAGCATGGTAATTGATACAAGTGTAAGCACTATATAGATAATCGTGTTTCTAATTGTTTTATTCATGTCTGCCTCCTTTCTCAATCATAATGAACCCATTTCTTCTGACCGATAAGCTGTACCACGGTGAGTACAAGTATGACAAGCAGAAGAACTACTACTACTGTTGCACCGTATCCCTTCTTACTCTGCTCAAAAGAGTATTTATAGAAGAGGAATACCAGTGACTGAGTCTTCTTCCATGCGGGGTTATTGAGATCTATCATCATGTATATAAGGTCGAATACCTGCATGGCTCCGATAATTCTTGTAACCAGTACAAAGAAGATCGTAGGTGAGATCAGCGGTATGGTTATGTTAACCAGCTGATGCCATCCGTTGGCTCCGTCAAGAGACGCCGCCTCGTAATAATCTCTCGGTACTTCCTGAAGACCGGCCAAGAATAGTACCATGTTATAACCGATAACCGACCAGATACCTATTGCAGCTATTGAATATATAGCTATCTTGGGATCTGATATCCAATTTACTCTTACATGAAAAACATTGTTGATAAGTCCAAAGTTGGAGTTATAGAGCCATTTCCATACCATGGCTATAGCCGCAGGAGCCACTACCATAGGCAGGAAAAATATGGTTCTGAAAGTATCTCTTCCTTTGAGCTTTTTGTTAAGCAGAACAGCTAACAAGAGGGCTATTACAATAGAGATAGGAACCTCCACGATAGCGTACTTTACGGTATTCCACAGTGATTGCCATATCTCGCTGTCCCCAAGAACCTTCTGATAATTGGCCAATCCGACAAACTTGTTGCCTTTTCCGAAATCTCCGGTTTTGTAGAAACTCTGCTTTATTGTATCTATCATTGGATAGATATTCAGAACAAAGAGTCCGAGCATAGTCGGAATTATGAAAATCCAGCCCCAAATTAATTCACTTTTCTGTCTTGATGTTAACTTCTTTCCCACAGCTTTCTCCTTCAAAACACATTTATGACCATATTAGAAATGCGCTCGGGAGCATTTCCCCGAGCGCACCCCTTATATTCTATCATTTTTTAATAGTCTGAATGAGTATTACTCTTCTGCAAGATCAGCGTTCATTTCAGCTGCGATATCCATACATACTTCGTCTACCGGCTTGTCACCTGTCCAAGCATCCTGAAGTTTCTCAATCATCATATCTTCCCAAACTGTGGTATCTCTTGAGTAAGGTCTGAATACGAGCTTAGCATCAAGCATATCCATATGTCCGTTAAGGTTGAATGCAGGTACTGAGTTAACCCATGCATCAGATGTTCCAATGTAAGCTGACATTGTTACACCAAGTTCTGCCTGCTTAAGCTGGCCTTCCTTAGATGTTAAGTACTCAATAAGTGACCATGCTGCTTCAGGGTTCTTTGTGTTTGCAGCTGCTGCCCATCCAAGTCCGTTGTAGATAGATACACGGTCTGAAGGATCATTTGTGTAAGGAAGAACTGCTACGTCACAGTTTGCTGCTGTGTACTCATTGTCACGGTAGCCTGCAAGCATCCATGAACCACTGATACACATTGCTGTCTTACCTGCCTGAAGAAGCTCATTGGGAGCTGTCTCAGATACTGTTGCAAGATCAGGACATGAGCCGTCTGCTATCATATCTGTGAAAAGCTTGATTGCTTCGATAGTCTTAGGATCATCCATTCCTGACTTCTTCTTATCATCGCTGATTACATATCCGCCATAAGAGTAGATAGTGTTGTAGTAACCTTCCTGGTTGTTACCGGGAGCGATTGCGTATCCCCAATGCTCATCGTTTGTAAGCTTCTTTGCATTTTCTGCGAAGTCTTTCCATGTCCATGTATCATCGGGATATGGAACTCCCATCTCATCAAAGATAGTCTTGTTGTACCAGAGAGCAATTGTATCAATATCCTTAGGTACTGCATACTGCCTGCCGTCTAACTGGTAGAGCTTAACAATACCTTCGTAGTAATTGTTAAGGTCTGTCTTGTCGCTTGCCGCGATCATATCTGTAAGATCGAGAAGCTGATCATTTTCCATATATTTCTGCGCTACGTTTGAGTGCATCCAGAATACATCAGGAAGCTCGCCACCTGTTGCACCTGCTTCAAGAAGTGTCCAGTAATTGTTCCAGTCTACAACCTGAATTGTAGCCTTGATACCTGACTCTGCGCTCCAATCATCAACAATCTGCTGAAGTCCGGGTCTCTGGCCCTCATCCCAAATAGTTACTGATAATTCGCCTTCAACGCTGCTTCCGATGCTCTGTGGAGCTTCTTCCTCTGCTACTGCCTGCTCTTCCTGTGCGGGAGCTTCAGGAGCTGCTGCCGGAGCTTCATTTCCACAGCCGATCATCGACAATACGGTTACAGCACTCAACAAAATCGCAAGCACTTTCTTTTTCATTCTTTTTCCCTCCTAATTTTGCAATAGTTTTTTAACCACTACTAAAACCCTTATCCTGATTGCAATTTTATCATAAAACAATCAGGCATATATTTGTATGTTCTTTTGTGTCGTTTTGATGTCATTTTGTGATATCGAATTGCTAAATCGCATCAATAATTGTTACAAAAGAAGCATAATCTTCCGAAATCGTGAATCCTTTCTTGTAGAATTCCAGAAGCGTAACGCCCATATTCATCAGCTCATCACCGTAATACTCTTTATCTTCCATTCGTATTGACATTGGATCTCATGCAGTAGAATCCGACGATTGCCTTCTTCTTATCTTTCGAAACCACCATCCATGCCGTCTGATCTGTTTCAAAAGGAGATCTTAGCCTGTAGAAATCACCGAACTGTATAAGTTCTCTGTGCTTCTTCATGAATTCTATCTGCTCTTTTACTTCTTCAAAGTCCTTATCATCAATCTCGTTGAGATCAAGTTCATATCCGAAGGTTCCGAAGTATGCCACATTTGCTCTTGTAGAGATGGATGTGCTTCTTCCGGTCTGCTGATTTGGTACGGCAGATACATGAGAGCCTATGGATACAATCGGATATCCGTAAGAGGTTCCGTACTGTATCCTCAGTCTGTCTATGGCATCGGTATTGTCCGAGCACCATGCCTGAGGAGCGTAATAAAGCATACCTGCGTCAAATCTGTTACCACCTGAAGAACATGATTCAAACAATATATCCGGAAAGGCTTCAATCAGTCTTGAATAAAGACTGTATACTCCAAGAACATATCTGTGGTATACCATTCCCTGCTCTTCCGGCGGGCAGTCCAGACTGAAGACCTCTGTAAGAGAACGGTTCATATCCCACTTTATATAACTGATGTTCGCTCCGTCCATTACCTTGTAGAGCATGTTATATATGTAGTCGACTACCTCT
>CACZBZ010000003.1 GCA_902779505.1 uncultured Lachnospiraceae bacterium
GCCAGCGTTCATCCTGAGCCAGGATCAAACTCTCATGTTAAAAGTTTTTTCCGTCAAGAAAAACGTTAGCTTTTCTTTCCTTCTTTACCTTGTATAAGGATTGTTCTCTGAAAAATTCTCGTCTGCTAAGTCAGAGCCTTAACAGATGTTTTTGGAATTGTTCAGGGTTGCATTGCTGTTAAGTTTTCAAGGAACAAAATCTCAAGTCTTTCGACTTGAGATTACGCAGAGGGTGGGATTCGAACCCACGTGCCCTCTCGGACAAACGGTTTTCAAGACCGCCTCGTTATGACCACTTCGATACCTCTGCTAAGTGTTTGCACACTCAGGCGTCATCTCAGACGCAAGTGTTATTCTATCAAAACGCATTGTAGGTGTCAATAATATTTTTCATTATTTTTTAACTTTTTTTCGCCTTCCTATTTATAAATGGAATAGCCTAAGCAGTCCCCTATATCTTTCATCCTCTCCTGCGATATTTTGACGGCGACATACTGTATTTGGCCTCAAAGGCTCTTGTGAAATACGAAAGGTTGTTAAAGCCGCATTCTTCGGATACAACTATTATCTTCTCCTTACCCTTGCTAAGCCTTGTAGCCGCCTGCTCCAGACGATAGTCCACCAGATATCGGTTGAAGCTTCTGCCAGTCAGATCTCTGAATATCTTCATAAAATAACTGGGAGAATAACCACAGATCTTAGCCGCCTCTTCCACCGATATCTGCTCGGCGAAATTGGTCTGTACAAGAGAAAGCACATTCTTAAGCCTGTCGTAATTATTATGCAGCGATGTCTCAAGCTCGCTTGCTTTTTCGCTGCTCTTGCATATGTAATGCATGATTCGGTAGAGATTGGACTTGATCATCAGCTCGTCCCATTCATCTCTTCTGTCTTTGTTTTCAATCAGTTCCCAAAGTTCTCCGCATATCTGTTCGTTCAGCTTGCTTCCGGACACAGCCAGATAAGGAGGAATGAGTGTATGCATATAGATGGGGCGCAGATATTTCTCGTAAGTAATATCTCCTCCGAGTCCCGTTATCATGGAAAAATGAAAAAGAACATTATTGTAATCGAAGCTTTCGTTCTCGTATCCGCTTATGGAATGTACCGTCTGAGGCGGTATTATCACAATGTCTCCGCTTTTCACAACATATTCGTGAGACTGCACGGTTACGGTTCCCACACCGTTTTTGACATAGATAATCTCCATCTCGTCATGCCAGTGAAGGGGAAAACTGTCCAGAAAGTCCGGAATTATTGCCCAGTATACCGCATAGGGAAAAGATGTTTTACCATGCTGTTTTGTCTCATGAAGGGATTCAGTCTTGTAATTATCCATTTTCTTTTTCCTCTGTTGTCTTGAGACTGTTCATCCATATCCTCTTTCTGAATATGAAGAGGGATATTAACAGCCTTACAAGTTCTTCCAATGATAAAAGGAAATAAACATTGGGAATCGTAAGATTCCATACATATGCAGATAAGAGTCCCAGGGGAACACCGAAGCCCCAGGTTCCTATTGTATCTATGATGGTAAGAAGTTTTGTTACGCCTCCGCTTCTTAATATTCCTCCTCCCAGGATCATGTTGAGAGTCTTGATGGGAGACACCGTGGCAAAAGCAACCATTATCATAATCGCGGTTGTTTTTACCCTATCATCTACCTGATACAAGTTGACATAATATTTCTTCAGGATTATAAGCATAAAGGAAAGTATCAAAGCACACACCAATCCGTAGAACATAAGCAGCTTTGATTTTTCATAAGCCTCATCATAATCACCTTTACCCAGTAACTTTCCGATAATGATTCCCGCTGCCTGCGACACACCGGATAAAGCTCCGATGGTAAGCACAATCACGGGAGATATAAGTGTCATTGCGGCACAGGGCTCGGTTCCCAGGTGTCCGTATATGGTTGAATACACATTTTCTCCCAGTCCCCACAGGAATTCCGTAATGAGAATGGGAAGCAGAATGCTCAAATACTGTCTGAAACCGTCAGCTCCCAAATTGATTGAAGGTCTGAAAAACCCATACACTTTTTTGAAATTGCTTACGGCAGCCGTTGTAAGTATAAGCGCATAGACACATTGTGCGCAGACCGTTGCTATTGCGGCGCCCTTAACTCCCATGGCCGGTGCCCCGAACTTACCGAATATCAGCAGATAATTAAGAAATGTATTGATAACTGCCGACGCTATTCCCGCAAAGAGGGTGAATGACGCTTTGTTCATACATCTTAATATTGTTGCCGTTGTTCCCTGCACGGCCTGCATAACAAAGGTAAAAGCAATAACGGAAAGATAGCCTGCCGCCACATCAAGCGTTGAAACATCCTCTGTATATAGACTCATTATCCGAGAAGGAAAAAAAAGACTTACTGCTGTAAAGATCACCGCCGTGATCAGTGCCAAGAGTATATTTACACTTATACTCTTTTCTATATCCTTTCGGCTCTTCTTACCCATATATTGGGCAATCATAATTCCTGCAACCGTAGCAATAGCTCCGGATACCACACCATGCAATGAAGCAAATCTTCCCGCAAGTCCCACTCCCGCAATGTCCGTGCTTCCAAGCTGTCCAATCATAATCTGATCCACGACACTGAAGGAAGAACTGAGCATGGTCTGGAGCGCCACCGGAATGGCTACGCTGTATAAAGCTTTATTAAAATCTTTGTCTTTAACGTATTTGTTCATACGTGATCCTTTCACTATTCGCTTTGATATTTGCATTATATACCTGTGAAAGGATGTATTCTTGCTATATTGTCCTCTAATTTTAACACAATCCTATTATTGATTGGGTCAAGAAAAAGAATCGTGTTTAAGTCTTCACGATTCTTTATAATCGGACACAGTATATCTACTGTCTTCTTTTAATAATAAGCTCCGCTATATCAAGGTCTTCCGGAGTTGTTATCTTTATATTCTCATAAGAGGCTTCCGTAAGTTTTACCTTATGGCCCGAGAAGGTCTCAACAACCATTGCATCATCCGTTACATTTATTCCACTGCAGGGAAGACCGCACTCTTCTTCTTTGAGTACATCATAGGCTTCTTTGATAAGTGAATAGCTGAACACCTGAGGAGTCTGTATTATCCATACCAGCGATCTGTTGGGTGTAGACACCACAATATCGGACGGACTTGCAATCTTAACCGTATCTTTTGACTTGACCGCAGCAATCGCAGTCTCATTGACACGAACGTCATCATACAATCTCGAAATGATATCAGGCGTTATCAATGGGCGGGCTCCGTCATGGATAAATACATAATCTGCGCCACCTTTTTCGGTTATTTTATCCAGACCGTTCATAACGGAATGGTATCTTTCCTTGCCTCCGGTTACAATATCCCGAACTTTTGTGAATTTATGCTTATTGACTATATCGGTCAGTACATAATCCTTATCTTCTTCGCTTGTAACCACAACTACGTCAGTTATGACGTCACTCTCTTCCATTGCTTTAAGGCTGTGGTAGAGCACCGGCTTACCGGCTAACATCATATATTGCTTCTTTATATCACTGTTCATCCTTTTGCCGCTGCCCGCAGCAAGCACAATAGCCGTGTTCTTCAAATTCACACCTCTTCAACGCTTATCTTTCTGTAATCAAATCCTTTATCGGGATTCTTCTCTATCAACACCTTTGTATAATGGGTCGGAAGTATATCCTCTATAAGATCGGCCCACTCTATAAGGCTGACTCCTTCACCATAGACATACTCTTCATATCCCACTTCATACATCTCTTCAGGGTCTCCGATTCTGTACACATCGAAATGATACAAAGGAAGTCTTCCTTCATCATATATCTGGACAATTGTAAAAGTGGGGCTGTTAACAGGCTCTGTAATTCCCAGACCTGCAGCAAATCCTTGGGTGAACACCGTCTTGCCCACTCCCAGGTCCCCTATAAGTGTATAGAGCTCCCCTTCTTTGCACTTCTGTCCCAGTTCTTTTCCTATATTATATGTTTCTTCTGAACTATGAGTCTCGTATACCATACTCATCAACTCCGCTAGCACCTGTTAAAAATCGACTTTGTTCATTATTAAAGCATCTTCCGTAGGTTTCTCATAGTATCCCGGTCTGTAACCCACGGATTCAAAACCATACTTACTGTAAAGTTTGATAGCAGGCTCATTGCTCTCTCTTACTTCCAGCGTAAACATCTCGATTCCCATGCCTCTTCTTCTCTTAAGCATCTCATCCATGAGAGCGGAAGCTATATGATTGCCCCTATATTCTTCCTTTACAACAACATTACATATATTGCCTTCTCCGCATATGTTAAGGATGCCTATACAGCCGAGAACCTTCGATTTTCCATCCTCTTCTTCGCTGACAGCCACCATATATAAGGCATCGGGATTGGATACCATCTTAATAAAAGATTCCCTGCCCCATGGCATAGAAAAAGTCTCTTCCTCTATGGAACAGACCTGATCTACATCTTCGATTGACATATCGCGAATAACAAAATCCATTGATTATCTTTCTCCCAGTTTCAGGTTGGGAACAGCATTGAGATCCCAGCCCGATCTAACACCTTTTACATATTCAAAATATGCCGCTGCTCCGATCATGGCCGCATTATCCGTACAGAGTATCGGAGACGGTCTGTAGAACTTTATATTACGTTTCTTACAGGCCTCTTCCATTGCCGCTCTTAAATGGCTATTGGATGCCACGCCGCCCGCAATGGCAAATTTATCAAAACCGTATCGGTCAATGGCGTCCATGGAATGTCCCACCAGCACATCAACCACCGCCTGCTGGAAAGATGCCGCCACATCAGCGGTAACAACTTCTTCCTTCTTCATTTCACACTGATTCAGATAATTGAGAACTGCCGATTTTAGTCCCGAGAAAGAAAAATCATATTCATTGTCGGCAATCTTGGCCCTTGGGAAATCAATTGCCGCAGGATTGCCCTCGCATGACACTTTATCTATCTTGGGTCCGCCGGGATATCCCAGGCCTATGGCTCTGGCCACTTTATCAAAGGCTTCTCCGGCTGCATCATCTCTTGTTCTGCCCAGTATCTCATACTCGCCGTAATCCACCACCTTAACAAGATGTGAATGACCACCGGATACAACCAGACACATAAAGGGCGGTTCAAGGTCCTTATTCTCAATATAGTTGGCACTTATGTGCCCCTCAATATGATGTACTCCGATAAGTGGTTTATTAAGTGCCCAGGCAAGACTCTTGGCGTAGGATACACCTACCAAAAGAGCTCCTACCAGTCCCGGACCGTATGTGACGGCAATTGCATCAATATCATCCCAGCTCTTTCCTGCCTCTGACAGAGACTGGCGAACCACCTGATTGATTCTCTCAGTATGCTTTCTGGATGCTATCTCGGGTACAACACCGCCGTATAAAGTATGAATATCAATCTGTGAAGAAATGGTATTGGACAATACCTCTCTTCCGTTTACCACAACCGCCGCCGCTGTTTCATCACAAGACGACTCAATTGCAAGAATTGTTATATCTTCTTTTAACATTTTGCTATTTTCTTTTCTGTTTATTCTGTTTCATCCGTAGTAACAGGCTGCCATCCGTAGATCTTCCATCTGCCGTTCTCGTCTTTTCTGAGCACGAAGACTTCCGTCAAAATCTGTGTTCCCGAAGAGGTACGTATATTGTAGGTACCGTATAATCTGGAAAGTTCAAATCCGTCGGCAGTATAGTAATCAACCTCTGTACTTGAGGATGTATAATAATTGACTATTGAATAATCATTGCTCTTGAAAGAAGTAAGCTCGCTCTTAAGATCCTTCAGATAATCCTCATCGGATTTATTCTCTGCAAGTTCCTTGTCAAAAAGCTCTTCCAGCTTGAGGCCTACGGCCTCCACCTCTTCGTCCGTAAGATCTTCGTTATGAAGAACCTTGGTTATATCGAGATAGCTCTTTACCACTTCCTTGGGAGTCGGTGGGTAGTTTACTTCATAGTTTGTTAAGAGCACTTCCTGTGCGGGAGTAACCTTAACATTGTCTTCAGATCTTGCATTATGTCTGTTGGAAAGATAATAATAGTAGCCCACAACCAGCAAAATAAGAGCCAGTACAATTATCAACCCCTTTGTTCCCTTAAATTTATTCACGGGCTACCTCCTTTCCTCTTAGTATAGTCTGATCCCTGCGGTTTCTATTCTTCAAACAACAGATCAACCGTTCTGCCGTCTTTTGAGATTACAGTATTGGGAAAAATCTCCTTAACTGCCTTTGCATATGCCTTTGGATTGGGAAGCGACGGACTGTAATGAGTCAACCACAATTCTTTGACTTCCGCTTCTTTTGCAAGCTCTGCCGCCTCGTAAAAGGTCATATGCTTGTGTTCTTTTGCCTTGGCAAGCTTATCCGGCTCACCGTACATGCCTTCACATATAAAAAGGTCCGATCCCCTAGCATGTTTTACAATAGCGTTTACCGGTCTCGTATCGGTACAATAGGTAAGTTTCAGCCCTTTTCTGCTTTCTCCCAGTACCATATCCGGAGTGAAGACTTTGCCGTCTTCCTCTATAGTTTCGCCCTTTTGAAGCCTGTTCCAGTATTTTACTTCGATACCTGCAGCCTTGGCTTTCTCGGTATCGAATTTCCCCGCCCTGTCCAGGCTGAAGGTATAACCGTAACAGGTTATGTTATGACACACTTTATAGGCTTCCACCTTAAGGCCGCATACCTCAAAAGCTTCTTCATTGCCTGTAAGTTCTTTGTATTTGATTTCGAAAGGAATATCTCTCGCTATGACACGAAGAGACTCCACAACCCGTCCGACTCCGCGGGGGCCCACAATGAGCAAAGGCTCCGTTCTCTCGGCATTGCCCATATTCAGTAACATACCGGGTAATCCGGATATGTGATCGGCATGAAAATGCGTGAAACAGATTACATCTATAGGTTTGGGGCTCCAGCCTTTTTCCTTGAGAGCAATCTGTGTACCCTCTCCGCAATCCACCAGGATGCTTGAGCCGTTGTAGCGCAGCATCATGGATGTAAGCCATCTTTTGGGAAGAGGCATCATACCTCCCGTTCCCAACAAACATACTTCTATCATTAAGAATTTTCCTTTTCCAGTTGTTCTCTCTCTGCCTGTGACAGTCTTAAGTATACAGGCGCATGTTCGGCAGCTGTCTGCGTCTTGCCCTCGGCGATATACGAAAACGCCAGCGTAGCAATGGATGCAGCTCTCTGTCTGTTCATAAACGCAGGTGCGTAACTGTGAGATACCTTAAGACCGGCCTCCAGTTTGTCATAGAAGACCGGAACACCGTCTCCCAAGAAGACCACATCCCTGTCCATTCCGTTTAACACCTCTATTACTTCGTCTACGGGAACAGCACACTGTTCCATCAGACTTTTCATTATATAGACATCCTTAACACGATTAAACTCGTATATTCCGGTATATGTCTGCTCGCGTCTTGCATCCATCAGAGGACACACAAGGGATGCCGTACCGTACATATTGTAAGCAAGTCCGTCCACCGTAGGAATTGGCACAATGGGCACATTAAGAGCCTCAGCCAGACCTTTTGCCGTTGCACTCCCTATTCTCAAACCGGTAAAAGAGCCCGGACCTGCGGCAACCGCAATCGCATCAATTGTCGACCTGTCTAAGTCGATCATCTCAGACACCTGATCCAGCATCGGAAGTAAAGTCTGCGAATGAGTCTTCTTAAAATTAACACTGTATTCAGCTATAACCGTATCATCTTCTACGACGGCCACCGATGCGACCAGTCCCGAACTGTCAATTCCGACTATCTTCATTCCCATTCTCCGTGTACTGCGACAATGCTTTTTACTGTTTGATCTTTACCTTCTCAGGAGGCATGTGTGTGGATATTATCTCTATGAGCTTGTATCTGTGTTCCCCGATTTCAGACTTGGGAAATACCCATGCCGATTTTTTGCTGGTATAGAGCATAATTGACTGGTTGGTGGACTGAGCTTTTATCATATCCTTCCACTCAACCGTAAGCTCATCATCACCCTGTGACACCGTAACACCTTCATCGTTCATCTTGTAGTGAAGAGGATGTTTGTACATAGGGTTCAGTTTTACCTGATTTCTTGACCTGAAATACAAAGTAACGGGGCTGTAGAATATCAGCACCAATGCCGCAACCAGATAATAGATGCTGTTCGTCCCGATATAAAGAAGCAAAAAGCATGCTCCCGCAGCGGTTCCCAGAATCCCCGATGCACTGGTGTATGTGTAGTGCATATTATAGTCATAGAGGGCCGAAACCGTCATATTTACATCAAATTCGTAATCCATATCAATACCGTAAAATAATGAATTTTATTTTTTGTCGCATAATTTCCACAAAATACCATATTAATTATACAGATAACCGCTATTTTTTTCAACAAAAACAGGAGCCATTCAAAGGAAGGCTCCTGTTTAAAACGATTGTTATGTCAACTTTTATTCTTAACTGTTTTTCATAGTCAGAGCGATTCTCTTCTTCTGAAGGTCCACACTCAAAACAGTTACATCCACTATATCTCCGACACTTACCACATCCAGAGGATGCTTTATGTACTTGTCCGTTATCTGAGAGATGTGTACAAGTCCGTCCTGATGCACTCCGATATCTACAAAGGCACCGAAATCAATGACATTTCTGATGGTTCCCTTAAGCTTCATGCCGGGCTTTAAGTCCTCCATGCTCATAACGTCGGATTTTAATATAGGCTTTGGCATATCTTCTCTGGGATCTCTTCCCGGTTTTTCAAGTTCCTTGAATATATCCTGAAGAGTTATCTCTCCCACATCCAAATCTTTTGCCAGCTTACCCGTATCCTTCTTATAAAGCATAAGGGCTGCCGCAGCCGAATCGTCTTTGTCCTTTCCTATATCCGAAAGGCTTAAGCCGATCTTATTAAGCAATTTTTCCGTAACGGCATAAGATTCCGGATGAACACCGGTATTGTCCAAAGGATTATCTCCGCCTCTTACTCGTAAGAAGCCCGCACACTGCTCGTAAGCCTTGGGACCCAGTTTATCCACGCTTAAAAGTTGTTTACGATTGGTGAATCTTCCGTTCTTTTCCCTGTAATCCACGATATTTTTAGCTATGGGCTTGGATATTCCCGACACATATTCAAGTAAAGGAGCCGAAGCCGTGTTAAGATCGATACCTACCTTGTTAACACTGTCCTCAACCACATCATGCAGAGATTCACCCAGTTTCTTCTGGTTCATATCATGCTGATACTGTCCCACACCGATTGATTTCGGGTCTATCTTAACCAGTTCCGCCAAAGGATCCTGAAGTCTTCTGGCTATGGAAGCCGCACTTCTCTGACCTACATCAAACTGAGGGAATTCCTCTGTCGCAAGTTTGCTGGCCGAATAAACACTGGCGCCGGCTTCATTAACAATGACGTACTGCACCGGACGATCCAGTTCTTTAATAAGATCCACGATTACCTGTTCGGATTCTCTTGAAGCGGTTCCGTTTCCGAGGGAAATTAAATCAACATTATATTTTTTGATAATTTTCTTCAGTTCTGCTTTGGCTTCATCCACTTTATTCTGAGGTGCTGTGGGGTAGATAACCTTTGTATCAAGCACTTTTCCCGTGGAATCAACTACCGCAAGTTTGCAGCCCGTTCTGAAAGCGGGATCCCAGCCCAAAACTGTCTTGCCGGCTATCGGTGGTTGCAGAAGCAACTGCGTAAGATTCTTGCCGAATACGCCTATGGCTCCGTCTTCCGCCTTCTCCGTAAGTTCGTTCCTTATATCCCTCTCAATGGAAGGAGCTATAAGCCTGTCATAACTGTCCGCTATTACTTCCTTAAGAACCGGTGTTGTATATTCATTATCTTTTTTTATTATATGTTTCTCCAGGTAGTTAAGGATCTTTTCTACCGGAGCCTCAACCTTAACATTGAGGATTTTTTCTTTTTCGCCTCTGTTAATGGCTAAAACTCTGTGGCCCGCTATCTTAGCCACGGCCTCCGCGAATTCGTAATACATCTCGTATACCGATTCTGCGCTGCCATCTTTTGCGTTACTTATAAGACTGCCTTCATTCCATGTAGTCTTTCGGATATATGTCCTGTAGTCAGCTTCATCGGATATCAGTTCAGCAAGAATATCCTTGGCACCCTGGATTGCTTCTTTTGCGTCAGCAACTTCCTTTTCGGGATTCACATATTTTGATGCTTCATCCTCAAGGGGCGACTTGGCATCCTGCATCCATATATATGTTGCAAGAGCTTCAAGACCTCTCTCTTTTGCCACACTTGCCCTGGTTTTCTTCTTGGGTCTGTATGGTCTGTAGAGATCCTCAACCGCAACAAGAGTAGTTGCCGCCTCAATCTTGGCCTTAAGTTCATCATCCAGCTTACCCTGTTCTTCTATGCTCTGAAGAACCTGCTCTTTCTTTTCTTCAAGATTCCTCAAATAAGTGAGTCTTTCATCCAGCGCTCTTAACTGTTCGTCGTTAAGAGCTCCTGTGGCTTCCTTCCTGTATCTGGCGATAAAAGGAATAGTATTGCCCTCATCAATGAGCTTTACAGCTGCCTCGACCTGAGATTTCTTTACTCCAAGTTCCTCGGTAATCTTACTGATAATGTCCATTTTTGTCCTTTTCCCCGATTATAATTCCCGGAAAACAGACTCGCTGTTTCCGGGAAATCCATATCGGCTATGAATTATTTTTAAGCAGTCTGCTTATGGGCTTGTATATGAGCAGGGTTATTACGCTGTCCACAATACCCTTGAGCAGATTAAGCGGTATAACACATATAGCCACAAGACTCCACACGCTTGTAATATTCTCATTGATCTCCGTTCCCATGGCAACGATTGCCTCGATAGGCATTCCGTAGAGCTTGGAGAATGCGGGAAGCAGATAAAAGCCGTTGAAGAGAGAGCCCAGGATCGCTATAAATATTGTTCCCACGATACATGCGATAACAGCTGTTTTTTTACTCTTCTTAAGACTGTAGATTACGGATGCGGGAACAATAAGTCCGCAACCGATTACGAAATTGGCAAGTTCACCTACAAATGCCGTATTGGTTCCTCTGATAAGAACCTTAAGCACTATTTTAACAAATTCCACCATGACACCGGCTACGGGGCCGTATGCGAAAGCCGCAATGAGTGCGGGAAGCTCTGAAAAATCAAGCTTGTAAAATCCCGGTGCGAATCCTACGGGGAATTCAATAAAAAAGAGCACCGTAGCTATTGCGGAAAACATACCGATGGCAACCACCTTTTTTGTGGACAGCACTCTCTCGGTATTACCGCTTCGCTTCTTGCCTATCTTCTCTATCGCGTATGCAATGAGGAAAACGGCAACTACAATGCCCAAAAACTCGAGAACGAACAATGCGTTCTCAGTAACACTTTGAATTAAGTTGTTCATAGAATAATCTCCTTCTTCCATCCAGACTTAGATCCAAAAGGATCCTTACTGTCGGTTATGGATTCTCACCATATCAGCCACTTGGAATTTAGTGGGTTGCGGACTTATGATGTCTGCGTCAAAACGCTGTTGACTGCACCAGTCACCGCCGATCGGGATTCACACCCTGCCCTGAAGTTACTTATTTAGTTGTCCGCAAGCCTATCCGGCTCACAATTAGAGATTATACTATCAGAATATACATATTGCAAGTATACTTTTCAGCTTGTTTTTTCATACTGTTCAAGCACCTGTATATATACGGCAGTCGCTCTATATACCTTAAAAAGGGCATACAGAAAGCCCGGTGCAACACATCCGGGCTTCTGTATAGTATATTGGGTGATGTTTAAGACGAATTAATATTGGACTCCGATGATTCCTCTCCTTCCTTTCTAAGGGAACTCCTCATCATTCAGTTATCCTCGCTTCACCGCTGCCTGCCTTCTCATAAGGATTACTATCAATCTATGGCTCCATCTGACTGTGCATCCACATACATGTGCGCATCTAATCTGCTTACCAGCTACACTTACGTGTCCGGATTTCAGGGTATCCGTCATAAGCCTGCTTCCTCGGCGCGACGCTCACGCAATCTGCTTCCGCCGTCCTATCAGCCTCGATATTCATCCATTCTTACAGGTCTGTCAATGTGCTCAGATAATCGGCAACTGGCTACCTTATCTTCCTCGTTCCCCTTCATCCACCGGCGTCTCATCCGACTACCGCTTCATCCGGTTCCCTCCGACAAGGTCCTATAGTTTTGCGTCCCAGCTTCACAACTGGTTTGCCAATACTCAGTCCGTCTTATCTATGAACTAATGTTATCATCCGAACCTCTTCGCGTCAATGGATATTTTCAAAAAATAGCCGTTGTCACCAAAGTTCTGTTTTCGCAACTTTATTAATTGTTTATACAATTAATTTCATCATCTATAACCGCGTCAAAATTGGCCCCTTTTTCGGGTCTTCTGACCAGATCCAGGTAGAATTCCGTCATGGTCATCCTCATATAAGGGTATAGAAGAACCATTCCGAAGCCTAAGGACAGAATACCAACGAGGAATAGAGGAATAAAGCTGCATACCATCCCAAAATATTCGCCTATGTGGCCCTTCATCATATCCTTACTTGTGCTTACTATCTCCGAAACAGTAAGCCTCGGATAATCCAACAGGATATAATAGCACTGGCTCAATTCGCAGAGCACATATGCCGCTCTTATAATTCCCGGCACAGCAACAACTATAGCCACTATCAAAGCTCTGTTATTGCCGCTTAACACGAAATATACATAAGCAATTATCGCCGGTAACAGAAGGACATATGACCTTACAAGAACAAGAACTGCTACGGTGATTGCCTTATCCGGATGAAGCTTGAATCCGTTAAACACATCTGTAGCCTTTGCTTCGGCTCCTCTCGATATATTGAAGTATATTGTAAGCTCACCTACCGCAAATACAACCATAATCAGTTCAATTATGAGAGATATCAGCGTATAGACGATCATGCCCATTACAGTCGTTGTATCCGAAACCTGCAGAGCAATATACTGGACTATTCCCATTATTACCGCCTGAAGAAGATATGCTCCTATGGCAGTACCGTATTTATCAAGCATTTTTCCTCTGGCTATTCTTTTTAATTCAGCTGTTCTGTTTTCCTTCATCAATCCTTGTTCCCTTACTATAATTAATGCAGGCGCCTTAGGCACCTGCATCAAAGTTCATTCCGCTGAGAAGTCCGTTGTCCCTGTTCTTCATATTCTTGACGTAGGGGTTCTCCTCATTCTTATACATTATCTTGGTAGTAGTGGTACCACCCGATACATAAGTACGTCCACATTCCGGACATACGGCTGTATGAATGGCCACACTGGCCTGAAGCACTTTACCGTTATTCTGTGCCGCTTTCTTATAAGCGTTGGCCACATGTTCGCCTTCGTGTGCTCTCACCGCTGAGGGTGCAGCCTGAGGAGAAATATGTGTTGCCGACTTATATGAGACCATTTCATTGGATCCGTCCTGATACTTACGTTCCTTACATGTCTCACATTCCGCAGGAGAGGATTTTTTACCCGGCTGTACTTCTGTGGATTCGCCGGGATTAAGGATAGCCTTGGACTCCTGAGCCTTATCGGCGCCGCCCGTTTTGCCTGTACCAATTCCCGTTACTGCAGTAGCCGCCGCATCCGTTGTTCCCGGATTGCCGGTCATTCCGCTTCCTGTCTGCATACCCCAGTTCATCCAGGGTGTCATTCCTGTTACTGGATCATATCCAACCGGTACCATATTACCTCCTTCCCACGAATATATCTATTCGCAATGTCCTTTTGCCTGTTTACAGATTATAAGGAAGATTCTTGTATTCCAGATCAAATTGTCCGTCCATGGCATCTTTGATCATATCGTCAAATGTCTGTCCGTACATCTCAACGGATGTATCGTTTAGCAGGGTCTTGACTGGGTTGTCGGTAAAAAATAACAGTCCCAATCCCCCTATCAGAGTGACATTGAGCGCCAGAGCAACTATTCCCGTAACGAATCCGGTCTTTGCGGCCTGACACATTTGTATCTTATCGCCTTTTGAAATTACGGCCAGTATGATGGCCAGTCCACCCATTATAAATGCCGGATAAAGGGAAAAAGTAAATACCGAGAAGATAGCTATTATTCCGAGTACTTTAGCAGCCGTGGCGAACATATTCGCTTTGCCTGCGGCAGTGTTCTGTAGGTTGGCACTGCTCTCCGGTCTCTTATAATATGGCGATGTATTGTTATTATCTTCCATATCAAATCCTTATTGTGTACCTTATATTATACCACACTTGTCTCTATTGAAGCAAATTAAGACATTCCCGTGTTAAGCCACTTGAGATATCCGTTGATAAAGGGATCCAGTGCACCGTCCATAACAGCGTCAACGTTACCGCTTTCCACTCCGGTTCTTAGGTCCTTAACAAGCTTGTAAGGCTGGAATACATATGATCTGATCTGATTGCCCCATCCTATTTCCGTTACTTCGCCTCTTATATCATCAAGTTTTTCCTTATTTTCCTCAAGTCTAAGCATATAGAGCTTGGCCTTCAGCATCTGCATGGCCTTGTCTTTGTTCATGTGCTGACTTCTCTCATTCTGACACTGTACCACAATGCCCGTGGGAAAATGGGTTATTCGTATAGCCGAAGAAGTCTTGTTGATATGCTGACCGCCCGCACCCGAGCTTCGGTAAGTATCAACTCTTATGTCTTCATCTTTTATCTCAATATCAAGATCTTCCACTATCTCGGGCATAACATCCAGAGACACGAAAGAAGTCTGTCTCTTGCCCTGTGCGTTAAAAGGAGAGATTCTTACAAGTCTGTGAACCCCCTTCTCGCTCTTAAGATATCCGTAGGCATTGGTGCCGTTTACCTGGAAAGTAACGGACTTGATTCCGGCTTCGTCTCCGTCAAGATAATCGATTACCTCAACCTGAAAGCCCTTCTTTTCTGCCCAACGTGTATACATACGGTAGAGCATCTGAGCCCAGTCGCAACTCTCTGTTCCGCCGGCTCCCGCATTAAGCTTCAAAATGGCATTGTTACGGTCAAATTCACCCGAAAGGAGAGTCGAGATTCTGATGTCATCGAGTTTTTCGATAAAAGCATCCAGCTCGGCTCTTATCTCGGGCACAAGGCTTTCATCTTCTTCCTCATATCCCATCTCAATAAGAGTCTCTATATCCGAATACTGTGTCTCAAGGCCTGTAATGGTCTCCACGACATCCTTCATGTCTTTAAGATCTTTCATCTTAAGGTTGGAACTGTCGGGATCGTCCCAAAAGCCAGGAGCCTCCATCTCTCTCTCAAGTTCTTCTATTCTTTTTGTTTTGTTCTCTAAATCAAGAGAAGCTCGCACCTCGGACAATGTGTCCTTATAGGATGCCAGCTCCACCTTGTACTGGTCTAATTCTACCATTCTTTAACTTCTTCCGTGACAATTCTTATACTTCTTGCCGCTTCCGCAAGGACATGGATCGTTAGGGTAAACCTTTGCTTCCATTCTCTTCTGCGGTTTCTTGCCGAGGGAGTCATCCTTGTTGGTTCCCGTAACCTTGGCAACCTGTTCACGTTCAACCTTTTCCTCAACTCTCACGTGACACAGTATCTTAACCGTGTCTTCTCTGATAGCATCGGTCATGGCATCAAACATATCGTATCCGGCCATCTTGTATTCCACAAGCGGGTCTCTCTGACCATAAGCCTGAAGGCCTATACCCTGTCTTAACTGGTCCATATCATCGATATGATCCATCCATTTACGATCTATTGTCTTAAGAAGAACAACTCGCTCGAGTTCTCTGATAGCCTCGGTATTGGGGAATTCTGCTTCCTTAGCTTCGTAGAACTTAACTGCCTCTTCCTTAAGCTGCTGTTTCAGTTCGCCCTTGTTTTTACCCTTGAATCTGTTAAGAGTCATGGGCTCAAGGGGAATAATAGGCAAAAGTTCCGTATTAAGATCTTTAAGATCCCAATCCTCCGGCTTATTGTCTTCGCCGATGGTATTGTCCACAACGCTCTCTACGATATCCGTAAACATCTTGTAGATAACGTCGCGCATGCTCTCTCCGTCAAGAACTCGACGTCTTTCGGCATATATAATCTCTCTCTGATCGTTGTTAACCTGATCGTATTCCAGAAGGTTCTTACGTATACCAAAGTTGTTGCTCTCGATTTTCTTCTGAGCATTCTCAATAGCTTTGGTAAGCATTCTGTGCTCGATTTCCTGATTCTCGGGAATACCCAGCGTATTGAACATATTGATGAGATTGGCTGAACCAAAGAGTCTCATCAGATCGTCTTCCAGTGAAATATAGAACTTGGACTCACCGGGATCTCCCTGACGTCCGGATCTACCTCTTAACTGGTTGTCTATACGTCTTGATTCATGTCTCTCTGTACCGATGATCTTAAGTCCGCCGGCAGCCTTTGCCTCATCATCAAGCTTAATATCGGTTCCTCGACCTGCCATGTTGGTAGCAATTGTAACCTTACCGTGGATACCGGCCTCAGCTACGATCTCAGCTTCCATCTCATGGAATTTTGCATTGAGGACTTTGTGCTCTATACCCTCTTTTCTTAAAAGGGCACTGAGTTCTTCACTGGCTTCGATGGTTATTGTACCTACAAGTACAGGCTGTCCCTTGGCGTGAGCCTCTTTAACGGCCTCAACGATACAGTGAAGTTTCTCTTTCCTTGTCTTATATACCGCATCCTGATGGTCAATTCTTGCAACAGGCTTATTGGTAGGAATCTCTATAACGTCCATTCCGTAGATATCACGGAATTCCTTCTCTTCTGTAAGAGCCGTACCGGTCATACCGGATTTCTTTTCGAATTTGTTGAAGAAATTCTGGAAAGTAATGGTCGCAAGTGTCTTACTCTCTCTCTTAACCTTTACATGTTCCTTTGCTTCTATGGCCTGATGAAGACCGTCGGAATATCTTCTACCGGGCATGATACGGCCGGTAAATTCGTCGACAATAAGGACCTGATCGTCTTTTACAACATAATCCTGATCTCTGAACATAAGGTTATGCGCACGAAGAGCCAGTATTACATTGTGCTGAATCTCGATATTCTCGGGATCGGCCAGGTTGTCGATATGGAAAAACTGCTCAACCTTGTTTACACCCTGTTCGGTAAGGTTAAGATTCTTGTCCTTCTCGTTAACAATGAAGTCACCTGTCTCCTGTCTCTCAAGACCCATGATGGCATCCATCTTTGACAGGTCTTCCATATCCTCACCACGCTGCAGCTGTCTTGCCAGAATATCGCAGGCTTCATAGAGCTTAGTGGATTTTCCGCTTTGTCCCGAAATAATAAGGGGTGTACGGGCTTCATCAATAAGAACCGAGTCAACCTCATCGATTATGGCATAGCCCAGCTTGCGGAGTACAAGCTGCTCCTTGTAGATGACCATGTTGTCTCTCAGATAGTCGAAACCGAGTTCATTGTTTGTTACATAAGTAATATCGCATCCGTAAGCCTGCTGACGTTCTTCGGGAGTCATGGAATTAAGAACCACACCTACCTTAAGCCCCAGGAATTCATGTACCTGTCCCATCCAGTCGGCATCACGCTTAGCCAGATAATCATTTACGGTTACGATATATACACCTTCACCCTTGAGGGCATTGAGATATGCGGGAAGGGTAGACACAAGCGTTTTACCTTCACCTGTCTTCATTTCGGCAATTCGACCCTGATGAAGTATTATTCCACCTATGATCTGAACCCGATAATGCTCCATCCCAAGTACTCTTTTTGCTGCCTCTCTTACAGTGGCAAAAGCTTCGGGAAGCAGGTCGTCAAGCGTTTCGCCCTCAGCAAGTCTCTCCTTGAATTCCTTGGTCTTAGCCTTCAGTTCATCATCGGAAAGCTGCTGCATGGTAGGTCGTAACGCTTCAACCATATCTACCAGCGGCATGATTCTCTTAAGCTCACGCTCACTATGTGTCCCAAATAATTTATCAACAATTTTGCTCATATAAGCAAATCTCCTAACAGCTAATTAGTATACTTTTGCTTCCTCTTCCTTGTTAAGCACACGTAATCCACCCTGAACAAGTGCAAGAAGCTCATCCTCTCCGGGATATACAGTGAAAGGTGCGATCCATTCAGCTCTCTCCTTAAGGCCTGCAACAACTTCCTTGTCGTAAGCGATACCGCCTGTTACAACGATTCTGTCTACCTTGCCCTTAAGAACTGTAGCCATTGAACCCATATCCTTTGCAACCTGGAAAATGAATGCATCTCTGACTGCTTTTGCCTTAGCATCGCCGTCATTAACAAGCTTATCAACATCTCTCATGTCGTTTGTTCCGACATAAGCGTTAAATCCGCCGTTACCTACTATCTTCTTATATACTTCTGCCTCAGAATACTTTCCTGAGAAACACATCTTAATAAGGGCACCTGAAGGTACACCGCCTGCTCTTTCAGGTGAGAATGCGCCGTCTCCGTCAAGGGCGTTGAATACATCAACAACACGGCCGCCTGTGTGCGCACCTACGGATACACCGCCACCCATGTGAACAACGATGAGGTTAAGGTCTTCATAAGCCTTGCCTGCTTCCTTAGCATATCTTCTTGCCACTGCCTTCTGATTAAGAGCATGGAAAACTGAGATACGGGGAAGTTCGGGAACACCTGAATATCTTGCCTCATCACAAAGTTCATCAACAACTGTAGGATCTACTATAAAGCTTGGCACACCGATGGAATCACCAATTTCTTTTGCAAGAATACCACCGAGGTTGGAAGCATGCTGACCCTGAACACCGATCTTAAGATCGTTAACAAGGGCATCTGTTACTTCATATGTACCACCGGGAATGGGCTTAAGCATTCCGCCACGTCCTACAACCATACCAAGAGAGTTGATATCAAAATTCTTCTCCTTAAGTACGCTTAAGATAATATCCTTACGGAAATCCTTCTGATCTGCGATATTGCTGTACTTTGCAATCTCTTCCGTTGAATGACGAAGTGTCTCGTCAAAAAGGAGTGTCTCATCTTCGAAAACACCTATCTTTGTTGATGTAGAACCGGGATTTATAACCAAACTTTTAACTGACATATTAGTATCCTCCAATTTTTGTAGTTTTTTACTTATTTATTAGCATTGATTCTCTCGGCAACAACGGCTGCAAGAGCAATGGAATTAACCTTAACATCCACTGTATCTGAACGTGATGTTAAAATAACAGGTGCTTTTGTTCCTGTAAGTATGTTACCGTTCTTGCAAGGAACCATATGAACAATAGTCTTGTAAACAAGATTACCTGCGTGGATATCAGGGAATACAAGAATATCCGCATCTCCGGCAACCTTTCTGTCAAGGGCTCCCTTTTCTTCTGCTGCTTCCTTGTAAAGAGCAATATCCATTGAGAGAGGTCCGTCAATGACACATCCCTTGATCTCTCCCTCGTCGTTAAGCTTTGTAAGCTCAGCCGCATCAAGAGTACAAGGCATCTTTTCATTTACTGTTTCAAGTGCAGCAAGTACAGCCACCTTTGGATTCTCAACTCCGCATGCATTTGCTACTTCTACCGTATAATCAATCATGCATTTCTTGTCATCCAGTGTAGGATATGGCATAAATGCAACGTCTGTAAGGAAAAGAAGTCTGTCGATACCGGGAATCTCAAACACACATACATGTGAAAGAGGCTTACCTGTACGGAGGCCAACTTCCTTATTAAGTACACTCTTTAAGAATGTGCCTGTAGGGAGTAATCCCTTCATATACATATCTGCTTCGCCGTCATGAACAAGCTTAACAGCCTTGAGAGAAGCTTCTACAACATCCTTCTCATCAACTATTCTGTACTGGCTCATATCCATGCCAAGCTCTGCACCGATCTTCTTAATCTCATCTTCATCACCGACAAGAATCGCATCGGCAATCTTTCTTTCCTTTGCAACTTTAACAGCTTCAAGAACTGCCTTGTCCTGAGCTACAGCAACGGCAAGTTTTTTTGTGCTGCAGTCGTTAACCTTAGATAATAAATCATCAAAACTCTTTGTCATTTCTCGCTCCTGTTCACGCTTAAATATAATCGTGCCATTCTAAATAGACACCTTTCCTAGAATAACACTAATAGGGTTATTTATCAAGAATGGCGGCAATTGTTTACAGAATATTAATCTTTGCTTCCTTCTTCTTTTTAAAGATCTCTTCAAAAGCTTCCTTATAAGGAGCCCTTGCAATTCCGTATTCCGTTACTATTCCGGCAATAAGCTCGTTATCCGTTACGTCAAATGCAGGATTGAATACCTTCACTCCCTCGGGAGCCATTCTTTCCTTATACCACATCTCCGTAACCTCTTCGGCTTTTCTCTGTTCTATATTAATCTCATCACCCGTGGCTGTATCCATATCAATGGTAGATGTGGGGGCGCATACATAAAAAGGAACACCGTATCTCTTTGCAACCGTGGCAACCACACTTGTTCCTATCTTATTGGCAGTATCACCGTTGGCAGCCACACGATCGCAGCCGACAAACACGGCATTAACCCAACCGTTCTTCATTACCATGGCAGACATATTGTCGCATATAAGTGTTACATCCACTCCTGCTGAGTGCAGTTCATAAGCAGTAAGTCTCGCACCCTGAAGCAGAGGTCTGGTCTCATCAGCAAAAACATGAAAATTGTAACCTCTCTCCTGGCCCAGGTATATGGGAGCCGTAGCCGTACCGTACTTGCATGTGGCGAGCTGTCCCGCATTGCAGTGTGTTAAGATTCCGTCACCGGGTTTAACCAAAGACAGTCCGTATTCTCCTATCTGCTTACATACCCATATGTCTTCTTCCTTAATCTTAACCGCTTCATTTTTCAGAGCCTCGATTATTCTCTTATATCCCTCTTCATATGAGATATCATTGCTCTTGCATTCTTTAATCGTTGACTGAGCTAGTCCATCCATTCTCATAAGTGCCCAGTGCAGATTAACCGCCGTAGGTCTCGAAGAATCCAGGTAATCACGCTGTTTTACGAGCTCATCATAAAAACCGTCATAT
Organism: uncultured Lachnospiraceae bacterium; assembly: GCA_902779505.1. Taxonomy (GTDB): domain Bacteria; phylum Bacillota; class Clostridia; order Lachnospirales; family Lachnospiraceae; genus Colinaster. Next base: position 21,032 of record CACZBZ010000003.1, read on the forward strand.
GTGTCATTTTCTATTTTGGATGCCAGTATATATATGCCGAAGGCTGCCGACACACCTATTGCCGGTGCACCTCTGACCTGAAGCAGATATATGGCATCCCATATTTCTTTCGCCGTAGACAGACGGATGATCTCAGTCTTTGCAGGCAGTTTTGTCTGGTCTATTATCACCAGCTCCCCGGTCTCAAAATCTATATCCACCGTCTCATAATCAAGTATTGTCTTATTATCACTCATGGGCTCTCCACCTTTCATTTTCTCCTACTTATGATATTGCAAATCCGTCAATTACTCAAGCAAAGCATGACAGATTATCAAGCTTGTCTCCGATTTTGACTGGTGACTTTTTTATCGGGAAGTTGGGCTTATATATAGTATTCCGATGCATTTTTCAAAAGTTCTTAATGAATAAGCATTTCGAATAATCCGTTTCGAGGACTGTTTGAGCGAAGCGAGTTCCGCAGAAACGGATTTGCCCTTTCGAAATGCTTATGAATTTAGAATCTTTTGAGCTTGCATCGGAATACTATATATAAGCCTGACTTCAGTATAAAAAGGGCATCTCCTAACGGAGACGCCCTTTAAATCTGTCACAGATTACTTATTTGCAATTGCTGTCTTGATAGCTTCTGTAAGCTGAGGAACGATCTTGTTAAGATCTCCTACAACACCGTAGTCTGCTACATCAAAGATAGGAGCATCCTCGTCCTTGTTGATAGCAACGATGATGTCAGACTCTTCCATACCTGCAACGTGCTGGATGGCACCTGAGATACCGATTGCGAAGTAAACGTTAGGTCTTACAGTCTTACCTGTCTGACCAACCTGTAATTCCTTAGGCTTCCAACCTGAATCAACAACGGCACGTGAGCATGATACCTGGCCGCCGATTGCTGCTGCAAGATCATCGAGAAGCTTGAAGTTCTCAGGAGAACCAACTCCACGACCACCTGATACAAGAATCTTAGCATCCATGATATCCTTGATGTCTGATACAGCCTTAACTACTTCCTTAACAGTTACATACTTGTTGTTAGGAGTAAATCCGGGATTGTAGTTAATAACTTCTGCCTTAGCACCTGCGATAGGAGCGATCTTCTGCATAACACCGGGTCTTACTGTAGCCATCTGAGGACGGTTGTCGGGACAAGCGATAGTAGCGATTGTGTTACCACCGAATGCAGGACGTGTCATAAGAAGCTGGTTGTGTAACTGCTCCTTACCGGGTACAGCAACTAACGGGAAGTCACCGATCTCAAGTACTGTACAGTCAGCTGTAAGACCTGTCTGAACTCTTGCTGATACTGTAGGGCCAAGGTCACGACCGATTGCTGTAGCACCTACAAGCATGATCTCAGGCTTGTACTCATTGATTACAGATGTAAGAGCATGTGCATATGGCTCTGTTCTGTATACTTCAAGTTCCTTGTCATCAACAACGATAACCTTGTCAGCGCCGTACTCTGCAAGCTTGTCTGCAAGATTACCAACATTATAACCGATTAATACAGCTGTAACATCTGTATTAAGAGGTGCTGCTAATTCCTTTGCCTTGCCCAGTAATTCATAAGCAATTCCGCTTACTTCATTGTCAACCTGCTGAGCGAAGACATATACGCCTTTATACTTTGCGATTTCTTCTGGACTCATTTTCATAATTATTCACCATTTTCCTTTTGAATTATATTACATGTTTCTCTTTAAGCTTGCCAACGATATACTCAACTGCATCTTCAGGAGAGTCGGGAACAACCTTCTCACCTGCGCCCTTACGAACCTTATCAGATGCCTTGGCAATCTTTGTAGGAGAACCATTCAGACCAAGGTTGCCATCTTCAACATCCTTAAGGTCTGCACGTCCCCAAGTTGTGATCTCAGCCTGAACAGCATCAAAGATACCGCCGGGAGTCATATATCTTGGAGTTCCTAATTCAGAAAGTGCTGTGATAAGACATGGCATCTTAACTTCAACCATGTGATATCTGTCATCATACTGACGCTTAACTGTTACCTTGTCACCGTCAACCTTGATTTCCTGTGCGTAAGAGATTACGGGAATTCCAAGGTGCTCAGCGATCTGAGGACCAACCTGAGCTGTATCACCGTCGATAGCCTGACGACCTGTGATAATAAGGTCATAGTCAAGATTTCTGATGGCACCGGCGATAGTTGTTGATGTAGCCCATGTATCAGCTCCACCAAGAACTCTGTCTGTTACAAGAACGCCCTTGTCAGCGCCCATAGCGAGAGCTTCGCGCAAAACGTCTGTTGCCTTGGGAAGTCCCATTGTAAGTACAGTAACTTCTGCACCGTACTGATCTTTAAGCTTAAGTGCTGCCTCAAGACCGGCCTTGTCATCCGGATTCATGATAGCAAGCATTGCACCTCTGTCCAGTGTACCGTCGGGATTGAACTTAACGCCACCCTTTGTATCAGGTACCTGCTTTATACAAACGATTATCTTCATTGTATTTTTACTCCTTTTTAATCTAATCTTACTTTAACAGCTGTGCAGAGATTACCATACGCTGTACTTCTGAAGTACCTTCGTAGATCTCTGTGATCTTAGCATCACGCATCATACGCTCTACATCGTATTCCTTGATGTAACCGTAACCACCGTGGAGCTGAACAGCCTTTGTTGTAACTTCCATAGCAACTTCTGCTGCATAGAGCTTAGCCTGAGCAGCTTCGAATGAGTAAGAAACCTTAGGATTTGTCTTGTACTCATCCTTCTTCTTAGCAGCCTTATATACAAGGAGTTTAGCAGCCTCTACCTTTGTAGCCATATCTGCAAGCTGGAACTGTGTGTTCTGGAACTGTGCGATTGAACGACCGAACTGCTTACGCTCTTTTACATATGCGATTGTTGTCTCAAGAGCACCTTCTGCAAGACCAAGAGCCTGAGAAGCAATACCGATACGTCCACCGTCAAGTGTATGCATGGCAATATTGAATCCCTTACCCTGTGCACCAAGGAGGTTCTCCTTAGGAATACGACAATCTGTGAAGATGAGCTCGTATGTAGATGAAGCACAGATACCCATCTTGTTTTCCTTTGTACCGAATGTAAATCCGGGTGTGCCTTTTTCAACGATGAAAGCTGAGATCTCTTTCATCATCTTTCCACGCTTCTCAATCTTGCCTGTTACAGCGAAGATTACATATACATCAGCTTCCTTACCGTTTGTGATGAAGCACTTAGATCCGTTAAGAACCCACTCGTCACCATCAAGAACAGCCTTTGTCTGCTGACCCTGAGCGTCTGTACCTGCTCCGGGCTCTGTAAGACCGAAAGCACCGATCTTCTCACCCTTTGCAAGAGGAATAACGTATTTCTCTTTCTGCTCCTGTGTACCGAATGTTAAGATAGGATCGATACAAAGAGATGTATGTGCAGATACGATAACACCTGTTGTTCCACATACCTTTGAAAGTTCTTCTACGCACATAGCGTATGTAAGAGTATCACAACCCTGTCCTCCGAGTTCCTTTGGTACAGGGATACCCATAAAGCCGTATTTAGCCATCTTCTCAACTGTTTCTCTTGGGAATCTGTGCTGCTCATCAATTTCCTGAGCAAGTGGCTTTACTTCATTTTCAGCGAAATCCTTGAAAAGCTGTCTCGCCATTTCATGTTCCTTTGGTAAAGTAAAATCCATGATTAAATTTCCTCCATTGTTTATAATTCATGTACTTTGGGCCCGTTTCCGGGCCTCAAAGATTTTAGCAATAATTACTGTGCGTCAACAGGTGTCTTTGTACGGTCAGCATTGTAGATATAGAATCCCTTGCCTGACTTGCATCCAAGATTACCGCCACGAACCATCTTTCTGATAAGAGGACATGCACGATACTTAGAATCGCCTGTTTCCTTATATAATACATCCATGATAGCAAGGCAGATATCAAGGCCTACGAAATCACCAAGCTCAAGGGGTCCCATAGGATGATTAGCACCAAGCTTCATTGCAGCATCGATTCCTTCGATATCTGATACACCTTCCATCTTGATGAAAGCTGCTTCGTTGATCATAGGAATAAGGATACGGTTTACTACGAATCCTGCTGCCTCATTTACCTGTACAGGTGTCTTACCGATCTCTTCAGAGATCTTCTTGATTGTATCAACAGTTTCCTTAGGTGTGTTAACACCAGCGATAACCTCGATAAGCTTCATTCTGTCTGCAGGATTGAAGAAATGCATTCCTACAACAGGTCTGTTTACACCGTTACCGATCTCTGTGATTGAAAGAGATGATGTATTTGAAGCAAATACACACTCAGGCTTGCAGATTGCATCAAGCTCCTTGAATGTTGTCTGCTTTACTTCCATATTTTCAAAAGCTGCTTCTACGATGAGATCACAGTCTGCGCAAAGATTCTCCTTAAGTCCGGGAGTGATCTTGTTAACGATGGCATCAGCTGCTTCCTGAGTCATTTTTCCTTTCTCAACAAGCTTTGCATAGCCCTTCTTGATCTTATCCTTTCCGCCGTCAGCCCACTCCTGCTTGATATCGCAGAGAGCTACCTCATAGCCTTCTGTCTGGGCAAATGCCTTAGCAATACCCTGTCCCATTGTACCTGCGCCGATTACGCCTACCTTCATGTTTTTTTCCTCCTATATATAAATGTTTATCTTTTTCCGATTAACAGTTCTTGAAAGGAACAACCTTAAGCTTCTTTTCCTTATCCTTCTCAAGGAAGTTGCCCATTCCTGCCTTCTGATCTTCTGTCTCGAAGCAGTCACCGAAGAGCTTCTCTTCGATTATGATAGCCTTGTCCATATCTACCTGAAGTCCTTCGTTAATAGCCTTCTTGCAGTTACGTACTGCAATAGGAGCATTTGCAGCGATTGTAGAAGCCATCTTCTTAGCTGCTGCCATAAGAGCATCCTTTGAAGATACAACTACTTCACCTGCTTCATTAACCTCAGCTGAAACAACCTGGTTAACAAGACCGATTCTGTATGCCTCTGCTGCCTTAATATTACGTGCTGTATAGATAAGCTGCTTAGCCATTCCTGCACCGATAAGTCTTGCAAGTCTCTGTGTTCCGCCGAATCCGGGTGTAATTCCGAGACCTACTTCAGGCTGTCCGAACATTGCATTGTCAGAACAAATTCTGATATCACAGCTCATGCTGATCTCACATCCGCCACCAAGTGCGAATCCGTTAACTGCAGCGATAACGGGGATAGGGAATGTCTCAAGCTTACGGAATACGTCATTACCCTTCTTACCGAAAGCTTCACCTTCTGCCTTTGTAAGGCTGCTCATCTCTCCGATATCAGCGCCTGCTACGAAGCTCTTCTCACCCGCACCTGTAAGGATAAGGCAACGAACAGTATTAAGATCAACACTGTCAAGAGTTGCGTTGAGTTCATCAAGAACCTGTGAGTTAAGAGCGTTAAGTGCTTTTTCTCTGTTGATTGTGATTGTGCCTACTGCACCTTCTACTTCATATAAAATGAAATCCATTTTTCTTCTCCTTTATAAACGCACGAAAAGAGAATGCCCTTTCAGGTATCCTCTTTCGCGTTGATTATTTTGATTAGTCCATCTCTACTATTGTTGCGCAGCCCATACCGCCACCGATACACAGTGTAGCAAGACCCTTCTTTGCACCCTTCTTCTGCATCTCATGAAGAAGTGTAACAAGAATACGCGCACCTGATGCTCCAACGGGATGTCCGAGTGCGATTGCACCACCGTTAGGATTAAGCTGCTTGTCAACATCAATACCGAGGTCCTTACCTACTGCTACAGACTGAGCAGCAAATGCCTCGTTAGCCTCGATGATATCGAAGTCTTCAATCTTATATCCGGCCTTAGCCATTACCTTCTTTGTAGCTGCAACAGGTCCGATACCCATGATTGAAGGATCAACACCTGCAAGTGCACCTGCTACGAATGTAGCCATAGGCTTAACACCAAGTTCCTTTGCCTTTTCTTCACTCATAATAACAAGAGCTGCAGCACCGTCGTTGATTCCTGATGCGTTACCTGCTGTAACGAATCCGTCAGGATTAATAGGACGAAGCTTTGCAAGACCTTCCATTGTTGATCCCGGTCTTGGGCCTTCATCTGTATCAAATACGATTGTCTCTTTCTTCTTCTTAACTTCTACGGGAACGATCTCATCCTTGAATGCACCTGTCTCGATTGCCTTAGAAGCCTTCTGCTGGCTCTTAAGAGCGAACTCATCAAGTTCTTCTCTTGTGAGCTTCCACTGCTCTGCAATGTTGTCTGCTGTCTTAATCATATGGTAATCATTGAATGCATCCCAAAGAGCATCGTTAACCATACAGTCAACGAACTTACCGTTGTTCATTCTGTAACCGAAACGAGCCTGCATAGCTGCGTAAGGAGCCATTGACATGTTCTCCATACCACCTGCTACAACGATATCTGCATCGCCTGCCATAATCATCTGTGCAGCCTGGTTAACACAGTTAAGACCTGAACCACATACTACGTTCATTGTTACTGCAGGAACTTCAATAGGAAGACCTGCCTTTATTGTTGCCTGACGTGCAACGTTCTGGCCGAGTCCGGCCTGAATTACACATCCCATATATACCTGATCAACCTGCTCAGGCTTGATTCCTGCTCTCTTAACAGCTTCCTTGATTACAATTGCACCAAGCTCTGCTGCAGGTGTTGTGCTGAGTGATCCGCCCATTGTACCGATTGCAGTACGACAAGCGCTTGCTATAACTACTTTTTTTGCCATTTCCATGACTCCTTTCATAAGTGAAATAATGTTTTACAACCTTCAAAAGAAGATTGTTATTTTTTTATCATTGTCACGCCTATTAATTGTATCATAGCCGCATTCTATTTGCAATAAGTATTCCCTCTAATTATCTATATTATAATAAGAAAAAGCGGAAAAGCATCTGCTCTTCCGCTTCATCTTAAATATTCACTTATTTCTCTTTAATACTCCGGTTCAATCAGTCCGTATGTATTACCCTTACGCTTGTATACCACGTTGACCTGATCTGTCTCGGCATTAACAAATACGAAGAAGTTGTGTCCCGTAAGTTCCATCTGGATGCAGGCATCCTCAGCATACATAGGCTTGATATCGAACTTCTTGCTTCTGACTATCTGAACTTCGCTTTCGTCCATGTAGTCCTTCTCAATAAATTCCTGTCTGAAATAATCTGCGTTCTGCTGTCTGTCAAGAATCTTATTCTTATACTTCTTAAGCTGTCTCTCAATTATTTCTTCAACCAGATCTATTGATACATACATATCATTGCTGACCTGCTCCGAACGGATAACACTACCCTTAACCGGGATAGTAACTTCTATCTTCTGTCTCTCCTTTTCCACACTAAGTGTTACATGGACTTCGGTCTCGGGAGTAAAGTACTTTTCCAGCTTGCCGATCTTGTCCTGTACCGCGCTACGTAATCCTTCTGTGACATCAATGTTTTTACCGCTAATAATAAACTTCATACACATCAGTCCCTTCTGTACTGTATTCATCAGAAACTTTCTTCATCTGATGTTGATTAATTCTACCATATATATGTCCCATTTGTCTACGATAAACTAATTATTGTGGCTATATTTTCTGAAAATTTAATAAATTAATCAATTGTTTTCGGTATTAATTTTTTTCAAGTACTTTTTTTGCTTTTTTGCAATTTCCACAATTTACACAAAACACAAGTTCGAAGTTTTCATAACAAAAGGGCCTATTTTTGACCTGACACATGTGTATAAAGTGGATAACTCGGTGTATAAAATGATTTTTTCACCTTTTTTAACATTTTGCATTGTGGATAAGTCAACATGTATCCACCCCGCTAACCTGATTGGTCAACACTAATTTAGCAAATTCGTACATGAAATTACATGTCAATATCTTTTTTATTGTTTTTAATTTTCAGACATTAAAAACCCCTTCCTAACAATTGTGTTAAGAAGGGGCTTCAATTCTTACATTTATTCGAGGCTAACAGCCTGCGCATTTTAGAATATACGTCTTACCGCAAGAGGTGTGCTGTAATATGCACTACCTACGATAATACCTTTTCTCGGAGTAGATGCATGTACAATCTGTCCGTTACCGATATAAATACCGACATGTCCGGAATAGATAACCAAATCACCGGGCTGGGCATTTGCCATTCCACCGGGATCGTATCCGTATGCTCTCTGAGCACTTGCCGAATGAGGTAAAGCTACACCAAAGTGACTATATACCGACAATGTAAATCCGGAACAGTCCGCACCGTTTGTAAGTGATGTTCCGCCATATACATAAGGATTGCCCACAAACTGAAGAGCAAAGTTGGCAACCTGGCTTCCAAGTCCGCTTCCCGCAACGCTGGTAGTAGGATTGGTATCCTGACTTGCGGCGATGGCATCTTCATCCTGACCGTTTATTGATATATTGCCACCGGTAGAAGCTGTATTATTATTCTTCTGAGCTTCGGCAAGAGCAGCTCTTGCTGCTTCATTAGCCTTGGTTCTCTCCGCCTCTTCCTTGGCAAGTCGTGTTTCTTCTTCTTCTTTTGACTCAGCCGTCACAAATTCGGTTCTCAAGTCTACGTAATCTTTGGATACGTATCCGTCACCCTCTAAGATTGTAACTCCTACCCAATCATCAAGGTCTTCCGTAACAACCAGTTCTTCTTCTATAGGTATAAGTCCGAGAACACTTGCACTTGTGGAAGGCTCGGTTCTTACCTTAAGAGTTGTTGTATTAACGGTAGCCACCAGGGTTCCGACCTCCTTGGCCAGTTCCACTGCGTCATCACCCGTAACACAATACTCAGCTTTTACATATCCCGTACAGTTACCGGATTGGATCTTGTACCAGCCGTTATCGGTGGTCTCAAGCAGGTTACCTACAGAGTCATCATAGAGCTTACCTACGACCTTACCCTTGTTCTCATCGGGAAGATCTCTTACATTGACGTAACTGTTAACCTGGGCAATAACCAGATTGGTAAAATCTTCTTCCAGGTCTTTTCCGATCATGGCTTTTGCCGATTCGGATTTTACAATGGATTCAACCACTTCCTTATCAAAATCAATGGTATCGTCCACCGCTGCCTGAATTGTATCCTCGGTCTCTGTCTCTGCAGTACTGTTAAGGAACGAAAGCGTCGTTCCCGCCAGCTGGGTCTCTTCTGCGCTCGTATTAATTTTTTCTACAAGAATTCTGACCTCTTCCTTTACTTCCTTGACAGATTTTCCGCCGTCGATAACCAGCGCAAATCCTGCTTGGGGAAGACTGGCAGACGGAGCTAAACTCGTCGCATGGGCTTCACTGCTAAAAAATAACACAGATGTCAGTCCCAAGGAAGCCAGCAGAACTCCCATTAGTTTTTTGTTAATCATACACTTTTCCCATATGCAAAAATGCCGAAAAATCTACTAAAATATAACACTTTTGCCTTGTTCTGTCAACCATTCAGGTAGTCAGTTGCCGAATTTACGGCATTTGCGCCATCTGACGCAGCTGTCACAACCTGTCTCAGTTTCTTTGTTCTTGCGTCTCCCGCAACAAATATTCCCGCTACATTTGTCACACCTGTTTCATCGGCTTTGATGTATCCTTTTTCATCCATATCCAGCAGACCTGCGGCAAATTCGGTAATAGGATGGGTTCCTACTGCTATAAATACACCGTCTGCCTCAAGAGGACTTTCTTCTCCGGTCTTCACATTCTTAAGAGTTACTCCCGTTACCATTCCGTCGCCCTTAATCTCGGTTACCACGGAATCATATACCGGCTCAATATTCTCGGATGCAAGTACCGCATCCTGCAGCTTCTTTGCACCTCTGAATGCGTCTCTTCTGTGAACAAGGTATACCTTCTTGCATGCTCTTGCCAAAAAGAGTGCATCTTCCAGAGCAACATCACCGCCGCCCACTACAACCGTAGTTCTGTTTCTGAAGAAAGCTCCGTCACAGGTTGCACAATATGACACACCGGCACCGGCCATCTCCTCTTCACCGGGAACTCCCAGATGATTGTGTGCCGCACCTGTTGCTACGATAACAGTCCTAGCGTCTATCTCTTCTGCGGAAGTTACTACCGTCTTGTGATCTCCTTTATCAAGAATCTTCACAACCATGGCATCCTTGAATTCCGCTCCGGCATTCTCGGCATGTTCCTTGAACTTTGTTCCCAGTTCAAATCCGCCGATTCCCGGCAGTCCCGGATAATTATCAACATCATAGGTTGTAAGTATCTGTCCGCCGTATGTTCCTTCACCTTCTATAATCAAGGTCTTAAGACCCGCTCTTGTTCCGTATATACCTGCCGTAAGTCCCGCAGGGCCTGCTCCTATTACTATAAGATCGTACATTTTGCCTCCTTATTATTTATATATATCTATCTACGTTCTAACTATATTTTGTACACACTTCTCAAGTATACCACAAGATACTGTGTATTTGAAGTGCAAAGCTTGCTTTTTAGACCCTTTCATTCTTTCGCATCGCCAAGCTCACGGAATGAATCAGCTCGAAATTATGTTATAATCTCTCTGAACCAACGTTGCTATTATACATCTCAACTGTTAATAATTTGTGTCTTTAACAATAAAAATGTATAAAATAAGTATAAAATCAAGCCTGTAGCAATGATACAGGCCACCGAAACTATAAAACGGAGGCAGAATATGTCAAAAACAGCGCTTATAACAGGTGCATCAAGAGGAATCGGAGCAGCCATAGCGGAAAAATTTGCTAAAGAAGGCTATGATCTTATTCTTGTAGCTCACAAATCTCTTGATCTTTTAAAGGATTTAAGCCACAAACTTAACGAAAAATATGGCATATCCTGCACTTATCATATCGGAGATATGGGTGATTCTGCTTTTGTAAAAAGTATATTTACTTCCATTGAAGAGCTTGATGTTCTGGTTAATAATGCAGGAATCTCGCATATAGGGCTTTTGCAGGACATGACCGACGAAGAATGGCAGCGAATAATGGCCACCAACCTTGACAGTGTCTTTTTCAGTTGTAGGGCAGCAATTCCCTTGATGTTAAAGAAGCATTCGGGGCATATTATCAACATCTCTTCCGCTTGGGGCCTTGTGGGCGCCGGTACGGAAGTTGCCTACAGTGCGTCAAAAGGCGGCCTCAATTCTTTTACCAAGGCTCTTGGAAAAGAACTTGCCCCCAGCTCCATATCAGTCAATGCCATAGCCTGCGGTGTAATAGATACCGAAATGAATTCTTTCCTTTCGGAAGACGAAAAGGCCGCACTTATAGACGAGATCCCTGCCGGAAGAATGGGAACTCCCGAGGAAGTAGCCGAGACAGCACTTTTGCTTGCCAATTCCCCGACCTATCTAACAGGACAGATCGTTGCCTTGGACGGAGGCTGGATATAAGTCATTACCCTGATCTTCTTAGCCATAGGAATGACTGTTAAGCATCCCTGCAGGTCTGTACGATATATATCGCACCCCTCTTCTTTCAGGCGATCTAGCACTTCCTTATGTGGATGACCGTAGGGATTATCTTTTCCCGCCGATATAATGGCAATGTCCGCATCGACCATATCAATGAGTTCATCCGTGCTGGATGAAGATGAGCCGTGATGGGCAGCTTTAAGAAGATTGACCTTAAGGTCAATCTTTTTTTCATATTTCGACACTATCATCTCCTCGCCTTCAGCCTCCACATCCCCGGTGGTAAGCATACTGAAGTCCCCCAGATTTACTTTCATTACAAGGGAGGCATTATTGGGATCCACAGGATTGTAGCCCGCAAATGGATATAATACGGAAAAGTCCGTCTTCCCGTCCTTCAGTTCAAAACCGGAATGAACCCAGACAATATCCGTCCCTGCCACATCCGCGAGATATAAGAGTTTGTCATACTCTTTGCTTTCCCTGAAGCCGTCGAAAAGAATCAGCCTTTTTACCCTTATCATATTGTCTGCCCCTTCCTTTAAGAGATCTTCCACGCCGTTCATATGATCCGAGTCCGGATGGGTTACAAATACTCCTTCCACATCCTCCACCCCCATATAATTCAGAAAAGGTCGACCCTTTGCTCCTTATTACCATACAGTCTCCCTGCCCCACATCCAGCATGTAGACTCTGTAGCCTCCGGCAGGTCTGATACTTATTATAAAAAGAGCAAGCATGGCAAAAGCCACCGCCGGCCCATAGCCGAACCACCTACCCTGCGGTAAAAACTTATCTTTAATATCCTTCCATGGCAGAAAAAAGAAGGCCAAAAGCAGCAGATAGTATATAAGCGTCTGCCAGGCTTTCGGTGCTCCGACTTTGACTCTTCCAAATCCCGTAATTTCAAAAAAACCGCAGATATATCTGTAACCATAGAGGATAAGAGCTATAAGCTTGGAAAGCAAAGATACAACCGTCTCAGCCGGAATTGAAAAAGGCGCCGGTATCAGAAGCACAAATTCCGCGAATATAAGCATGAAAACCGCTGCCCCCAAAAGCAGCGACATAAGCGGGATAACTATAAGATTAAGAAATACTGAGTAAGCAGGCACCTGATAATAGGTTGACATAATTGTAGGGAGGGTCGTAAGAGAAATTGATAGGGATATTCCGAATGCATTCAAAAAAGACGGCGGCCTGACTATATTTCTGCAAAAACCTTCGTCATAGGCAACTACACCGAACACCGCCATAAAGGAAAGCCTGAAACCGGAATCGTATATGGCATTGCAATTAAAGGCAAGAAGAACCACCGCCAAACAGGACAGAGCCGTTGCCATATCGTATGTTCGTTTACATAACTTTGATATCATATATATGATAAGCATACCTCCCGCCCTTATAACCGACGGCTGTAAGCCCACCATCAAAGCATATACTACTATCGTGCCCCCGGCCAATATCACATTGAGAACAGTCGGTAATGGCGTCTTTTTAAGAAGCAGGAAAAGGCTCATTCCGAAAAAAGATATGTGGAGACCGGATATTGCCAGTATGTGCGCGATTCCATTCCTCTGAAAAAGTTCCTTGGTATCCTCATCCAGATCGTTTTTATTGCCGAACACCATGGCCTTCATAACAGATGCGTCTCTGTCCGTAAGATGGGATTCATATATCTTTTCGCCTGCCTGCCTTAAGTCAAAGAGGAAAGTCCCTATGCGGGAATACTCCCTGCTCTTCCCCAAAAGCTTTCCATCCTTTATAAGAAAGAGATTCCCTTTGCTGATATTGTATTTCCTGTAATTAAATTGTCCCGGATTGGAGGCACAGTCATAAAAGGACAGTTTTCCTTCGAATCTGCAGCTCTGACCTATCTTAAGCTCAGTGTCTTCCGGGAACCATACCGTTATGGTCCTTACAGGCCCCGTGATCTTTTGCTTCCCTTCTCCCCTCACATCTTTTAGGTTCACACTGAGCACACTTCCATTGGAAAAAGACTTGATATCCATGCTTTTGACTTTTCCCGACAATACAAGCTTTTCATTCTCCCGCAGACCAACAGCCGGTGTATAGAGAACGCCTGTTATTGAAAGAATCAGGATAATAAGACAGTTAAAAAAGAACAAAGGGCGGCTCATCAGAAGATACCGCAGTTTCTTTTGTAGATCTTTACGCACTTCAGTTCACCCTTATATAATCTTTAATCTTCGAATAACTTGCCTCCTTGATTCCGCTTACATTCATAATGTCTTCGGTATTCTTAAAGGCACCTTTTTCTTCCCTGTAGGCAATTATGGCCTTAGCCCTGCTTTCACCTATTCCCGGAAGAGTGATTAACTTGTCTATGCCTGCGGTATTGATATTGACTTTATCCGAATCTTCTTCGCTTTTCTCCGAAGCTTCCATACCGGCAACAACCCAGTCTTCACCGGATCCCCCTACTGCCGCCTCTTCTTCCACTGTAGGAATATATACTTTTGAACCGTCAGTCAAGGGCATGGCCAGGTTCAGAGCATTTTCTCCAGCGTCCTCTCTGAAGCCCCCGGCCTTTATTATTCCGTCTATTACCCTGCTGTCGTAGCTCAGTTCATAGACACCGGGATTATTTACCGCCCCACAGAGATGAACCACAATATAGGTCTCATCCTCGATTTCTTCCAGACTTACGTCAGCAGTTCTGGTCTCGACACTTCCCCCGCTTCCGCTCTTTTCCCCGGCTTCATCCGAGTCAACATAATCCCCCGTCTCTGCTTCCTTGCTCTCTTCGTAAGTCTCCGGCTCTTCCACAGAATATAGAACCGGCTCTCCGTTGCAGGCTGCTGCCAGAGCCATTATTCCAAGAAACACAAAGAGCCCTGTGAATTTCACAAGGCTTCTTCGTTTATTATGCAATATGTTTTTTATCTTTTTTCTTATCATCTTTAACCTCCGTAAGCTTACAGAGGCTATCCCCGTAGACGATATAATCATTTTAAACAGCCGCAAAAGAATATGCAAGTATTATTCTTCGGTCGCTTCTTCCAATGCTTCCTGTCTTAACTGTTCCTCATCGAGATATTCGATACTCTCTTCTTCCTTATCCTCTTCGATGTATTCTTCTTCAACAAGTATACCCGATACCTGCTGCTTGATCTCCTCGGAGAGATTCTTAAGTGTGGGTGACACCTGTGCTCCACCCCAGACATCCGCAAAAGCAGTCTCTAACTTAAGCCAGTAGTTGGATGTTGCCATCATCTTGGGCATCGGAACCGAATCGGCATATTCATCGAGGAATACATTAAGATCCTCATTTTCGTACTGAGCATTTATATTGGCAGCCAGCTTTCCGGTCTTCTCATAGAGTTCGCCTGCGTGGGCGATGGTTAAGAATCTTGCAAAAGATTCAGCCTGATCTCTTTTATCACTGTATCCGTTAATAACTATGCAATCGGTAACAGACAGGTTCTTGCTGGGCTTGTCGGCATTAAGGTCAGGTATGGGAGCAACTCCGTATTCGTAAGCAAAATCCCCTGACTCAGCCTTCTCATTAAGAGTGGCAATTATATCAGTGGTTGCCGTAGTATAGAGAATCTTTCCTTCGCTGAATTCCTGAATCACATCCTGATATGTCATGTTGGCATACTCAAATGAAAAGAACTGATTCAGATTCTGATAGAGCTGCATCGCACTGACGCTGTTGATATTATAGATGCTGATTATGTCGGGATTATCGCCGCAGCTTCCTCCCACATCCGCATAATTTCCAACGAAATAGTAATTATAGAAAATATCTCTTACGTCCCATTTGAAGATGGACTCAAGATCTGCGGGAGCATCATATTCTTCCGCAAATGCCAGCAAGTCGTCAAATGTGGCGGGAATAAGCTCGACCACTCTGTCATTGACTCTTGCAAAAGTCTCCGCATCGAGTTTCTCAGACAGAGGAAGGTCTTCCTCCTCAGTAGATGCCTCTTCTGTGGAAGCCTCCGTTGAAGCTTCCGTCGAATCCTTATTCTCGGATGAACTGCTGCTTTCTTCGGACACGGTCTCACCTGCCGCTTCCGCAGCCTCCTTGTCCTCCGCCTCTATCTTGGAATAAGCATAATCCTGAAGATAAGTCTTGTTATATATAAGTGCGCATGTCTCAAAGAAGAAAGGATATGCCACCTTATTGTTCTTATATGTTACCGAATCAATAGCGACCTGTGAAAAATTACTGGTCGATACATCTTCCTTTTCATCCGCTATGACTGCGGCACATCCGGAGAGATATGCCTTCTCCAGTGAATCATTTGTGATGATATACAGGTCCGGAGCTCCGTCCTTCTCAACAGAAGCCTTATACACGGACTCTACATATTCGCTTCCGCTCTGAAGCTTCGGAATTACTCTTGCTCCGTAAGTCTCATGGTATTCAACGGCCATTGCGTTAAGATAATCCGTAAGCGCATCATCCGTATACCATATTACGAGAGAATCATTGTGGGCAAAAACTTCCTCCCTCTCCGTATCAAGACTTGTATATCGCTGTGCAAGCAGGACGCCGACCACCATGGCCACGCATACTACCACCGCACAAATTTTCTTAGTTATATTCATCAGTTACTCCAAACATTGATCTTCTTCGCAAAGTATCTTATCAAGTATACCACACATCTTGTCAATGTCACATCTTTCAATTACAAGAGGAGGTAAAAGTCTGAGAACATTTTCACCTGCCGTCAGCATAAGAAGTCCGTTATCAATACCCTTGTTAACGACCTGGCCCGGTTTAACCGCAAGTTCAAGGCCCTGCATAAGGCCCTTTCCTCTTCTGCTTATAACAGAAGCATGCTTTTCCACAAGCTCATCCAGCTTCTCCTCAAAATAAGGGCTTATCTCGTTGACATGAGCGATAATATTCTTCTCCTCGAAAAGATCGAATACCTTGCTAACTGCCGCACAGGCCAGAGGATTGCCACCGTAGGTTGTACCGTGATCTCCTGCCACAAGGCTTGCCTTTGCGACTTTATCGTTCAGAACAAAGGCTCCCACGGGAATACCGTTTCCGAGAGCTTTTGCCGTAGTCATTATATCAGGTTTTACATCATACTGCTGCCATGCATAGTAAGAACCCGTACGTCCCATTCCGCACTGGATCTCATCCAAAATAAGAAGAATATCCTTATCCTGGCATATCTTATATATGCCTTCAAGGAATTCCTTATCCGCAGGATATATACCGCCTTCACCCTGCACTGTTTCCAGGATTATTGCGCAGGTCTTGTCGTTGACCAACTCGGTCACGCTGCCAAGATTGTTCATTTCGGCAAAATTAACCTTGCTGATAAGAGGCTCAAAAGCTTCTCTGTATGCTGCCTTACCGGTAACAGCCAAGGCACCGCAGGTTCTTCCGTGGAAAGAATGATTCATGGCTATAATCTCATGATCGTTACAGCCGTCCTTGTTATATGCATACTTAAGGGCAGCTTTCAGGGCGCCCTCCACAGCTTCCGCACCGGAATTGGTAAAGAACGCCTTACAAAGGCCCGATGCTTTCACAAGTTTTTCGGCCGCTTCCGCAAGAGGCTTTGAATAATAGAGATTGGACACATGCACAATCTTATCTATCTGTGCCTTTACGGCATCGTTGAATTCTTTTACATTATGACCCAGGGCATATACCCCGATTCCCGAGTAGAAATCAAGGTATTCCTTTCCCTCATCATCATAAAGATTCACACCGTCCCCGTGATCGAGAACAAGCTGAAAACGATTGTATGTATGAAGCAGATTATCCTCTGCCTTATCTATGATCTGTTTGCTCATTTTTTCATTCTCCTGATATAGCCGTCAATGACCTTATAACGGCCTCTTTTTAAAAATAACAGCAGATATTTATTCCTCGCCGTCGGGAATAATGGCTGTGCCGACACCCTTATCGGTAAATATTTCAAGCAGCATACTGTGAGGTGTTCTACCGTCAAGAATATGGACATTGCCCACTCCGTTCTTTACGGCTTCCGTACAGTTGCTGAGTTTCGGAAGCATACCGCCGCCTATCATGCCCGATGATATAAGTTCGTCGGCTTCGGAAGCGCTTATCCTTGTTATGAAAGAAGACTTGTCATTAAAGTCTTTGTAAAGTCCTTCGGTATCTGTGAGGAATACCAGCTTGTTTGCTCCCACAGCCTTGGCAATGGCGCAAGCCGCATCATCCGCATTGATATTGTATGTATTAAAGTCTTTATCCAGTCCGATAGGTGCAACTATGGGAAGGAAGTCCTTATCAAGAAGGTCATATATAATCTTGGGATCCACTTCCGTTACATTGCCCACGAATCCGATGTCCTGACCGTCGCTGTATTTTTTCTCGCATGTTAAGAGGCCAAGTTCTTCCACCATGCGAACAAGATTCTTTCCTACACGGCCAAGCACCATCTCGGCTATTTCCATAGTCTCCTCATCGGTTACTCTGAGACCGTTAACGAACTTAGGCTCCTTACCGGATTTTTCCACCCACTTGGATATTGCCTTTCCGCCGCCGTGAACGATGATGGGCTTAAAACCTACCAGCTTCAGCAGCGTAACGTCCTTAATGACGTTTTTCTGAAGTTCTTCGTTACTCATGGCACTTCCGCCGTATTTAACAACGATTATTTTTCTGTTGAACTTCTGTATATAAGGAAGCAGCACCTCCGCCTTCTTGAGTATTTCCTGATCCATAATTCCTCCTTGTCAGACCTTTTAGCTTCTGTAATCCGCGTTTATATCAACATATTTGTGAGTAAGGTCACAGCCCCAGGCCGTTGCCTCCTCGTTACCTTCATTCATATTGACAAATACCGTCACTTCATTCTCCGACAGTATCTTGGTAGCCTTATCTTCATCGAATTCCAGGGGAGTTCCATGGTCAAAGACCTTCATCTCTCCTGCCTTGCTCATGAATGACAGCTCCACATCATTCTGATCGAATTCTGCTCCCGAATAGCCCATTGCGCATAAAAATCTGCCGAAATTGGCATCGTGGCCATAGATTGCAGCTTTTGAAAGATTGGAACCGACCACCGCTCTGGCCATGGTTCGTGCATCATCTTTGCTCTTGGCACCGATTATCTTACATTCGAAGAGAGCCGTTGCACCCTCGCCGTCGGAAGCCATTTTTCTTGCCAGGAATCTGCATACATAGAAGAGTGCCTCATAAAAGGCCTCATAATCCTCATTCTTGGAATCAATCTTCTTATTTCCCGCCATTCCGTTGGCCATAATAAGCAGGGTATCATTGGTGGATGTATCACCGTCAACCGTTATCATATTAAATGTATCTTTAATAACTGCACTCAAAGCTTCCTGAAGAAGTTCCTTTGAAATATCCAAATCTGTGGAAAGGAAGCCAAGCATTGTACACATATTGGGATGAATCATTCCCGAACCTTTACTCATTCCTCCCAGGGTAACTGTCTCACCGTCTATCTCAAAATTAACCGCAATTTCCTTATTGACCGTGTCGGTCGTCATGATAGCCTTGGAAGCATCAAGCCCCGCTGCTATGCTGTCATCAAGTTCTTTGCTCATCTTTTCTACGCCACTGACAAGCTTGTCAACAGGAAGCTGCATACCTATAACACCGGTACTTGCCACCGCAACGCTGTCAAAAGGAATATTAAGAGCCGCTTCAACCGTCTTTGCAGTCTTCTTACAGGCTTCAAAACCTTCTTCTCCGGTACATGCATTGGCAATTCCGGAATTAACAACCACCGCCTGCATGGGACGACCGCTCTTTGTGATCTCCATATCCCACTGAACACAGGCTGCCTTTACCACATTGGAAGTATAAGTACCCGCACATACCGCAGGGACATCCGAACAGATCATTGCCATGTCTCTTCTTCCCGCATATTTAATATTCGCTTCGCAGCTTGCAGCTTTGAAACCCTTTGCCGCTGTAATTCCACCTTCAATAACTTTCATATCACACCTCTGTATCTACTTATTAAATTCCACTATATTGGCATCGTTTAATGTAAAGTCATAATAATTAAGGTCCAGTCTCTCTGTCCATCCTATGGTATGCCAGAAAGCATTACCAATATCATTTTTTGTAAAAGCAATAAGACTTACCTTATTTATATTCTCTTTTTTCAGAGCCTGCATGGCAAAGACGACCATAGACTTGCCGATTCCCCTGAGTCTGTAGTCGGGATCCACACAGACATGGTAAAGACAGCCTCTTCTTCCGTCATGGCCACAGAGGATTGCTCCCACAATATGATCATCTTCCACTGCCACCACACTGATTCCGGGATTTCTTAATAAGAATCTTTCGACACCCTCTCTGGAATCGTCTATGCTTCTGATGGCAAATCCTTTAATTTTCATCCACAGGCTGCGAACCTCGTCGTAGTCTGCAATTTCCATTGCTCTTATCATAGTATGTCTATTAGTCCTTCCAATCTTCCATCTTACCCCAGAGACAATATATTTTCAACTTTTCGGGTCATGTCCCCCTAAACTAGCTCAGGGCCGATAGTGTTGTGCATAAATATACTTCATATATGTATATTATGCAAGTTTAGAATGGAATTATGCAATATTTTCTGTATAAATTACATTTTTATGCAAAAATTACCCCTTGCGAATGTATTAAATATGTTGTATATTGATTAAGCGGGCATCGCAAATGCCCATATGGATTTTAGTTTTTGAACAATAATATGGAGGATTAATAATATGAAAGAAAAAGTAATTTTGGCTTACTCAGGTGGTCTTGATACAAGTGCGCTGATTCCCTGGCTCAAAGAGAATTTTGATTATGATGTAATCTGTGTCTGCGGTAACTGCGGACAGGCTGAAGAACTTGAAGGACTTGAGGAAAGAGCACTTTCTTCAGGTGCAGCAAAGCTTTATATAGAGGATCTTACAGATGAGTTCTGTGAAGATTTCATTATGCCTTGTGTTAAAGCACATGCCGTATACGAGAATAAGTACCTTCTCGGTACATCAATGGCTCGTCCGGTAATTGCAAAGAAGCTTGTTGAGATAGCACGTAAGGAAGGTGCAACAGCCATCTGTCACGGTGCTACAGGAAAAGGTAATGACCAGATCAGATTCGAGCTCGGAATCAAGGCTCTTGCTCCCGATCTTAAGATCATAGCTGCATGGAGAGATCCTCATTGGACAATGAGCTCCCGTGAAGAAGAGATTGAATATTGTCGTGCACACGGCATCAATCTTCCTTTCTCAGCTGATTCAAGCTACAGCCGTGACCGTAACCTCTGGCATATAAGCCACGAAGGTCTCGAACTCGAAGATCCTGCCAACGAGCCTAATTACGATCATCTCCTTGTTCTCGGAACCACTCCCGAAAAGGCTCCCGAAGAAGGCGAATACGTAACAATGACATTTGAAAAAGGAACGCCTACATCAGTTAACGGTAAGAAGATGAAGGTTGCCGACATCATCGCCGAACTCAACAGACTTGGCGGCAAGCACGGAATCGGAATCATCGATATCGTTGAGAACCGTGTTGTAGGTATGAAGAGCCGTGGCGTATATGAGACACCCGGTGGAACAATCCTCTATGAAGCTCACCAGCAGCTTGAAGAGCTTATCCTCGACAGAGATACATATGCTCTTAAGCAGGATATGGGCAACAAGTTTGCACAGATCGTATACGAAGGCAAGTGGTTCACCCCTCTTCGTGAAGCTGTTCAGGCTTTCATCGAGAGCACTCAGCAGTACGTAACAGGTGAAGTTAAGTTCAAGCTCTACAAGGGTAACATCATCAAGGCCGGTACAACATCACCTTACTCACTCTACAATGAGAGCATTGCTTCATTCACCACAGGTGATCTCTATGACCACCATGATGCAGAAGGCTTCATCAACCTCTTCGGACTTTCAACAAAGGTTCGTGCAATGAAGATGCAGCAGCTCGGAGAACTTAAATAAGGCACTGATATAAAACTGCCGTGAGCATAAGCTTACGGCAGTTTTTTTGTGTAAGATAGATATATTGCATAATAATTCCCCGATGTTATAATACGGATATGAACGTATATATAGTAATAGCTTTATATCTGATAATAGTGAATATCGTAGGATTTGCCCTTATGGGTAATGACAAGAAAAGAGCCAGGAAGCACATGTTCCGCATTCCCGAAGCCGCTCTTTTTATTGTTGCCATAATAGGAGGAAGTCTTGGCTCCATCATCGGTATGAAGGTATTTCGCCATAAGACAAGACACTGGTATTTTACTTACGGAATGCCTTTTATACTCCTGCTTCAGATTGCTGTTATAATACTCATACATTTTTCACCTGTTACTGTAGCATTTTTATAAAATAAGGCATTATTTACATCATATAAAAGGAACATTCATAATACTATGGATACAACACTTCATGTTGCATTATGCGACAGCGATCCCGGCGATCGCAAACAGATGGAGAGACTCTTAAACAGAGAATCCGACAAAAGAATAAATACCACAGGTGTTTTTTACATCGACACCTTTGGAAGCGCTGAGGCGATCATCAACACTCCCATGTTGTATGACGCCTATTTTCTCGATGTTACCGACAAAGTCTGCAACTCATATGACATTGCATTTGCCCTCAGAGAAAAAGGTGTCCTTGCCCCCATTATCTACTGCATATCATCCATAGACTACAGACAGTCCGGAGAACTGTTAACCAACAGTGTATTCTTAAACAAGCCCATTAAGACCGAAGAACTGTCTCTGATTCTTGACGAGATTATTAATCAAAAAAAAGAGAGCTATATCCCGACGATAGAACTTCGTAACAACTATGATACATTCTATATAGAAGAAAAAGATGTCATGTATTTTAAGGGGGACGGTTATACCGTAACAGCCCACATGGCCGACGGATCTGTTAAGAAAGCCAATACCTTTATCGGCTCCCTCTGGCATGACATATATTTCTACCCCACAATGGAGCTGGCAAATAAAAATACCATCATCAATGTGAGACATACAGCCGGGGTAGGGTTAGCTTCTGCCACAATGGATGATGGTACCGTTATCAAATGTAAGTTGGGATTTTTCCCTGCGGTAAAAAAGGCTTTTACCAATTATAAAGAGGGGCTTAATAAGCCACAATAATGCCGCCGTTATTGGCAAATAATGAGCTCATTCCGGATGTACTGAGGATAATGATATCCTGAATCCCCGTCTTCATCTCGATCAGGTGCTTTATCATTTCCGCACCTTTTCTGTTATTGCAGTGTGTAATTACAATTCTGTTTTTCTTATCCTTCTTTTTACCCAGACCCGCAACTACACTGGCAGCCATTTCCTGCCATGCTTTCTGAAGGCCCAAGCACTGTCCTATCTGAACTATCTCACCGTTCTTCTCACCGAATAATGACTTGATATGTAAAGAAGCGCTTATCTTTGCTCCTGTTCTTGAGAAGAATCCGTCCTTTTTAAGAGGTTCTACATTGTTAACAACCGCAATGGTCTTCATCTGGTCTCTGTATTCCTCTATTTCGCTCCATATCTTTCTGAAGTCTCCGCCATACTTTCTCTCAAGCTCGGTTATCTTCAGAGCTATAAGACACTCTCCGCCCGAAGCAGTTCTGGAATCGATGACACATATCTCCTTGTCCTCGTTCTCAGCCTCATATATTCTCTTTGCCATCATTGCGCTGTCATAACACTTGTTAAGTTTGCTGGAGATGGTAATGATATATATTCTCTTGGCCAAACTGCCCTCAATAGCCTTAAGGAAAAGGTCCGGAGACGGACATGCAGCCTTGGGCGCACGTTTGCTCAGTTCCATAGCCTTTAAGAGTCTGGCAATATTGATATTCTTGCCGTCTCTCACAGGTACACCGTCTATCTCAACACGGAAAGGGATTCTTTCGAATCTCGGATCGTTTTTTAAGTTCTTCGGTAACTCACATGAGCTGTCGGCAATTATTTTATATTCACACATTTTTTATTCCTTTGTTTGAATAACTTGTTCATGTAGTTTTGTATACTACATATATTATCATCCCCTTTTATTCTTGTAAATAGATTTTGCAAAAAACATTTAAAAATGCTTTTTATTGACCATTCACTCCGCCCTTGATAACATATAGACTATGAAAACAACAGAAATAACACATCAGAAAGAATTTATGAATAAGCTGCTTGTAAGCGATTCCTTTGACACTTTTCTACTCAAGGAAGCGGCTTTGCGCACTTCCGTAGGTTACAGTATCGACGGAAGAGAGAACAAGGCTTTTTATACAAAAGAGCAGCTTGAAAATAATATAAGCCCATATGACTATGTCACATGGGCTAAAATCAAATCAAACATATTAAATATCATCAAAGGTCAGAATACACCTTTATCCATGAAGATCGTCCTCTATGCCGGTCCCGAACTCACAAAAGAGATCCTTTCGGATGAACTGATGTCTGATGTAGACTACCTTGCTCTCAATTTCCGCTTTGATGAAAGCGGTATGAGTCTCACTACTGCCGTAGCCTACAAGGCTTTCACTTTGGACAAAGAGGCCGACCGCCTCTGGGATTCCTACATAGACAAACTCATCTCTTAAATCAGTCGGCTACATCTTCCTCATCAAATACAACGGTAACGTAGAATCCCTTGGGATTCTCTTCTATGCTCACCACATCTCCTTCTCTGCTTTTAAGCCTTTGTCTGAAGGGAATATTGGATGACATGGCAAGTGAAGGATCGATGGTGTAATAATAATTGCTGGGGAGTTCACCCTCGGTAACCGTTACATGGTCACCTTCTTTTACCACACCGGGACGCTCCATTTTGAATTCCATTTTTCGCATGTCTATGCATCACCTTTCTTCATCTTTCCTGCCGGCAACTGAGCCACTACTACTCCCGCAAAAGCGAGTAGACAGCCCAGTATCTCAATACCTGCCATTCGCTGACCCAGAACGATCCATCCCGCAATAGCCGAAAATACAGATTCCAGGCTTAAGACAAGACAGGCCAGGGTAGGTTCCACTCTTTTCTGCCCCGCGATCTGCAGTGTATAAGCAATTCCACAGGAAAGCACTCCCGCGTAGAGCAGAGGAATGAGGCAATCCTTAACGGCCTGCAGCGTCACGGTCTCAAAAATAAGAGACAAAACCGTACATATAATGCCACTTACCAGGAATTGAACCGCACTCATAAGAACCACTTCCGCTTTGGGTGCAAAACGGTCTATAAGCAGAATATGAACAGCCCATACAACCGCACCTCCCAGCACCAGTATGTCTCCGATATTGATTACATCGGCTCCTTCAATGCACATAAAATAAAAACCGATGATTGCAATTATGGCTGCAAGCCAGGCTTTTAAGCTTATCTTTTTACCGATTAATACGCTGAAAAAGGGAACAATTATAATATAAAGAGCAGTTATAAAACCCGCCTTACCGACGCTCGTATATATGATTCCGAACTGCTGCAAAAGTGATGCTACGGTTAAGACCACTCCACACAAAACGCCTGACTTCAAGGTATGGATTGTTCTTGTTTTCTTTTCTTCTTCTGTTACAGGCTCTTCACCTTTTTTTCTTTTTATTCCCCTTACGACAGCAATAACAGGTATCAGACTTATGCTTCCAATAAAATACCTGATTGCATTAAAAGAGAATGGACCGAGATGGTCCATTCCCACTGCCTGTGCAACAAAAGCGGTGCCCCATATAATGGCGGCAAGCAATAGCACTAATAAAGACATGCTATTACTTCTACCTCACATAATACATCTTTGGGAAGCTGCTTTACGGCAACACAACTTCTTGCCGGTTTATTAGGAAAATATTTCTCATAGACACCGTTGAAGGCTCCGAAATCAGCCATATCTGCAAGGAAACATGTGGTCTTTACCACGTTCTCATATCCGCATCCTGCCTCAACAAGAATCGCGCCGATATTTTTCATTACCTGAGTTGTCTGATCCTCGATTGTAACTGCCTCTACGTTACCTGTCTCGGGATTGATGGGTATCTGGCCCGAAGCAAAGAGTAATTTATCCGCTATTATCCCCTGTGAATAAGGTCCGATAGCTGCCGGAGCCTTATCTGTCGATACTTTCTTTATCATATCTTTTTCCTCCAAAATTTTACTTTATCTGTGAATGATAAGCCTGCAGAGACTGAACGTCCGCGCTGGCATTCTTCTTCACATATCTTATTCCTTCAGCACTGGCCTTGGCTGCTGCCACGGTTGTTACATAAGGAACTTTTGCCTTGATTGCTGCCTTACGAAGATATGAATCATCATAAGCACTTGCTTTACCGACAGGCGAATTGATAACTATCTGAATCTCGCCGTTTATTATCATGTCGTTGATATTGGGCTGACCCTCATATATCTTGTTAACTCTTTCGGACTTGATACCCGCCTCATTAAGAACCTTATTGGTTCCGTCTGTTGCAAGGATTCTGAAGCCGCATTCTTCGAAGATCTTGCCGACTTCAATAACCTCATCCTTATCCTTCTTGTTGACAGATATAAGCACTGTACCTTCAAGAGGAAGTCTTGACTGGATTCCCTCCTGAGCCTTGAAGAAAGCTTCACCGTATGATGTAGAGAGTCCCAGAACTTCACCTGTAGATCTCATCTCAGGTCCGAGAATGGGGTCTACTTCAGGGAACATATTGAAGGGGAATGCCGCCTCTTTAACACCGTAATAAGGTATTGTCTTGTCTGTAAGATCATGTACCGGTGAAGGCTTGCCCGTAAGCTCGGATGTAATGATCTGTGTTGCCAGAGGCACCATTCTGATGTTACATACCTTGGATACAAGAGGCACCGTACGTGATGCACGAGGATTGGCCTCAAGTACAAATACCTTGTCGTTTTCTATAGCATACTGCATGTTCATAAGACCTCTTACATGCATCTCTTCAGCTATCTTTCTTGTATATTCCTTAATTGTCTCAACATTCTTCTCGGATATATGAACCGAAGGAAGGATACATGCCGAATCTCCCGAATGAACACCGGCAAGCTCGATATGCTCCATAACCGCAGGTACAAAAGCATGTGCACCGTCAGCAATGGCATCCGCTTCACATTCCAGAGCATGGTTGAGGAATCTGTCGATGAGGATCGGTCTGTCGGGAGTAACACCGACTGCTGCCTGCATGTATTCCGTAAGGCTCTCATCATCGTAGACAACTTCCATTCCACGTCCGCCGAGAACGTATGAAGGACGAACCATTACCGGATAACCGATCTTACGGGCTATGGCAAGGGCTTCATCCACATCTACTGCCATTCCCGACTCAGGCATGGGTATTCCCAGCTTATCCATCATTGCTCTGAACTGATCTCTGTCCTCTGCAAGATCTATAACAGCGGGAGAAGTTCCGAGGATCTTCACACCGTTTTTCTCAAGTTCCGCAGCCAGATTAAGAGGTGTCTGTCCACCGAACTGAGCTATAACACCCAGAGGCTTCTCTTTGTGATAGATGCTCAATACATCTTCAAGAGTAAGAGGCTCGAAATAGAGCTTATCTGATGTATCGTAATCTGTAGATACAGTCTCCGGATTACAGTTGACGATTATAGTCTCAAAACCGAGGCGCTTAAGTTCCATTGCAGCATGTACACAGCAATAGTCGAACTCAATACCCTGACCTATTCTGTTGGGACCTCCGCCAAGGATCATTATCTTCTTATTATCGCTGGAAGGGCTCTCGTCCTTCTTGATATTGTAACTTGAATAATAATAAGCACTGTCCTGTGTTCCGCTTACGTGAACACCTTCCCAGGCCTCCACAAGTCCTATCTCTTCTCTGTGCTTTCTGATCTCTTCCTCTTTTATACCCAATATGTTGCTTAAGTATTTATCAGAGAAACCGTCTTCCTTAGCCTTTGTGAGATCTTCATCCGAAGGAAGCTTGCCCTTGTAAGATGCGGCCAGTTTTTCCTCCTCCTCAACAAGTTCCTTCATCTGCTCGATGAACCACTTCTTAACCTTGGTAAGATTGTAGATCTCATCAACGCTTGCACCCTTACGAAGTGCTTCGTACATAACAAAATGTCTCTCGCTTGAAGGAGTTGCAAGCTTATTCAAAAGTTCCTCTTTAGAAAGGGAATCAAAGTTCTTCGCATGTCCGAGTCCGTATCTTCCGGTCTCAAGGGATCTTATTGCCTTCTGGAAAGCCTCTTTGTAAGTCTTACCGATACTCATTACTTCGCCTACGGCACGCATCTGTGTGCCCAGCTTGTCCTCTACACCCTTGAACTTCTCAAATGCCCATCTTGCAAACTTGATAACAACATAGTCTCCGTCGGGAACATATTTATCAAGAGTTCCGTATTTTCCGCAGGGGATATCCTTAAGTGTAAGTCCCGTAGCTAACATTGCCGATACAAGAGCAATGGGAAAACCGGTAGCCTTGGAAGCAAGTGCCGATGAACGTGATGTTCTTGGGTTGATCTCAATAACAATTACACGCCCTGTCTTGGGGTCTCTGGCGAACTGAACGTTGGTTCCGCCGATTACCTGAACCTTATCTACAATGGAATATGCCTGTCTCTGAAGTTCCTTCTGAACATCTTCGGGAATAGTGAGCATAGGTGCAGAACAGAAAGAATCACCGGTATGCACACCCACAGGATCGATATTTTCAATGAAGCAGACAGTGATCATGTTACCTTCACAGTCTCTTACAACTTCAAGCTCAAGTTCTTCCCATCCGAGTACCGACTCTTCAACAAGAACTTCTCCTACGAGAGAAGCCTGAAGACCTCTTGCACAGACAGTCTTAAGCTCTTCTTTATTATATACAAGGCCGCCGCCGGCTCCTCCCATGGTATATGCAGGTCTGAGCACTACGGGATAGCCCAGTTCATCCGCTATATCAAGAGCCTGCTCAACAGAATATGCAACATCAGATCTTGCCATGCCGATACCCAGCTCGTTCATGGTATTCTTGAACTCTACTCTGTCCTCGCCTCGCTCAATGGCATCTACCTGAACACCTATAACCTTTACATTGTACTTATCAAGTATTCCTGCCTTGTTAAGTTCGGAACAAAGGTTAAGGCCCGACTGTCCTCCCAGGTTTGGAAGAAGGGCATCGGGACGTTCCTTGGCTATTATCCGCTCGATTCTGTCAACATTAAGAGGTTCGATGTATGTAACATCTGCCGTCTCCGGATCTGTCATGATTGTGGCCGGATTGGAATTGACAAGAACGATCTCATAGCCCAGCTTTCTGAGAGCTTTACAGGCCTGTGTTCCCGAATAGTCGAACTCGCAGGCCTGACCGATGATGATCGGTCCCGAACCGATAATTAGTACTTTGTGAATGTCTGTTCTTTTTGCCATTATATATTCTCCTTATATCTTTATAAAAAGAGAACATGTAATGTTTCCATGTTCTCTTAATTTTTATTGGATCCGAATATCAATCGGAATTCAACTCATTGATATATTGTTGAGCACGGGTAGCCAACTCACCTCCGGGGAATTCTTCAATAACCTGGGAATAAATATCCAGAGCATTGATCGTATCTCCCATCTTTCTGTAAGCATTACCGAGATTGAAAAGAGCATCCCCGTTCTTGTTGTCATAAGCATATGCCTTGGCAAGATCTTTGATGGCATCTTCGTAATTGTCAGCCTGATAAGCTTTCATTCCCGAATCGTAATAACCGCTTCCCACTTCTCCGCCAATCCTTGACATCAAAAGGGAATAAACAGTCCCAAAAGTATCTGAAGTCTGATCTAATGTCGCCTGATCGATCTTATCAAGATACTCCGCTATAAGGGCCGTCTCTTCGGGATTGGTAAGATAAGTACTTACCGCATTTAAAAGGCTGTCCATGGATGTCATGGTACCGTCTTCACCGATATACATCTCAAGCTGTGAACTGAGTCTTGCATTGGTTGCATCAGCCGAGTTCAAATCCTGCTCAAGCTTGGATATCTCTGCCGTCTTGGCATCTATCTGTTCATTGGCTGCCTTAAGACTTTCATCAACGCCTTCTCTTGCAGCCGCGATTCTTGCGGGAAGAATAAGTAAGCACGCCGCAGCAACACCGATAACAATACCGATAAGAATATTAACCACGGTATTGGATGCCTTTGATCTTTTACTTATAACGGGCTGAATAATGGTCTCATTATCAACCTTATATTTAACCACATCAGGATTACGTCTTCTGCCCTTTATCTCAAGAGAAGTTTCATCCATATCCAATACGTTCTCCGCTTCCTTCAGATAACGAAGAGTCATTGTATTGTTGGTATCTATTTCCTTACATCTTAATAATTCTCTCTTGGCTTCCTTCCACTTCTCCTGATTAAGATAGATAAGAGCCATCAACTGTCTTGCTTTTACAAAGTTGGGATTATTATTAAGAACATTCTTAAGCTGGATAACAGCAAGATCAAGATCTCCACGATAACATGAAGACAATGCCTGATTATACTTTCTTATAGAAGATGAAATATTCTCGATGCTGGCAGGATCGTTCTGAACCATTCCGAGATAATCATCCGCTATATTCTTCTTGGGACGGAGATTCTTGCTTATTACCCACTCGCTGAGAGCGGCAACATATTCTCCGGTCTCAAAATATATAAGTCCGAGGAGGTTTCTTGCCTCTACATGTGCTTTGTTAAGCTTGAGACAGTCTCTCAGACTCTGAATAGCCCCTGACAGATCTCTGACAGAGGCTTTTTCCAGACCTTCATTATAAAACAGGTTTGCTGAACCCATTATTTTTTTATATTTGGCAACATCAGCCCCGCAATTGGTACAGAAGTCATTACGGGTCAGCTCAGCGCCGCAATTATAGCAAACCATACTCCGTACTTCCCTTTACTTCCCTGACTTACCTTCTTTATCATCCTTAATCAACGATACAAGCAGATCTGCCATATCGGTCATATCCTGATTGTATATTGCATCCTCTGCTTCATCTATATCAAGTGACGGGTGAAATTTCTTAAGTTCTTCTTCAAAATCAATCATTGTAACCATTACCACCTTTCAGTTCGCCGATCATATACAGCGAGCCGCATACATATAGATAATCGTCTGCTCTTTTACTTGCTCTGAGCATACGATACGCTTCAGTAACACTGTCAAAGACAGATGCATTCCTGTTATCTTTCACAAGATCTTCAAGTTCTTCCCTGCTCTTGCTTCTGCCGGTCTCCATACATCCTGTGGCCAGTTCATCGAAAAGGCCGGACTCCTCTATCAGACCAAGCATTTCATAAGCCTGCTTGTCAGTTACCGCCGAAAAAAGAAGTCTTCTTTTCCCTTTGCACTCATCATGCTTTACACTTTCAAGGAACATCTTAACGCCATCAACATTGTGGGCTCCGTCGAAGAATACCCCCGGTTCGACTTCTTCCATTCGTCCCGGCCATTTCATCTTAAGCAGCCCTTCCTCCATGTCTTTAAGACTGATTCTGTCCTTTTCAAAGACTCTTTCAAGGCCTGCAAGAGCAAGCATGGCGTTCTCCACCTGATACACTGCTGGCGATTCTATCTTTAACGTAACATTATTATAATAGCGAGATTCATAAGAAAAAGCAATCCTTTTGTTAATAGGCAGTATTTTGTCAGAATTTGGTGCAATTATCGGATAATAGTCCGCTCCGAGCCTTTCCGCCGTCTCCCTGATAACCCTGCTTGCAGGTCCTTTTCTGTCGGCAAAAACAAGCGGCACCCCGGCCTTAATAATCCCTGCTTTTTCACCTGCAATCTTCTCAATTGTATCTCCCAGGACCTCCATATGGTCCATTCCTATCTCCGTTATAATGCTGACACTTTTGGCAGGAATAGAATTGGTGGCATCCAGTCTTCCCCCCAGTCCCGTCTCAAGTATCACAACTTCCGCTCCGGCTCTGTGAAAAGCCTCCATTCCTATAAAGAAGAGATAGGAGAAAAAAGAGGGGCTGTAATCCTCGTTACCCTGCTTTCTGTAGTCTTCCAGTGCATCTCTCACCAGAACAAAACAGCTTAAGAATTCTTCCTTAGCTATCATCTTCCCGTCCACAGCAATTCTCTCTCTTATGTCAACCAAATGAGGGGATGTAAAAGTAGCGGTCTTCATGCCCATTTCCATGCATATGCTTGTCATAAAGGCGCAGACGCTGCCCTTACCGTTGGTTCCTGCCACGTGAATATACTTTGCCTTGCTGTCAAAGCAGTTCAGGAAGTTCAAGAAGCTTTCTGTATGCAGATTTTCGTTTTTACCGGAAAAACGCGGTATCGACATGATGTACGATACCGCATCTTCATATTTTTCCATTTTCATTTATTCTGATCCTTAAATAATTCGAAATTCCGGCAGACATCTGGAAAGCGCCGGAAATAACGCCGTTTTACGATCCTACCGGTACGGTTCTTCTCTCTATCTCGCCGTTTTTACATATATATTTCAGATAATTCTCTTCTTTAAGAATCTTTACCTGTGCTATATCTATTCCTATCAGAGTATTGACATGAACCGTTCCTTTAGATGTAATGCTGGCATTCACACCTTCCGACATCTTGGCGGACAAGAACTTCTTGTCTCTCTCTATTTCTTCGATATTTCTGTATATGGCATCCTTCATGGTGTTGAGCTCCATGATTCTTTCTTTCTGGCCCTGGGTTATTCCCTTCTTCTGGGCAATCTTAAGAAGTTCGCCTATCTCCTCAACAACCTCTTCCGCCTTGGCTCTGCATTCCTTTTCGGACTTGACGATTCCAAGATAGGTCTCGTACTCCTCGGGTTTGTAGCCTGCATGGATGTCCGTTTTTATCTCTGAATAATTGCCCGAAGTACGGAAAGTAACACCCTTAAGACCGTGTGTGTATCCGCCTACAACTATTCCTCTCTTGCCATCAACCACAACCTTGCCACCGGCATTGACCATGGAATTGATGATGGAGTTGGACTGAACATCGCCCTGAGCATCAACTGTTGCATATTCTATGAATTCGGCAAAAACACTGCCCCTTGCAGATATTCTTCCCTTGTTGTTGCCCTGTATTCCCTTGGCAAGAACAACGTCTCCTCCGGCAAATATATTGGCGGCAGCCACCGTTCCGTTGATGGTAACATTTCTTCCCGCTCTTATAAGTACGCCGGCTTCAACGTTACCCGTTATTACTATGTCGCCATAGAATTCCACGTTACCCATGGTTATATCAATATCACCGCTTATCTCATGGACCGTAAGAATCTCTACATTATTGTTACTGCAGGATATCTTTCCGGATACTGTTGCATGGTATTCCAGCGTCTCAGGATTGTATACTATATACTTTCCTCTGAGTACAGGCTGGTCCTTAGCGAACTTAGGCAGTATCTCCGCACCGATGACATTGTATCCCTTGGTTCCCTGCACAGCGGGATGATATCTTGCTATCAGATCGTTTTCAGCTACGTTGGCAAGCTTACACATTGCGGAATAATCACAGGTTCCGTCTTCACGGATCTCGGGAGTCTTGTGAGGTGTCATGTCAATGGCAAACTCATAATATCCTTCCACACCCGGCTCGACTTCTTTACCTTCCGCAATTACAACAGGCTCTTCATATATCTCTTCGGACACCAGATCGGCAATCGCATCGGACTTGAGTCCAAGAACGACCCTGTTGCTTCTGAGAGCTCCTATTATCTCAGGTACACTGTAATATTCACCGGGATTTGGCGCACTCAAAGTAACAGAGGCTGACATCTTGTCCTCTGCCACTTCTACAGTGATGCTTTTACCGGATTGGACAGGCCCCTGCTCACCGGATTCCTCTTCCTCCGGGAGATCTTCATCCTCAGATTCATCAGATCCGAAAACTTCCTTTTCCAATTCCTCCCTCAGAGCCTTAAGCTCTTCGGGCGATAGCTTTTGAAGCTCTTCCGCCATTTTGATATCCCCGTTGTCCTAAAATGGTTACTCTGCTTTTATTTTTCCAGCTTATTCAGCTGTTTCTTTACTTCATCAAGCATCTGCTTGTATTTTGCGAGTTTCTCTTTCTCTTCCGCAACCTTTGCTTCAGGCGCCTTTGAGATGAATCTCTCGTTGGAGAGCATGCCTTCGCATCTCTTAATCTCTCCCTCAAGTCTTCCGACTTCTTTCTTAAGACGCTCTTTTTCCTGAGCAATATCTACCAGTTCCGCAAAAGGCATGTATACGATTGCATCGGGAATAACTACCGATACCGCATCATCGGCAATACCGGTCTGATCCTGCTGAACTATTACTTCTGATGCATATGCCAGAGTTGCAAAGAAGAGTTTGCCTGTTTCAAAAGTATTTCTTACATCTTCCTTGTCGCTCACAAGATATACTCTTGCCTTCTTGCTGGGTGCAACATTCATGGAAGTACGAACGTTTCTTATACCTCTGACAGCTTCCTTGATTCTCTCAATATCCTTCTCTTCCCTTACAAATGCGCGGGCATCCTGATATACGGGCCATTTTGATATCATGATGGATTCTTCTTCGGACTGAAGACTGCAGAAGATCTCCTCAGTAACAAAAGGCATATAAGGATGCAGAAGCTTGAGTGCATCTATAAGAACCGTCTTAAGTGTATATAAAGCAGCATTCTGGCTTACTGTATCATCAGAGTTATAGAGTCTCGGCTTAACCATCTCTATATACCAGTCACAGAATTCGTCCCAAATAAAGTCATATACCTTCTGAACCGCGATACCGAGTTCGAACTTGTCCATGTTGTCGGTAACATCCTTAACAACAGTGTTGAGCTTGGATATTATCCACTTATCAACAGGTTCAAGATCACCTGCTGCCGGCTCAGTTATGGTCTTGCCTTCCATATTCATCATAATGAATCTGGACGCGTTCCAAACCTTATTGGCAAAATTTCTGCTGGCCTCAACTCTTTCATTGTAAAAACGCATATCGTTGCCGGGAGCATTACCTGTAATAAGTGTAAGTCTCAAGGCATCTGCGCCGTATTTGTCTATGATCTCCAGGGGATCAATACCGTTTCCGAGGGACTTACTCATCTTTCTTCCCTGGGAATCACGTACAAGTCCATGGAAAAGAACCGTACCGAAAGGCTTTTCACCCATCTGTTCGAAGCCGGAGAATATCATTCTGATAACCCAGAAGAAGATGATATCGTAACCGGTAACAAGTACATCCGTAGGATAATAATACTTAAGATCTTCTGTCTGTTCGGGCCATCCGAGTGTTGAGAAAGGCCAGAGGGCAGATGAGAACCATGTATCCAGAGTATCCGGATCCTGAGTGAAGTGACTTCCGCCACACTTGGGACACTTGCCGGGTTTTTCCGGTGCAACCACTACTTCGCCACATTCATCACAATAATATGCGGGAATACGATGTCCCCACCAGAGCTGTCTTGATATACACCAATCTCTGATATTATCTGTCCAGTTGAAATAAGTCTTATCCATTCTTGGAGGAATAAGCTTAATATCACCTTTTTTAACAGCTTCAACAGCAGGCTTGATCAGCTCGTCCATCTTCACAAACCACTGCTGCTTGATAAGAGGCTCGACAGTTGTCTTACATCTGTCGTGTGTTCCTACATTGTGGGAATAATCCTCTATCTTTACCAAAAGACCCAGTTCCTTAAGTTCTTCAACGATGGCATCTCTTGCCGCATAGCGATCCATGCCTTCATATTTTCCACCGTTCTTATTAATGGTGGCGTCATCATTCATGATGTTGATCTCGGGAAGGCCGTGTCTCTTACCTACTTCAAAGTCGTTAGGGTCATGTGCGGGTGTAATCTTAACAACACCTGTTCCGAACTCCATATCAACATATTCATCTTCCACAACGGGGATAGGCTTATTAACTATAGGAAGCCATACCTGTCTGCCGTGAAGATATGTATATCTGTCATCCTTGGGATTAACCGCAACAGCAGTATCACCAAGCATTGTCTCCGGTCTTGTTGTTGCAAAAGTGAGAAATTCAGTCTTTGAAGGCTGTCCGTTCTCATCAACCAGAGGATATTTTATATGCCAGAAATGTCCGGCCTGTTCTTCATATTCAACTTCCGCGTCGGAAATGGATGTGTTACATACAGGACACCAGTTGATTATTCTGCTGCCTTTGTATATCCATCCTTTTTCATGCATCTTACAGAAGACTTCGGTTACCGCTTTATTACATCCTTCATCCATGGTAAAGCGTTCTCTGTCCCAATCGCATGATGAACCCATCTTTTTAAGCTGGGAGATGATTCTTCCGCCATATTCCTTTTTCCAATCCCATGCTCTTTCAAGGAACTTCTCTCTGCCAAGGTCATTCTTATCGATACCCTCTTTCTTAAGAGTCTCAATAATCTTAACCTCTGTAGCGATGGAAGCATGGTCTGTTCCGGGCTGCCAGAGGGCATTGTATCCCTGCATTCTCTTATAACGGATAAGAATATCCTGCATTGTATTGTCAAGGGCATGGCCCATATGAAGCTGACCGGTTATATTCGGAGGCGGCATCACGATGGTAAAAGGTTTCTTCGACCTGTCCACTTCAGAGTGGAAATACTTCTTTTCTACCCATCTTTCGTAAATTCGATCCTCTATTCCTTTAGGATCATATGTTTTTGCCAATTCCTTACTCATTTTCCTTATTTCCTAACTATTATTTCTATAAAGCAAATAGGCATTCTTATACACACTACACCTAATTTACCCTATTATCTAAAATATAGACAAAAACGAGCCGTTTGTCAATTAGTTATGTCAACAAAACGGCTCATTTTAGGCATAAAAACACCGACCTCGAAACAAGGCCGGCATTTCTTTTTTTCTTAATTTGCTTAATCTACTGATTATTCAGCAACTGCAGCTGTTGTAGCTTCTTCTGTAGCAGCTTCTGTTGTAGCTTCCTCTGTAGCAGCTTCTGTTGTAGCTTCCTCTGTAGCAGCCTCTGTTGTAGCTTCCTCTGTAGCAGCTTCTGTAGCAACTTCTGTCTCAGCAACTGTCTCTACAACTGTCTCCTCAACAGCAGCTTCACTTCCACATGCAACAAGCATTGTACCAGCAACCATAGCTGTAGCTAAAACTAATGCAAACTTCTTCATAATAATTTTCTCCTCTTCTGCGATGATCCTCCGTCAAATGTTTCATAACGGCATCGCGCAAATCAATTTTTTCAATAATCCAAGTATAAGCCCGGCTTTTTGTTTTGTAAATAGTTTTTGGACGCTTTTTGAACGATTTGTGAACTATTTATTGTTTCCGTTCATACTTTGTTCATATATTCGTTATTATAACCAACGAGACCCCATTTCTTTTTGTCTGTTTTGTATAATAATTCCATCAAAATGTCCGGAGTAGCAAAATTATGTAAACGAAGTTAACATATTTCACAATTTCGGATTGGTTATGTCAACCATAATCTATATTGCTTTATAGAATCCGGCGCTGTAAGGCTCCATATGAAGAGGGCCCGTTACATCAAATTCCTCTCCCGTCAGCAGATTGCGAAGCCTTCCCGTTCCCATGTCAAAGCCGGCATCAAAGCCGTTTTCATCGGCATTTATCGCCACAAAGACTTTCTCACCGTCACATATTCTCTCCAGTACACACTGTCTGTTGGTGAGGAATGCACTTCTGAAAGAACCGTACTGAAGTGCTTTTTCAGATGAGCGCAGCTTCGATATCTTTCCTATATATGAAGAGAGTTCGTTATCCTCCGGCATATCGAAGGCAGGTCTCAGACCCGGATCTCCGTCTTTTTTGTCTGCCTTAAAGCCCCATTCGCTTCCGTAATAAATACAGGGTATGCCCGGCATTCCCATTAACATCGCATATATTAGAGGAAGATGTCTTTCATTATTTAAGGTTGTGGCTATTCTGGATACATCATGGTTGTCAACAAAGGACAACAGATGCTTGCCCGTATATAGACACCACGGATCCGGACCGAACTGTCTCTGAAGAGAATGATTGATCTCAAACATATTCATGCTGTTAAAGCTTGAATACAATCCCTTGTAGCATTCATAATTGGTAGCGGCATGGAGCATGTCGGGAGCGATTATCTCATTATAATTACCGTGTATCATCTCTCCTATAAGGAAGAAGTCCTCCTTCAGTCCGTCGGTAAAGGATCTGAGTCTTCTCATAAAATCCCTGTCCACCATGTAGGCAACATCAAGCCTTATTCCGTCTATGTCAAAATACTCAATCCAGTATTTTACACTCTCTAAAAGATAGGAAATTACTTCTTCATTTCGAAGATTGATCTTAACCAGATCGAAATTGCCTTCCCAGCCTTCGTACCAGAGGCCGTCATTATAGGGAGAATTACCGTCAAAATTAATATAGAACCAGTCTTTATATCTGCTTTCATAGCGATTCTTCAACACATCCTGAAAGGCAAAAAAGCCACGTCCCACATGATTGAAGACCCCGTCTATCACTACTTTGATGTCAGCTGCATGAAGATCGGCACACAGTTCCTTGAAATCCTCATTAGTTCCTATTCTTACATCGATCTTTCTGTAGTCTCTCGTATTATATCCGTGAGTATCGGATTCAAATATAGGAGAAAAATATATGGCACCTACACCCAGATCATTAAGATGAGGTATCCAATCCTTCAACATAAGTATGCTTTTTGATAATTTTCCGTCATTTTCAAAAGGTGCCCCTGTAATCCCAAGGGGATATACCTGATAAAATACCCTTTCAAATGCCCACATATTACTACCTCCCAAACAGCATTTCAGAATATGTATACATTATAACATAAGCAGGAAGACTATACTAAGTATTGTGTTGACTCCAGAAGTCAGACAATACATCTTGAATTTTGGTCCGATTTATGACACTATAGTCATTCCACTCTCTTGGGAACATTTCTCTGTATGAGTTATACATGAACCTGTAATCCATGAGGGCGACTATTCCCACGTCATCTGCAGTCCTGATTACCCTTCCTGCAGCTTGCAATACTTTATTAAATCCAGGATAAATATATGCATACGCAAGTCCCCTATCCTCTTTTTCATCAAAATACTGCTTTATCAACTCATTTTCTCTGCATACCATAGGGATTCCGGTTCCGATTATCATAGCTCCGATAAGGCTCTCATTTTTAAGATCTATACCCTCGCTGAATATTCCTCCCAGGACACAAAAACCCACCAAACTTCCCTTGTTTTCGCCGTTTTCAAACATTCTAAGGAAGTCTTCTCTCTCAGTCTCGGTCATTTTTGAGTTTTGTATAACATATGTTATCTCTTCATCGTCCCCATATTTTTCCTCATAGCATTCCACCACTCGGTCCATGAAGCTGTAGGAAGGGAAAAAGGCCATATAGTTGCCGTTTTTTACCCTTACGATATCGGCGATATTGTCGGCAATAAGCCGGTACATATTCGCACCGCGTTCCGTGTATTTGCTTGTCAGCTCGTTGGATATGAAAAGACCTCTTTTTTTGCTGTCAAAGGAAGATTCCGCATAGACCTCATAATCCGACTCGTCGCCTCCCAAGAGCCTCTTATGATATGTAATTGGAAGCAAAGTCGCCGAAAAGAGCACGGAACTCACCGCTCTCTCCATACATCCCGCCAGATTTGTTGAGGGATCGATGCAGAAGAGCCTCAGGCTGAAATCCCCGTTATCAAGGAGACAGCCGTAAGTTATGTATT
This sequence comes from uncultured Lachnospiraceae bacterium, assembly GCA_902779505.1. Taxonomy (GTDB): domain Bacteria; phylum Bacillota; class Clostridia; order Lachnospirales; family Lachnospiraceae; genus Colinaster. The sequence goes on from CACZBZ010000003.1 coordinate 60,005, forward strand.
TTTCATCCATAATCTCATAAATCATAAGGAAATGAGACACTTCAAAGAAGAAATCAAGCACGTCATCTCTTACCGGAGAAGAATCATGGTTCTCAAGATAATCCGACATTTTGTCATAAAGGCGCTCCAGACATCTGATAAAGGCACTTATATCGTCGAATTTTGTCAGGTCGCTGCAATTTCTCTTTAAAGCCAGCATTTCGTGATTACATCTTTCAAGTCTCTTTGCCAGCTTATCATCATAGACTTTTATTTCCTTCTTAAGGCTTAAAAAGTCTTCTTTTACCAGTTCCGCGCTGAACATGGCCCTTCCTCTGTCAATAAGATTGTGGGCTTCGTCTATAAGAAAAATGCAGTCACTTTTCTTGCCTTCGGCAAAAAATCTCCTGAGATATACGTGAGGATCAAAGGCATAATTGTAATCGCATATTACACCGTCGGAAAAAAGACTTATATCAAGGCAGAGTTCAAAAGGACATACCTTGTACTTTTCCGCATATTCCTCGATAATTTCTCTGGAAAAAATCTCCTGTTCATTGAGTATCGCAAAGAGAGCATCGTTTATCCTGTCAAAATGCCCCTTTGCATAGGGACAGGCTTCAGGATTACAGTTTCTCTCTTCCATGAAGCATATTTTATCCTTGGCTGTAATCACCACGCTTTTAAAGTGCAGGCCTTTCCCTCTGAGGATGGAGAAAGCATTTTCAGCCACCGTTCTTGTTATGGTCTTGGCGGTAAGATAGAAGATTCTCTCGGCTTTGCCCTCTCCTATAGCTTTAACCGAAGGAAAAAGGGTTGCCATTGTTTTACCAACGCCGGTAGGTGCTTCAAGAAAAAGCTTCTTTCCGTGGACGATTGTGTGATATACATGAGTAACCAGCTCTTTCTGGCCCTTTCTGTATGAAAAAGGAAAGTCAACTTCTTTGATGGAGCCGTCACGGACCTTCTTCCATTCCAGTTGCATCCTTACCCAGCGCTCATATTCCTTCATCAGACCCATAAAAAAAATGCTCAGATCTTCAAAGGAATATTCTTCCGTAAATCTCTTTATCTCCTCGGTCTCGATATTGCAGTATGTGATCTGAACCTTCACCCGTTCCAGATCATTCTGAAGACTGTATATATAGGCATAGCACATAGCCTGGGCCAGATGCACTTTCTCGGCTTCGTCCATCCTGTCCAGCCTTCTGTAGGTTCCTTTTATCTCATCAATAAGAACGGGATCCGAATCCAGTATTCCGTCCGCTCTTCCGTCAACAATTATGGCTAGATCTCCTTCATCGGACAGATACTGATGGCTCAAAGGCACCTCCGCATGATAGTCGGAGCCCATTGATTTCTGGATCTTTCTGTGTATCCTGCCGCCTTCCTGCATGGCATTCTCACTGCTGTGCTTTCTTCTGTTGTCAATATCCCCGGACCTTAACAGGAATTCAACCAGGGATCTCACCGATACGGTCGCAATATTCATTTTTTATCCCTTTCCTGTTATAAGTAAAAAAAATCTCACTTTTTAATTATAAAAAGTGAGATTCCATTAGTCCATATTTTCCTGTGTCTTTAAAGCCTTTAATTAGCATGCAAGAGCAAATCTTGCAATATAAGACTCAAATGCCGGATCATATCCGTGGCATTTAACTGTCAGAACCTTTGTAAGGTCAAGACCAAGTACTCCGAGGATTGACTTAGCATCAACGTAGTATCTGTTGTACATAATATCTATATCATATGAGCTCTTGCTCGCTGCCGCAACAAAATCCTTAACGTCAGCTGCTGTAAGTTTAATCTTGTGCTGAATCACTTTGGCACCTCCTATTCAATGCCTCATTCCGGGGGGCAACACACACATGTAACGTTTCGTTTTTCATCTGCTATTATATTTCCGCCCCTTTTTAGTGTAAATCAGCTTTTCTAACAATGTTTTTTTAGTTTTTTTTAGGCTTTTGTGCATTATAGCCATTAAAACAAAGGAAACTGCGCAATTAGTTGCGCAGTTTCCTTTCTTACTATATATGGTAGTTTTGAAAACGATTAGTACATTTTGTTGTCTTAGAGAAGCTGTACTCCCTTTTTCTCGCATTCCCTAACTGTGTCATCCGGCCAGAGTGAACTCTGCACTTCTCCAATGTGAGCCTTTCTTAAGAAGAACATGCATATTCTGGACTGACCGATACCACCGCCGATTGTATAAGGAAGTTCTTTGTTAATAATTCCCTTCTGGAAAGGAAGCTCGGCTCTCTCCTCGCATCCGGCCTTCTTAAGCTGTTCAACAAGCGAATCCTCATCAACTCTTATACCCATACTTGAAAGTTCAAGAGATATGTCAAGAACAGGATAGTATACGATGATATCTCCGTTTAACTGCCAGTCATCGTAGTCCGGAGCTCTTCCGTCATGCTTCTCTCCTGACTTCAACAGATCGCCTATCTTCATAAGGCATACGGCACCCTTTTCCTTGGCTATGAGGTATTCTCTTTCCTTGGCAGTCTTGCCGGGATACATATCCTCAAGTTCCTGAGTCGTGATGAATTCTATATCATGAGGAAGAATCTCTTCTATATAATCATATTCGATGGCCATATACTTCTCGGTCTTACGAAGCACACTGTATATGGATCTTACGACTGACTTGAAAGTCTCTTCCGTTCTATCTTCTTTGGTGATTATCTTCTCCCAGTCCCACTGATCCACATAGATGGAATGGATATTATCCGTATCCTCATCACGTCTGATGGCACTCATATCGGTATACAGACCTTCACCAACGGAAAAACCGTATTTCTTAAGGGCGTATCTTTTCCACTTTGCCAGTGAATGAACTATCTCGGCCTCTGCCTCACCCTGTTCCTTTATTCCGAATTTAACAGGACGTTCAACACCGTTAAGATTATCGTTAAGTCCCGATTCAGGTGTCACAAAAAGCGGAGCCGATACCCTGAGAAGGTTCAGCTTTTCAGCAAGATGTGTCTGAAAGAAATCTTTTACTGTCTTAATTCCAATCTGTGTGTCATGCAGATTGAGTTCCGACTTATAACCGTCCGGTATAATTGTCTGTCCCATAATCTCATCTCCTAAATAATTGATAAAAAGCGCTAAAAGTCCTACCTTTAGCGCCTTTGCTTTACTTTAAATAAAATAGCACCTGACCGCTGCTATGTCAATAAAAAACTACTTCTTCATTCTGTATACCGGGTCGGCAGGATAGCCGCCCTTAAGCTTCTGCATGCAGTTTTGCAACGCCTCTCTGCTGTTTTTCCAGTCGGCATCTTTATTCTTGTAATCGAATTTTTCCACCAGCCAACTCACATCCTCATATAACCTTTCAAAATTCTTTTCCATCACAGGGAAAAAAGAATCGGCAAAGGCCTTCTGCTTATCTTTGGACAAATTGGCCGAAGCATAATCAAGAAGATCCGCAAAATGAGGAAGACAAAATCCCTTTCCTTCTTTTATCCTTCTTGAAAAATCCTCATCTTTAAGGTACATATCGAAAAAAGTACGCATATATCGATCGTAATGATCCTTAAAACTGTTGCATATAAAGCAGGTATCTTCAGAGGAATATATCCAGGCGCTTACGCTGTTGGCCCCTTTGACCCTGCTCCTTTTAAGCATGGATCCCGTCTTTTCCGGACTAAACTTCTTCATCGCCTCTTTCATTTCCTCATTCACACGCTTCATGTGCGTCTTCATGATCCAGGCATTACCCAAGGTGTTGCCGTAATCATACATATTCTTAAAATGCCTTCTGCAAAAGCCCGCCTTATCGGTCTTATCTCTTATATCGCTCTCCATATATGAGGATTCGTTGCCCAGCACAAAATCCATCAGATCCTGTTCTATGCTTCTCTCAATATTGCAAAAAGGGCATTCGTCGCCGGCATTTACCGCATCATTGATTGGGATATTGTATAGTTTTTCCTTCATGATTACTCCTTTGCAGATATATATTTCCCGCTGATAAGAAGGAATAAGGATATTACAAAAATGACAAGAGCCGCAACCATCACGATAATCATCGGATTGCCGCCAAAGTCTTCAATATTAATCATCAGATATATGGCCATATTGGCAAAAGCATGCATAAGATAAGGATATATCAGTCCGCCGAATCTCTCATACACAAGACAAATCAACACGCCCATAAGGCATCCGTATACAGCCTGAAGCAGATTATCATGATAAACGCCAAAAATAACAGCCGTTACAAAAACTGCAACCGGCAAATTGTAGTTCCTTCTGGCCCTGTTATATACCACGGCTCTGAAGAGCAGTTCCTCTATAAAAGGGGTTATGAGCCCGTATATTATCAGTCCGGCATAGAGGGGAAGTGAGAATTGTGTACTCTGCACCTGACTGTAAGTCTCTCCGCCTTTTATATTAAGAATATTAATTAGGATATTGAAAAATACGGCTGCCCCTATACCCAACATCAGGGTTACGACCATCCACGACGGCTTCGTGCTTTTCCCGCAGAATACGATCTTTTCCTTAAAAACCATAGGAATTATGGGGATTATTCCCACGATCATTGCTATAAGGTTAATTGCCACCGACCATATGGAAGAGTTAAGACTGAAGGTAGTCGCCCATGCGGCATCTACTCCCGACATTACATTAACAGCCTTTACAAGAAAGTAAAAAACAGCGTAATTCAGCAGATAATACAGCAAAACCGGTACAATTACACTGAAGGCTTTTCTTGCAGAATTTAATTCGGGATTTAATTTTTCGCTCGTTCTTGGAGCCAATGCTTCAAAATGATTCATCATTTTAGCCAACTTTCACTATTATTTTTTGTTAAAAGTGCTTGACTTTCTTTTTATTCTGATATATATAGTAACTGTAACAAAAAAATAATTATTATGCTAGGGGCGCAATATTGTATATCCAATATTCAATAACGCTGAGAATGTACCCTTATTACTTGAACCGGATAATACCGGCGTAAGGAAGCACTATTGTAAATGCATTTACTATCAATGTTTTTTCATACCTTCAAAAATGCAGCGTTTACAATACGAGTTATCACCTCCTGGCATAGACATTGGGAGGTTTTTTTATGTCTAAAATTGTTAGTTTCATCGATGATCCCGAATGGGGTTCATACTACGAGCTCACAAAGAGCGGCTATATCATTGCAATTATTGTAATGATAGTTCTTATCGCCGTAGCTGCCGTAATCGCCTCAAGAAAGCAGAAAACCGGTGGCTTTAACGTTAAGAAACTCACTTTTGCAGGAATCTCACTGGCTCTCGCTTTTGTCACTTCTTATATAAAGTTTGAGATGCCCATGGGTGGCTCCGTAACACTTTTCAGCATGTTCTTTATCTGCTTTGTGGGATATATATACGGAGTTAATATCGGACTCATCACAGCCTTTGCATTCAGTATTCTGCAGTTTATCCAGACAGGAAGCACATATTTCCTGTCACCCTTCCAGACTTGCTGTGATTATTTCTTTGCCTTTACGGCACTTGGCTTAGCAGGCCTCTGGTACAGAAAGAAAAACGGTCTTGTTCCGGGATATATAGTTGCCTGCCTTGTGAGAGGCCTCTTCCATACCATAGGCGGTTACATATATTGGATGGATTACATGCCGGACTGGTTCCCCGCAAAGCTTTCCGCAATCTATTCTATAGTTTATAATTATTCATATATTCTTACTGAGATGATTATAACCCTTATTATTATCAATCTTCCGCCGGTTAAAAAGGCTATCGGCCGAATTGTAGGCCAGTCGGATGATATGACAGCACAGAATTAATTATGAAGACATGTCTTATAATCAGTGGGGGAGAGTTCTCCCCCATAGCTGAACATATTGAATATGATTATGTCATAGCCTGCGATATGGGCTATGAGCATAGTAAAAGATTGGGAATTAAGCCCGATCTTCTTATGGGTGATTTCGATTCCATCAAGGACGCCTCTTCTCCCTTTCCGGAAGATATTTCTCTTATGTCCTATCCCAAAGAAAAAGACGATACCGACACCATGCTGGCTGTAAAATGCGCTCTTGATAAGGGCTTCCGCCATCTGATTATCATTTGCGGTCTCGGAGGCCGTATGGATCACAGCATAGCCAATATTCAGACCATGGCCTATGCCGCTAAGAAAGGTGCTCTGTGCGAACTTTATTCGGAAAAAGAATATATAAGAACTTTTTCCGGAGGAAAACTGGCTCTTCCAAAACGCGAAGGCTATTCACTGTCCCTCTTCTCTCTGACGGATGAATGCAGCAATCTGTCCATAAAGGGCAGTAAATATGAGACCGATTCAATAAGTTTACATAACAGTTTTCCGCTGGGAGTATCCAACTGTTGGGCTTCAGACAGCGTAGAAATTACAATGGATGAAGGCATACTCCTGATAATTGAGTCCAAAATGAGCTAACACGCGCCTGATGCTCTGAGTTTGCGTCAAAGGGATTCCTGTCTTTTTCCTTACAGGCTGATAGTCTCGCCCAAGGCAAATGAATAAATAAGCCTCTCTTTTACATTCATTCCGGTTATTCTTTTCAGTGCTTCCTCGTAATAATCCAACTGCGTCTTATATCTGTCTATAAGTTCCTTTTCTTCTTTTACCGCATCTGTCTTATAATCCATCAGAACTATCTCACCGTCTTCAATAAAGAATACGTCGATAATACCCTGTATCATAACGGTCTCATCGGAAGGAAATTCATCTGACAGTCTGTCCGCTCTTATTCCCAACACAAAAGGCTGCTCTTTGTAGAGATTATCAGTCTCCGCCGCCGCATGCATTCTCTGTCCCAAGGGACTGTCAAGGAATTTCAGGATCTTCCTTTTGTCCACAAGTTTGTAATCTTCTTCCAAAAGACGGCCGCTCCTTATATTCTCCTGCATAACAGCCTCATAGTCCGAGCTGTCTTTTGCAAAGTCCATAAGTTCCATTGCCCTGTGGTAGGCGCTTCCTCTTGCAGCTCCACTGACTTCTTTTTCTTCTTGTCCCACGAAATCGGGGATATATTTTTCCTTAAGTTCCGTAGGGAAAATAGTTTTCTCCTCTTCTTCATCCTTCAGAAGACCTTTATGCATGGCCGCAATCTTGAGTTCCGATACACTGGTCTTGTTATAGAGATTTCTCAAAGCAGCATGGTCGTAGTTAAAGCGGATACGCTCCATGATATCGGGAGCGGCAACCCCGGCTCCGTAAAGTTTCTCTTCCAGTTCTTTCTTCAGGTTCCTACCTGTAAGGGTCTCCTCCAGCTCTGTTTCGTATATATCGGCAAGCTTGTATGTCTTTTCAGTTATATTACCCTTCCAGTCGTCTTCACCCTTCGACTGCATTATTATTCCCAGGTAAGAATTGTAGTCAGCCTTTATTTCCTTGTCAGGCTTAACGGATGCCGTCATAATCAGTTTTTCCTTTGCACGGGTAAGGGCCACATACAGAACACGCATTTCTTCGGAAAGGCCGTCTTTCTTTATCAGATTCTTGATGTATTCAAGTCTGAGATCCGAATATCTGACTCTTCTTTTGCTGTCTATATAATCAAGGCCCACTCCCACGGAAGAATGGAATACCATGTCACCGCGTCTGTCTGCATTATTGAAGCCCTTGGACAGGCCCGCCACTATACATACCGGAAACTCCAGTCCCTTGCTTTTATGCATTGTCATTATCCTGACCAGGTTGGCACTCTCATCAAGAGTGACCGCATCTCCGTCATCCGAACCGTACTGATGCAAAAGCCTGATATAGCGGTTAAAGTGGAAAAGACCTCTGAATTCTCTCGACTCAAATTCCTCAGCCTTATGAAGCAGCATAAGCACGTTGGCTTTTTTCTTTTCTCCCAGAAAACCGCTCGAGACCATTTCAACATAACGGGTGCTATCATATATCTCTCTTATCAGTTGTCCGATGGGTGTATAAGGAAGTTCCTTTCTGTATCGATCAAGTTGTGCCAAAAATATTTCTGACTTGTCCTTTACAGCGCTGACAATTTCGTCATTAAGGCCCTTTTGCGCGTTGACCAATTCAGTCACATCGCAGTTTTGAGCCATTTTTAGGCCCTTGTACAGATTGCCTCTTTCCAGTATTTTTAATACCGCAATCTCCTCTTCGGTGAACTTTCCGAACACTGATTTGAGGGTTCCGAACATGGCAATCTCGTCATTGGGATTGTCAATTACGGACAAGAAATTTAAAACAGTAACAACTTCTTCAGTATCAAAATAGCCTTTTTTCGAAGTTATATAAGCAGGGATACCTTTCTCTTCAAGAATCCTCTTAAACTTCTCATCAAAGCCTTCGCTGCTTCTTAAAAGAATAACAATATCCCTATATGTACAGGGTCTGGCTTCACCGCTGTCCTTATCCTGGATCTTATGATTGGCCAAAAGTTCTTTTATCCTGGCAGCTATCATCAGAGCTTCCTGCTCTCTGTCGTCCATTCCACATTCAGGATCCGTGTTCATAAGAAGAAGCTCACTTTTATTGTCCGATCCCGTATCTTTGTAATAGTCCGCACCAACATGGAGAGCAGCGTTGTCGTCATAGTCCACTCCTCCCCTGTCCCTTGTCATGGTGGGAGCGAATATGGTATTAACCGCCGAGAGGACCTCTTCTCTGCTTCGGTAATTGTAGGACAGATCTATCTTGATCTTATTGTTGCCATCTTCGGCATATTCGCCGTATTTGTCCATAAAGAGCTCGGGTTTTGCATTTCTGAAACTGTATATGCTCTGCTTAACGTCGCCTACCATGAATCTGTTGTAATCAGCCACAGATTCCCCAGACAGAGTAGACAGCATAAGTTCCTGAATTAGGCTGGAGTCCTGATATTCGTCTATCATTATCTCCTTGAAACAGCTTCTGTAATCCAAGGCTGCCGATGTGGGAAGATACTCATCCCCCTCCTTATACAGCAGTATCTTCAGGGCATAGTGCTCCATATCGGAAAAAGTTATAATCTTCTTTTCCCTCTTTTTCTCCTCAAGTCGCCTGTGATAATACAGAGTGGCATCACTCAAAGCGGATATTACCTTTCCGTTCTCTTCAAGGATCAGCTTAAGCGTCTCCTTTGAGTGCACGAAATAGTCTTTTAAGGGACCGATATATTCCTTCTTTATCAAGTCTCTGTTGTTACTGAACTTCTGCCTTGCCTCTTCATTGGGTCCTTTTTTAGAGGATTTCCTGACAAATTCCGCAGTAAGACCCTCTCTGAAATCGTCATAAGCACTGCATTCTAAGAGGCCTTCCAGCAGTTCTTTGTCCGCCTTAGCATTCTCAAGGTATTCTTCAGCATCCGTCTCGCATATTTTCAGGTTCTCAAGTGCAAGCTCATAAGCTTCTCTTATCTTCGCCTTAACTTCTGCCAAAAGATCCCGAATCCAGTCTATATCCTCTATAAGTCCGCTCTCGGGAATTCTGTAATCATTCTTTCTTGTTTCCAGATAGTCCTCTATAAAGGGGGCATCCTGAGCCTTTTCATACATAGCCGTTATGGCAGCTTTTATCTTGTTTAATTTGTCCTTGTTGTCAAATCTTCTTAAGAATTCATCAAAATACCCGATATCATTGCCCGAAAGAAGTTCTTCGACAGTCTCATCCAGCTGCTGCTCCTGCAGAATCAGCATCTCGCCCTTATCCGCGGTACGGAAGTCCGGTTCTATACCCACATCTGCAAAATTATTCCTCAAAAGATAGAGACAAAAGCTGTGAATAGTGGTTATCTGGGCATTGTATATCAACATGGACTGTCTCTGAAGATTCTCATCTCCGGGATTCTTGGCCAGTTCTTTCCTGAGAGCATCGTTAATCTTCTCTCTCATATCCGCAGCAGCCGCGTTGGTGAAAGTAAGGACGAGCATTTCATCGATATCCGTCGGATTGTCCTTATCCGTTATGCGCTCGATTATTCTGCGGACTAAGACTGTGGTCTTACCGCTTCCTGCCGCTGCCGAAACAAGCATATTTTTCTTTCTTGTATCAATAACCGTCCTCTGAGCGGGAGAAAATGTCAGTTCAGCCATTTATTTCGCCCTCCTCTCCCATTTCAGCGGCAATATCTGCCAGAACGTCTGCTTTGTCTTTTTTTGCATATACTCTCTTTTCATATCCCGGCTTAAGCTCATTGAATCCGCATACGCTCTTGTATGCACAGTAAGCGCATGCATCGGACAATACATTCGATTCGCTCTTCTTTACCGTCAAAGGAGAGACATCAATATTGCCTTCTATGATCTTTTTAGCTATGTCACGTATCTTATAATCCGCATATTTTGAGATGAGCCTCATCTCTCCGGCACTGAGCAATGCATCCTCTGAACTGAAGCTGCCGTCCTTTTTACGGTCCACGGGAATAACATCGGACTTAGTAAAATCCGAATTGTCCAATCCGGCTATAACCTCTTCTTCCGAGCACACCAGTCCTCTGTTACGAAGTTCCTTTCTGATGCTTGCATTGATATCCTCATCACTTGCGTCGGAATTTGCCTTTATGACGGGATCGTCTATGTGATAATAGAGAAGCGCAGCGGGAATCACATCCTTTTCGGGATTGTCCTTCTTCACTCTTTTTACGGCTTCATTCATGTATACCACCATCTGAAGTTGAACACCCTGATAGAAAGACGCCAGTGAGAAGTCTTTGTCTCCGGACTTATAGTCTGTTATCTTCACATAGACTCTGTCATCCTCTTCACTCAGATCCACTCTGTCTATCTTACCTTTAAGACGCATCTTCTCTTCCTTGTTAAGGCCCACGTTAAGACAGGACAGAGAATCGATTTTTTCAAAAACAAGTTCATAATGAACCGGCTTATAACTGCCTTTCCTCAGCTGATAGGCAAGAGTGATTACGCTTCTGTACATAACCTCTTTCATCCTATCCATCACATATCTGTTGGAAGCGCTTTCGTAGAAAAGAGCATCGGAATATAAGACCGACTCATCCTCTACGATTGCACCGATCATTTCTTTCGCATCTTCTTCGGTAAATGTAAACCAGTCCAGACCTTTCTCTTTCAGCTTATCGATAAAATGCTGCAAAACACTGTGGTATATACTGCCCATATCTGCGGCGGTAATGCCGTATTCCGCCTTCTCACCGATATTCATGCCGTATTCCATAAAATAGGAATAGGCGCAGCCTGCGTACTTTTCCATTCTGCTTACGGATGCCCGCAGAGTATCACCATACAAAAGTCCCGCAATCACAGGATCAAGATTCTTTCCTTCATATCTGTAAAAGGCATTGTTAATGACCGCCTCCATAAAACTTCTCTCATCGCCGAGAATTGAGAAAAGGATATCCAGATCCTTCTTCTCATCATCGCTTATGGTATCCTCAAGGGTCTTTCTGACCAATTCGGCATAGTAGACTCCTGCATCCTTATAGGATTCGATTCCGTCTATTCCCTTCCTCTGATTCCTTCTGATTACGATCTCGGGAAAGAGCGATTCTATCTCCTTTATAACGGGAGAAGGCTTGACGCTTCCGCCTTCATTGTCCATAGCCGTAAAAGACAGATAGAGGCCTTTTGAAGGCTTGGTAAGATTGCTGTAGAGATAAAAACGGCTTATATACATCTGCTGTCTGGGAGAAGGCGCAAGTTCTTCTCCGGAACCCGTAAGGAATTCCCTTTCCATATCGGATATAATACCGCCCTTGCCGGTGCTCTTAGGCACCCATCCGTCATTAAGACCCAGGAAAAAAAGGTAACTTACAGGCTTTATTCGGGTTCTCTCCATATCTCCCACAATTACCCTGTCCACATTCTGCGGAATTGTTCCTATGGATATCTCATCAAATCCCGCTTCAAGAATACCTATAAAATCTTTTAAGACCATGGTCTCATCGCCCACCAGGCTGTTTATCTGCTCAAAAAGCTCCATAGTGGCCCGATAGATCTGACTGTATTCTTTCTCAGCGGAATAATCTCCCATATCCGCAAACATGGCGGCGTAGTCTTCAAGTTTCTCAAAAGCTTCATTCTGCTGCAAAAAATCATATAAAGCCCTGATGTATTCCCCTGCACTGAGACCTTTTGGATTATCAATACCGGCCTTTGTAAGGGGCTCCAGATCCTTCATAAGACTTAACCTTATGTCCTCATACGCAGACAGAAGCTCTTCTTTATTCTCCTTATCCCCCCACATATCCCTTGTATATCTGGTGAAAAGACGAAGATAAGAGTTCTTTCCCCTTATTCCCGTCTCTCTGACATAATTCTCAAGAAGATCGATATCTTCCATCTCAACGCTTGTGAAGCCCGTTCTCAGATATCTGAAAAGACTGTCGTAAGAGAAATTTTCCTTATATAAATTAAGTGCTGATTTAATAAATTCCACGAAAGGATTCTGTCCTATACCCGATGTGGAATCAATATAGAGGGGAATATCATACTCTTCAAACTGCTTTTCAATCTCAGTTCTGTAGCTGGCCAAGTTTCCGGTGATAACAGCTATATCCCTGTAATAAGCCCCTTCATTTCTTAAGAGTTCTCTAATCTCACACGCAAGGAGCTTTACTTCCTCCCTTGGATTGTCGCACATGCTTATTCTTATATTATTAACCGAACCTTTGAACGCCTCCGCCGGATATCTGTAAAGTGATTTTTCCAGATGAGCCAGTTCCGGATTTGATTCGTAACGAAGATTTTTTTCAAGAAAAACCGTCTCCGAAATCGAAATATCATTGTCTCTGCAGAGCCTATAAAGACTTTTTAATGACTTGTCCGTCAGCATAAAGAGATCCGAGCCGTTGACTTCACCGGTCACCGCATCTGTGTTGCCGTTAGTCAGCGTAATTATCACCTTTTTGCAGACTTTAAGAAGAGCCAAAATGACCTTGTTCTGGACAGGTGTAAAGCCCGTAAAACCATCCAAAATGACAGTACTGTCCTTCAAAATCTCGGATTTGAAGATCTCTTTCGCAAGAATATCCATACTCTCTTCGCCGGTAATATATTTCTCGCTGATGTATCTTTTAAATTCGCCATATATAATCTCAAGATCCTTCAGCTTGTTGGTCAGAGTAAGCTTCTTATTGTCCGATGCATAGTCGATCAGTCTGGACATATCTTTGGGGCTTATATCATATTGCATGAATTCCGACAGAGCAGACTTGATCTCATGTATATATCCTGCCTTATCCAGCTTACTGCCAAGGTAAGGTATCTTCTCCTTAACGGTTACGGCACACTGTCTTAAGACCAGATTCTTCCCCGTATCGTCGATAACAGGCAGCCTGTAGCCCCCTGTCTCCTCAAATATCCTATAAGCAAGGCGGGAAAAACTTAATACATCGATATTCATTATTCCGCCTGCCGGAGACTTCTTAACAAGATCCTTCTGGGTCTGCATGGTAAACTGATCCGGAACAATCATAAAAAAGCGCTCTCTAAGAGATTCTGATGCCTCTTTCATAATAATGTCGCTGACATATTCACTTTTTCCGGAGCCGCTGGGGCCCAAAACCATCTGTAAACCCATTCTCTACCTCTTGTTGTGACTCTGATATTCCGCTTAAGCAGGCTCTGTCTGACCTAGCGCGGATGTCACTTCAATGCCTTTACAATAAAAAATTATACACTATAATCAGTCCCCTTTATAGTACAAAAACCCGCCGAAAATCGGCGGGTTTTAATAATATCACACGTTATTGATTGTTCTCTTTTCTTTATCTGTCCATGGCCATGATTCTGATCATTCCCATATATTCAACAATCTGTGTATAGAGTGCTTCCGGCTGGAAATTGCCGCTCTCCATACTCTCCCTTGTGAGACCCTGGGATATATATTTGATCATGTTGTTAACCTTGACCATGTCAACTCCCTCTCTCAAAAGCGGCTTTGAAAGAGATTCTTCAAAATCACTCATGGCTTTGATGTAGCTTGATATTACTGTCTTCGCTTCATCCGAGCAGTCCGCATCGGTCCATGTGGCCGCTCCCTGAACGAATTCAACCATATAAGGGTAATTCTGCAGTACTCCGGTCTTGGCCCTCATCAGTTTTTCATGATATGCGAAGTATTCCCCTTCCTCTCCGATGACTCTGCTGTATTCATACATGAGATACTTCACACTGTAATCCACAAGGAAGGAATAAAGCCCTGATTTGGACCCGAAATAATGAAAGAGCAGTCCCTTGCTTATACCTGCTTCCTTAACTATGTCATCGGTGCTGGCATGCTTATAGCCGTTAAGGGCAAATATCATAAGTGCAGCGTTGATAATTCTGTCCTGCTTTTCACTTTTTAAGTCAAAGAACTTCTGATTCATTAATGTAACCTTCTCCCGGGCAAAAGCCCTTTTTTAATACTTTTTCAATTCTATCACAGATAGTCGGGGGCAAACAAGACTATTCCAGTCAATACATCCTGTTATTTTTTTCTTCATGTGTTATCCTATGTCAGCCTATACAACATCTTGTATTTTGGCGGATTTGATAGTAAAATAAATCATATGGAAATAATTCATAAGGAAAGGAGTATCATTTCACTTATGAGAAAATTTATTAAGAACTTACTTATCTTCATAGGAATAGTTGCTGCCATAGCGGGTGCACTTTACTGTGTTTACCGTCTTCTGATTGCAACCGACAATGTCTCCGGAACGGATGACGATTCAAAAGACTCCATTCTCTATGAGCCCATGAAGCGTCGTTACATCAAGCTCAACCTTCCTGAAGAATAAAAGCATAGAAAAGGACCTGTAACATTGTTACAGGTCCTTTTCTATATCCGTAAGTTCCTATACGGGCTTACTTCTTAATCTTAGCCATTACTTCTTCTTTAAGGTCTCTTACCTTGTCCTTCATTCTCGGTGAACATGAAGGTGAAGCAAGAAGGTTGGATATCATCTTTGAACATACATCATAATGCTCGAATCTGTCAGCCAGGCAGGCTATAATATAGTCTACAGTGGCCTCATCCATACCGCACATAGGGAAGGATTCGCTCTGTCTTGCTGCTATAAAGCCGTCATATGCATTCTTGAGGAACTCGTTCTCAAGAGCCTGAGCCTGAGCATATTTAGGATCTTCTTTTCCGCTGCCTGCCTCAATATCTTCCTGATAGCTTCTGCATAACCAGCCGGCACGAAGACATATATAAGCCTTTTCACTGGCCTTTGCGTTCTTAACAACCGCATTGGCAAGGGCAAGTTTGTATCTTCCTATAGCCTCTTCGTATGTATAGACAGGATGTTCCTGATTGTCTCCCTTATATGTAGCGGAGATCTTCTCAAGTATGTTCTTTCTCTGCACGGGTGTAACCGGCTTGAAGAATCTTGTAACTGTTGTAAAACCACACTTGGGACATGATACAATATCGTATTTCAAAGGTTCGATATGTTCAAATCTCGCTCTCAGATCCATATCGGTTCCCACAAGTCTTGCCTTACCGGCTCTGATAGCTCTGTTTTTAAAAGAGTTGTAACAAATGGGACATTCGTATGTCTTATCCAGGAGGAAATCCTCTTCCTTAATCTCAGGAGCTTTCTTCTCTTCAGTATCTTCCTTGGGCTTCTGATCTTCGAAAAGATTCATGCCATTCATATTCCCCAGGCCCATTCCTTCAAGGCCGCCAAAAATGTTTGTATCCATTTTAACCGTGTCCTCCATCTATTCTTAATCGTTCTTAGGAAGTACAAATGAGCTCTTTAAAGATACTATCCTGTTAAAGACAAGATTCTCATCCTTACTGTCCTTGTAATCCACACAGTAGAAGCCGTTACGTACGAACTGGAAGCTGTCAAATCCCTTGGCTCCCTTTACACAAGGCTCTATGTAACAGTTCTTCTTAACCTCAATTGAATTGGGATTCAGGTTTAGACTGCCATCTTCTTTATAAACACCCTTTTCCTCATCAATCAAGTTTTCATATAATCTGCACTCTGCTTTTACAGCCGTAGAGGCACATACCCAGTGGATGGTTCCCTTTACTTTACGTCCGTCGGGGCTGTTTCCGCCCTTTGAAGCGGGATCGTAAGTACAGTGTACCACAGTTATATTACCGTTTTCATCTTTTTCAAAGCCGACGCACTTAGCAAAGTAAGCGTTCATAAGTCTTACTTCATTGCCGGGGAAGAGTCTGAAGTATTTCTTGGGAGGCTCCTCCATAAAGTCGTCTCTTTCAATATAAAGCTCTCTGCCGAAAGGTACCTGTCTTGTTCCCAATTCCTCGTTTTCCAGGTTGTTGGGAATCTCAAGCATCTCGGTCTGTCCTTCGGGATAATTGTCTATAACAAGCTTAATGGGATCCAAAGCCGCCATAACACGGGCCTTCTTAAGCTTAAGATCCTCTCTTATACAATACTCAAGCATTGCATAATCTACAGAGGAATTACTCTTGCTTACTCCGCAAAGATCAACAAAAAGCTTAATCGACTCGGGAGTGAAACCTCTTCTTCTTAAAGCCGCAATGGATACAAGACGGGGATCGTCCCAGCCGTCCACAATACCGTCCTCTACCAGCTTCTTGATATATCTCTTACCTGTTACGACATTGGTAAGGTACATCTTGGCAAACTCGGTCTGCTTGGGAGCCTGCTCAGGCTTCTCCTTGTATCCACACTCGATAAGTACCCAGTCATAAAGAGGTCTGTGATCCTCGAATTCCAGAGTACATATTGAATTGGTTATTCCCTCGATAGCATCCTCAATGGGATGTGCGAAGTCATACATGGGATAGATGCACCACTTGTCTCCCGTATTGTGATGAGTCATATGAGCAACTCTGTATATAACGGGATCTCTCATGTTCATATTGGGAGATGCCATATCTATCTTGGCACGTAAAACTTTAGTTCCGTCCTCGAATTTTCCTGCCTTCATATCTTCAAAGAGACTAAGGTTCTCTTCCACAGCTCTCTCTCTTGAAGGATCGTTTTTGCCGGCTTCCGTAAGAGTTCCTCTGTATTCCTTGATCTCATCCGCTGTAAGGTCGGATACATAAGCCTTTCCCTTCTTGATAAGCTTTACGGCATTTTCATACATCTGGTCAAAATAGTCCGAAGCAAAGAAGAGTCTGTCCTCCCAATCTGCTCCCAGCCATTCGATATCTTTTTTGATGGATTCAACGAATTCCGTCTTTTCCTTGGTAGGATTGGTATCATCAAATCTCATATTGAACTTGCCGCCGTATTCCTTGGCAAGTCCGTAGTTAAGAAGAATACTCTTTGCATGTCCTATATGAAGATATCCGTTGGGTTCCGGAGGAAATCTTGTGTGGACTGTATCATACACTCCATCCGCCAGATCCTTGTCTATCATCTGTTCAATAAAATTTCTGCTTTCAGTACTCATTGTATTACTCCCAATCTGTATATTTACGGGCTATTTCCCGACTTTATCGTAAGTGATGGACATTATATCCTTTTCAATCACATAATAATCGTGATCGTCATCCGTTCTCACGGCAATATAATCTCCCGGCTTACCGAGCATATAGGACTCCTCATCCCATCTGGTAAATATTTTAACATAATGGTCAAGTTCTTTCGCATATACCTGTGTTCCGCCGGATGAAATACACTGGCGGGCAAGGTCATCTATCTGCTTTACCTCTCCCGTAGCCCTGTTGGTTATCTTGGGTATATAGAGGTTCTCAACCGGACTGAGGGTGGAGTCATAAGGCTTATCTATAGCCGTGTAAGACTTGGCAAATTTGCTCTCCGTTGTGGGATATACCTCGCCCTTTACACCAATCATGATGAAGAGGTCCTCGGTAATCTTAAGCTCCACGTCGCCTTCCATGGTTCTTACATTGATCATGGTTCCCACGGGGAATACATCCATGCCTCTCACATAGCCTATATTAATGGCTTTTTTACTGTAAAGCTCCATACCTTCGTTGCTCAGTGCAGCCTCTGCGGTATTGAGTATCTCAGTCTCATCAAAATAAGAATTGAGCCTGTCACCGAAAAATGACTCGGAATGAACTCCGGGATATTCCTTTTCACAGAGAGATCTCTTGATGAATCCACCGGCCTTATCGGTATGTCCGCCTCCGGAGCCCACGTTACGGCAGAGATATTCCGCCAATTCGTTGGCCTTAACTTCCTTGACACAGCTTCTTACGGATATCTTGAAGCCGTCCGTAAGCTCATTGTAGACCACGCAGACATCCACTCCGTCCACCTGAAGAAGAAAGTCGCTTATAAGACCTAATATATTGGGGTCACAGGGACCCGATTTAACAAGAGAGAATCTGTTCTTGTCATTGTATATATTTCTGATCAGGGCTATTCCCGCTATCTCAAGCTCATCTCTTGATATGTTGGAATTCCTGAAGAGATTGATATAACTCTTATTGCATATGATATTGTCTCTGAGGTCCATATCAAGAGGATTATGGATCTCGGTAAAAGACTGGGTATCGGTGTAGAGCCCGTAATAAAGCGCCGTTCCCAGAGCAGAATCGGCCTCAAAATCAAAGCCCTCATCCTTCATCATCTTCCAGCAGAGGGTTGAGCAGCTGCCCAAATCCGGTCTTATTACACAAAGCTCGTTTTCCATGATCTCAGGCTGATGATGATCTATGACAGCAATGGTTTTTGCCTTAAGACCGCTTATATTGCTGCAGCCGTACTGGCAGTCCACCGTAAGAAGAAGGCCCTCCGTCTCTTCGTCCGAATCCTTTACATAGGTCACGGGAATGTTAAGTCTGTCCACCATAAGCAGAAGATTGGACTTGCTTATGGGAAAACGTCCGGAATAAACAAATCTTACATCCTTGCCTTTTGAAGAAAAGTACTTATACATCGCATATCCCGAAGCGAGCGCGTCCGCATCGGGATTGTCGTGACACTGTATGGTTATGGGATTATAGCCTTCAAGCTCTTTTAAAGTCATAAATATTTAGCCTCGAATTCCTCTCTTGTCATGGGTTTGTCAAAATAATAGCCCTGAACAAGGCGAACCTTCATACCTTCGAGCACCTTGTACTGCTCTTCGGTCTCAATTCCTTCTACACAGATACTGACGCCGATTGCTCCCGCAAGTTCCGCAACCATGCGGATAAAGGACTTGGAATAGTCATCTTCCACAAGTTCTCTTACAAAAGACTGATCGACTTTGATGACGTCAAGAGGTATCTCTCTGATATGGTTGAGAGATGAATAACCCGTACCGAAATCATCCAGAGCTATCCTTACGCCAAGGGCTCTGATCTCAGACAGGATTTTCTTGGTACGATCCATATCGTTGATGGCAAGACTCTCTGTAATCTCAAGAGTAAGATTGTGAGGGTTGATTCCCGTCTCCTCTACAGTCTGTCTTACTATATCCACAATGTTGTTCTGCATAAGCTGAACAACGGAAAGATTCACATTTACCTTGTAATTGGGATGACCGTTGTCATTCCATTTTTTAAGTTCCCTGCAGGCCTCTTTAAGAACATGATCTCCAATGGGATTAATAAGTCCCAGATATTCCGCAAGAGGAATAAAATCAGCAGGACTGATGAAGCCAAGTTCGGGAGAATCCCATCTTATAAGGGCCTCGGCTCCCGTACAGGGTGTACCCTCAAGAGATATATCCGTAATAGGCTGGTAATAAACCAGAAATTCGGCAAAATCACCGTTGGTGGCATCACGCATGTTCTTTTCCATATCCAGTCTCTTGTTGGATGCAGAAAGTGATTCGCTGTTATATTTTGCCACTCTGTTCTTACCGGATTTCTTTGCCTCATACATGGCAATATCCGCTTTTTTAATAAGATCTTCGACACTTTCTCCCTCATCCGGGAAAGTAACGATACCCATACTCATGGTGCAGTAATAATCCGCATCTTTAAGGAACCAGGGCTTTGCGAAAATAGCCTTGATACTGTCAACTATCTCATCATAATACTTATAACTTCTCGGAGGGATAACAAGGACGAACTCGTCACCGCCCATTCTGTAACAGGTATCTTCAAGACCCCTGACACTTCTGAAGGCGGCGGAAATACACTTGAGCAGTACGTCGCCGTACTGATGTCCCAAACCGTCGTTGATATGCTTGAAATCGTCAAGATCTATATAGCAGAGAGCACCTGTTTCGCCTCTCTTTTTTGCCTCATCTATCATTCTTGCCAGATCACGCTCACAGCACATTCTGTTAAAGAGACCTGTCAAGAAGTCCGTATAAGCCTGCTGCTCAATACGTCTCTGATAGTTCTTCTTCTCTGTAACATCATAGATGGCATAGAGAGCCACGGGACTGCCATCCACCCAGCTGATGTCACTGTGATGTATCTCATACCAGGAATTGTTGTCATAATCGAAGAATTCCGTTACATCCCTGTCGCTTCCTTCCACTTCCCAGATTACAGCCTTGAGTTCCTGGCTGATCTTATCCTCGGGAAAAACGGTCTTCATTATCTTATTCTGGAAGAGGGTCTTCTTCTTAGCCACATCATTTACAATAATGGCGCAGCCTACATGCTCAAGAATCTGCTCAAGAGAAGCATAAGAACTTGCAAGAGAGTTCTTCTGAATACGCTTCTCCAATATGTTCTGAAGCACCTTAACCGCATCACTTAAGAACTGCAACTCCTCAATCTTCCAGTTACGCTCCGAGCCCGACTCAAGATATGTCGCATACATATTTGTAGTCTGTCCCAGTGTTATGGGCATTGCCACAATGGCGCGCACATTGCTGGCCGGCCATTCTTCTTTCATGGAATTAAGAGCCGCTGCTCCGGATGAAAGTATGATAGGCTTCTTACCCTCAAGATATCTGAGCTTCGGCAGGTTGTTATTCCTGTCAAAAGAGGATGCCTTGCCGGCAGTCTGCCACTTGGTCAGAATATCCATGCTGTTATCGGGCGCCTCTTTTACCTTGAAGATACAGGCTTCTCCGACTTCAAGATACTTGGCGGTAATCTGCAGATAGTCCTCCATTATGGTCTCAAGACTCTTATCACTGTCTAAGTACTTAAGGATCTCCGTAAGGGATTCAACTCTTCTTAAGCTCTCGCTCATCTCACGAACAGAGAAATAAGACTTTCTGCTCTGCTCCTCATACTGAGCAAGGGAAAGCTCGGCATTCACACGGTAATTGCCGATTTCTCTCATGGTATCGATAGCCTTAAGGAATTGATTAAATGTGGTGAATTTCTTACATCTGTTAAGCTCGGGATCTATGATCTCGTCATCGGCGTCTTTTATGATTCCCACATAGAACCATACTTCTCTTACGTGTCCCTCGAATTTGAGTACACTCGCCGCAACTTTGATGTGAGGTGATGCCGTATTTTCAACAACCTGATCCTCGATACTGTCCAGGGTCAGTCTGGAAAAAATCTCCTGTCTCATTCCCTCGGTAACATACTTGTCGATAATCTCCTTCTCATCAATGGATGAAGTAAAATCATTGATCATCCTACCGTAGTTATCGTAGTTACTTATATATACATTGGTTGAATCGCTGAATTTCCTGAAAAAACGTGCGATTTTATCTTCTTCTGTCAAAGACATGCGTGTAGTTGCTTCCATATCTTCCTCTGTGCCTTAAGATTAGTTTTTCACATTAACATCCTATTTTATCACGTTTTTTCAATATACGCCATAGTACTTCAACATCATATAGAAGACGGAAAATACCGCTGCGCCCAGTATATAAGCATATAAAATGTGATATACAAACATGCCGAGAATATACGCAATCTTCTCATTTTTAGCCTTTAAAAACGACTCGGGCAGATCAATAAGTTTTGACATTCCCACAGTACAAAAACACATAAAAGGAATTACAAGGGGCAGATAGTATCTTCCCTGGGGCTGGAATTCCCATGTGTAGGAATAATAAACCGCCAGGAAGGCCGGTATCAACGCAGCCACAAGCATCATAAGGCTGATGATGATCTTATCCGTTTTGCTGCGTCCCTCTTTCCCCTGAACCGGTCTCCATACAATAAGCCAGCCTAACAGACAGAGGATCATCAGATATTTGTATGTCATATAGATGTGATGACTGGTGGGTATCAGCATGGGGCCGAACATGGCAATGAAGCTCTTCCATACCAGGGTGTAATAATCGGTTCCGAATATCATGGTAAGCACCGGAACGCCCTGTCTCTGATATGTCATTGTGGTAAGAGGATTGTGCTCCTGCAGCCCCGTCGCAGCCATGGAAAGCTGTCTGGCGTTAAGAGCCAGTATATCCCCGTCATAGAGGATTCCGTTCCTTATGAACCACCATCCGGCGCCAAGCATGGCAATCACAGTCACCGTTATAGCTTTTCTCCAAAAATGCGAGGGCCTCTGGGCAATGAAAACCGCCACAGCTACCAGCAATATGCCGTAACAATTGTAGTAGGACATGGCGCAGAATATTACGCCCAGAGACAGATTGATCAGACTACTCCTGTCATAGTCCGTTCTTCCGCCTCTTAGGAGTGCATATATAATCATAGCCACCGACAAAAGGCCCATGGAATCCGTATTGACATAGGTGTGTATAAAAAGATTCTGTGGCAGAAAAACAACGGCTATAGTAAAGAGCCACACCATCCTCATATCATCAAAAAGCTCTCTGCCGATGAGATATGTGTATACTGCTGCCGTCATTCCCATTGCAACACATACACATCTTGCAATATAGAGATTGGCATTTGCAGACAGATTTAAGAAAGACAGAGCCCTAAGAAGATAGCCCTGAATGATATATGTCAGTATGGGCTGGAAGGCATAAGAACCTCCGTAACCCTCGATTATAACCTCCTGATCCCATCCCACGGGAAGTTTTCCGTGATTAAAAATAAACCGGACAACTTTGTATCTGTCAATCTCATCGGGACCGTCCCCCAGAGGCTGAACAAATACAAATGCCAGCATACAAGCAAGGGCTACTAATAATAGTAGCCCTAATCTTGCATATGTAAATTTTTTGTTATTCTCGAATTTCTTCATATGGTTTTTACATATTATGCATCAACACTGTAGTTTGGTGCTTCCTTAGTGATCTGAATATCGTGAGGATGACTTTCCTTAAGGGATGCAGCTGTGATCTTAACGAACTTTCCGCCCTCTTTAAGTTCTTCTATGCTCTTTACACCGCAATATCCCATTCCTGAACGAAGTCCTCCCAGAAGCTGGAATACTGTATCTTCCACAAGGCCCTTGTAAGCAACTCGTCCTTCAACACCTTCCGGAACAAGTTTCTTGGCATTAGTCTGGAAGTAACGGTCTTTGCTTCCGTTCTCCATTCCGGCGATGGAGCCCATACCACGATATACTTTATATTTACGTCCCTGATAGAGTTCGAAGTCTCCGGGGCTTTCTTCACATCCTGCGAACATGCTACCCATCATGCAGACATTTGCGCCTGCTGCAATAGCCTTGGTAACATCTCCGGAATATTTGATACCACCATCGGCTATGATGGGGATACCTTTCTCTTTTGCAACAGCATAGCTGTCCATTACGGCCGAAATCTGAGGAACACCGATACCTGCAACCACACGGGTTGTACAGATGGAACCGGGGCCCATACCTACCTTAACAGCATCCGCACCGGCTTCGATGAGAGCCTTTGTTCCTTCACCTGTTGCAACATTACCTGCAATAACCTGAAGGTCCGGATATTTTTCCTTAATCATCTTAAGACACTTGATAACATTCTCTGAATGACCGTGAGCCGAATCCAGAACAACCACGTCAACCTTGGCATTTACCAGAGCTTCAACACGATCAAGTACGTTGGCTGTAATACCGATAGCCGCTCCGCAGAGAAGTCTTCCTTGATCATCCTTTGCTGAAAGAGGATATTTGATGGTCTTCTCAATATCTTTAATAGTGATAAGACCCTTCAGGTTGAAGTCCTCATCTACGATGGGAAGCTTTTCCTTACGGGCTGCCGCAAGTATCTTCTTGGCCTCTTCAAGAGTAATTCCTTCTCTGGCTGTAACAAGATTCTCACTTGTCATGGATTCCTTGATCTTCTTGGACATATCTGTCTCGAATTTAAGATCTCGGTTGGTGATGATGCCCACCAGTTTCCTGCCTTCGGTAATAGGCACACCGGATATTCTGAACTTAGCCATAAGTTCTTCGGCATCTTTTATTGTATGTTCCGGGCTGAGATAAAATGGATCGGTGATAACACCATTTTCAGAACGCTTAACCTTGTCCACCTCTTCAGCCTGTTCTTCTATGGTCATATTCTTGTGAATAATTCCTATACCGCCCTGTCTTGCCATGGCAATAGCCATACGGTGCTCGGTAACGGTATCCATTCCCGCACTCATAATGGGAATATTGAGCTTAATCTTTTTGGTAAGCATTGTTGAAACATCAATCTCATTAGGTACCACATTGGCATATGACGGAATAAGAAGCACGTCATCAAATGTAATCCCCTCTTTAACGATCTGACCCATTTTTCTCTCCTTTCAATTCTGTTATATTGTTAATCCTTAAATACTTTACGTGGTGATACGTTGTACAAGGCACTCTTTAATTCCTCATCGGGCTCAAAGAGATATCTTGCACCGTCTATATACATTACCAGCAGTTTTTTACCATCCTCGGGAATCTTTGAACTGTAATCAAAAGTCTTGCAGTCGCGCTTCTTGTACTCGTCAAGGTGATAACTGCCTTCGGGAGCAGCAACTTCAAGCTTGTTAAGATCAAGGCTTGTTATATGCTTACGACGCTCCTTTGAAAAAATGATATCCACATCCAGATCCTTGTCTGTCAGCGTATATTCATATTCCGTATTAACTCTCAGACCTACAAAATAAGCTCCCGCGCCGGAGGCAATAGCCACAGCAAGAGGAGCAATCGTATAAAACAGTCCGAGAAAAGCCGCAATAACCGAAACACCGCACACAAACCACAAAAGCATGTTCAATGCCTTCATAGCTCCATTGGGTTTAACCTCAACCAACGCTTCAACGTGTTCGTTCATTGTCATCTCTCCTGTTCTTATATTTATATTGTTATAGATTTTATTACATAGGTAGCTTTTTTTCAATGTCAAAAATAAGATTTTTTTATTTGTCTAAATACCTAATAAAGTCCAAAGCCCTGTCAATATGTTTGGACTCCATCACAAGACCCACATATATTTTCCCTTCCGGATACCAGCCCCAGGCCTTGAGTTTCGGTGAATCCGTAACATCTATGGCGGCATATTCGCTTGCAATCGTACCATCTAAATCACTTTCAACCTCGGCCTTACGTATTCTGTCACCGTAAGAGGCCAGTTCCTCAGCAGTTAATACATCCGACAAATCTCTGAAATAACCCATCTGCGATATCCATTCATAGGATTTCTCGTCACAGACTATTATATCCAGCATGCCTGCAGATGTTGCCGCAAAGAGCTTCTGAACCTGCTGTGCGTCGAATCCGTTGCTGCCGTTCCCCGTCATGAACACATAAGAGGAATCATATCGCATCTCTTCCTTGTCCTTGTCAATGTCAGTGGTGAGTTCGTATTCCCGGATAGGACTGTCAAAATCCGCCGTCTGATCCGCATTGACAATGGCAATCTGGAGATAGGGTTCTCTGTACTCCGACATGCTCTTTATGAAGCTGCCAATGATAAAGAGCAGTATGATTCCCCCCAACATATGCCACTTGTAATAATAAAATATATAGGAAGCCTTCTCCTTCAGGCTTTTGCCCTCCAGCGCCCTCCTCTCATTTTCTTTCATTTCTTTTCTGAGTGTATCAGCCATAACACATTACCTTTTCTAGTCACAGTATTCGAGTCTGTCCGCATATTCCGGAATAAGATCATATTCCATGTGATATGCGAGCGCTTTCATATTCTCAAGCTTTTCAGCCTTATTATCTTTGTTGATCTCCTTGGAACCTTCGTAGAGACATTGCTCAATATAATGATTGATCTCGGGAATGAAATGGATACTGTCCATATAATTATCGAGATTCGTAATGATATCCTCTTCATCCATAAAAAAAGATATCTTTACATTATTATAGGCAGACAACCTGTCCACAAGCACATCCGTTGCATAGAGATAGAATTCCAGATCTCCTTCTCTGTAAACATTGTCCCACCATAATATGGAATAAGGCGGTATAAAGAAGTAGAATTCCGCATCCGGGTGATTCTTAACAAGACCTTCAATAAGGTCGATATTGGCATTAAGACTTTCATCGTAAGCATGAACATCCGTCATTGGCAGCACTTCTTCAAGAGATGTGTAGTTGGAGATTGCCACATCCTCCCCGAATTCCTTGTATTGCCACCAGTTATATGACTGCCCTTCATCATAATCCGAAGAAAAAGATTTTGCCAACATGTGGGGAATCTTGTTAAAGATAACATCCTTATTATAGAGGTATTTGACATCATTAAGAGGATTACTGTCAAAAAGATACATGGGAAAACCGGCGGATTCAAAGCTTTCATCACAAGACAAAGGCATATCCATAAAATTACCCATATCCACATTGTAGAAGACCTTCTTCACATCCTGATGTTCAAAAGCCGTATCCACATAAAAGCACACATCCGAAGTAATGCCGTATGATCTAATTGCTTTTACGGATCTGCAGCCAAAGTCCTCGTCAAACCAACTGTTGTCATAGTTTTCAGCCATGGATGAGCCTGCAATAACAGCATCATAATCAAAGTTCTTAAGACTTCCAATACACTGATACTCCTTATCACTAAGCACAGCCTTTAGACCGAGCAGAGGCTTGTGGTAATGATACATGGGATCAAAGAGAATAACCAGGCCGGCTACCACTATCATCAATGCGATAAACATTATTAAGATTCGTTTTAATATTTTAGATGCATTCATATACTTAGAAATTGAAATATATAAAAGTACTCACTTGAGAAAAAGATATAATACAGTATACCAACAATAGGACGATCACCGGTGGAAACCAGGCTTTTTTCCTGTATTTCTCGCATATTTCCAAGCTGTTCTTCCTTGAGCAGATATAAAAGCCTGCGATTAACATAACAATCAAAACCAGAAGATTAAAGAGCTGCAGCATCTGCGGAGCCAGCATGGTCACCGCCTGTTTCAGCACATAGATTTCCGGCAGTTCAATAACATCCGCTATTCTATATATATTTCCTGTCCATCCTTTTCCCAAATTGGCGAACATCTGCCCTGCCGTCTTAAGATCCGGGCTTCTGAATATAACAATGGACAGAGAAAATCCGATAAAGGTAAGTATTACTCCTATAGGACGTGGTAACTTCAGCTTGGGAGACTTGGAACCGTCATTCGGATAACCTATAATCTCCATGCTGTTCCATACCACAATAAGTCCTGTAATAAAGCCCCAGAGAACAAAGTTCCAGCTTGCTCCGTGCCATATTCCGCTGAGAGTAAATACTATCAGGATATTGATATACCTTCTGACTTTACCCTTTCGGCTGCCCCCCAAAGGGTAATATACGTATGTGGAAAGAAATCTGGTAAGGGTCATATGCCATCTTGTCCAGAGTTCCTTCAAAGTCGCTGCCTTGTAGGGAGATCTGAAGTTGACGGGAAGTTCTATTCCGAACATTTTACCCAATCCTATGGCCATATCACTGTATCCGCTGAAATCAAAATATAGTTCAAAAGCATAAGCAACTATAACTGCCAAAGTTGAAAAAGTGTCCAGCAGTATAGGATTATCATATCCGTGATTGACTATAATTGCGAAATTATCCGCAAGTATCACCTTTTTTGTAAGTCCGAGAACAAAACAGATCAGACCGTCATAGAACATATCCGGATTAAATCTTTTCTCCTCTTTCTTAAGCTGAGGAATCAATTCACTGTGAAGAACAATGGGGCCCGCTACCAGCTGGGGAAAGAAGGTCACAAAGGCACTATAGGTTAAAAGATCCGTGTGCTCTGCTTTTCCAAGACACCTGTCAATAATATATGAAAGCTGCTGAAAGGTGAAAAAGCTGATTCCCAGCGGGAGAATAATATGCCTTAAGCTGTGATCCGCTCCGAAGACCGCATTAATATTCTCAAGGAAAAAGTCAAAATATTTGTAATAGAAGAGAATCCCCAGATTAAGCAGAATAGCTGCAATCATGACCACCGTCTTAACGAAGGGACTTTGGCTAACTTGCTCCTTCCTTCTTTCAAGAAAGAGGCTGAGCAGATAGTTGCATAGAATTGTAGATATGATTATCCACAGATAGGAAGGATTAAAATATCCGTAGAACCAGAGAGACATCCCCGTAATGAACAGAAGGGGAATCTTTTTTAATTTTATGTAATTAAGTCCATACCATCCAAGCAATGCCAGAGGCAAAAAAACAAGGATGAAAATATATGAGTTAAATGTCAATTTAACACCTCTGCCATAAAACAAAGCGTAATATATGACAGCAATATCAATTAGACCATTGACTGCACTGGTCAGAACAAAGAAAGCACCATTTTAGCGCTTTCCACCATGTTCGTACCGCTGTCCATACTGCACTTCTGAATGTACTTATGGGCGTCATCTTCCGTCAATCCGTTTCTCTCCATAAGCAATTGTTTGGCTTCTTCTATTATTTTTATATCTTCCTTCGAACGTTTTGGAGGTAAAGATTTTAACTTACGTTTTCTGTAAACGGCTGCTTCCGAAAGCATATATACCGTATCAATAAAATCCGCTACGGTAAAAGGCATCGGCACAGCCACAACCCCGGGGGCGATCCCTTCTTCAACCTTTTGCTTGGAAGCTAACAGTAAAAGACTGAAATCCGGTGGCATCAATTCCATAAGTTCAAAATAGGGCATGTCCTGCAGTCTGTAGGCAGTTATTATTATTCCGGTCACCAGGCTGTCCGCCATGGCCAAGGCCTGCTTACCCGTAGAACATACTCCGGTTGCATTAATACCATTCCTTGCCAGCATATTTTTAATATTCTTGGCATCATCCAAACGTGGGAAGACAATGATTATGTTTGCTGTCAATTCTGTCTCCCGTTATGGATCAATATCTGTCGAGATACTGCTCTTTCTCCCATTCCGTAACCTGGCGTGAATAATCTGTCCACTCCTGCTTCTTAAGCTTTATAAAGCTTCCGCTTAATTCACTGCCCAGGAATTCCTTTATATAACTGTCCTTCTCAAGAGCCTTTACGGCATCGATAAGGCTTGCGGGAATTGCGGTTGTAGTTCCCTTTTTAAGAGCCTTTGAAGGCATCTCTGTCTTTTCTTTGATTCCCTGAAGTCCTGCTACAAGGCATACTGCCAGAGCCAGATAGGGATTGGCCGAAGGATCGGGGCTTCTGAATTCAACTCTTGCATTCTCTTTGCCTGCCTTGGGTATTCTGAACAAAGGCGAGAAATCAGGTGAAAGTCTCTTATATGAGTTAACAAGCGGATTGGTAACAGCTGTTATCGCTCCAATATGCTTAAATATTCCGCCCATGAAGTAATAGGCTTCTTTGCTCATTCCGTTGGGATCCTTGGCATCAAAGAATATGTTCTTTCCGTTTTTCTTAAGAGACATGTTCAGATGCATTCCGGAACCGTTCACATCAGCCTTGGGCTTGGGCATGAATGTTGCATGCAGACCATGGCGCTTTGCTATGGTCTTAACCGCAAGTCTGAAAGTCTGAATATTGTCAGCTGTATTAAGTGCCTCATCATACTTAAAATCAACTTCATGCTGAGCAGGCGCCATCTCATGGTGAGATGATTCAACGGTAAAGTTCATCTGCTCCAAGTTAAGAACTATGTCTCTTCTTGCGTTTTCGCCAAAATCTATGGGACCACAGTCGAAATATCCTGCTTTTTCATGGGTGATGGTTGTAGGAAGGGCATTCTCATCCGTATTAAAGAGGAAGAATTCGCATTCCGGACCTACATAGAAGTCATAGCCCATGTCCTTGGCCTGCTTTATGGCCTTCTTAAGTATGTATCTGGGATCCGCTTCATAGGGCTTTCTGTCCATGGTATATACATCGCAGAACATTCTTGCCACTTTTCCCTGCTGGGGTCTCCAGGGGAATATTTCAAATGTATCAAAGTCCGGATACAGATACATTGTGGGCTCATCCTCTGTCATATAGCCCTGTATGCATCCCGCATCAAACATGCATCTGTTGTCTATGGCCTTCTCCAGCTGACTGGCCGTTACCGCCATATTCTTCAGATTACCGTATATATCGGTAAACTGCAGTCTGATGAACTCCACATCCTCTTCTTCCACCAATCTGATGATATTTTCCTTTGTGTATCTCATATTTCCTCCTTGCAATAACCCGGTTTTCCAGATCTGAATAGTCAACTTGCTTGCTTGCGGAGACGCCTTTCGGCTCCGACTTCAGACGTAACAGTACATAAGTCGCTAAAAGACAGCGACTAAGTACTGACGTCTTACGAGGCTCCGCATAGCAAGCAAGTTGACTATTCCTATGCAATGCCCGTCTTATTGAAAAAACTGCTCTATACTACATCTTCTTTTTAATTGTCTTAAGTTCTTCTATGGTAAAACTGTAATCCGTATTACAGAAATGACAGTTCATTGTTATCGGCTGGCCGTCGTCGATCATGGCTTGGATTTCCTTGGGGCCGATGCTGATGAGGGCTTTCTCGATTCTGTCTCTGTCGCAGTTACAATGGAATCTCACGGGCAGGGTGTCCGTTATCTCCATATCAAGACCTTCCAGGATGATGGAAAGTATGTCTTCGGGGCTTTTTCCGTCATTAAGCATCTTGGTAACGGAATCTATCTTGCTTAAGTTGTCTTCAAGTTTCGCTACCGTTGCTTCATCCGCAAAAGGCATAAGCTGAACTATGAATCCTCCCGCCTGTTTCACTGTGGCATCGTCTCTGTTCATCAGTACTCCCAGGCCTACGCTGGAAGGAACCTGCTCTGAAGTGGCGAAGTAATATGTAAGGTCATCCGCTATCTCTCCGGTCTGCAGTTCAACCTGGCCGGCATAGGGTTCTTTAAGACCCATGTCCTTGATAACTGTCAGTACACCGTTTCCTATAGCTCCGCCTACATCCAGTTTCCCTGCCTTGCTGGGTGGAAGCATAACCTGGGGATCACCCACGAATCCCTTTACGTTGCCCACCGCGTCTGCAGTAACCATTATGGTCTTGATGGGACCGTCTCCGCCGACCTGCAGTGTAAGGAGGTCGTCGTCGTTCTTAAGCATGCTTCCCATCATTGCACCGCCTGTAAGCAGTCTGCCCAGGGCCGCACAGGCAACGGGGCTTAGAGAATGTCTGCTCCTTGCTTCTTCAACGGTATCCAGTGTATATGCCGCAAAGGCTCTGATATTGGCATTTGCTGCCGTAGCTCTCACAATACAATCGCTCATTTCTTCTCTTTTTCCTTATTCTTGTCTTTTTCTTTGCAGACAGCAACTATTCTTCCGTCTTCAAGCTTTTCAATCCCCTCAAGCTTAAGACCTGCTGCCTTGATATAGTTTCTCATTTCTTCTTCCGTATAGCCTCTTTGAACATGACTTTCCACTGCTCGTTTGAAAAGTCCGTCCTCGCACTCGGTAAAAAGCGTAAGATCGTATTCATTCTTGTGGCTGAAGGAATCATAATAGTTTTCCCAGATAAAACTGCAATCTTCTCTGTTCTCCGCTATGGTAGCATCCCCAATCGCGGCATATTTTTCCGGAGTGTTGAAGTCAAAGATGAATATTCCACCCGGATCCAGATAGTTGTTTACAAGGGAAAAAGTCCGGATCACTTCATTATCTTCAAGCAGATAATTGATGGAATCGCAGGCACAGACCACCGCAGCCACGGTTCCGTAGAGCTCGAATTCTCTCATATCCTGCTGAAGGTAGAGGATCTGACCCTTTTCGCCGGCTTCTTCATCGGATTCGTACTCTTTCTCCCTGGCCACTTCCAACATGTCCTCCGAAAGATCCGCCCCGATCATGTCGTAGCCTCTGTCGCGAAGCATCCTTGTAAGAACGCCGGTTCCGCAACAGAGATCCAGTACAAGTCCGTCTTTAATATTATGTTTTTCAAGAGTATTCACTATGTTTTGACACCATTCTTCATATGGAATCTGATCCATAAAGGTGTCATAAACATAGGCAAAATCCTCGTAATTTGCCATTAATTCAGCTCTCCTATTTCAGCCAGGTAGCTCTTTAAGAATCTGATAAGTGCTTCCATCTCATCATCCGTTCCGATGGTTATTCTCAGATAGTTGTCTATTCTGGGCTTCTTGAAATATCTTACGTATATTCCCGCTTCTCTTGCAGCCAAGAAGATATCCTCAGCGGGAACAGTTCTATGGGTTGCAAAGATAAAGTTAGCCTTGGAATCGGGGAAAGAAAAACCGAGCCTTGAGAGTTCGACCTTGGTTCTCTCCCTTGTTGCGACCACTTTTCCCACTATATTCTTGAAATAATCGGTATCATCCAACATGGCCTTGCCCACAGCTACAGCCAGTCGGTTCATTGTATATGAATTGAAAGAAAATTTGACGTCATTAAGGTATTTTATAAGCTTGTCGGATCCGAAGGCCATACCGATTCTTACACCCGCCATTGCTCTGGATTTTGAGAAGGTCTGAACAACCAGAAGATTGTCATATTTCTTCACAAGGGTGACTAGGCTTGTGGCGCCGAAATCAACATATGCCTCGTCAATAATGACCACGCTGTCCTTATTTGCCTTGATGATATCCTCCAGATCGGAAGCTGATTTCTCCACGCCTGTGGGGGCATTGGGATTGGGGATTACCACCCCTCCGTTTTCTTCATAATAGTCCTCTTTCACTATTCTGAATTCGTCGTTAAGAGGAACCATCTTATAGGGGATCTTAAAGAGATCGGCCCATACATCATAGAAGGAATAGGTTATATCGGGAAAAAGGATAGGCTTTTTACTGTTAAAAAATGTCATAAAAGCCATAGCAAGAACATCGTCCGATCCAACTCCCACAAAGACCTGCTCGGGTCTCAGTCCATGGAGTTTTGCCAGCCCTTCACGAAGCTCTCCTCCGTTCACATCGGGATAAAGGCGCAGTTCATCGATATCATATTCTCTAAGTATGTTTCTGACCTTCACCGACGGCGGGTAGGGATTCTCGTTGGTATTAAGTTTAATCACCTTATCCTTCGGCTGCTCTCCCGGAACATATGGTATTACTCTTCGAACATTATCTTCCCAACTCATTTCTTTTCCTTCCTTTTCTCTCATTTATTCTTACAAAAATACATAACTTCTCAAAGCCTGCAGTAGAAGATGACGTGGCAATATAGTATTGACCATTTTGCCTATATAAAATATTCCTATGTGGGCTCAAAAGTTCTAAACTCATAGACATTCTGAAAATACAGAACCGTTTCTGTGGAACTCGCTACGCTCAGACAGTCCTCGAAACGGTTCAAACAGAATGTCTATTCATTAAGAACTTTTGGTAAAAACATAGAAATATTGTGTATATATAAATCCTTCAGTTACTATATTGTCACGTTATCTTTATAAATTCGCCCTTTACAAATATATACACATTGTGTATTATGGTCTTGTTACCCGAAAAGTTCATATAACAATATTTGAACACCAGGGGGTAACTATGTATACCAATAGAAGAATTATATGCAGGAAGCATCCCCTAAGGATTCTTTGTGTCCGGATATACCGATACATGCCGAGGAAGGAACCATAACTACCATTACAAAAGTGGTCTACCACTGTCATACCGGCAATTCCAACGGTGGTGGTTGCTACACTGTGAGTCACACGGGTTCGAGAGAAGTCAGGGTGGATTGTCCCGGATCTCTTGTATATTACCCGGCATATGATGCCACTCAGTGCGATCGCTGCGGTGCCGGCTATTCCGGTCAGATGAGCGGCGGCTGTCCTCACAGCCACACTGAAACGGAATATTATACCTATTACACACCGGGTTGCGGCAGGTCGCCATCAACTCCCGTAGGATCCTTCACCATATCCTATGACAAAGACACTTGGGCTACGGAGATAACAGTCACCGCTTCCCATGAAGCCAGTGATATGACTGTCAGTGACAAACCATATTCCGTTAATGGCAGTCCCATGGATTCAGATTCCACGGTCCTTACGGATAACGGAAGCTACACCTTTAACCTTAATGCCGACAGCCACGCCAATACAGCAGGCGCAGCGATCACAGTGGATGTAAGAAACATTGATAAGACATCTCCTCAGGTTGGAGGATGGCATAGAAACACTGATGAGTGGACCAATGAAGACGTTATCATCTATCTGGACAACGTTACCGATCTTCAGCCGGATAACACCGAAGGCTGTGGCCTTCACGAGAGTGCTTACTCATATGATGAGGGAGAAACTTGGACGGATGAGGCCTTTCATGCCTACCCCGAGAACGATACATTCACAATACTTGTAAGGGATAAGCTGGAAAATACGACGAGTATAGAAGTCTTTATCGACAACATAGATAAAGAAGGTCCCAATATCACCGATATAAGCTGGGACACCACGGATAACATCAAGACTACGGATATAGAAGTAACCGCAGACGATATCCTGGCAGACGGTCGAGATGGTTGTGGCTTACATGACGAAGCCTACTCTTACGATAAGGGCTTGACATGGACCGATGACAATACCCACACATACGGAAGAAACGGTGCTTACGAAGTCTGGGTAAGAGATAAGCTGGAAAACACCTCAGTCAAAGTAATCAACATTGTCAATCTGGATGATTTGGGACCTGACGTTTATCACACTATATGGCCCGGTTGGTGGACCAACGGCGATGTCTTCATCACTTTTGAGAGCAGAGATAAAGGAGTTCCTCACACCGGCGGAATAGGCCTTGATGACGAGCCCTTCTCTTACGACAAAGGTGCAAGCTGGACTAAGGAAAGAGAACTGGTCGTCAGTGAGAACGGCGACTATTTCGTAATCGCCAGAGACAGACACGGCAATCTCACGGATTACGGTGTAAGAGTGGAGAATATAGACAGAGAGCCACCAACAGTAAGTCTGACCATGAGTGAAGGCCCGGACAGCGGTTCCGCTCTCCTGCACGCCGATGCGTACGATTCCATATCGGGTATTGCAAGCTCCGGTTATTCATGGAACGGTGAAGGCTACCAAGGTTCTGCGGATCTGTCCGTAACTGAGAACGGTACATATACGGTGTCAGTCCGAGACAATGCCGGCAATGAAGCCAGCGCATCCATAGAGGTGACTTCAATAAGAAAGCCGCTTTTTAAAAAGAAAATAACTCCCACCCCGACTCCGGAAGTTAAGAAGATAAAAGTAAAAAAGACCAAAGTTAACACGGAGCCAAGAATTGCAGGCGCTGAAACAGAGATTACAAAGAGTATAGAAAAGAAATCTATGTCGATGGAACTGATTGCCCTGCTTATAGTAGCGGCAACCATAGTCTTTGCAGGACTCATGTTCCTTCTCTTCTTACTCTTCAGATCTGTGAGAGTATACAGTGAGAAAGGCAAAGACCATTTCACTTTACTTGGAATATGTCTGATAAAAACAAAGGACGAAAGCCTTATATTAACTGTATCTCAGGAACTTTGGGAGAAGGCCGAGACTACACATTTCCGCTTCCGCTTCACAAGAGTCTTCTGTGCTCTGCATAAGCAGGATTCTGTCTACATTCATTTCCCTGACGAACAGGTCAGAAAATGTACTCCGGAAAGAACGGTTGACATAACTCTATAAATAAAACAAAAAGAAGGTCCGTTTTAAACGGACCTTCTTCTGTGTTATGAGTTTATTTTTATTATTCCTTGATCTCGTCTACTGCGTCAGAAACTGTCTCTTTTACATCACTAACAGATTCAACAACAGCGTCCTTGATATCACTAGCTGCATCAGTAACTGCGTCCTTAACTTCCTCTACAGTGTCAACCTTGTCTACGTTAAGTGTAGTACCCTTGATTCTGTGATAGAAGTTTGTAGTTGTAAGCTCCATATAAGGAGTTACATAGATTGCTGCAATGCCGAATGTGATACATACAAGAAGGATCCATCCAATGAATGAAAGCTCAAGTACGAAGAGATCCCATTTACGTCCCTTCATCATTTCCTTGCTGGCCTTGATACATTCCATTGGTGTCATCTCAGGATGCTCTGCTGCAATGAAAAGAGCCTGTGAATATGCATATGTCATGATGATACCGGGAATTACAAACAAGCATGACCATAAGAGTATGAATAACTCCATAAGGAAACATACAAGTACTGTGTTACCATAGTTCTCCTTGAAGCCTCTGAAGATATCGCTCATCTTAGGATCGTCACCGTAAGTAATACCAAGGTACATCTTAACAAGTCCCATTGAAATGGGGAATCCTACAAAAATAGAAACTAAAGATGAAAGAATACTTCCAACTGCAGGTGCGATGTTCATAAAGATCGCTGATACAATTCCTGAAGCTCCCATTATGATAAGCATAGCAACAAGTGTTATACCAAATATAGGCCACACTTTCCCCTTTAACTGCTCTTTTGCCTGAGCCTTAAGCTCTGCTCTAGTAAAATCCATACTACCTCCTTCGGGTGTCCCTTTGCACCCCGTCTCATAACTTCTTTCCCATTCTATCATTGATGCCATTCTTAGTTCATCACCGGGTTCTAAGATGATTTTTCCCTCTGCTTCAAAACTCTCCGCAACATCCCTGTCAAATCCGTTCCCACTGGCAGGAGCCATATGATAAGGAATCGTGTGCTTTGCAGCTATCATCTTCGCACATTCCGAAGCTTCCTTCAGGTCCATATTGTAGACACCGTCACAACATATAAAGGCGTAATCCAGCTCCCTGGCCGCCAGATCTGACATGGAAGGCGTTGTTGAAGTGTCTCCCGTAAAATACACGCTCACTCCGTTTGTGAAAGTAAGAATGTATCCCACGCACTCAGACGCATCATGATTCTTGTTATATCCGGCCTCTACCGCCTCAACCCTTACGTATCCGAGGTCAAAGCTCTGATAGTTTCCGTCCTTCAATGCATCCGTCCATTTAATCAGCTGACAGTCATCATTTCTGCTCGTAATAAGGTCATCTCTTGTATGATCCTTGTGTCCGTGAGTCATCAATATGAGATCCGCCGTCATATCATATCCGTCGCCCATAAAGGGATCGATATATATCACTTTTCCCTCGGCTGTAACAATCCTTACACTCGCATGCCCCTGATAAAGTAATGTAGCCGGCATAACTTCCTCCTCTTCTTCCTCTGTCTGTGTCTCCGAAGTATCTGCCTCTTCACCAGCTTCTGCAACAGACGCACTATTCACGCTTTCCTCCAACGTTGCTTCTTCGCTAGACGTTTCCACAGGCAAATCCCTTCCATTTCCACATCCCACAAGCAAAGCACTTATTAAAATAATCGCTAACGTTAATCTTCTCATATTTCCCTCGCTATAATTGATACTATTGTACCAATTGTTGCAAAGCTTTACTATCCTCTGCCTTCAATTAATAAAAAAAGTACATAAGGGCTTGTATTTTCAGTTTCCCAAATGTACTATAATAAGTGAAAACAGCTAGTTTTCCTTCATTCAATGAGTCCTGTGACGGTTCCGACAGGACGGTAATATAAAACTAACCGGTGCGATGAGTCCTGTGACGGTTCTGACAGGACGGTAATATAAAATTAACCGGAATGAAGCACATTTCGAGGAGGACGTCCGTTCCTCCTCTTTATTGAGGACATTTCATATGACACTTCCAGAAAACGATTATCAGATTCTAAAACTATTACCATCTTTCTACGCTCAATATCCGAATCCACCGTATGTGGAATTAATGAAAAAAGAGTCCCGGCGCTATACATGTCTGTTGTTCCAGTCGCATTATGATTACTTCATCTGTATTCCTTTTCGATCCAATGTTAATCATCCATATGCATACCATTTCAGAAAATCAGCGCGATCCAGACATAGTCATTCAGCTCTTGATTACACAAAAATAGTAATTCTCAACAATACTCTTCACTTGGATAAGGTCCCCGGATACGTAGATAAAGATGAATACCTTGAGACCCTTCGAAATATCGAAAGAATAAAAGAAGAAGCGCTTGAATATGTTGAAACATACGTCAACCAGTCTAACGGCCAGTCAATAATCCATCCAAAAGAATTCACTCGTAGATATTCCAAATCCTCTCTTCAATACTTCCATAATGAATTAGGAATCTATAATAACCACCATGTTTAAAACAAGACGCTACCATACTATAAAACTCTGACAGGTAGTTATTGTACTCATCCATTGTTATACTTTGCCCGCAATATGCGTAGTTGCTGTTTTTACAGCTGGCTCCCCTTCTTGATTATGTCTTTACCAAACCTTTTTCTCAACTCATCCATAGATTCTTCGGCCTTCTCACGCTTCACAAGGAGTTCCTCTCCGGCATGCAGAGCAGTTATTTTCCCATCGCCTGCGCCGGAACCTGCACTATACGCGTCGTCAGCCGTGCCGTCCTGCTCCTCAGTGATATCAAAGATAGTCATCTGATGATAATCGCTCTCCGTCACTTTTGTGGCTCTCACCCCAAGCTGACGTATGGGCCTGTCTTCATGCCATATGGTCTTAAGGAGATCCATGGCTGTATTGCATATCTCCATGCCTCCGGATATGGGATCATCCAGAGTCTTTTGCTTACTGATATGGGTAAAATCCGAATACCTTACAGACACCGATATACAATATGCCTTGACTCTGTCTTTTCTGAGTCTGGAGGCCAGGGATTCCGACAGATTAAGCAGAATCTCCCTTGCCGTCTCCATATCCTCGGTGTTCTCTGCCGTGGTCGTACTGTGGCCGTATCCCTTTCTTGTCATCTCTTCCCAGGATTCGGGTTCAATATCTTCTCCGTTAGCATAGCCCCAGAGGGCAAGACCGAATTTTCCGAAATTATTATCTATAACCTTCCTGTCAAAATGCGCCAGATCTCCTATGGTAAGTATGCCCAGGTTGCGCATGGCTTTGGTCATGCTCTTTCCCGCATACAACAGGTCAGATATGGGCAACGGCCACATCTTCTTTTCGATTTCATCGGGAAAAAGTGTATGCACCTTGTCGGGTTTTGAAAAGTCTCCGGCCATTTTTGCCAGCAAAAAGGAATCAGATACGCCGATATTGACGGTGAATCCGAGGCGTTCCTTAATCTCGTCCTTCAATTTGTAAGCGAATTCCACCATGTCTCCGTAGATGGATTCGTATCCGTCAAAAACCACCCAGGCTTCATCTATACTGTACTGAATCACCTTCTCTGAGTAGTTTCTTAGAATTGCCATGAAGTCAGCGGAATATCTCCTGTATACGGAAAAATCGGAAGGCACAACAACAAGACCCGGACACTTTCTTCTGGCCGTAGCCACCGGTTCCGCAGTCTCTATTCCGTACTTCTTGGCGGGTGTTGATTTGGCCAGCACAATGCCGCGCCTTGATTCCTCATCTCCACCCACTATTGACGGAACAAGCCTCAGATCTTCCTTCTCTCCCAGTTCTTTCAGTCTGTATACTGCCGACCAGGACAGAAAGGCACTATTCACATCCACATGAAAAATAATTCGTGCCATAAAACTCCATTAATAGCGTTCGCAAAAACTTTCATATAAAGTAAAAAAACCTGTGCACAGCTCAGGCCATGCACAGGTCATAATTACTTACTTTCGTGATATTCAGTCTCGGTATTAACCGACCAGATGTTTTTCTTGTCAGTAATACCTGCCTTGATATTCTTAACAGTCTCGAAAGACGTGCACATCGAATGGTCAAGGTTGTTGTATCTGTGCTGTCCGTTACGTCCGACACAGAAGAGATTGTCTATCTTGCTTAAGTATTCAACAAGATCATCCATTCTCGAATAGGTATCGAAATATGCGGGATACGCTTTCTTAACCTTCTCTTCATGATAATCCATAACATCGGAAGTGCTGTCTATAAGGCCCATCGTAACCATCTCATCAATGGCAAATTTGGCAAAATCATCTTCCGACATGTTCCACCATTCTTCACCTTCATAGCAGAAGTATTCAAGACCTACCCATACCGTATTCTCTATGTCTTTGATCATATAAGGCGACCAGTTGTTGTATATCTGGAAACGTCCCATCTGAACGCTCTTATCATGTACATATACCCAGTTATCGGGAATAATGTTGGATATTGTCTTGATATTTGTCTTGTTCTTAAGCTTAAGCTTGGGAACCAGCACACCAAGTGTAATGTAATCCCTGTAAGGAAGGCCGGAAGCAATCTCTCTCATATCATCGGGAACATCATTCATTCCCTCAACAAGATCCTTCACAGGCATTGAAGATATAACATAATCTCCTTCAAATACCTTCTCTCCTTCGGGAGTCTCAACCTTAACACCTGTAAGGTGATCGTTCTCGTCCTTGATTACACCTGTAACCTTGTGATGACGAAGAATCTTACCGCCTTTTTTCTCAATCTCCTCAGCTGTTACATCCCAGAGTTCCCCGGGACCGAGCTTGGGATATTTGAACTCCTCAATAAGAGAAGTCTCAACCTTACGGTTCTTCTTATGGAAAAGCTTTCCGAACATATCCTTAAGGATAGCTATAATGGAAAGACCCTTTACTCTCTGAGCGCCCCAGTCGGGTGCTATCTCGCTGGGATGTCTTCCCCACAGGTTCTCCGTATATCTTTCAAAAAACATTGAATAGAGCTTCTTACCGAACCTGTTGACATAGAAGTCTTCCAGCGAATTCTCTTTTCTCTTGTGGATGCATGATCCAAGATAAGAGAATCCTACCGCAATAGTGGTAAAAAAGCCCATATTGCGAATTGTCTCCCACTTAAGAGATATGGGATAATCAAAAAATCTCTGCTTAAAGAATATTCTCGATACTCTATGTCGCACAAGCATCGTGCGATCGTCCTTTTCGGGATCGGGACCTTCTTTTGCAAGAGGAACATCTATTCCGAGCTTTTTATAATCTGCCGCAGGAGAAGCCTGCAAAGGAAGCATACGGTTCCACCATTCGTTTACTTCATCAACCTTTGAGAAGAAACGATGGCCACCCATATCCATTCTGTTTCCCTTATAATTAACTGTTTTTGAGATACCTCCCATGTGTTCGCTCTCTTCAAAAACAGTAACTTCTATATCTTCGCATTTGTCGAGCAGCTCATAG
The DNA here is from genome assembly GCA_902779505.1 of uncultured Lachnospiraceae bacterium. GTDB lineage: Bacteria > Bacillota > Clostridia > Lachnospirales > Lachnospiraceae > Colinaster. Next base: position 101,034 of record CACZBZ010000003.1, read on the forward strand.
GCTGCAGTGAGTCCTGCCGGACCTGCTCCGATAACTAACGCCTTCTTCATCTGACAGATTATCCTTTTCCTGTAATTTGCTATTTCAACGCATAGCACAGTTATGATTATAACACGGATTAATGCCCCTTATCAACTTAGACACTAAGCTTCATATCGCCGTCTTTGATAAGACCTTTCTTTCTCATAATGAGTGCTATAACGAAGCTTAAGGCTGCGGGTGCAACAAAATGCATAAGAATGATCTCGGCTAAAACCACACCGGGAGCAGTTCCTTCGCCTACCATTGTTTCAAATGCATTAATCTGGCCTACAAGACCTGATGTACCCATACCTGCTCCTGTTGCATTATTGGTCATCTTGAATACCATTGTTGATATAGGACCCAGGATTGCGCTGGTGATTATTGCGGGAAGCCAGATAATAGGCTTCTTCATAATGTTACCGATCTGTATCATACTTGTTCCCAGTCCCTGTGCAAAAAGACCGTTTACCTTGTTGTCCTTATATGATGCAACAGCAAAGCCTACCATGTTTGCACAACAGCCTACGGTAGCTGCTCCTGCTGCTATTCCGGAAAGACCGAGAATAACTGATATAGCTGCCGAACTGATTGGCAGAGTAAGGATTATACCCATAAGAACGGATACAACAATTCCCATTACAAAAGGTGCCTGCTCTGTACCCCAGTTGATGATACCACCGAGCCATGCCATGAATGTGGAAATCGGAGGTCCGAGGATAAGTCCTACAGTACTTCCCGAAAGAATACATGCCAAAGGTGTAACAAGAATATCCACGGGAGTCTTACCTGATACAAGTCTTCCGATATATACCGCTGTAATTGCAGCAACAAATGCTCCCAGAGGCTCTCCGGGACCTGCATAATTGATAACGCCTTCTACAAATACGGTTCCTGCAATAAGCTTGGAAGCAAAAGCACCTACCATACCTGCAACACCAGCAGATACTGCTGTAAGTGGAGTTGCCTTAAGCTTTCCGGCACATCCCACACCTATACCGAAACCGGTAACCGAACTTGCAACTTTTCCGATAAGAACCAGATATGTTCCTATCATTCCGGGTATGTAATTACCTATCTGAGCTACGATAGTTCCCACGATAAGTGTGGCGAACAAGCCACTGGCCATACCTCCAAGACCATCAATAAAGATCTCATGCAACACTTTTTTCATAATTTTCCTCCATATTACGAGCATTATATGTGAGCACCGCAAGACGAATATCAGATTCGCCTTGCGATACTGCGATTTGGCCCGTTCAAATCGCTAAATAGAAGCTCTATAGGCTTCCGATTATCATGTTAAATATTCTGACGCTGTCGGATCCATTAAAATGAATACCGTCCGTCAGATGATAGCCCGTACTTACAAGTGCAGAGTGAGTATCGATCCATTTAACACCCACAAGTCCCGAAGAAACATAATTGTTGAAGTTTACAACAAGTTCTTCATTGACCCAAGGATTCTCAGTTACGGGATTAACCGAAACATAATAAGTCTTTGCACCTCTTGCTGCCCATTCCGCCGCCTTCTGGTTAATCATGGCCACATACTTGGGTGCGTTACCCACATCATTTACACCCAGGCAGATTACCACCTTGGTTCCCTTACCAATAACAGTTTCGGCTCTGGGAATCGCATTAGATACCATCCAGTCGTAACCCTTGGAATTCTCACATATCCATGTAACACCGCCGCCGCCTGTTGCAGCCTGCATCATTACACAACGTGAATCTCCTATCATAACAACTCCCGATGCCTGTGCCGGTGTTGCTACCGCATTGGCTGTATCTGCAGCCGGAGTTGCAGCAGCTTCGGCCTGTATTGCAGCAGTTGCAGCCTCTGCCAGGGCAGTCTTCTCGGCTTCTCTTCTTGCCAGTTCTTCTTCGCTTACTTTTTCTTCAGCATAATAACTTGCTTTTGAGAATACCACTTCATCATTGTAGAGGAATCTGTACCAGCCGTTATCTGTTTCTCCGTCAACGACTGCCTCCTCGTTGATATTGAAGGTTGTTACCACGTCATAGTCAGTTCCGGGGCCTTTTCTTACATTGACCTCTTTCTGAGCATACATGGTCTTGGAAGGAGATATCTCGCTTACTTCATAGCTTTCCGTCTCTTCTTCCGCCTCTGTCTCTGTCTCCGTAACAGTCTCTTCTTCAGTCTCGCTTACGGTTTCACTTACAGTCTCTTCGACTTCCGATGTAGTCTCTTCAACTGTTGTTTCGGGCGCCTGAGCTTTCTCTCCACAACCTGCAAGCAGGGTCAATGACAACGTGAAGGCAAGCAGAGTCCCAATGATTCTCTTTTTCATAATTACCTCTTTTTCACAAATAAACTATAGATTTTGTTATATATGATTCCAATCAGCATGGCTGCCGCAATGGATATAAGTCCCACAATAACCGTAGATTTAAAATAGGACATCTCGTCGAATTTAAACGTAAGTGCCCAGAAAAGTGTCTGGTGCAACAGATATATATACATGGACTGACTGCCCACAGCCGGCAGCACCCAACCGATATTCGGAGTAAGATAACACAGCCCGCAAATAAGCAGAGTGAAAAATATCTCAGATACCAGTTCCCATATAAAAGCACTGTTATCGGTCATGCCATATGAATCAATCATCATCTTGGTGCATATGATGAAGCAAACAAGAGACAGCAGAATCACAGCGGTATGAATAAGCTTGTTTTTCATCTTATCCGGCCATTTCTTTTCAATGGTGGCAGCATAGATACCTATGAGAAACGCCGAATTGGACAGTTCCCAAAAATCCGCCCTTCCTATGTTGAACATAATCACCGTAGCCGCTATAACGGCAACAGTCATTAAAGGAAGCCTTAACACCTCTTTAAGCTTCCATATGATCATAAAGAATATATAGAATATGAAGAGTATATTCATATACCAATAGTCATATCCCGTGAAGAACTTGAACCATCCGCTCGCATCTATATCCGAAAAACCATCGATATAGATATTGATTCCTGTAACAATAAGCAGATAAGGAACATATATACTGAATATTCTTCGAAGAACAAAAGACAGGGTAATACCCTTCTTCTCTGCGGATTTTGTGAGCCCGTATCCGGATAAAAGGAAGAATATATCCACTCCGTAAGGACCAAATGTGGATATAATATCGTGAACCGCCTGATGAACAGGCTCCACGTACATCCATCCCGCATAATGACTAGCTATAACGATTAGAATGGCGATGCCTCGCCAAAGATTGGATACTCTTTTACTTATCATAATTAAAAACTAAAATAACTCCTAATCAATTCATAGGTATATACGCTGTCATCCTTCAGTGTAGGCGCCCCCGCCGGTCCGGTCAGTACCATAAGACTGTAGAAAAGACCGATTATAATGCCAACTGCAAAAAGTCTGCAGGCGAGATTGGCCCGAGTTGTATTCTCGGCAACAGATATGGTCTCTTTAGCTGAAACAGAATCCACAATCTTTGAATTCCTATTATATCCAAGCATATAGGCCCATATGATCAGGGCAGCAATGATTACTCCCGGCACCATATCGCATGTATATCTGTATATAATTCCCGCACCGTTAACGTCAAATCCCGCAATCACAAAAGATGCAGCCAACATAATAAGATATGCCACCCTGCTTCTCAGATCCATCTTCTTAAAGAATCCTAATAGCGGTGCAAATACGCTGAGACATATAAGATTGGTGGCAAATATACCTCCGTAGAGGAATTCCACGATATTTCTTCCCATATAGGAAGATGTAACGATTGCCGACTCGATATAGGGGAAGTCAGATGTCAGAACCGGAGGCTGGAAATAGAAAGAAAACAGTCCCCTTAAAAGACGATTTAAGTTAAATCCTCTGTGGTTCATATCATTGGTTGTAAGGCTGTATCCCGCACCGAATTCCAATATATTTCCGAATCTCGCATAGTTATACCAACATACCAGAGCCGCTATAAGGGCATATGGTATGCACACTGACAGAATCTCCGCAATCTTCGCCTTCGTTTCCCCGTCAGTTTTGTCTTTATCCGGCATAAAGAAGATCGGAATCGCAATAAAGGAATACAATCCCATCTGAGGTCTGCATCCGAATACCATGGCCATAGACAGACTTCCGACAATAAGTCCTACTATCCTCTGCCATTTCTTATCACTGTTAACAGCAAAAAGCCAAAGTCCGATACCCAACCAAGTGAAGGCTGTCGCCGCCATTACAGGTATATTGTAAAGATCTGCTCTCGAGATCATATATACGTTATTTGAAAAGAGGCACACAACTATGCTGCTTATAATATATACAGGAAAAGGAATATAGATATCTCTTCTTTCCCTCAGTCTCTTTCTGAACTGTCCAAGACAAACAAATACACCGATTACAAGCAGCGAATACAATACAAACATCGCATTGTAATTGGTCAGATCATGCCCCGTAAGACGATAGTAAGGATAATAGAGCAACAATTCCGGTATGATACCAAAATATACATAGTAATTGCCGTCATAATAGGCATAATCCATGTAGTAAGGTACACCTTCCGCAGCCAGCGAAATGGTGTCATAGGGATTCTCTGCATTTTTCAGTCCCGGATCGGCATCCAAGCCTTCAAGGACCACTGTACCATTGTTAAGAGCATATGCCAGTTCCTGATACTGTCTGTGATGAGGCCAGGGACATTCAACAATCATTTCGTTACATCTGCTGAGCCACCTGCCGGCGATGATAAGCAATACCATCGTCACCGCAAGCACAAGGCTTCTAAATATATCTGCTTTATTGTTCTTATCGCCTGAAAAATCATCCGCCCCTGAGATTTTTTCCGTAGCATATGTCCAGCCATAAGAAAGCAAACACAGTAATGCCAGAACCGCAAGCATTCTAAGGGGCTTAATATCAAAAGGTCTGTGTGCATTTACTGTTATATCTTTTACAACGGCTTTTGCTCCCAGAGGAACCCTAATTACAAAAGACAAAGTATTTACTTTATCATAAGGATATATATTGATATATTCCGTCGAAGTAACAGAGGGAACTATTCTTACCGCAGGAGTATCATAAGAATACTTGTTACCCTCGTCGGTAATCGAAATCTCCGCTTCCGCATAATCACATTCTTCTATATCCATATTGATATAGACGTTCTTTACATTCTCCCCAATCTCATATACAGCGCTCCTGTATACACCTTCACTGTCGCTGCACTCTTCTGCAGAAGCCATGAGATTCACAGGTTTAAGAAAAGCAGACTTAAGACTTGAAAAATTGAACACCAGAAGCTCAAGCAGGATTGTTATCCCGCACAGTATACCTAAGGAGATTATCCTTTTTCTGTTCTTTTTCGCGTATTCTCTCAATTGTATCATGCGTTATTCCATATTGCAAGAAATCCAAGCAGCCATGAGCCGCTTGGATACCCCTACCTACTGATTATCTGATTTTTTACTTCTTGTTTCTTGAAAACATAGACTGACGGGCGCCTCTCATAGGTCTTCCGTTGAGAACGTCGTCAACCGCATCCATTCTGAGTCCCGCATCGATAAAGTCACAGTGCTTACAGAAGGGATGATTCTGTCTTCCGTCTCTTATCATATCTCTGGTCTTCTTATATAACTCGCCGCTCCAAGCTTCTTTAAGCGGAACCTCATTAAGGTCGGCAAGCGTCGTTGACTCAAAGTTATCACAACAGCATATACCCATTCTTCCGTCAGGGAAGATGAACATATCTGTATAAGGCATAAGACAAGTCTCTGTAATAATCTTTTCTGTTGCCGCCTTATTGGGAGACGATCCCGCACGGTTGGTAAGAACCGCCTTTACATATCTCATCTGGATGAGGATCTCAACATCACCGAACTCTTCCGGATGAGCCTTAACATAGTCATATATCTCAACTATATTCTTTCTTAACTTCATGTCTTCGCAGTAGTTGTTGATATATCTAAGGTAAGCAAAAGTCCGTTGGTTGACATGAATATGAAAGAATCCGGAAGTTTTTCCCTGCAGTATTTATGCATCTCCACTATACGGGTATCGAGCCAGGGCTCATTGTTACCGTAAAGTGTAAGATGTCCTTTAAAGCCCCAATCAGCCAGCTGATCTATGATGCTTTTAAAGAGATCGTCTTCCATTCTCTTATAAGGTCTTTTTTCAGCATATTTATTGGCGGTACAAAAAGCACATTCACCGTTACATCTGTTGATAGTCTCAAGATTAACAACAAGAGGATGAGGAGTTTCCTCACTCTTTTCAAAAAACTCAATGTATGCCTTCTGCTTCTTTGCTCTGGCAGCAAACTGAAGCTTCAGATATAAATTCGATGAAAGCATAGGGAAGTGCTTCTGCATCTGCCATCCCAAAGCTCCCATAAAATTGTGTACTCTAATTGACATTTGTTTTTCCTCCGCAATTTACAGCCGTCCACGATAGTATAGGAAAAGACGCGCATATTGTCAAGTTGCGCGTCCTTTCAAACACCTACTCTTCGGTTGTTACAACCCTGTCTCTGCAGGTGACTATAGTTCCATGATAATTGTTGTAGAGATAATCCCTGACAGGTCCTGATTTCATCGTCTTAACGAGTACATCCAACGGGGCACCGCTAGATGTTTCAGAAGGCTCTTCTGCTTCTTCGCTTGCATCCTCAGACGACTCTTCCCCTTCAGAAACCTCTTCGTTATTCTTAAAACTGTTCTCAGCTGCCACAAGTACCATGCAATACTTTTTCATTGCATCCGAATCAGCTCTCTCGGTGTAAAGAGCACCGTCAATTACATCAAGTTCCGCAGCCATTGCACTGTCACTGTCCATAATAACATAATCATATTTGCTCAAAGCATCCGACAGATTCTCAGCGGCCACTGCTTCAATTGTCATATCACAGAGATAGTTGGCCACATCCTCATAAGTTGGAAGATCATACACATCGGTCCTCAGTTCTACATATCCCATCTCCTCAAGCATCATCATGGATCTTGCCTGTCCCACCACGTCATCCGGAATTGCAATCTTGGCACCGCTTTTCATAGCGTCCAGATTATCTTGCTTATCGGAATATATTCTGTAAGGTGTGTAGTATATCTCATCTACTATATATAATGAAGAATTGTTCTTCTTATTATAACTTTTCAGAAACTGTCCATGTGAGCAAAGAACAGCATCAAGACTACCTGCCGCAAGATCATTGTAAGGAGCAAAGTAGTCATCATATTTCTTCACTTGCAGTTCGTATCCCTGTCTTCTGTACTCCTCTGCCACAGCTTCAAGAATACCGCTGTATGTATCTCCTACTGTTCCTATTGAATAAGAAGCAATCAAATCCGGAAGTTGCTCCTGCTCCGTCTCTTCCTCTTTATCTTCTTCTATGGTAAGTATCTCTACCGTTACAGGCTCTTCCGAACTTGTTTCTTCAGCCAGGTCATCCTTATTTCCACAGGCTGTCAAAAAGCAAAAAAGTAAAATGCTAATTCCTGATATGATTTTTAAAGCAGCTTCTTTCATTCCTCTTTTATCCATTAATTTCATCTTTATTTTTCTGTCTACATCTTGTGGTGTCTACAGAGCAAATGCATACATATTGTGTGCAAATTATTACGTTTTGCAGCCTATCTTGCAGGATTACAGTTTACATAATAGAGTAATTGCATTTTTATCCCGCACAAAATGTTGTGGTCTTGCAGTTTTGACCCCACATCATCTTGTGAGCAACGCGGATATTTTCATATTGGATTTATTTAATCGTGTTTTAGCAATTCGCATTGCGTTACCACATCCGCGCCGTAGCAATACAACTATGCCGGCATTACATTCCACCGGCAGCAATAACTTTCATGGAATCTCTCTCCGGAAGAGAGGCAGCATTACTCCTGATATCTATTACGGGACCGCCCGTTCCTTCAATATAATCCTTGGTAATGGTTACCCTGCCTATATTGTCATCCTTGGGAATCTCATACATTATATCAAGCATCAGGTCTTCAATAATGGCTCTGAGGGCCCTGGCGCCGATCTCTTTCTTAAGAGCCTTCTTGGCTATGGCTTCAAGCGCATCATCGGTGAATTCAAGTTTTACTTCATCAAGTTCCAAGAGCTTTGTATACTGTTTGAGTATTGCATTCTTAGGCTCACGAAGAATCTTAACAAGCATTTCTTCAGTAAGACCGTTTAAGGTATATACGATTGGAAGTCTGCCCAGGAATTCGGGGATCATACCGAATTTTCTCAAGTCTTCCGTTGTTACCTGACTTAATATGTTGGGATCATTGTCAAATTTGTCCTTAAGCTCCGCACCGTATCCGATGGATGTCTTCTTACGCAATCTCTGCTTAATTATGTCTTCCAGATCCGGAAAAGCTCCTCCGCATATAAAGAGAATATTTCTTGTATTAATTGTGGTAAGGGGCACCATGGCATTCTTGCTTGAGGCTCCCACAGGTACTTCCACTTCCGCACCTTCCAAAAGACGCAGCATACCCTGCTGAACAGATTCTCCGTTAACGTCTCTTGAACCGTGGTTATGCTTCTTGGCTATCTTATCTATCTCGTCAATGAATATGATACCCTGCTCGGCTCTGTCCACATCATTGTCAGCAGCTGCCAGCAGCTTGGACACCACGCTCTCGATATCATCGCCTATATAGCCTGCCTCTGTTAAGGATGTGGCATCTGTGATGGCCAGAGGCACGTCAAGTATCTTTGCCAGTGTCTTAACAAGGTAAGTCTTACCGCAGCCTGTAGGCCCAATCATAAGCATATTTGATTTCTCTATTTCAACTTCCGAATCCTTGGAGTCGGTCGCCACTCTCTTATAGTGGTTATATACAGCCACAGAGATAATTTTCTTGGCTTTTTCCTGTCCCACTACATACTCATCAAGCATCTCCTTGATCTTGTGAGGCGCAGGGATATCCTTAAGCTCTATGATAGGCTTATGCTCGCCTGTCTTCTTAACCCTTGATTTGGCACGTTCCGGTCCAAAAAGGTCTCCCATATTAAGGAAGCCGATATTGGGTATACCCTGGAAAATGTTGCCCAGGGGAACTCCTTTTGAGTCTTCCTTTTCGTCTGAATCAGGCTTGTCCGGTTCTTCTTTCTCAGGTGCATCCTCAGTTGAAGACACTGCCTTCTCTACCTCTTTCAATATATCCGCAGCCTTAGCCTCATCGCTCTTTTCTTCCGCAGCCTTCTCTGTATCTTTTGCGGCGTTGCTATCGGACCCCGTCTGTCCGCCAAACAGGCCGTCCGCTCCGAAGGGCGAAAAAGACGAAAGATCCAGCTTATTAACTATATCCATTGTTCTGTTAAGGCAGTCCTGGCAGATTGCTACATTGCCCATCATATGGACCATTTTTCCCGCCTGGCTCTCGTTCCTTCTGCAAAGGGCGCATACCTCTTCATATTCACTCATACGTTTTCTCCTGTTATTCCTGTGAAAAGCAGTAACACAGCGTTAATTATAACCTATACATATACAAAAATAAAGGTACGGCCATGTCTGTCTACGACCGTACCTTTATTATTATATCATCTTTTATTCAGTCAACTGATCCTCTCTGCAGAGCGTCAGATCGAATGATACTTCTTTGTATTCTCCGTCCACGAATCTGTAAACAGTGATGTTTACCGTCTCTCCGGCACTGTAGTACTTCAGTTCTTCACGAAGATCTTCCATACTTCCGACACTCTTGGTTGCAACCTTCTTAATTATATCTCCAAGCTGCATATCGGATTCTGCCGCACCGGTTCCTTCATATATCTTTCTTACCTGTACACCAACAGGCATACCGTACATTGCGGAAGCTTCTTCGGTAACACTTACACCGTTGATTCCGAGGAATCCTCTGTTGGCCTCAGATACCTCTATTCTCTCGGCACTGGATACTATATCCTGAAGAATCGGACTTGCCGATGATATGGGAATAGCAAAACCTACGCCATCCACCTGGCTACCGCCGATCTTACTTGAATTGATACCGATAACCTCGCCGTTCATATTGACAAGGGCTCCGCCCGAATTACCGGGATTGATAGCTGCATCGGTCTGAATAAGGCCGCTTACAGTCTCACCCGTAGATGATATAGTAAGGCTTCTGTCCAAAGCACTGATAACACCGGTTGTAACCGACTGTCCGTATCCCAGAGAGTTACCTATGGCAATGGCTGCCTGTCCTACTTTAAGGCTGTCTGAATCTCCCAGTTTTGCAATGGATATGGCATTCTTAGTATCAGACGAAATATCCGAAAGATTAACCGTTATAACGGCCAGATCCATGTCTTCATCCGTACCTTTGATGTTGGCAGATGCAGTAGAACCGTCTATAAACACAACTTCCAGAGCGCTTGCATCCTCAACCACGTGGTTGTTGGTAGCAATAAGAAGATTATTGTCATCCTGTGCAAGGATTATTCCGGAGCCGCTTCCTTCCGTCTCCTGCGAGAAGGTCTGTCCGAAAAAGTTCTGAGATGTTATCTTGTATACACCTTTAATTGATACAAGACTGGGCATAACAGCGTCAACAACCTCTGTTACATCCGTAACCTGAGTAACAACCTGAACAGCTTCCGTATCATCATCATCTTTGCTGACCGCCTGAGTTGCAGGAAGTTCTACATTGGATACGGGAGTCTCATCTTTAACTTCCTTTGTATCGCCGTAATCCGTAAAATAGTCCACCGCATAAAAGGCTCCGCCTGCGGCTGTTCCGAATAATACACCAAGAAGAACTGCAGCAAGAGCTTTCTTAAAAAATCCGCCCTTTTTCTTCTTTTTCTCTTTATTGTCATCCGGCGAAGGCGTTTCCGACGAATACGATACACCTCCGGAATACTCGTACTTCTGTCCTGAGTACACTCCGTCTTCTTTCATATTATCATCATACATTACAATCACCCCTATTCTGATAGATGGATCAATTTGTTTTACACTTGTCAGTATAGAATCAGATTGTGTTCAAAATGTGTACAAAATCTTTAGAAATTATAAAATATAGCTTTTTTACTTATCAAAATATTTAGGATTCGTCGAGCACTTCTTTACAAATCCTACGGGAAGACGTTTATAATTCTTGCCAATCTTGTAACCGACATATCTGCAGGCGCATACATAGATGTAAGGAATCACTTTCAGTGCCTCTCCCATCTTAAAGAGCTCCTTTACGGTTACGCTTACCATCTTTTTGCCCTCTCCCTCGCTGGGAACGTCGGCAAAAATCTCGGGATGCTCTGCCTGAGATACCCCCAGATCCACATTCCTGTGGAACTGATCCCTTCCGGAATAGTTGTGGCTGTGGTAGACCCTTGCATCCGCCGCGTAGGCGATGTTATAGCCCGCCTTTACGGCTCCCGCCGCATAGATCATATCCTCATTGAATATCGTCCTGTTAACAAATCCTCCAAGGCTGTCAAATACGTCTCTTCTGTAAGCACAGGCAACATTTGAGCAAAAATATGTCTTAATGCCAAGAGTAGCAATATCCTTAGCCGACTTAAGCATGGATTCTGCCGGATAATTGAACTGCCTTGTTATCCTCTCGGGCGTGGACGCATCCTCTTTGGCCAGCTGTCTGGCGTAAGAGGCGGCCGTTTTTTCGTCATAAAGAGGCTCTATCAGCTTCTCTGCGAAGTACTCGTCCGCAGGAACGGCATCCTGTGTCATAAGGATAAAAACATCCGCCTCAGAGTATTTAACGCCTCTGTTGCGTGTCTTACCGTGGCCGAACTCTCTCTTGGAGATGTGGTGGATCTCTATGTCATAATCCTCAGGCTTAAACCTGTGATTAAGGACATACTTTTCCCATTCTCCCTCTTCGGTATTCATTACTATGATCCTGCCGATATTTGCAGTTTGTTTCCTCAGACTGTCAAACAGCCTGATGAGGTCATCATCAGGCTGATAAGTCGGTATTATAACATCTATCATTTATTTAATATCCTGTGTCCTGCGAAATCTTCGAACTATAGCTTGATACCTGTGACGATGGTGTATAAGCATCATTGTCAAACAGGAACTGCTGAAGAAGAACAACGTTCTGTTCAAGGTTGTTAGGAATTACGCAGGATCCCTTGCTGCCTACAGTACCTGTAGCTCTGTTTGATTCAAACGGGAATCCGTCATCTGCAACAACATTATATTTTGCAATATCACCAAGCATAGCTGTCATCTCATCCACATCAAGCGAAGTTGCTACATAAGGTGTAACATCGCTGAGTGTCTTTGCAAGATCTGAAGCGCTTGATTCTTTTGCCACCTTCATAATCTCCTGAAGCACCGTACGCTGTCTCCAGGTTCTCATAAAGTCGTTACCTACATATCTTATACGGCAATAAGCTGTTGCCTGAAGACCGTTAAGTTTCTGGCGTCCCGGACTTGTTACCGCAATGTAATCCTTGCCTTCATCAGCATAGAAATGCTCGTTATCGGTTGTCTTACCTACCATACTGATCTGGTAGTTGTTAAGATGAGGAATCTCCTCTTCCGTAACGTCTACGTAAACGCCACCCAGATCATCGATGGTCTTAATAAGGCCTTCAAAGCCTACCGTAACGTAATCTGTAATATTAAGGTCCAGGTTCATGTTAAGCATGTTGATAGCCTGTTCCGGACCACCCTTGGCATAAGCCGCATTACATTTGTTATATGAGTCATTACCAAGGTTCAGGTATGTGTCTCTGTATACCGAACAGAGTCTGATATCACCTGTATCTTCATTGATTGAACATATGATGATTGTATCTGTTCTGTTACCTTTTCCAAGAGAACCGTCTCTTGAATCCACACCGAAGAGGGCAATATTACGATAGCCCTTCATACCTTCGTTTTCCTGAACCGACTCGTTTATTACGATATCTTCTTCGTTAATTTTAACCTTCTGAGTTTTGGTTGTTGAATGGAAGAACCAGAACACACCAACAAGTAAAAGAAGTACACATACTTCAACTACCAGAAGGATAATCTTTCTTTGTTTCTTCTTCTTTCTTCTCTTTGCCTCAGCAGCACGTCTTCTTGCTGCTTCTCTTGAACTAGCCGAGCGGCCTGAACTGCTCCTGCGACGATCGTCACTCCTTCTGTCGTCATAATAACGATCATCATCACGATAAGATGCCATTTTTTAACACTCCAATTCTAATTTAATAAGCATTCTCATTGATAAACCCACGGAATATGGTCAAGAACATTATCTTAAAGTCAAAGGCCATGCTCCAGTTCTCAATGTAGTATATATCACAGTCAATACGCTTGCGGATGGAAGAATCTCCTCTGAAGCCATTGACCTGAGCCCATCCGGTAAGACCCGGACGAACCTGATGCTTTATCATATATCTGGGAATCTCTTCCCTGAATTTCTCGACAAACTGAGGTCTCTCAGGCCTCGGTCCCACTATACTCATATCCCCCTTCAGAATATTGAATAACTGAGGGAATTCGTCGATACTTGTCTTTCTGAAGAACTTGCCCACCTTGGTAACTCGGGGGTCGTCCTTAGTAGTCCATGCCTTCTGTTCTTCGCACTCTGCCTGAACATACATGGTACGGAACTTATACATATAAAAGTGCTTGTTATGCAGTCCCACTCGCTCCTGCTTGAAGATAACAGGGCCCTTGCTGCTGCACTTGATAATAATCGCCACAATAAGAAGGAATGGGGACAAAACAATAATTCCCAAGAGGGAAAAAACAATGTCCACAAACCTTTTTGCCAAAGCATTGATGGTATTGCTGAGGGGCACATATCTTATATTGATAACCGGAAGCCCGTTAAGATCTTCCGTGTAAGGCTTGTTGGGGATAAGGCTGTTGTAATCGGGGATGAATTTTGTATGCACACCCGATTTCTCGCACATTCCCACCAGCTCTTCCAGTCTGTCATAATCTGACAGAGAAAGAGTTACGGCTATCTCATCAAGCTGGCTGCTGCTCAGTATAATATCAAGATTATCTATACATCCTATGACCTTTACACCCTTGTACATGGTGCCTCTGGGCACATGATCGTCAAGTATTCCTCTTACTACATATCCCCACTGAGGGTTTGCAATAATACGGCTCACATATTCTTCCGCCGCTCTGGAATAACCCACAAGCAGGATATATTTCATATTATATCCCTTGCTTCTGAAATGTCTCAGACTCCAGTGGATAAAGACCTTTTCCACTGTAATCATGATCATATTGGTTATATAGAATATAAGCACAAGTCCACGGGAGAAATCGCTGTATTTGAATGCGGCGATTGCTACCAGGAAGGCCAGAGCTCCGATTGTATTTGCGGCAAATATCTGAGTAAGCTGATTCTCTATTCTCCGGGTACGCTGAGGAGCATACATCCGGCTGAGATAAAAGAGAACGATATATCCCGGTACAACAAAATAAAGCGCACTGAGATAGAACTCCATCGTATATGCGCCGACGCCTTCATCTTTGAACGGTCCTTCAAATTTGAGATACCAGGACAAAAAATATGCTGCTGCCACAACGACAGCGTCTAACAGAACATGCAGTCTGTTAAAATATTTCTGATTATCTTTAATCATATCCCTTTTTATCCCTATTGCCACCCATACTGATGGCATTATCAGAGTTATTTTACATTATTATCAAAAAAAACTCAACCTTATATCACGCTTTCGGCTTAGGATAGGCTTCTTTCAATCCGCTGTTTGGGCAACCCGGGCAAAAGAATACCGGCCACAGCATTCTCGCTGTGACCGGTATGTTTTTATACTGTGATTCTATTAAAGTTTGAAGTAAGCTATAGCCTCGCTCATCTCTTCGTTTACAGCACGCATCTCCTGCGTTGAAGACTGAGTATCGGTACATGCTTCCGTAACTGTCTGGCATGAAGCCGCAACTTCTTCGGCGGTTGCGCCAAGCTCTTCTGATATGGCGCCAAGCTCATCCGTAGATGTGGTAAGCTCTGTCTTAATAGAGTTAAGAGCATCTGTCATATGACGAATTGTCTCTATCTCATTAATTGATGCCTCTACCGAATCAGAAAGTACATCGAACTTGTCCTGAGCCTCTTCGATATCTGTCTGTTCTCTGTTGATTACGTCCGATACTCGATTAGAGATATCAACTGTTCCCTGAGAAAGACCGATGACATTTTCGATAATCTGACGGATTTCTTTAGCGGAATCGGCAGATGAATCAGCCAGACTTCTTATCTCATCAGCAACAACCGCGAATCCTCTTCCGGCTTCACCTGCGCGGGCAGCTTCGATTGAAGCATTAAGCGAAAGCAGGTTGGTTTGTGCGGCGATTGATTCGATGGCTGTGATCGCTGAACCGATATTCTCAATAGCTGAGTTGGTCTCGCTTATCTTTGCTGTAATCTCGTTCATAGCGGAAACAGATTCTTTTGCACCTGACAATACGGAACTCATGCAGGCAGATGCCTCGCTGTTGGCATTCTTGATTGTCTGTGATGCATCATGAAGATTCTGCACATTATCATTGAGACGCTCAATGTTTTCACCGAGCTGTGATGCTTTTTCAGTCATGGTCTGTGCATGTTCTGCTACACTCTGTGATGTCTCGGCAACTTCGTTAACCGCTGTGTTGATCTCTGTAATTGCATCAACATTGCTGTTAGTCTTGTCATCAACGCCTACGATAGAACGGTTAAGTTCATCGGCAGCTGTATGAACGGATGTCAGTGACTTATCAAGGGCTCCCTTCAAAGCTTCGAATGCATTTATGAGAGACTTGGTCTCTTTGATATGTGATTTTGCATCACATGTTACCGTTACATCACCTGTACTGAGCTGTTCAAGTGATTTTGAAAGCTTGATAAGAGGTACAGATATAAATCTCTCGAGCCAGAGGCCTATAAGAACGAAAACGATAATGCAGACAGCTATGATAAGAAGTGTAATGCTTCTGATTGCTTTAATGCCTGTCAGTACGTCATCCTCGTCAGCTGTAAGAACTGCGATATATCTGTCACCTTCACCTATATAATATCCGGCATACTTTGTTTTACCTTTATATTCATAAACAATAATATCAGGATCGGGGTGTTTGCCTTCGGCAAGACCTGCTACAAGAGACTTAACCGCCGCATTCTCTACAGGATTGCCTACTTTTGATTCATCCGGATGATAAAGCATAGTTCCCTGAGCATCTACAAAATAGATATAAGCAGAACTCAGATTAAGTGAAGTCACGTCCGAAATAGCTCCTGCGATATCCTGCACATAAAAAGCTCCGCCGGCAAAACCGATAGGCTTACCGTTATCCAGAATCGGTGTATATATGGACATTATTATCTGTCCTGATGCCGGACTTGTGAGAATACCTGTATTAAACACGCCATCCTCATCAGCGGTCATGTTATCCTGAAGGCCTTTCAGTGCATCGCCTTCACGAAGGACCATACCGATAACTCCCTCATTGGGATGAGTGATAACTTTTGAATTCCAGTCGGCAATATAGAGGCCTTCCCAGCCTGACAGGCTTCCGAAATAATCCAGTGTATACTGCTGAGCCGCTGCTGCTTTGGCCGCATCATTAGGATTCTTCAATGCATCCTTTAAAACCGGAGCTGTGGCATAAGCCTTGAGTGTTCCCTCATTCTTAGTTACAACGGTATCAAAGGATATACCCACCTCATTAATGGCCTGAACCATGGCATTATGGGTGTAGTCCTGAACCTCGGTCTTACTCTTATTGATGGACACAACACCGATCAGTAAAGAAGACACAACCAGTGGAATCAGGGAAAACAGAAGCAACGTTACTCGCATATTAAGTCTGCTGATAAGACCCTTTTTTGCTCCTGTGGAAGATTGTTTAGCATTTTCTTTCTTCATCAACATAACCCCTCCTTGCAGTTGATAATATTCATAGATTTAATTATACTCTTTTTGATGAAATTGTACAACAATTTGCGTATTCTTTATCTAACATCTTTACAATTTTGCACTGAAAAAAGATTTCCTCCACAATAGCTTACAGTCTCAGCATAATCGGCGTATAATCCCAATCCACAGCTCAATCTGTATCTTTATCAGACTCGGTAGGTTTTTCCATCTGAAAGGCACCTTTTTGCTTTTTCCTTCTTTGTTAAGGGACATGCTCACGCCCTTAATTAATCCTTTACAATAGGTTTTTCCGTAACCCTTAAGGATAAAGAAAAGTATCTTTATAAGGAAGCCCACAAGCAAAAATGGGAGATTAAGCAAAAACTGCAACAAGGGCATGTTTTTCCAGATCAAATAAACATTGTTCCTGCTGCTTAAATCAATCTTAAATTCATTGTATCTGGAGCCGCTGAAAGCACTTCCCGCGTGCAGGCATACAGCCTCCGGCTCATATAGGTTAACATAACCATTGATCCTTGCTCTGTAACCCAGGTCTACATCCTCAAGATAGGCAAAATGTCTCTCATCGAACCCACCTATTTCAATCAAAATATCTCTTCTGTATATGGCGCAGCCCGCGCAGGCGCTGAAGACTTCCTTCTTCTTAAGGCATTTTTCACTTGCTTTTTTGCCCTTACCGTATGCATAAGCCCAACCGAGGGCACAGTAATAATCCCCCGCACCGTCAATAAGCTCCGGATTATGCAGGCTAAGCATCTTGGCGCTTACGGAAAATATCTTCTCATCTTCATCAATGGCTTTTTCAAGTCTTTCCACCATATCCGGATCCACTTCCGTATCATTGTTAAGGAGCAGAACGTATTTTGTGAAAGCAGCTTCTATACCAAGATTGACAGCCGGAGCAAAGCCCAGGTTCTCCTTAAGGGATATAAGCCTTATCTCGGGATGTTCCGCTTTCATCCAATCAGCGCTCCCGTCAGCCGACCCGTTGTCCACAACAATCACTTCAAAGTCTTTGTAATTGCTTTTATTTAGGCTCGCTATGCATTTTTTCAGATAATCTATCCCATTGTAGTTGGGAATGATAACCGTAGTGTTCATTATTGCCTCTCTGTCGCAGGTCCGACATCTGTCAAACACAGCTTATCTTTCATCCTCATCGTAAAACATGGGATCGTAGTAATTCTTAAAGCCTTCGAATCCTATCTCTCTTCCCAGGCTTATGCTGGTCTTGAGGAATTCATAGTCTTCAAAACGCCCTTTTGCAAGATAATCCTTCACATCTATAAAGGGTTCCTCGATTTTTTCGCCCTTGAATTGCTCATCTAATTCATTTATTAAATCCTGATTGTACAGATATCTGTACTCCTCAATTCGCGCAGTCTTTATCAAGCAGGGAATCAACGCTTCGGCCAAAGCCATATTACGCACATCCAAAGCATAGCCTGTCTGCTGCAACACCGCTCTGTGCAGGTATCCGCTGAATTTTCTGTTCAGTCCGTCGAAGGGACAAGTCTTGGAATCATCGATGATTCCGCCCGTTATTTTATTGCCTTTAAAGACAGGTCCGCCTACCGCACCTACGTCATAGCGGTTGAGAAAAACATTGTAAGCTATTTCTCCTCTTCGGCTTCCCGTTATCTCATCTTTTATCTCTTTCTTTTTACTCTTGTCCGGGTACTGATATGTGTCTTTGTATTCCACACGGAAAAAGCCCTTATGCTTGGTATGTTCTACTTCAGCCTTAACTCCTGCGTGAGCCAGATAATCCGCTACAGCTCGCCTGCCGGCTTCATAAGCATAATTCTTGCTCTCCGGATTAGACGCAGTGGATCCCTCATGACATCTCCAATGATAGAGGACCTTGCTTATGTGTCCGTAGGATATGGTGAGATCACTGGCCTTTTCACTTGTAAGACCATATGCGCGAAGGACTATGTCATGGTCCTGAGCACCGTCATAATCCGGTCTGAACTGCAGTTTCTTCATCAGTTCGGCCTTCATCACCAGGAAGTGGCATATATAGTTATTTGACAGTAACAAATCAAGATTAAATTCGGGTTTTATGTTGGGATCAAAGTATTTTGAACCCGTTGAATCACATTTATCCTCATCTGAGTAGACAAAGGCGTAATCTTTACCGGCTTCTTTGGCTTCGATTATCTTAACGGCATTTTCGTAGAGGGCATCCGATGTCAGGAGATCGTCATGATCCAAAAGGCCTATGTAATCTCCCACAGCCCCCTGCAGTGCACTGTTTGTATTTGCGGATATACCTGCATTCTTATGAAGATGCATATATTTTATCCTGATATCCTTATATTCCTTTGTCTTCTTCTTGACTTTATCGCTTTTTGAAGCATCCGCAATTATCAGTTCCCAATGCTCATAGGACTGGGCAAGAACCGAATCTATCATCTCAGCAAGGTACTTTTCATCCGTTTCATATGCCGGAACAATAACAGAGAAGAGGATTGGGCGTCTGAAGACTTTCTTGCTCTGGGCCCTTAAGACTTCTTCGGAAGGACGGACATAATTATATTTCACCCTGTTACGCATAAGCTGTTCCATGGATGCATATACAGTATCTTTTATTCCGTTACGCTGCATATAGTGATATGCCTTTTTTAAAGCAGCCGCCATCTTATCTCCTTCCGGATTATTCCCCTTTGTCCTTGCTATCCTCTGTCCTTTTAGTCAATTATGAAATCGGCAGACAACACTTCCGTGTGTCTGCCTGATTAATTTACTCTATTGTTATGTTAATGAAGTTCTAAATATACTTCTTCAAGCTCTCTGTAAGCTTTGCATTCTTTTCTTTTGCATCTTCGATGCTGTTACCCTTAACCCCCATGTAGAACTTAAGCTTGGGCTCTGTTCCCGAAGGTCTTGCACAGCACCATGCATCCTTATCAAGTTCAAAATAAAGAACATTTGACTTGGGAAGACCTGTGTTTGTCTTCTCGCCTGTGGCAAGATCGATAACCACATCCTTGTCATAGTCTCTGAACTTAAGAACTTTCCAATCTCCGAAATCCTTAGGAGGATCGTTACGAAGCTTTTCCATTATTGCAGCTATCTGCTTGGTTCCTTCGATACCCTTGAGAGTAATCGCATACTGGTCTTCTCTGTAATAGCCGTACTCTTCGTACATCTTAACCATTCTGTCCCATACGGTCTCGCCATGAGCCTTGCACCATGCGGCAACTTCACAGAGACACATAACCGCAACTACCGCGTCCTTGTCCCTTGCATGTGTTCCCGCAAGACATCCATAGGATTCTTCAAGTCCGAATACATAATTGTTGGAGCCTGTCTGTTCAAAGAGCTTAATCTGCTCTCCGATAAACTTGAATCCCGTAAGAACTTCTATAAGCTTAACGCCGTATTTTGCCGCAATGGGATCCGCCATATTGGTTGTTACGATGGTCTTAACCATAGCGGGATTAACGGGCATAAGTCCGCTTTCCTTCCTCTCTCTTAGGATATATTCGGCAATAAGCATGCCTGACATATTACCTGTGAAAGGAATGTATTCTCCACTCTTAGTATCAAGGGCATAGATTCCCAGTCTGTCCGCATCGGGATCTGTAGCCAGTACTATGTCCGCGTTTTTCTCTTTTGCAAGCTTAAGAGCAAGAGTAAATGCCTTTGGATCCTCGGGATTGGGATACTCAAGTGTTGTGAATGCGGGATCCGGGTCTTCCTGTTCGGGAACCACATATACATGCTTGAATCCAAGTTCCTTAAGTATTCTTCTTACCGGCTTGTTACCTGTTCCATGGAAAGGTGTATATACTATTCTGATGTCCTCAGCCATCTGCTTGATAACATCGGGATGAATGATCTGCTTTTTAAGCTCGACCATGTATTTATCGTCTATCTCTGCACCGATTACTTTGTAAAGACCTGCTTTAACGGCATCATCCTTAGACATGGTCTTAACGGCATGATAATCCGTTACAGCCTTTACCTCGCTTATGATATCCTTATCTCTGGGCGCGGTTACCTGTGCGCCGTCTTCCCAATATACCTTGTATCCGTTATATTCCGGAGGATTGTGGCTTGCAGTAACAACTATACCCGAGATACAGCCCAGAGTTCTTAAAGCAAATGAAAGCTCGGGTGTGGGTCTGAGTTCGTCAAAAACATAAGCCTTGATGCCGTTGGCAGCCAGACAAAGTGCCGCTTCATCAGCGAATTCGGGACTCATATATCTGCAGTCATAAGCTATGGCAACACCTCTGTCCTTGCCATTGTTCTTGATAATATAATTGGCAAGACCCTGAGTTGCCTTTCTGACAGTGTATATATTCATTCTGTTGCTTCCGGCACCGATGACACCCCTGAGTCCACCTGTACCGAATTCCAATTCCTTATAGAATCTGTCTTCTATTTCTTTGTCGTTTCCTTCAATCTTCTTAAGCTCGGCTTTGGTGTCCGCATCGAAATAATCATCCTCCAGCCAGAACTTGTAATCCTCTCTGTAGCTCATCTTTTCCCTCCTTTATATACCAGTGACATTTTATCATAATCTAGGCCTTTAGTGAATAGTCGCTCCTGTCTAAGGAGAAGTTGGGATTGAAGTAAGGGTCCCCCTCTTCAAGCTCTTTTTTCCACTTTTCTCTGAAGAGAGCAGACTCTTCGTTATAGCGTTTTGCCTTCTCGGGATCCTCCACATCTATGCCCCTGCTGGCCGATTCAAAATGATAGAGTTCCGCAAAAGGTGTAAATACGTTGAGATAGCCCTTCTTTCTGAACTTAAGGCAGAGATCCACGTCATTAAGAGATATCTTAAAGTCCTCGTCAAGTCCGCCCACTTCGTCAAAAAGAGCCTTCTTTACCATAAGACAAGCCCCCGTAACGGCTGTAACATTCTGGGCGTAACAAAGTCTTCCCATATATCCCAGATTGTCATAGGCCTTACCGTAGTGAGTATGACCTGCTGTCCTGTGAGCACCCAAGCCTATTACAACACCGGCGTGCTGTATTGACTTGTCGTCATAGAGAAGCTTGGCGCCTACGGCAGCCACATCCTCTCTCTGGGCATACATAAGCATTTCTTCCAGCCAGTTAACGGATATAACCTTTGTATCATTGTTAAGCAGGACAATATATTCGCCTTCTGCTTTTGATACGCCGAAATTGTTGATCTTGGAATAATTGAACTCTGATCTCGTAATTGTCATAGGTGGTCTTCTCAAGAATGGAAGTCACACATCTCTCAAGATCCGCCTTGTGGTCCTTGTTGGGGATTATTATGGAGATCTTGGGAGTTCCCTGAATCTCGTAGCTAATTCTGAATATAGTCTCGAAAGCTCTGGTGCTGGCAATCTTGAAGTTCTTGAAGCCGTGAGTGTGAAGATGGTCCGCAACCGCTCCTCTGGCGGCTTCTATGGCATAACTCTTGGCATTGATATCACTTGCCACGCTGCCCGCATGACTTCTCCAATAATAGAGAAGCTTGGGAACATGAACCACCTTTTCAGCCTTGTCGGTAAGTCTTAATATCATGTCATGATCCTGGCTTCCGTCGAATTTGCTTCTGAAGAGCTCCGTACCTTCAAGCAGGCTTCTCTTAAAGCAGCTGAAATGGCAGATATAGTTATTAGCTCTTAAGTTGTCTATTGCGTAGTCGGGCTTGAAATGCATGGTGATCATATTGTTGATGCTGCCCTTGTGGAAAGTGGTCTCATCACAATAGATATAGTCCGCATTCTGCTCGTTAATAACCTTCACATATTCGTAGAGCACTGAAGGATGCAGAATATCGTCATGATCGAAGAGACCTATATATTCGCCCGTGGACATGGCAAAACACTGATTTGTATTGCCGGATATACCCTCGTTATTCTCAAGTTTTTTATATTTGATTCTCTTGTCGGCCTCCGCTCTTTTTTTGCAGTATTCACCTACGTATCCGTGAGATGAGTCGGAGCCGTCCGCCAGGCAAAGTTCCCAGTTACGGTAGGTCTGGTAGGCCACGGAATCTATCATCTCGGTAAGGAATTCCCGGGGAGTGTTGTAAAGAGGCACAAGTATACTGATGACAGGTTCTTTGTCAAATCTGGCTTCTTCCTGTCTCTTTCTTTCATCTGCATCGGGAAAAGAGGCCGTACCATAACTCTTGGCAGCCTTTTTCTCGTTGATCTTGTGGGCGAGCTTCGCCTTGAAGCCCGCAAAACCACCGAGTCCCTTCACTCTTTTCATGAATTTGGCGGATCTAAGCATGAGGATTCTTATGCCCTTTGTGCATTTCCAAAGGGGATTGTTGTGAATCCTGTCCAGCTTGAATTTGAGCATGGCATTGGCTTCTTCCAGCTCGGCCACTTTTGCAATATATTCGTTGCATCTTTGATGCTCTTCTTCGTAGAGTTTTTTGTAATCGTCAGCCATTACACTACCTCAATATATCTTCCGGTGAATCTGCACAAGGTAAGTCTTGCAGCCAGTCCTTTGGCGATAACTCCCACCTGATAACGTCCCTTTGGAACAGCGGACATATCGGGTCTTAAGGAAAAACCGCATAAAACCGCCTTCTCTTCAGGATCGAGATTGATCTCAAGATCGGGTCTGTATATCTTGTTACAGGGAATCTCAAAGATTCCGCCTTCACCCTTAATAAGTATTTTAAAATCAAAGCAGGAATTGTCACTTCCTGCAACGAAAGTATAGCCGCCAAAATAGATATCCTTGGCATCGGGCCTGTTCTTTGCCTCAGGTCCCAGAAAATACTCTATGCTTCCGCTCTGTTCCATACTGATAATAAGGCATTCATTCTCCCACTCAGGCTTAAGGGCATAGTTCACCTTCTTAGCCTTGCAGTTGCAGATATTGCCTTTCTTATTGTATTCGTACTCGTAGGCACAGGTATAATTGCTGTCAAGAATATCATTGGTGAGATAATCATGATAATAAGGATCCTTGGCATAAAGATTCGGATGCTTCTCATAGAGAAGAGTCCTTTCATTCATGAGTCTTTCTATCTTCTCGGCAGATTCATCATCGCCTCTGCTCAGTGACTCATAGTGCCAAAGATGGGTGGTATTGACCACCACATTGTCATAGCCCGCTTCATAAAGCGAGTAGCAAAGGTCCACGTCATTAAAGGCCACTTTGAATTTCTCATCAAAACCGCCTATGGAATCGAACTTTTCTTTATCCAGAAGAAGACATGCTCCGGTAACGGCCAGAACATTCCTGTCCATATCATTGGCATGATCATAGTAGGGATGGTCGTCTTCCTTATACTGAAGCTTATGAACGGGACCCAGTCTGAGATTGGTGATACCGCAATGCTGTATCATCTTGCTCTCGGGATAATAAAGCTTTGCCCCCACTGCTCCCACATGGGACATCTCCGCATAGGCCATCATACGATAGAGCCACTTACTGTCTCTTATCTCTATATCATCGTTAAGGAAGAGGAGATATTCACCCCCCGCTTCCTTTGCTCCTCTGTTGCATATTCTTGCAAAATTGAATTCCTGAGGCTCATATATGTATCTTATGTCTTTAAAGCCCAGAGAATCAGCCTTTTTGTACTTTTCTATTATTTGTTCAATCGTAATTTTATTTTCTTCGGTGCTGCCGTTGTCAATTACGATAATTTCGTACGAAACACCTGTTGTTAATTTGATAAAAGACCGAAGCATCTGGTCCAGTATCTTCGGATTGTCTTTTGAAGGCACCACAACGGACACCAGATCATCACCGTTGTAAGAAGGCACAAATCTTCTGTCCTTTACACTGTTGGTGGAATTGTCATTATGGTAGAGCACATAATCCACATGCTTGACCTGATCACGCTCAAGTCCTCTTGCAGACTTCACCACCGTATCATAGATATCACTGCCTTCAACAAAAGCTCATCCTGATGGTGCGGTTGGAGTTGAGCTCATCCTCATCACCGTAGACAACCATGACTTTGGGGTCCTTCATGGCGGCAGCAATAACATTCTTTGCCTTTGAATCCACCTTCTTCTTATCCTCAATCAGAAGGATAACATCATCGCCCAGCCTGCACTTTTCAATGCCCGCCAGATAGTCTGCCTCTTTTTTCCTGATCCAGGAATCATAGGAAACATACTGTCTGTCCAGCTCTTTATAATACTTTTTGTTAAGACTCACTATTATTGGATATTTTACCAGTGCCTTTACTGTATCTAACATCCCTATCCCCTCCGCTGTCTGCAGACAGCCTTCTTTACAGTCTTATCTTCTTACTGAGTTCTTTACTCAGGGCATTAACCATATCTGCAGGAATCTTCCTAGTGGTAAGTTTTACTTTAAGGAGATTACCCGACTGCCTTATAAGATCCTTGGTCTCTATAACAATGCCCGGATCGTCGGAATAGAATACAGCTGTCACACTGTTATCTCCGTTTATTTTTTTACCGTTTACCTGAAGTCTCTTGTTATTCTTGATATCAACAGGCTCACTGTTGAGAATTATCTCATGAATCTCAGTCATACAATAATCCATCATTGGATCGATTCTGAGTCTCAAAGTTCTGCTCTCAAGAGGAACGGCAAATTCCATATATCCTTTGCTGTCGTAGAGATTGTCTATGAAGAAAGAATCTTCTTCGTTAAATCCTCTTCCGAAATCGGTATATATCTGCAATTTATTCTTAATACTGTTCTCATCCTGACCCGAAAGAAGCATATCCTTGGTAAGCACAGCCCCGCCGATGGTCTCTCTCAGTTCGCCCATGGACAGTCTGTTATCCGTTACTTTCTTCTGGAATGCGGCTTCTTCTGCCTTTATAGCCTCTGTTTCCTTGTTAGACAAGCCCAATTTCTCTACCATTAAATCGTAATTTGACAGCTTGAGTCCGGGATTTTCCATCCGGAAACAATACAAAGCTCTGAAGGCTATTTCCTTGGTCTGCAGTTTCTTTTCGGCAGTCCATTCGTAATCTATAACCGTCCACTTGTCTCCGTCCACCAATATATTGGAGAAAACAAGATCCAGGTCCGTAATATCCGTCTTTTTACCTGCATCAACCCTCTTGCAGTACTCGTCAAAGAGTTCCCAAAAGCCCTCTTCATCACCGTCTTTAAGCCTATCTGTCATTATTTCCGCCAGGGGCTTTCCGCTGACATAAGGGAATTCGGCTTTTCCGTCGTCCCTAATCTTACATGGAAGAATATCAAGATCAGTTCCTTCATAAGCTGCTGAGAGAATCTTATAAGTGTCTCCCATAGCTTTAACATGCTCTGCTCCGTCTTCGTAGAGAGCAGCCTTCTCTACGCCGTCTTTTTTGATTCTTGTGCTTATCTGATATACAGGTGACCTGTCGTTGGAATATCTGATATAGTCCGTATCAGGTCTGTTGCCCACAACAAGAAGATAGGAATTGGAGAAGAAGGGGAACTGTCCTTCATCAAGAAGACCGTCCCAGGCAGCTTTCTCATCAAATAAGAGCATTCTGTCTCTGTCAAAATTCCTCAGATTATTGCAGAGTTCACCCTTGGAGGGAAGTCTGTCATCGCTGAAAAGCGTAGTCATGAACTTGTAATCGGGATATGGGTAATAGAAGTGGTAATCATTGATACCCACATTCTTCATGATATCTTCAAGTCCCTTACGGGAAAAAGTATTGACACCGCCACCGTCTTTGTAGCACTCGATCGAACTGAAAAAAGAGCCAAGATGATCTTCTCTGCATCCTGCCCAGTATTTGAGTCCGTATCTGTTTTCAATGGCTATAACGATGTGTCCGTCGTCTTTGACATGCTTTTTGATTATAGTAAGGAAGTCTTCATAGGGATTCTTTCCTCCTATGTAGCTCTTACCGTATTCGAATACACCTATAAGAAGGGCATAATCATAATCAGTATCAAGATCCGGTTCTATCTCCTGGAAATTGCCCACTTTGATGCTGATATTGTCCTCATGCTGATGTCTTGTGGCGTTGATCATACTTCTCTTTCTTGAGAGGTCTATACAATCCACTTTGCCGGCCATCTTGGACAGTGCACCTGTTATGGCGCCGCAGCCCGAGCCTATCTCAAGAACTTTCATATCCTTGCTTATGGGAAGCCATGAGATAATATTCTCTCTCTGGCTTGAAAGGTGGTACATTATGGGCCAGTTCTTGTTGGCCTCGATAATTCTGCCGTAATCAGCCTTGGGATAGCTTCTTACGATATTGAGAATCTCGTCTTCCACAATACCGTCACTGTAGCTGTCTTCACCGCTGTAGTGCTTATAATCAAGTGTTACTTTTCCAATAGTTTCGTTTTCCATTCTTTGCTCCATATAATTACTCTATGGTAACTTTTGAATTCATATCGTAATAACCCACAGTATTCTTGTCAGATACTACCGTGATGTTAATAACGTCATACAGTCTGTGATATACCTGAAAATCCTCTCTCTCATAGCCTGTTACACCAAGACTTAAGAGATATTCACCCCCCTGAAGGTTCATATCCTGGGTGAAAGTCACGGTCTTTGAATTGCCTTTCTTAACGCTCTCCAGAAAAGCCTTCTCATACATTGTATTGGTTCCCGTTATCTCGGTTCCGCGAATATTCTTGATGGTAAAGGCAAATATAGGTGCCGTTATATCACGATTAAAGTCCACGCTGAAATGAATCGTAAAGGGCTCACCCTTAATAATCGCCGTGGTTCTTGTTCCCTTTTTATCGGTAATGTAATAGTCATGTATAGTGGCGTCGCCGGTTCCGTATTCCAAAGTGTCCGGATTGATGCCGTCTGCGCTTCTTCCTGCGTCGTCAGCCGCTTTGTTGGCCAGTTCCTGAATATCGGCGTCATCCAAAAGGCTGTCCTCTCTCTCAGGGATACGATACTGGCCTACAAGGACCTGCTTATAGGCATCTATCATCTCCTTGGGATTGCCTTCATCCAGCTTGACACCCTTATTGAGAAGAATTACTCTGTCGCAGTATTTTGCGATGCTGCTTAAGTCATGGCTTACGAAGAGGATAGTCTTTCCCTCTTTTTTGAATTCTTCGAATTTGTGATAGCATTTTGCCTGGAAAAAGACATCGCCTACAGACAGTGCCTCATCTACTATCAGAATCTCGGGATCAATATTAATTGCCACCGCAAAAGCCAGTCGCACGAACATACCGCTGGAATAAGTTTTGCAGGGCTGATATACGTAATCCCCTATATCCGCAAATGCAAGTATGGAATCAAGTCTTTCATCTATCTCTTTCTTGGAGAATCCCATCATGGTTCCGTTGAGATAGATATTCTCGATTCCGTTATATTCCATATTGAATCCGGCACCCAGTTCAAGGAGAGCTGATATACGGCCGTTTACCTTGATATCACCCTTTGTGGGGCTAAGTACACCGGTTATTATCTTAAGTATTGTAGACTTACCGGAGCCGTTGGTTCCGATAATTCCCACAGTCTCACCCTTATAGATGGTAAGATCCAGATCCGTAAGGGCATAGTGGTCCTTACCCAGTTTCTTTTTACCCGGCAGCAAGGCCTCTCTGAGACGATCTGAGGGCTTGTTGTAGAGTCTGTATATTTTGCTTATTTTGTCTGCTTTAATTACAACTTCTTTATCCATCTGAATCCTCATTAGAGTACATCTGCAAAATGCGGTTTAAGCTTCTCAAATATCCTCTTACCCACAAAAAGGATAAGCAGTGATATTGCCCAGAAATAAGCGGTTCCCGCTATATCTTCCCAGAATACACCGCTGCTGCACACGGCATTACGATAGCCGGTCACCACATACACAAGAGGATTGATACTTACAATAAGTCTTGCTGTGGGGCCGATGGAATCAATGTTCCAAAGTATGGGAGTAGCCCACATTCCCAGCTGTAAAATGATGGCAATTATCTGCGCAAGGTCTCTGAAAAATACCATTACAGCCGAAGTAATATAACTGATACCCAGCACCAGCACAAATGTACAAAAACTGTAATAGAATAACTGAAGCCAGTAAAAAGACGGATAATAGTGGTATACGCAGGCCATTACCATAAGCACTGCCATAAAGAACACATGAATAAACAGTGCCGCCACCACCTTGATTACAGGAAGTACGCTGACATTGAATACCACTTTTTTAACAAGATATGTGTACCTTATAAGGGAACTTGTTCCGTGGGTCAGGGCTTCACTGAAGAAAAACCAAGGCACCAATCCCGCTGTCAAAAAGAGGACATAGGGCATAGTCGTGGCTCTGGGGCCTGACTGGAGTCCCGCACCCATAATAAGATCGAATACCACATAGTACATGGCAACCGTTATAACAGGCTGTACCATGGCCCATACCGCCCCCAGATAAGATCCGGCATATCTCTCTTTAAAATCATTCTTGGCAAGAGTCCATATTAATTTACGATTCTTCCAAATGTCTTTCATTTAAATACCACGTTCTTTTTTATATTCTTCCAGACCGCCCCAAAGCTTATCTTTATCGGAAAGTATAAGCTCCATTCCTTCTTCCATAGGCCATTCAACACCTATGGCAGGATCGTTGTAGGCAAGTCCGCCTTCATCATTCGGATGATAGAAATCAGTACATTTATAGCAGAATTCAGCGTAGTCACTGAGTACAAGGAAACCGTGTGCAAATCCCTTGGGGATAAAGAACTGCTTTTTATTGTCCTCTGTGAGCTCAACACCGTGCCACTTACCGAAAGTAGCAGATCCTTTTCTCAAATCCACCGCTACGTCAAATACCCTTCCCTTGATAACTCTTACAAGTTTATCCTGAGGATATTCAATCTGGAAATGAAGGCCCCTGAGTACGCCTTTCTTGGAAGCAGACTGATTGTCCTGTACAAAAGTCTGTGTGATTCCCGCTTCCTTAAAATCATTGTAATTGTAAGTCTCCATGAAATATCCTCTGTTGTCACCGAAGACTGTGGGAGTAATAATCTTAAGTCCTTCTATTTCACAAGTCTCTACACTTATCTTACCCATTATAAAAACCTCGTTTCAATATATTATGTCAACTAACTGTTGCTATTCAGACATTTACCAATCGCCTTACCTGTCTGTATCCAGATAGCTGAGATTCATATCAACTCTTCCTTCGATACCGGAGATGCTTCCGCCGGAAGAATACTGCCAAAGCTGGTATTTTCCACCGTATGTGGGCTCATCCTTGTATTCAGCAAGCCAGATTACATTATCCGTAGACAGTTTTGTAATGTCAAGCCTGTCATTAAACCAGTTCTTGCTGGCGTATACGCCCGCTTTGTAGCCTCCTGCCCTTATGGTCTGACAGAATGCTTCAAGAGCCTTTGTTCTGTCTCCTGCTTCAAGGCCGTCCGCTCTACCGGAACCTCCCGCACTCTCACTGTCTATGAAGACGGGATATGTAATCTTATACTGCTTGATCATGGACATTACGGCACTTGCTTCTTCTACGCCTTCCACATCGCTTGTGGCCTGGGTAAAGAAGTATACGCCCACGGGAATTCCGTTGTCCGTAGCTCCCTTTATATTCTGCTCAAAGCAGGGATCTATTACAATGGATCCGCTCTTGGATCCTCTGTAACCGCATCTTATTATGGCGAACTTAACTCCGGCATCTTTTACCTGTGCCCAGTCGATTTCTCCGTTGAACTTGGATACGTCTATTCCGAAGACCGCATTGTCCACAGTCTTTATAGCCGAATTGCCTGTACTCTCCGAATCGGCATCGGTAACCGCCGTATCTTCCTTTGCGGCGTCGATGTCTGCTTCGGTCTTGATTAGATATGATATATCCTCAATGGCCTTGTACTCCAGTTTAGCCTTAACCGTACACTTTATGGGAGCCGTAGGTGCCATATAGCCCTGAGCATCACTGAGGCTTACCTCATACTGTCCCGGTGACAGGTCGGGCACGTAGATGTATCCGTCCCTGTCGGCATCCTTGAACTTGCCCTGGCCGTTAACTTCCACGGAAAAAGCACTGCCCTTAACAAGCTTGCCGGCGGTATTTACCACCTTGATTCTCAGATCTCTCTCCACGGATGAAACATTGAGAACAACCTCTTCCTTTTCCTCTGTGGAAACCACTTCGTACTTACCTCCGCCGATTACACGGGCATCAAAAAAAGTCTCGTCATTCATCCATGCCGTAAGGTCTGAACCGTATATATATCCGTTTTCATCGGCGACTTCTTCC
The DNA here is from genome assembly GCA_902779505.1 of uncultured Lachnospiraceae bacterium. GTDB lineage: Bacteria > Bacillota > Clostridia > Lachnospirales > Lachnospiraceae > Colinaster. The sequence continues at coordinate 132,000 of CACZBZ010000003.1, forward strand.
TCAACTTCTGTCTGTGCCACAGAGGGAGTCTTCTGCTTTTTATCAAAAGTTCCGTTAGCCCAGAGGATGATGAAGAACATCGCAACCACAAAAAGCGTCACCAAAAGCAACGCTCTTCGTATAATCTTAGAGTCCATTAGCAACCTCTATCAAATATTTACCGTAATCAGTCTTCATAAGGGGCTCTGCAAGCTTGATCAGCTGCTCTCTGTTTATGAAGCCTCTCTTATATGCTATTTCTTCTATACATGAAATGTAGAGACCCTGTCTCTTCTGGAAAGCGCAGACAAAATCACTTGCATCAAGAAGCGAATCATGATTACCTGTGTCAAGCCAGGCAAATCCACGTCCCATTGTCTCAACACGAAGATCTCCTCTTTCAAGATATGCATTGTTAACTGCAGTTATCTCCAGTTCTCCTCTGGCTGAAGGCTTAATGCTTTTTGCAATCTTTATGACATCATTGTCATAAAAGTAAAGTCCGGGTACAGCATAATTACTCTTGGGATCTGCAGGCTTCTCTTCAATGGATATGGCCTTTCCATTCTCATCGAATTCAACTACGCCGTACTCTCTCGGATCTCTTACATAATATCCGAATATGGTTGCTCCCGTCTTTCTGGTTGCAACTTCTCTGAGGAGTTTTGAGAAACTCTGGCCGTAGAAGATATTGTCACCAAGCACCAGTGCAACATTATCAGTTCCTATGAATTCCTCACCTATAATAAAGGCTTCGGCAAGACCATTGGGTTTCTCCTGAATGGCATATTTAATATCCATACCAAGCTGGCTTCCGTCTCCCAGTAGTTCCTCAAAAACAGGCAGATCTCTTGGAGTGGATATGATGAGTATCTCTCTGATACCTGCAAGCATCAGCGTTGACAAGGGATAATATATCATAGGCTTGTCATATACAGGCATTATCTGCTTGGATATTGCCTTGGTTAATGGATATAATCTTGTTCCGGATCCACCGGCTAATATTATGCCTTTCATGGTCGTCTCTCCTATCTGTTGTTGTACATATCCTCGTAGTACTTCTGATAGTCACCGCTTGTGACATTCTTCATCCATTCTTCGTGTTCAAAGAACCACTTGATTGTAAGTCTGATGCCATCCTTGAACATTGTCTCAGGCTCCCAACCAAGATCCTTCTTAATCTTGTCAGGCGCAATGGCATATCTTCTGTCATGACCCTTTCTGTCTTCAACATATGTAATAAGATCCTTGCTTACAAGCTTCTTTCTGGGATCCGTATCACTGAGTTCTTCCTGTAGAGTCTCAATTATGATGTTAACGATCTCGATATTCTGCTTCTCATTATGACCGCCGATATTGTAAGTCTCGAAAAGTTTTCCCTTCTCTTGAACCATGTCTATGGCCTTGGCGTGATCGGCTACGTATAACCAGTCACGTACATTTTTACCGTCTCCGTAAACAGGGAGTTTTTTACCCTGAAGAGCATTATTGATGATAAGAGGGATAAGCTTCTCCGGGAACTGGTAAGGTCCGTAGTTGTTGGAGCAGTTGGTTATATTGGCCGGGAATTTGTACGTATCCATGTAAGCCTTAACCAGCATGTCCGAACTTGCCTTACTTGCTGAGTAAGGACTGTGGGGATCGTAAGGGCTTGTCTCATAGAAGAAAGCATTGTCATCATCCGGCAGCGAACCGTAGACTTCATCCGTTGAAACATGAAGGAACTTGTGGTCAGCCTTGAAGCTGCCGTCGGGAAGCTCCCATGCTGCTTTTGCACAGTTAAGCATTACTGCTGTTCCCAGTACATTGGTCTGTACAAAAATTTCCGGATTCTTGATACTTCTGTCCACATGACTTTCAGCCGCAAAATGAACAACTCTGTCGATGTCATTTTCCGCAAATATCTTGGAGATGGCATCCTTATCTGTTATATCCGCTTTTACGAATGTGTAATTATCTCTGTCCTCAATATCCTTGAGATTCTCAAGGTTACCGGCATATGTAAGTGCATCCACATTGATGATCTTAATGTCATTGCCGTATTTGTTAAACATGTAGTGGATATAATTGCTGCCGATAAATCCGGCGCCTCCTGTTACCAAATATGTATGCATATTCGTATTACCCTCCGAATCGTTTTTTTATCAATAACCCATGTAGCTGAGGTTCATATCAACGTTACCGCTTATACCGTTTACAGACCCCTTGGAAGAATACTGCCAGAGGTTGTATCTGCCGGTGTAGGTAGGTGTTGAATTGTACTGGGCAAGCCAGATCTTGTAAGCACCCAGCTGACCGGGGTCGAACTTCTTCTGGAGCCATGTCTTGTTGGCATAAACACCTGCGGTGTAACCGCTGTTACGTATGGTCTGACAGAATGCATTGATTACCTTTGTTCTTGTTGCATAATCAAGTCCGTCTGCTCTACCGCCGCTGGACTCAACGTCGATGAAGATAGGATAAGATATCTTGTATCCGCTTACCTGACTGAGTACCATTGAGGCTTCTTCTACGGCTTCCACCTCGTTAACAGCCTGTGTAAAGAAGTATACTCCGACTTTCAAGCCTGCTGCCGATGCTCCCTTGATGTTGGCTCTGAACTTGGGATCTTCAACAAGAGCTCCCGCTGTAGATCCTCTGTATCCGGATCTTATGATTGCATAAGTAACACCGGAATTACGAACCTTTGTCCAATCGATATTACCGTTGAACTTCGAAACATCTATTCCAAGATTGCCGGAACCTGCCTGAAGCACTCCGTCACTTCCGAAGGTGTACTGCGCTCCCTGGATAACCTGGGTACCTGTAACCTTCTCACCTGCTGCGGTAAAGAAATATGTGCTTCCGTCTATAGTCTGCCATCCTGTGTACTTATATCCCGAAGCGCTCGTTACCTGCTTGTAGAAATCCTGCTTAGAATTATTCAGGTAATCTCCGGCGGTTGCTTTTCTGTAAGAGTCACCGGACTTAATGTAAAGCACGTTGCCGCTCTTGTCCTTAAGGTCAGCACCTGTATTATATTTTGGCGCCGCCGTCGGAGTGGGCGTCGGCGTAGGTGACGGCGAAGGCACAGTCGTAGGTGACGGTGATGGCGCAGCTGCCGGTGACGGTGACGGCGGTGCAGGTGAAGGTGGTGCCTCTGTCGGTGACGGCGACGGTGACGGTTCCTCCGTAGGTGTTGGCGAAGGAGTCACATCCGTCTGCTGTCCGGGATCTCCTGATCCGGTATCTCCCGCATACACCACTCCGTTAAGATCGCGTGTCTTAATATTAATCAGGTTATAGTAAAGCTTATTAACTATCTCAAGCTTAGATATTGCTGTGGGAGCAACTACATCACCCGAACTTACTTTTGTATAAGTCGTTGCGGTTCCCGTAGGAGTCTTTGTGGAAGCTACCCATTCAACAGTATCCGTAAGCACGGCTTCTGTTTCCGTCTTATGGGCTGTATCTTCCTTAGCCGCATTAATCTGAGACTCGGATTTGATCTCGTTCTTTACATCTATCTTCTTGTAATCAAGAGTCTCTTTAACATTTATTGACTGAGTCTCTTCTTTTATGACATAGTCACCTGCAGCATCCATAGCTTTCATGGTAACTTTGGCCTCTCCGGGTGTGAACTCGGTCAGATATATAATTCCGTCCTTGTCGGAATCCTTCTCAGTATATGACTTCTTTTTGGAATCCGTTATGGATACTTCGAATTCGATTCCGGGTACAAGCTTGCCCGAATCCTTGTTGATGAACTTTATCTTAAGATCCTTAACAACGGAACTTAACTGCATATTGACGGTTACCGTACCTGTAACCACATCATTCTCTTCGTATTCCGTAAGGAAGTCATCATCTATATCCGGAAGAGACTTGTTGCCGGCCATGGCTAAAAGTGTTCCCTCTCCGGCTACGCCAATCTCCGCAAGATCAGATCCGAGAGAAGCAAATTCTCCAACCTTTGCCTGAGTCGCCTTAGCGGATGCATATACATTCACTGTGATAACAGCTACAGCAACTACAATTACTCCGGTAAGTCCGATTATATAATCAAGTCCTGACAGATTCTTAAAAAATGCTACGAACTTATTGTCTCTGTCATCTCTTCTTCTTGAACTTCTGCTGCCGGATCTGTAAGAATCCTCATATCTTCTGCCGGAAGAAGTCCTGCGGGAATCTTCATATCTTCTTCCTGAAGCAGCATAAGCATCTCTGTGTGAAGATGCTGCCACAGCCTTTGAAGAAGCATGCTTTGAGCCTTTCTTACGTGAAGCCTCTTTCTCCATCAGTTCGGCATATCTGTTAGGTCTCTTGTCCTTAGCTTTCTTTTCTTTGACAGCTTTAGCGGCTTCCTTTTTTCTGTCAGCCTTGCGAGTTTCTTCCTCGTGACGGCTTCTTGCCGCAGCCGCTTTATGAGCTGCTGCTTCTTCTTTGTGAGCTCTTCCTGCCGGTTCCTTAGTTGCCCTTGCTTCTTCTCTGCGGCTTCTTCTTTCCGCCTCGGGACGAGCCTTCCTACGCCCTTCTCTTCTTGGAATGTCTTCTCCGATCATGTCGTATTCGGATAACATCTCCTCAAGATTACGCTCCGATTCGGCATAAGCTTCCGCATATGCTGCCCCCATCTTCTTTACGGGTGCTTCGCCTGACTGCGCATTTTCCTTTGCGGGAACATCCTCAGTCACCGCTGTTTTTAACGCTTCCGAGGCCTTTTGGGCTTCATCCGCTTTGGAAATCTCAGCCAGAGTTTCTTCTTCTATGGCTTTTTCTACATCCAGACCGACCCAGTTCGCTGTTACATCAAGATCGATCATGTCAAATCCGTCGTTTTTCATACGTCTCCTTTGTTAATATGCTTCACCCTTTTTCCCATTATTAACACGCTGTTTTATGGCATATTCTCCCCTTGAGTCGACAGGCCTTTTGACAGTCAGCCCATAATATCCCATAATCTCTTGAATTATAGCATTTTTGAGCCCTCGATACAAGTCCGAAACACAATAATTTGGGGCGGATCAAAAAATCCGCCCCAATATATTGATACTATTCAGTTGCTTAACGACTGTCACATCGCCTACACAGTCTACAGATAGTACACTGCGATTCCTGCGATAATAACCGCAAATCCCAACATTTTAACCTTTGTGAATTTCTCCTTAAATATAAGGCGTGAAAGGACAGGCACAAATATAAAGCCTACGGCCTCGATGATAGTCACATTCAGATAGTTCAATCCGGTATTGAAAGCCAACATTGGACAGAATACCGTCAGAGCCATCATAAAATAACCAATTATTACGTGAGGATTGAGATAGTCCCTGATAAAACTAATATGGGGTCTCATTGCGCCTTTTTTAAGGAAAATCTGAGCAAAGCCCGCAATAATTACTCCTGCAAGAGCATATAAATATCCAATCATTCTGTGCCTCCTTCCTCTGAAGATTCCTTTATTTCTTCAGTTTTGGAAGCATCTGACTTTCTGCTCTCCGGATCCATATTTACCAGAATTGTTCCCGCCAGAACAAGAAGGATTCCGCACATTCCTTTTACAGTCAGTTTTTCATGGAAAAATACAATAGACCAAAGGGCTGACCACAAGATAGACATGGCTCTGTTGGCATAAGCCACTGACAACTGAAATTTCTTAATCATCTGCTGCCAGAGAATGGCATAGACACCTAATACCGCAACTTCTGCCACATAGAAGGCAAAGAAATTAAAGGTCATAGGTTCCGTCTTCGCACTCATTTTCGCAAGAACGCCGTTAAACGTGTATATGACCACGATAGCCTGCAAAAACAAGATATCCTTAATCGTAATCTTTTTCACAATACTTCCTCTCTCTCATTTAATCAGACAAAGTTATCAGGCTTGCAAATCTCTTAGCTATCGCCTTGGCTCCCTTGTCATTTATATGATAATCATCCTTAATGTATTCATTCCTGTTATCAACATTTATGACACCGTAATATACATCAATAAAAGATACTCCGTTATACACACAGGCTGAAAGCACCTGACCGTTATAATCGGTAAGCTTGCCACATCCGAGATCCACCGTATCTCCATCCACATAGAATCCGTCGGAAGTAAGTCCGCAGGCAGGAGTTGACATAACTACAATTCTGGTATAAGGGAAAGCTTCCTTAAGCATTCTCAGAGACACGTTCATAGAACCATATACCGTCTTGATATCATCCTTGTCATAGTCATTGACCTGATATCTTTTCTCAAGATAATCCGTAAGGTCATACATTATGACAATGCAGTCAATCTTGGTCATGTCCATATCTCTTAAAAGTTCGGCAGACTTATATGCCTCAGGCCCCATGGCCTCACCATAACCCAGTACTCTGTTAAAATCGCCCGTGGTAAGTGCTTCTGCAACCTGATATAAGCTGACGCCGTCAGCCGTACACTCTCCCAATGATTCACTGGACTGTGCAATCATAGAACTGGGGATTGCCGCATTAATAACAGTTGCATCCAGTTCTTTTGCAAGCGCCTTACAGAGTTTGTTGGAGTCACCGTCATCAGCGAATGGACTGTTACCGATAGCCAGTATAGTAAGAGCACCGTCATGGAGCTTGCCATCAATCTCAGTGGAACTTAAAGGCTGAATATAGTCATTGGCTTCCGTATCGAATTCAGAAGTGTCCGCATTGGGATCATAATCCGACAAGGTTCCCTTATTCCACTTAACAAGCATAATTACGACACCGGCGATAAGAAGAAGCGCAATGGCCGCAAAGATAATATGGAAGATATTAAATCCTTTCTTGCCCTTGTCATCATCTTCATCATCGTAGTCGTCATCATATTCTTCGCAGGCCTCATCATCCGGATTCTCTATTTCTCCCGTCTCCTCCGACAGTTCGTCCTTCGCATCGAGAGCATCAAGATCCTCTATGTCGAGATCGAGAATATCGTCTTTTTTACTCATATATCATGTCTCCTTTATCTCATCCATCTTCCGGATGCACCGCAGGGAAGCACAAGCCCCGTCTCACTGACGGGAAGTCCAACTTCATCGGCTTCCACGTGACCACCGCATTTCTTCACAATGGTGGATCCCAACATATAAGAAAGCACTGCAGGCTGCAGTCCCGTTGTATACGAATTGATCAGGAAAAAGAGAGGCTCATCTTTAAGAATATCCATGGTGAGTTTGATAAAAGGATAGATGCTTTCCTCTATCTTCCATATCTCCCCCTTGGGTCCTCTTCCGTAAGAGGGCGGATCCATAATAATGGCATCGTATTTGTTGCCTCTTCGGATCTCTCTTTCGACGAATTTCACACAGTCATCCACAAGCCATCTGACAGGTCTGTCAGAAAGTCCGGATGAGGCGGCATTTTCTTTCGCCCATCCCACCATGCCTTTTGAGGCGTCAACATGGGTTACATGAGCTCCCGCCTTAAGGGCACTGAGTGTTGCTCCACCTGTATATGCAAAAAGATTAAGCACCTTTACAGGATCGTCTTCGTTTCTCTTAGATGCCTCATCAGCGATCAATTTAGAGAACCAATCCCAGTTAACCGCCTGCTCGGGAAAAAGTCCGGTATGCTTGAAAGCAAAAGGCTTAAGATTGAATCTTAGTTCCCCATATCCAATCTGCCACTCTTCGGGGAGATTGTGGAATTCCCATTCTCCGCCTCCGGCCTTACTTCTGTGATAGTGACCGTTCTTCTTTTTCCAATTGGGATTTTTTCTGTCGCTGTCCCAAATAACCTGCGGATCCGGTCTTAAGAGGATATAATCTCCCCATCTTTCAAGCTTTTCGCCATCCGCAGTATCTATTACTTCATAATCTTTCCAGTTATCGGCTATCCACATATCTGTTCACCTTAGTTTTTTTTACCAGAAAGGAACCGCTGTCCTGTAGACCAGATAATTATCCGTCTCGCCCACAAGATGCATTCCGTAGTCTTCCATCACGCCATCCACCTGGCGTTCTCTTTCCAGAATCACATAATTACAATAATATCTTTCAGCCAGTTCTGCCAGTCTGTCCGCCGGCATCACCTGCATAAGATAGAGATTGTACATGTCGTTGTCTTCTCTGAGCCAGCTCTCCACTATACTTTCTCGTCCGTAAGGCATCTGAATCTCGGTAGTGTACTGCCTTACGAAATGAACCATATCCGGCGGAAAAGCGACCCAGACTCGCTCTTCACCTTCCTCTGGCATTACCATATCGCACAGGGCGACCGCCTCAGCCGGAAGATGATAGGGATTCTCTGCCCTGGACATATTGACACTGGTGTACACAAGACTTCCGCTTATTATCAGAATCATACTCATGATAACAAGACCCATTTTGGTATTGTCTCCGATGACCTTACATCCTGCATAAGCTATAACCAAGGTCATTGGCAGAAGCCAGAGTATTCTGTAATAGGTCCCTTCATCCAGCATGTTATAGATCATGTAGAAATAAGGAACAAAAAACAGTATCTGTATTATTGTCGGAGCTATAACAAGAATAGCCCTGATACTCTTGTCTTCTTCAGAAAACCACAGATATATCAAAGCTGCGATAAAGAGGATACAGTAATATCCCGTTCCGTTATAGGCTTTAAAAATGTCGATAATATTTTCCATGTCTCTACCGTTTTATTACTAGACCAGGAGATAAAGCGCCGCAAATACTATGAGAGGCACGCAGGTAACAAGCAGTCTTAAGGCTATCTGCAGATTCTTCTCTTTAATGGTTAATACAAGTCCCATTACCCCAATAAGTATGGCAACTAGAAATACACTTGCCGTCGAACACATAGAGGCCACAATACAGGTTGCAAAGAGAAGTGCCCAGTAACCTATACGCCATTCTCTGACAAGCTTGTCAGTTTCAAATATTGCAAGAAAAAGCCAAACCACAAGTGCAATAATCATATTGGCAAGCATAGATTTGCCCTGCCATGTTCTTGTAAGGAAAAATGTGGCATTGGTGTATATTGATACATTCCCGAATATATTCATAAGACATATAAATATCATGAATATAGGAATCTTTCTTTTGTTATCTTTCTTAAGCAGAAGGCAAGCACACTCGTAATAGATGATATACACCACCGGAATGAGTATAAATCCGATTACGGAATGAGCA
>CACZBZ010000004.1 GCA_902779505.1 uncultured Lachnospiraceae bacterium
CTTAAGGTTGCTGAAGTAGAGGTAACAGTAAGCAGCCACGCTTTTGAGAGAAACCTTGATGAAGAAGGGCAGAACAGATCGGGCGAAGATCAGTCCAAGCCGAACAAGAGAGGCAGAAGAAGCATTACTCTTGACGGACTTGATGATGCCGATGGCCTTTTCGAAGACGAAGGAGATCAGATAGTGGCCGATATGATGGCCAGGTCGGGTAATACGGTTGATTATCTGGCATAGCCGAAAGAGAGGTTATTATGAGTACTTCAATTAATACATCGGATGTTTTAAGCGGTGTATACGCAGAAGTTAACAACGGAGTGATCAATCAGAAATCCGTTACATCCGAATCCGATGCAGCCGCAAGCGAAACAGCGGGCGGAACACTCGGCAAGGACGCTTTCTTAAAACTCCTTGTTACTCAGATGCAGTATCAGGACCCCTTGGAACCTCAGGATAACAGTCAGATGATTTCCCAGCTGGCAACCTTCTCTTCTCTTGAAGAGATGCAGAACATGTCGGCATCAATGGATAAATCAAGAGCGTCATCTCTGGTAGGACAGGTAGTAAGCATCGCTCATAAGGATGCGACAGGTAATACCACAACAGTCGAAGGTGTTGTTGATTACGTATCCTTCTCGGGAAAATCAACATATGTTTCCGTTGAAGGTAATCTTTACAACGTAGATGAAGTCGAAGCGGTTGTTGATTCCGAATACACGGTAGCAACCAAGTTGGCGGATTCATTCGCAACATCGATTGCAAGGTTAGGTTCGGTAGGATCTCTGGATAAGAACGATCTTAACACCATAGCCGCTCTGGTATCGGGATACAGCGGAATGGATTCTTACCAAAAGTCAATGATAGGAAGCGAGACACTTGCGGCATACAATACATACGCTGCATGGTATGCGGTTAACAATTCCCTTGTAACAGCAATGAAAGAGCTTCCTGCAGTGGATGAACTTACAAGCGAGAATATCGAAGGAGTCTCAGATCTGATTAAAACATACGATGCTTTTTCAGAGACACAGAGAGCGATGATATCAGCCGATATCCTCGGAGACTACAATAAGTACCTTGCTTGGTACGCCGAAAACAATCAATAAAACACAATAAGCTGAAAAGCGGGAGGAAAGAATATGAATTCTATAGCAAATCAGTTCCTTTCCATCGAGCAGCTTCAGGACCAGTATTTAAACGGTCAGCCAAAACAGACCAAACAGATTAATGATAACGGCTCTTCCTTCCGGGATATCCTGGAAGCGAAGAGTGGTATCAGAACACAGGGAAGTGAGCTTAGATTCTCAAAACACGCTGCAAGCAGACTTGAGACAAGAGATATCAGTCTTGACGATAAGCAGGTCGAAAGACTTAACAAAGGCGTTGAGAGAGCGGATGGTAAAGGTATTAAAGATTCTCTGATGATCATGGATCAGCTGGCATTCATAGTAAATGTACCCAGCAGAACGGTTATTACAGCAATGGATCAGACAGAGACAAACGAGAACATTTTCACAAATATAGACGGAGCAGTCATCGTATAAGCCGGACCTCACAAGGAAGCTTGACAGACAAGGCTTTCGATGAATTCGAAAGCGGCTCCGAAATCAGGAGGAAAAAAGTTATGATGAGATCAATGTACTCTGGTGTTGCAGGTCTTAAGACTCACCAGACAAAGATGGATGTTATAGGTAACAATATCGCCAACGTTAACACAGTAGCATACAAGTCACAGTCAGTTACTTTCTCAGAACTTATGTATCAGACCACACAGGCTGCATCAGGTGCCAACGCCGTAACAGGTACAGCAGGTATCAATGCCCGCCAGATCGGTCTCGGTGTTAAGACAGGTGCCATCAACACAGCAATCAATTCGCAGGGTGCTTCACAGACAACAAACAACCCTTTCGATATCAGACTTACAGGTGATGCGTTCTTTATCGTATCTAACGGACAGGATAATTTCTTCACAAGAGACGGTTCTTTCTACGTAGACGGTCTCGGTAACCTTGCAATGACATCCAACGGTTATAACGTAATGGGATGGCAGGTTGACCCTGAGACAATGGAAATCAAGCAGGATACAGTATCAGCTCTTCGTATCATGAGCGCTGACAATATGACATATCCTCCTGAAGCGACAGAAAAAGCTACCGTATCCGGAATCCTTGATAAGAACGATACAAATATCACATCTTCATCAGGAAAAACAATGAACCTTATGTTCTATGATAACCTGGGTTACAGCTACACAGCAAAGCTTGTTCTTAAGGATACGGATGAAGACGGACTGTATACCGTTACAGTCGGAGGTATCGTTGATTCTAACAATGATCCCGTAGAGATACCGGATACTCTTGCACCCAATATCTTAAGTACACAGGGACCCTTCGATACAGATACTCTTATTGCGGCATTGAATAATGCGAACGTATTCGCAGGCAACAATTTGGTATACACCGGCGCTGACAACGCTGAGCTTGGCTTGACCTCAGGTGATGTGGTATACACAAGGAATCAGTCGGCAGCTCCTGATTGGAATAAGATTACCGCAGCATTGACTGCAGCAGGACTTACAGGTGTTACCGCTGAAAATCTTCAGACTTTAAGATTCTCATACGTCGATAAGACAGGTACATCGCCTCAGACTCTTGAATTTACTATGACGGATGTTCTTAATGATACATCGTTTGTTCTTGGCGACGGAACTACCAATATTACGGCAAGACAGATGATTGACACATCAATTAAGGATCACGATGGCAATACACTTGCGACTACCGTAACGGATATACTTACTGCAGCAGGAAATAAGAATGCGTCAAGCACGACAACAACCAATTTGTATTACAATGTTGCTACCGGTAAGTTCGAAGGTATCGGAATAAGAGGCGCCAGCCATACATCGATAACACTTAATATTTCCGGAATACAGACACGTAATCCTTTGACTAATGAGTATGAAAGTAACTTCAAGGATGTAGTTATAGACTTCTCGAATACGACAATGTACAACAACTCAGGTACATCAACAATTGCAGCTGCAAGCGGTGATGTGAACAAGCTCGGTACAGGCCGTAAGCTTGGTAACATGACAGGCGTATCCATTCAGGATGACGGTAGAATATATGCTTCTTACGACAACGGTATGTCAAAACTTTTGGGACAGATTGCAGTTGCTGAATTTGCAAATGCATCAGGTCTTGAGAAGGAAGGTGACAACCTCTATAAGTCAAGCCAGAACTCCGGAGAATTCCATGACAACAGGTGTACTTGAGATGTCAAACGTAGACCTTTCGGCTGAGTTCACCGAGATGATCACAACTCAGAGAGGTTTCCAGGCTAACTCAAGAATCATCACAGTTTCCGATACATTGCTTGAAGAACTTGTTAACCTGAAGCGTTAATCATAAAAGTTTCTTAAAAGCTTGTTAAAAGAATATGGGTTTTAACCGGGCAGGGAGCGAGAGCTTCCTGCCCTAAAGTGTTATTTTCACAGGGTAGAAATAAGATGATAGAAGTAACAAAATTAAACGGCACAAAGATCCTTGTAAATGTGGACCTTATAGAGACCGTGGAGTCTACTCCCGACACGATTCTTTGCCTCACTACGGGACGTAAAATAATTGTAAAAGAAAGTAGACAAGAGGTGAATAATTTAGTAAAATCGTATAGAAAGGACATTTCTGTCAATATATCCAATATTTAGTGGTTTTGACAGAAAACATGGGTGTATGTTGTGGATATTGCGACACTAATCGGCTTGGTAGTCTGCTTTGCACTTGTAATATTCGGTATTGTTTTTGGTAAGAGTGTATCCGTTGTTATGAACTTCCTGGATGCACCTTCCGCACTGATCACTTTCGGTGGCGCTTTCATGTGTATCTTGGCGTCATATTCCATACCTGAATACATTGCGGGTCTCAAGTCCATATTACTTACTTTCAAAACAAGCACTTTAGATACAGCTGGGGTTATAAAGAAAATTATCGATCTCTCCAACGTAGCGCGTAAGGAGGGCTTATTGTCGTTAGAGGAAGCAGCGGGAGAACTTGACGATGCTTTCCTTAAAAAAGGTATATTGCTCATTGTCGACGGTACCGATCCCGAATTGGTAAGAGGTATCATGGACACCGAGCTTGAAGCGGTAGATACAAGACACAGAGGTAAGATTGGTTTCTGGGACAATCTCGGAGCCATGGGCCCTGCCTGGGGTATGATCGGTACCCTTATCGGTCTGGTTAACATGTTGCAGGATATGGATGATCCTTCTTCTATCGGACCCTCGATGGCGGTTGCTTTGCTTACCACACTTTACGGTTCACTTCTGGCAAACTGGATATGTGCACCTGTTGCCGCAAAGCTTAAATTACGTAACGACGAAGAGATGACTGTTAAGACAATTATGATCGAAGGTCTTCTTTCCATTCAGGCAGGAGAGAACCCGAGAGTTATAGAGGAAAAGCTTAAGTCATTCCTCACACCTGCCGAGAAGGCAGCTATGGAAGCTCAGGGAGGTGAAGCTGATGGCTAGAAAACCTGAAGAGCCGAAAAAAGGTGCTCCGGCGTGGCAGTCCACATTTGCCGATCTGATGAACCTTTTACTTTGCTTCTTCGTTTTGCTGTTTTCTATGTCAACGATCGATGCTCAGAAATTTGAACAGATTGCAGCGTCATTTTCTAACACCTTCAGTATTTTTTCAGCCGGTGGCTCATCGTTTCAGGACGGTCTGCTTATCAGCAACGGTGTAAGCCAGCTTAACAATCTGGACAGATATATCAACAATACGGGAGCAGCTGCGCAACAGTCTTCCAAGACCAACGATCTGGAGAAGGATCAGAGCAAGGACAAGGAAGAGCAGGATGCTATCGATGAAGTTGAAGCAATGAAGCTCAAGGCAAGCGAAGAGCTTGCCGAGAAGGTAGAAGAAGCCTTGGGAGAGCAGGGCATAGATGATGATGTGGAAGTGAATTTCACATCCCAGTACGTACAACTCACACTTAAAGGTTCGGTTCTTTTTGACAGCGGTAAGAGCGAACTCAAAGAAGACGCCCTTCCGATGATCAGCAAGATAGCCATGATCCTTGAGAGATATGCGGAGAGCACAATAGAGATTGAAGGACATACGGACAACGTGCCCATCAACACGGTAAAATACGAAAGCAACGATGTGCTCAGCGCATACAGAGCATTGTCCATGTTCAACTTCCTTGTGGAGAACACTTCTTTGGATCCTGCCAATATCAAGCATGCGGGCCGAGGAGAATACATCCCTGTTGCTGACAATGCAACTCCGGAAGGAAGAGCCAAGAACAGACGAATCGAGATAAAGATATACAACAATCTCAGCAAAGGTTGATTAAAAGGGGGAAGGTGAAGGCCTGAACCGAACAGGAACAAGAGGATAGATTATGAAAAGAAATATGCTTTCAGTCATTATACTGGCGCTTTTGATCGTGAACGTTGCACTTAGCGCCATAATGATGTTTTCGGTTGTGGGAACACTGAAGAAAACGGCCAATCTGATCGACGGTATAACAACAGCGCTGTCTCTTGAGATAGCAGATCCTTCCGTAGAAGGAACGGAACAGGAAGAGGCTGTTGAGATCGATTCCATCGAGGTATACCAGATACCGGATCAGATGACTATATCACTTGCAAAGGGAGCTGACGGCGAACAGCATTACTGCCTGGTATCCGTATCTCTTTCCATCAATACAAAGGATCCCGATTACGAGAAATACGGTTCTACCATATCCGATAAAGAGGATCTGATTAAGAGTGAGATATTCTCAGTTATACAGTCCCATTCCATAGAAGAGGCCGAGAGCAATCCTGATATGCTTAAAGAGGAGATTCTTGCGAGAATTCAGAATCTATACGGTTCTAAATTTATATACAACGTCGTATTCAGAGATATTATGTTCTCATAAGGCGAAAAATACAGAATATCAGACGGGAGGTGAGCCTGCTTGGGTGAGGTATTATCTCAAAATGAGATAGACAGCCTATTGGCTGCACTTAGTACCGGTGAACTGGATGCCGATGAGATGCAGAAGAAGGACGAGAGGCAGGTTCGCAATTACGATTTTGCTCGTCCGGCTAAGTTCTCTAAGGAGCACTTACGTACACTAGAAATTATATATGAACATTATGGCAGACTTTTGTCCACCAACTTACCTCTTTATCTTCGCAAGAGCGTTCAGATAAATGTGGCAAGTTCGGAGACGGTAGTTTTCTCGGAATTTTCCAATGCTCTGTCCAATCCTGTAATCCTGGGAATCGTTAATTTTGCACCTTTGCAGGGACAGATCATTATCGAGATATCTTCCAATCTGGGATTCACCATGATCGACCGAATGCTCGGCGGTCCGGGAGCTCCCATAGACAAGGAAAGAGAATTCTCGGATATAGAGCTTGTCATTCTTGAAAAGATGATGATCGTCTGTATGCAGCTGATGAAGGATCCTTGGAAAAACGTGTTGGACATCGAACCTTTCCTTGAAAGAATCGAGACCAATCCTCAGTTCGCACAGATCATCGCACCGAATGACATGATCGCCATTGTTACACTCAATGTTAAAATCGGAGACATTGAAGGATTCATGAATATGTGTCTTCCATTCGCTACGGTTGAAGATGTTATCGACAAGTTGAATACAAAATTCTGGTATTCAACAATGAAGGAGGCCAGCGACGAAGATTACTCAAGATATGTTGAAGCAATGATCAGAAGGGTTGATATCCCGGTTAAGGCTGTTCTCGGTAACAGCGTGATAACCGTAAGTGATTTCGCCAACCTGCAATGCGGCGACATTATAAGACTTGATACCAGGGCAGACCAGGAACTCAGTGTCTACGTTGGTAATATTAAAAAATTTAAGGCTATGCCCGGTAAGAGTGAAGATGATTACGCTGTGAGGGTAACAACAGTCTTAAGAGAGGAGGAATAGAAGCATGGATGGCGGCATTTTATCACAAGACGAGATAAATGCACTGTTAAGTGGAATGTCAAGTGAACCTGCGGCTGAAGAAGCTCCGGCACCTGCGGCTTCGGGCAACAGCGATTTTCAACTGGACGATGTTGAAAAAGACGCGATTGGCGAAGTAGCTAACATTAGCATGGGAACATCCGCAACAACTCTCTATTCCCTTGTTAATCACAAAGTTAATATTACGACACCTGTTGTATCCCTAAGTAACTGGGAAGAACTACAGTCTGACAGGCAAAGGCCCTGCGTATTCATTCAGATCAAGTACACGACCGGATTGGACGGTTCCAACATACTTATCCTGAAAGAAAACGATGTTAAGATCATAACCGACCTGATGATGGGAGGAGACGGAACCAACACCGACGGGGAGCTCAGTGAACTTCATCTGAGTGCCATCTCCGAAGCCATGAACCAGATGATGGGTTCATCGGCAACATCCCTTTCTCAGATGTTGGGTAAGATGATAGATATTTCACCACCGGTAGCGGATCTTATAGACCTGCAAAACGATGACATCGATGGTGGACAGGTAGCAGACTTCCTAAGCGGAACTTTTGTGAAGATAGCATTCAGGATGCAGATTGAAGATCTGGTGGACAGCACGATCCTGCAGCTCTACCCGATTGATTTCGCAAAAGAGATCGTACAGACATTCATGGGAGGAGGGGCTGGTATTGAATCAGAACCCGCTGCCGAAGAGCCTAAGGTGGAAGCATATGAACCTCCGAAGGCTGAACCGCAACCGCAAGCGGCACCGATGCCGGGACCTGCACCGCAGCCACAGCCAATGCCGAATATGGCAATGGATCCAAACATGGCAATGCAGCAAGGCATGAACATGATGCCGAATTACGGTATGCCCATGATGGGAATGCCAAATATGGGAATGAATTATCAACCGGCTCAGTTCCAGAGTTTTCAGGGAAATCTGGCAGAGATAACGGGAAAAGAGAACATCGAACTTATCATGGATGTTCCTTTGGAAGTAACCGTCGAGCTGGGTAGGACGAAAAAGTCCATTGCTGACATTCTTGATTTCGCTCCGGGTACAATCATAGAGCTTGATAAGATAGCCGGAGAGCCTATAGATGTTCTGGTCAACGGTAAATTCGTGGCTAAGGGCGAAGTTGTTGTTATTGAAGAAAGTTTCGGTATTCGTATAACGGAAATTACAAAATAAGTTAGGAGTGTAAAAAAACTATGGCAAAGAATATTCTGATTTGTGACGATGCAGCATTTATGAGAATGATGATCAAGGATATCCTCACTAAGAACGGCTACAACGTTGTTGGAGAAGCCGAGAACGGTGCCAAGGGTGTTGAAAAGTATGGGGAGCTTAAGCCCGATCTGGTACTTATGGATATCACAATGCCTGAGATGGATGGCCTTCAGGCTCTGAAGTCTATCATGTCAAGCGACGGTAACGCTAAGGTTATCATGTGCTCTGCAATGGGACAGCAGGCAATGGTTATCGAGTCAATCCAGAATGGTGCGAAGGATTTCATTGTAAAGCCTTTCCAGGCAGATCGTGTTCTTGAAGCGGTTAAGAAGGTTGTGGGTTAATGTTATTAGCAAAATCGAACGGAGTTGATTCCTTCGCTCAGTTCATGACTGTGCTTCTGATATTTATCCTTGTTCTTGCCATCACATTTTTTGTGACAAGATGGATAGGAAAATTTCAGAAGACACAGACCACAGGCGCCAATATTGAGGTCGTTGAAGCGACCAAGATATCAGCATCTGCTTTTGCCGAGATAATAAGAGTGGGTAACAAGTATATTGCTGTGGCAGTTTCCAAGGAGAACGTCACGTATCTTTGTGATGTTCCCGAGGAAGATATTTCTTTCGCAAAAGACGGCGACATTAGCGCTGTCGGCTTTTCGAATGTCCTGGAGATGGTTAAAAACAATCTCCCGGTAAAACATGACCAACACAAGAGCGATGGGAAAGATGAATAAAGTAGTAATACCTAGATTTAAAAGAATAATGAACTCACTATGCCTGCTGTTTCTGGTGGGCATATTGTGTATTTGTCCGAAGATGAATATACATGCCGAGGCTGTTGCCAACGGCAGTATGAACAGCAATCTTACGGGAACCACCGATGAGCGTACCAACATCACCGATCCGGGAACAGCGGATTCGGGGGACGAACTCAAGAAACTCAACATAGCCAATACCGTGACGGTTACATACGACAACGGTAACGGTAATGTCAACGGCTCTTTGAGAATATTGATTACCCTTACGCTTATTGCGCTGGCGCCCATTCTCATAATAATGCTTACGAGTTTTACCCGTATCATTATTGTCCTTCATTTCACCAGAAATGCCCTTAATACCCAGACGGCTCCGCCCAATCAGGTTATTATAGGACTGGCTCTGTTTCTGACTTTCTTTATCATGAATCCTGTTATTCAGCAGGTAAGGACGGAAGCAATTCAGCCTTTCGATCAGGGAAAAATAACCCAGCAAGAAGCTTTTACCATAGCGATGGATCCTATCAGGGATTTTATGTATGGGCAGACGCAGACCAAGGACGTGAGAATGTTCATGGAGATATCCCAGACGGAGTGGACAGGCAATCTTGATGATATACCCAATGCGGTTCTGATACCCAGCTTCATAATCAGTGAGCTCAGAACGGCGTTTATTATCGGATTCCTGATTTATATTCCCTTTATTGTAATAGACATGGTAGTGGCCTCCTGCCTCATGAGTATGGGTATGATGATGCTGCCGCCGACGACAATATCCATGCCTTTCAAGATTCTTCTGTTTGTGCTTGCGGACGGCTGGAACCTTGTAATCGGTAATCTTGTCAGGACCTTTTATTAGAGGAGATAGAGCATGACAATTAATGACGTTACAACTGTAATGGGACAGGGATTGTATACAATTGTGGTAACGGCAACACCGGTTCTGCTTGTATCTCTTGTTGTCGGTCTTATTATCAGTATCTTTCAGACGGTTACATCCATTCAGGAACAGACACTTACTTTCGTGCCCAAGATATTATCAATATTTCTTACTCTTATAATTCTCGGACACTGGATGCTTAACAATATGGTTGAATACATGACTAATCTCTGGGGGGATTTTACCCTCTACATTAAATAAAGATTATGCTGGATTATTCAATCAATTTATATAATCTTGAATATTTTCTGTGCATATTGGTCAGAGTGAGCCTTTTCATATATGCAGCTCCATTTTTTGGTCAGAGGGGCGTTCCGAATCAGGTTAAGATAGCTTTCAGCTTCTTTGTATCGGCTCTTTTGTACGGTGTTATAGGACCGGACAGAGTGCCTCTTCAATACGAAACGGTATACGGTTACGCTACGATAATCCTGAAGGAAGCTTTGACGGGGCTTATACTCGGTGTATCTGCCAACATATGCACAACAATAATAGATTTTGCCGGAAGAATTATGGATATGGAGACGGGATTGTCCATGGCCAATCTCATGGATCCCACAACAGGTCTTAATTCCAGTATCAGCGGCGTTATGTATCAGTATGCAATAATACTGATGCTCATTGTCTCAGGCATGCACAGATACCTGATTCAGGCTCTTGCGGAGACATTCAGGCTGATTCCCATAGACGGAGCGGTGTTTTCATCGGACCGACTGTTGGAATCCATGCTGATGTTTTTAAAAGACTATGTGACCATCGGATTCAGAATATGTCTTCCGATTTTTGCTGTAATGATCATACTGAACTCGGTACTTGGTGTTATGGCCAAGGTGTCACCGCAGCTCAATATGTTTGCTGTAGGTATGCAGATAAAGGTATTGACCGGTTTATGTGTTTTGTTTTTTACGGTAGGAATGCTACCCAGTGTATCCAATTTTATCTTCCAAGAGATAAAGAACATGATGACCTCCTTTGTGAACGCCATGCTCTGATGTCTCTTGATCTCCAGTTCTTTGCCGAGGAAGGTGAAGGCGGAGAGAAGACCGAAGAACCTACCCAGAAAAAGCTGGATGATGCCAGAAAAGAAGGTCAGGTTGCCAAGTCCAGAGAAGTTGCCAACGGACTGGGAATACTTGCTCTCTTTCTTGTATTGAAACTTTGGGTCGGCAACATGGGAACTAATTTCTTAGAGTCCTTTGCCGGTGTATATAACAGGATTCCGGAAGTATGTAAGCTTAACGGCGGCACAAGCCCCATGACGGCAATTCTGGTACTCCTCAGGAGCAATATGCTGAGGATGCTTATAATAGTACTTCCCATAATGCTGATAGGTTTTCTGGTGGCTTTCTTAAGCGATCTGATTCAGGTGGGATGGAAGCCCACATCGAAGCCTCTTCAGCCCAAACTTAACAAACTCAGTCCCGCAAAGGGATTTAAAAGAATATTCTCAGTCAATTCTTTGGTCGAATTGGTTAAGTCCATTGCCAAGATTGCTCTGATATCATACATGGCTTATTCCTATCTTTCGGGAAAAGTATCACAATTGTTCATTCTTTATGATCTGCCTCTGATGCAGGCCATACAGCTTGTGGGCAAGACGGTTACGGACCTGGGTATCAGGATAGCGGCCGTATATATGATAATTGCCGGAGCCGACTTTGCTTATCAGAGATTCAAGTTCAATAAGGACATGAAGATGACCAAGCAGGAGATTAAGGAAGAGTACAAGAACACCGAAGGTAATCCGGAGATTAAGGGAAAAATACGTCAGAAGATGAGAGAAGTAAGTCAGAGACGTATGATGCAGGCAGTGCCTCAGGCAGATGTTGTCATCACCAACCCTACGCATTATGCCGTTGCTCTTAAATACGATCCGGAACAGGCACCGGCACCTGTGGTGCTTGCCAAGGGAGCCGATTATCTGGCACAGAAGATCAAAGATATTGCAAGAGAGAATGATATTGAAATTGTAGAAGACAAGCCTTTGGCAAGAATGCTGTATGCCAATGTGGATGTGGATGCACAGGTACCTCCCGAATTGTATCAGGCGGTGGCCGAAGTTCTTGCGTTTGTATATCACACAAAGGGAAGAATATAAAGGAAGGAGGATGAACAATTGAAAAGAGCCGATGTTGGCGTAGCTATATATATTCTTACGGCTTTCATTATGTTCATCATAACCATACCCTCCTGGCTGCTGGATATATTGTTGGCAATCAATATATCTCTCGCTTTCACAATACTATTTACAACAATGTTTACCAAGGAAGTACTGGACATGTCCTACTTCCCCACAATGTTGCTCTTTACGACCATTTTCAGGATCGGACTCAATGTATCCTCGACCAAACTTATTCTTAAAACAGGTAATCCAGGTAACGTGGTACAGACCTTCGGAGAATATGTGGGTGGCGGTGATCTGATCATCGGAGCCATTGTCTTCGTAATCCTGATAATCATACAGTTCATGGTCATCAATAAAGGTTCCGAGCGAGTTGCGGAAGTAACCGCAAGATTCACTCTTGATGCCATGCCCGGTAAGCAGATGGCAATCGATGCCGATCTTAATACGGGTGCCATAACCGACAAGGAAGCCAAAGAAAGAAGACAGAAGATTCAGGACGAATCAAGCTTTTTCGGTTCCATGGACGGTGCCGTTAAGTACGTAAAAGGAGATGCTACGGCGGGTCTCATCATAACAGCTGTCAACATTATCGGTGGTATAGCCATGGGAATGCTCAGACAGGGACTGACTGCGGGAGATGCCGTTTCAAAATACACCATCCTTACCATAGGTGACGGTCTGGTGTCTCAGATACCTTCGCTTTTGATATCTCTTTCAACAGGTATTCTGGTAACAAAGGGAAGTAAAGATGCGGATTTCGGTACTGTACTGGTAAGTCAGCTTTTCGGCGTACCGAGAGCTTTGTATATAGTCGGTGCCATAATAGCCTTTCTCGGAGTGGTAACACCGCTTAATCCGATAATATTCATCACCTTGGGTGTTGTATTCATAGTTGTTGCGCGTATCATGCAGGGTACGTTGGAAACAGCCAAGATAGAGGATGAGACTTCCGAAGAGGAAGTGGCTGCGGAAGAGATAAGACAACCGGAAAACGTCAATTCTCTTTTACAGGTTGATCCTATTGAACTTGAATTCGGTTACGGAATCATTCCTTTAGCCGATGTCAACCAGGGTGGAGATCTCCTTGACCGAGTTGTAATGATACGACGACAGATTGCGCTTGAACTTGGTACTGTGGTTCCAATCATAAGATTGAGAGATAATATTCAGCTCAATCCCAATCAGTACATCATCAAGATCAAGGGTATACAGGTATCGGAAGGTGAGATTCTTTTTGATCACTATATGGCAATGAATCCGGGATATGTGGAAGAAGAGATAACGGGTATTCCCACATTTGAGCCTTCATTCCATCTGCCTGCCATATGGATAAGCGAGAATCAGAGAGAGCGTGCGGAGAGTATGGGTTATACGGTTGTTGATCCGCCTTCGATAATAGCGACTCACCTGACTCAGGTTATAAGAGAGCATATTGCGGAACTGCTTACCAGACAGGACACACAGAATCTTGTCAACAATATCAAGGATACCAATCCTACTCTTGTGGAAGAATTGGTTCCCAAGCTGCTTGGTATCGGCGATGTGCAGAAGGTACTTCAGAATCTTCTCAAAGAAGGTATATCCATCAGGGATCTGCTTACAATATTCGAAACACTGGCGGACTATGCACCCACCACAAGGGATACGGATATTCTTACGGAATACGTGAGACAGTCTCTAAAGAGAGCGATATCCAGCAAGTATTTTCCGCCTAATGATACTACCAGCGTCCTGACACTTGATCCGGCGCTTGAACAGAAGATAATGAGTTCGGTTAAGCAGACCGAGCAGGGAGCATATCTCAATCTGGATCCCGATACCACCAAGGCTATCATCAAGTCTGTGGAGGAAGGAATCAACAAGCTTGAAAATATGGGAAAGATGCCGATTGTTATCACATCTCCCATAGTAAGAATATATTTTAAACGATTAACAGAGGACTACTACAAGGATCTGATAGTTGTATCTTACAACGAAGTTGAGACCAACGTAGAATTGCAGTCTGTTGGGATGGTAACTGCATGATAATCAAAAAGTTTCAAGGAAAAACTGAATCCGAAGCTAAGGAAATGGCCAAAAAAGAATTGGGCGAATCCGTAGTTATCATGAACGTAAGGAACGTGAAGAGAAAAGGCCTTATGGGTGTCTTTGCGTCTCCTCTCGTGGAAGTGACCGTTGCCCTGGAAGAAGAAAGTGAGAAGCCCAAGGCTCCCACTATGACAGCCCTTGAACAGCTGGCAGCAAAGCAGAGAGAAATCAATGCCAACAGGGAAAGAGTGGCCATGAGCACTGTAGCAGGCCCCCAGACAATGGCAGGATCTGTCACAAACAATCCCGCGCAGGGACAGATTGTGGGCAGCAACCTCAATCTTTCCACGGATGCAAGCGGGGAGGTATATGTTGATACAAAGCCCGTACGCGTTCAGAATCAGGTCAAGCCGGATATTATTCCCGAAGCGACGGAAGCTGCCGAGAGAAGAGAGATTATAGAAGAAAAACTGGATACTCTCGAATCACTTCTTAAGCAGAAATTCGACAAGACATCTAACTTGGATGATTCGGAAGAGACAGCAAGTCCCGAAGAGCAGAACGAGCAGATGAAGTTCGAAAAGCTTCTCTATAACATGATGATAGACAATGAGGTTAATGAAAAATATGCCAACAGTATCATCGAGGAGGCGGAGAAGACCAACAAGCCCAATATGCCTTTTGATTATATGCTGACAAACATATATCAGAAGATGATCCTTAAATTCGGTAATCCCACCATAATTACGGAAGCCGAAAAAGGACCTAAGATTGTGTATTTTGTAGGTCCCACAGGTGTTGGAAAGACCACTACAATCGCTAAGATAGCATCAAAACTCTGTCTTGAAGAAAAGAAGAGAGTTGCTCTGCTTACAGGCGATACATACAGAATAGCGGCAGCTGAACAGCTCAGAACTTATGCCAATATTCTTGAGATACCTTTCAGAATAATCTACAGTCCCGATGAGATAGAGCAGGCGCTGGAAGAATTCCATGAATATGACTATATTCTTGTGGATACGGCCGGTCATTCTCATCACAACGAGGAACAGAGAAATAACACCAATGCCATGATTCATTCCGTGGATGATAAGGCAGAATGTGAAGTATACCTGGTACTCAGTGCCACAACAAAATACAGGGATCTTATAGACATTGCGGATACATACAAGGCAATGAGTGATTATAAGATCATCTTCACAAAACTGGATGAGACTACGGCATTTGGTAATCTTCTCAATCTCAGGCTCTACACCGGTGCAGACCTGTCCTATGTCACATACGGACAGAATGTTCCGGACGATATTGACAAGTTCAATCCGCAGACAACGGTAAAATCCATACTGGGCGGCAATCAGAAATAAGTGTCAGGGGAAAATAAAAATCTTCAAAAGCTTTGTCCTTTGCAAAGCATGGAGGATCTATGGATCAGGCAGAACAATTAAGAAATATTATAAAGGCCAATAACAATCAGAAGCGACCTCTGGCCAGAGTAATTACGGTTACCAGCGGTAAGGGCGGTGTCGGCAAGTCCAATACGGCCATCAATCTTGCCATTCAGTTCCGTAAGATGGGACAGAGAGTTATCATTCTGGATGCGGATTTTGGTCTTGCCAATATAGAGATCATGTTTGGAACGGTACCCAAGCATAATCTTTGTGACCTTATATATCAAGGCAAAAACATTAAAGAAATAATCACCTGGGGCCCGGGAGATGTGGGCTTTATATCCGGAGGAAGCGGTATAGCGGGATTATCCAACTTAAGCAGGGATTATCTCATATATATCATTCAGAATCTTGCGGAACTTGATGCAATCGCGGATGTGATTATTATTGATACCGGAGCGGGTATATCCGATGCAGTTTTGGAATTCCTGGTTGCCAGCGGAGAGATTCTGCTTGTAACCACTCCGGAGCCTACTTCCATAACGGATTCCTATTCGCTTTTGAAGGCTCTTAACAGACATCCCAGATTCTCAAAGGATGAATCCAAGATAAAAGTGATAGCCAATAAAGTTGAGAAACCGGAAGACGGCAATGCACTTTTCAATAAACTGAATGTGGTTGTTCAGAGGTATCTGAAACTGCCCATAACATACCTTGGGGCAATACCCCAGGACGATAAACTGTCACAGGCCGTAATGCAGCAGACGCCTGTGTCACTTGCCAATCCCATGGCAAAATCGGCAAAGAGCTATGAGATGATAGCCGCAACTCTTATGAACAGAGAATTGAACGCTGATGTTAAGAAAAGAGGAATGGCAGCATTCTTTTCACATATAGTGACAGGAAAAAAACTTAGCTAACAGGGAGACAATAACCGTATGATAGAAAAATATGTGGTGCCCGGACAAAAACTGGAGTTGAATGCAGTTAGACGTAACAGGCTGAACGAAGACGCAAAAGAAGAAAGGACCTACCAGAGTAAGGTATTTGACATTCTTTCGGAAGACCGAATGGAGATACTGATGCCCGTAGAGCAGACAAAACTTATTCTTTTGCCTGTAGACGCGGAATATGAGATGTATTTCTACACGGAACTCGGTCTCTACGAATGTATAGGAAGAATAATCGACAGATATAAGAGCAATAATGTTTACATTCTTTTAGTGGAGCTGGAGACCAATCTTCGTAAATATCAGAGAAGAGAATACTACAGATACAGCTGTGCTCTTGATATGGATACAAGAGGATTGATGGAAGAAGAGATAGAAGCAGCAAAGCAGCATAAGAACTATCTCATTCCCGGACTTCCCTTAAAGAGAAGCATCATCGTTGATATAAGCGGCGGAGGACTCAGATTTGTATCTTCATACAAGTATGAAAAAGACAGCGTAATCTATTGTAAGTATCATTTATTGATCAAGGGTACCGTAAAGGATTACGAGATTGCATGCAAGATACTTGATGTTAAGGAACTTGAATCAAGACCCGGTGAGTATGAACACCGTGTTCAGTATATGAATCTTGACAATGATGAAAGAGAAGAGATAATTCAGTTCATTTTTGAGGAAGAAAGACGTAACAGAAGGAATAAGAGAGGCTTTTAATGAAAAAAATTCTTGTTGTTGATGATTCTGCACTTATGAGAAGAGTGCTTGGTGATATAATAAAATCTGATGAGAGATTTGTCGTAGCTGACGAGGCCAGAAACGGTCTCGAAGCCCTGTCATTACTGAAAGTTACCGAGTACGATGCGGTCGTTCTCGACGTTAACATGCCGCAGATGGATGGTATTCAGCTCCTTAAGGAGATGAACAACCAGGGAATCAAGGCAAAGGTTATGATGGCCAGTACGACTACCATGGACGGCGCAGCTGTTACATTGGAGGCGCTGGAACTTGGAGCTCTTGACTTTATTCATAAGCCGGAATGGTCTTTCAAATGTAAGGACGAAGAATTCAGCAAGCAGTTCTTAAGAACTCTTAACGCTGTATGTGAGGCCAAGCTCGAAGCAGGAAGCAGAGTTCCCGATCTAAAGAAGAAGACAAAAGAAAGTCTTTCTCAGGTAGAGAACCTTGTGCGTAAGCAGGCGGGCAGGATAAGCGGCAACAAGATTGTTGCAATTGCGGTATCAACCGGAGGCCCCAAGTCACTGCAGAATGTCATTCCATTTTTGCCGGAAGACCTTAACGCACCTGTTGTTATGGTCCAGCATATGCCGGCCGGTTTCACGAAGTCACTGGCAGAGCGACTTGACAGCATGAGTCTTATTCATGTTGTTGAAGCTCAGGAAGGTGATGTTCTTGAAAAATCCACGGTCTATGTTGCAAAATCCGGACAGCATATGAATCTTGTTAAGAAAGGCAACAAGATTACTGTTCATTATACCGATGAACCCTTAAGAGAAGGAGTTAAGCCTTGTGCCAATTACATGTACGAATCGCTTGTCGGATGCGGATATGACGAGGTCGTATGTGTTGTTATGACAGGTATGGGAGCCGACGGAACGGAGGGAATCGCTCATCTGAAAGAAAAACAGAAGATATTTTGTATTACTCAGGAAGGCAGTAGTTGTGTTGTGTATGGAATGCCGAAAGCAGCCGTTAAAGCCGGTTTGTCCGACATGGCGGTTGATTTGTCATCCATTGCACAGGAAATCATTTTACACGTGGGGGTAACGAAAAATGGATGTTAGCCAATATCTGGAGATCTTTATCGACGAGACAAAAGAACATTTGCAGAATCTGAACACCCAGATTCTCGAACTGGAACAGGAACCCGATAACATGGATACCGTCAATGAGATATTCCGTGCAGCTCATTCCCTTAAAGGTATGGCGGGTACCATGGGTTACAAGAGAATGCAGAACCTGACACATGACATGGAGAATGTGTTCTCGGAGGTTCGTAACGGTACCGTTAAGGTTAATGCAAGCATTATTGATACTATTTTCCAGTGTCTTGATGCACTTGAAGAATATCTGGACAATATCCAGTCTTCGGCAGACGAGGGAACCAATGATAACGAGAATATTATCAAGGCTCTCAATGACTTCCTTAAGAACGGTGGCAAGAGCGATGACGCTCCGAAGGAAAGTGCGGCTTCCGAAGAAGCCGAGGCAGCACCTGCAGCTGAAGCAGCAGAAGCAGCGCCTGCGGCAGGCAATGAAAAGTGGAGAGAAATCAAGTTCACGGAAGACCAGCTTGGTGTTATGGCAGCTGCCAAGAAATCAGGCAAGAATATTATCGGTATAACCGTTAATGTCCAGGAGACATGTATCCTGAAGGCGGCAAGAGCTTTCCTTGTATTCAAATCCCTTGAAGAACTTGGTGAGATTATTGTTTCATCTCCTTCAGCACAGGATATTGAAGATGAGAAGTTTGATTTTGATTTCAGTATTATCGTGGTTACGGATGCTGATATAGATACTGTTGTTAAGGCAGCAAAGAGCGTATCCGAAATCGGTGATGCAGTAGGCGGAATGGTGGATCTGCCGGATGTACCCGTTGCAGAAGCTGCTGAAGACAAGAAAGAAGAAGTTGTCGAGAAGACTGCCAATGCAGCTGTTGCAGCTGACAAGGGTGCAGACAAGACCGGTAAGGTTGCTGAGAAGAAAAAGGTTGTTGTTAACCGTACAGTTCGTGTGGATATCGAGAAACTCGATGATCTCATGAATCTGGTAAGTGAGCTTATTATCGCTAAGAACTCACTTGTTGCGGCAGCTACTTCCAATGTGGCCGGCAATGAGAATACAAATGTAAATGAACATATAGAATACCTTGAGAATGTTACTACCAATCTTCATGAGTCGGTTATGAAGGTTCGAATGGTTCCTATCGAGAGTGTTGTTAACAAATTCCCTCGTATGATCAGAGACCTTCAGAAGAAACTCGGTAAGAAGATGGAACTCTACATGACAGGTGAGGAGACAGAGCTTGACAGGACAGTGGTTGACGAGATCGGTGATCCTCTTATGCATCTGCTTCGTAATTCAGCCGATCATGGTATTGAAGGCGATGTTGCTCTTCGTAAGGAGAGAGGCAAGCCGGAGACAGGTTCTATATTCTTAGATGCTTATCAGGATGGTAACAACGTTGTAATCGAGGTTAGAGATGATGGTAACGGTATCGATGTAGAAGCCGTTAAGAAGAAAGCTCTTGAAAGAGGCGTTATTACAGAAGAACAGGCTTCTGTTATGTCTGATAAAGAGATTATCAACCTTCTCTTCCTTCCAAGTTTCTCAACAGCCAAGGTTGTTTCGGATATTTCCGGACGAGGCGTTGGACTTGATGTTGTTAAGAGCAAGATCGAATCTCTTTCAGGTGAAGTAGAAGTACGAAGCCAGCTTGGCGTCGGAAGCACATGGACCATCAGACTTCCTCTTACACTTGCTATTATCCAGACACTCATGGTTAACGTGGGTGGCGAGAAATATGCTATCCCTCTGGGTAACATTCAGACTCTTGAGAATATCAAGGCTGATGAGATTGAGACAGTTCAGCAGAAAGAAGTTATCAACCTCAGAGGAGATATTGTTCCTATCATTCGCCTTAATGAAGTACTTGGCTGCGAGTCTACTAAGGGCAAGGATGATGATCTTGTTGTTGTTATCGTTAAGAAAGGTGATAAGATGGCAGGTCTTGTTATCGATTCACTTACAGGACAGCAGGAAATCGTTATCAAGTCTTTAGGTAAGTACATCAATAAGAGCAAGATTATCAGCGGTGCAACAATTCTCGGTAACGGAGATGTTGCTCTTATCGTTGATCCCAATGCACTTATTTAAAAGGAGGAATCGACATGGAAGAATTAGCAGTAAAGTCAGAATTGGTTCAATACATTAAGATACAGCTGGACGAGGAACTCTACGGTATTGATATCAGCTATGTTGATAATATCGTAAGACCTCAGCACGTTACACGTGTTCCTAACGTTGCCGATTATATAAAGGGCGTAATCAATATCCGTGGTGAGATAATTCCTATTATGAATCTCAGACTTAAGATGGGTCTTGAAGAGATTGAAGACGACAAGAACACGAGATTTATTATTATCAAGATCGAGCAGTACGGCAAGATCGGTCTTATTGTTGATGCTGTAAAAGAGGTTGTTACTCTGGATGATTCTCATATTGAGATGATGAAATATGACGCCAAGGACGAGGCAACACAGCACTTTGTTATGGGCGTCGGTAAGCTTGAGGACTCTCTTGTAAGTCTTCTCGACCTCAATACGGTTATAATGGAAAAGCAAGCAAATAAAGAGGAGTAGCCTATGAGCGAATTATCTTTGGAGACAATCTCCACCACATATTTTGATGTGTTGAAGGAATTGGGTAATATCGGTGCAGGTAATGCAACGACAGCTCTTGCTTCCCTCTTGCAGTGTAAGGTCGATATGAAGGTTCCTCAGGTCAGAGTACTTGACTTTAAGGATGTCGGCACCTTACTCGGAGGCGAAGAACAGGAGATGGCCGGAGCGTATCTGGCAGTTGAAGGTGATATAACGGGAAGTATTCTCTTTCTTGTAAAGAAAGAGATTGCCATTCACCTTGTAAAGAAACTTATGGGTGACATGGCTTCAGATGAATTCGGAGAGATGGAAGTATCTGCTTTCAAAGAGATATCCAACATCATCACAGGTTCATACCTGAACGCTTTGTCAACTCTTACGAATCTTTGTATTTATCCTTCGATTCCTGATTTGGCAATAGATATGGCCGGAGCGATTCTTAGTGTTCCAGCAATAGAATTTGGTATTATGGGCGACAAGATTTTGCTTATTCAGTCGCAGATATCCGATGATATTGATATTGACGGATTTTTTATCATGATTCCGGATATGGAGTCATATGAGAAGATACTTAGGGCATTGGGAATTATTACGGACTAATCTGGAGCGATACTTATGGAAATAAAGGTTGGAATGGCAGATATGAATGTCTGCGTCAGTCCCGACAGTATCATCACATTGGGACTGGGTTCATGTGTTGGAGTCGTTCTTTATGATCCGAGCATAAAGACATGCGGAATGGTACATGTAATGCTTCCGGACAGTACAGCGATTTCCAACAATTCTAATACAGCAAAGTTTGCCGATACAGGTGTTGAGGCACT
Organism: uncultured Lachnospiraceae bacterium; assembly: GCA_902779505.1. Taxonomy (GTDB): domain Bacteria; phylum Bacillota; class Clostridia; order Lachnospirales; family Lachnospiraceae; genus Colinaster. The sequence continues at coordinate 21,628 of CACZBZ010000004.1, forward strand.
TCTTAAGATGGTATTGGCAAAGGGTGCAAAGAAAGAAAGACTGGTAGCAAAAATAGCGGGCGGGGCCCAAATGTTCTCAGTCAATAAAGATTCTCCGACATTGAAGGTAGGAGAGAGAAACGTTCAGGCGGTCAAGGCAAAGCTTAAAGAGCTTGGCATCAAGCTGATTGCCGAGGACACCGGAGAGAACTTTGGTAGAACCGTAATATTCTATCCGGAGACCGGAGAATATCTGATAAGAGCAATAGGTAAGGATCCTAAGACCATTTAGGACCCTTGCCTTATTGGCGTTTAATATGAGTATTTATTTTTGCTAAAGGTAAGAAGAAAAAAATGAGCACAAAACTGAAACTTCTTCCGGTCCTCATAATGCTGCTTGCCGGGGCAATCACCAGCGTGATCACATATATCTTAAAATATGAGATTTCGACAATGCTGTGGATACTTGCAGGGGTACTTATTCTGTTCTATGTTTTGGGGATTATAGTGCAGAAGATAATCCACAAATTTGAGGAACAGATTGAAGAGGAAGAAGAACAAAAAGCCCGTGAAGAGGGTGTAGTTGTAGAAAAAGACGCAAAAGATATTGAAGCAGGTCAGACAGGAGACGGTTCTTTACAGGACGAAGAGACCGCTGATTATGATCAGGAAGAGGAAGCTGAAGAAGCTGCCTTGGAAGAAGAGAACTAGTGTGACTGGGGTGGGTTGATGTATGGACGAAGCCGGAAGAGCTACGCTGTGGAAAGATTATAACAGGTTACGTTCCGCAGATTTACGTGAAAAACTTATACTTGAATATGCGCCTCTTGTAAAGATAGTTGCCGGAAGACTGAGCATGTATCTTGGCTACAATGTGGAATACGAGGATTTGGTGAGCTACGGGATATTCGGACTTATCGATGCTATCGATAAATATAATCCCTCAATGCAGAACAAATTCGAGACTTATGCATCTTTACGAATAAGAGGAGAGATCCTTGACCAGATTCGCAAGATGGACTGGATACCAAGGACGGTCAGACAAAAACAGAAGCAGATAGATGCGGCTTGTAAGGAATTTGAGACAGAATTCGGAAGACCGGCTACGGACGAGGAGCTTGCTGCAAAATTGGGAATAACATCCGATGAATACCTTGATTGGCAGTCACAGTTAAAGGTTACAAATGTTGTTTCCCTAAATGAATTCATGGAATCGGGAAGTGATGTTCCCAGCGGACGGAATGCATCAAGTCATTTTATGCAGCCGGAGGAAGTTGTAGAAGAACAGGAACTCAAGAAGATGCTTGTTCAGGCTCTGGATCTGCTCACTGAAAAAGAAAGAAGAGTCATTGAATTGTATTATTACGAGGAGATGACATTAAAGGAAATAAGCGCGGTACTGGAGGTATCGGAATCGAGAGTGTCACAGCTTCATACAAAAGCTCTGACCAAGATGAAGACAAAACTCGGTTCATATATGAATGTACTTACCGGTGGTTATTGATACTAGTAAAGGGGACTGTATATGGATGGAATGTTCCAAGTCATATGTGCAGAGGGAAGCACACAATTGAGGCTTGTTCCGGCCACAGATGACGGAGAAGGAATAAGCATCAATGATGTGGTAGAATATCTGAACTATCACAATGTGGATTTTCAGGTTCCTGAGATAAGTGCGGCCATATCATCCCTTAATGCGGAGACCGTAGTTGAGATAAATAATAAAACAATGCTTCCTTTGCGCGAAGCCATGCTTATGGAAGTAAGGGATGAGGGTATGACTTGTGTTGCCCGTTTTTTGCCTCCTTCGGATAAAGGAGAAAAAATGGACGCGGAAGAGATTATGGGAGATCTCAAACACAAGGGAATAAAATTCGGTATAGATACCGAGGCCATAAATAATTTCTGCAGAGACAGAAATTATATGCAGGAGATTGTCGTTGCCAGAGGAAAGGAGCCTGTTCAGGGTCAGGATGCATATATTGAATATATGTTTAATACAGACCTGAAGGCCAGACCGACTCTCCTTGAAGACGGAAGCGTTGACTTCTTCCACCTGAATATTATCAATCATGTGGGTAAGGACGAACTCTTGGCAAGACTTCACAGAGAAGTGCCGGGTAAATACGGCTCTGATGTGATGGGCGCCAGGATCAAACCGAAGGACGTAAGAAAGAAAGTCTTAAGATTCGGACGTAACATTACTCTGTCCGAAGATAAGAATGAGATATTCTCCAACTGTGACGGCCATGTAAGCCTGGTAGACGGCAGAGTCTTCGTATCTAACGTTATGCAGGTTGAGAATGTGGATACATCAACAGGTAACATAGAATACGAAGGTAATGTGCAGGTTAACGGCAATGTGGCCACCAACTTCTCGGTACATGCAAAAGGCAATGTTGAAGTAAGAGGTGTTGTGGAAGGTGCCGAGATAATAGCCGGCGGTAATATTACCATAGCAAGAGGAATGAACGGCATGAGCAAAGGCAAGCTCAAAGCCGGCGGTAATGTAATCGCACAGTTTATAGAGAATTCATATGTGGAAGCAGCCGGATATGTTGAATCCGGTTCAATAATGCACAGTGAGATACTTGCCGGAACGGAAGTTCACGTCAACGGTAAGCGAGGCTTCATTTCAGGGGGAAAAGTAAGCGCAACAATCGCTGTGGATTCCAAGATACTCGGATCCGACATGGGTACGGACACAACCGTGGAGATCGGTATAAGTCCTACCGTCAAGAGACGTCATAAGGAGCTCAAGGATCTGATCGAAGCCAACGAGAAGACCATTAACAGGGCAATTCCCATTATGGAAGCGGCAAGAGACAAATATGCCGCAGGCAAGACACTTGCTCCCGAGCAGATTGACAATATCAAAGGCCTTGCACAGATAGTCAAGGATAAGAAGAGAGAGCAGAAGGCTTATCTGGAAGAAATGGAAGAACTTACTGCACTCCTGAATGATGAGAAAAAGTCACAGGTCGTTGTCAGGGATACGGTGTATCCGGGCGTTAAGATATGCATATCCGATGTGTCTAAGATAATTAAGGAAAGCGTTAAGTATTGCCGTTTTATCAAGGATCGCGGAGATGTAAGAATGGTAGGAATGAACTAGTCGGAGTCATGCCCAACCGGGGAGAAAAGAGGGGCCTATGTCAATAGGAAACATTGAACTGAATACTGCCATGACAGGCATCAACGATTATGTATCTCAAAGACATAATGAGCAGGCAAAACCGATGGTGGATCAGACCAACTTCGAAAACCAGTTTCAGCAGGAGGTAAATTCAAAACTAACCAACGTACAGCGCCGAGACGACATGGACAACCACCAGAGAAAATTCAATGCCAGCGATAAAGGTGACAATGAATATGCCGGAGATGGCGGAAAAAACAGAAAAAAGAAAGATGACGAAAAGAAATCCGAAGGTAAGGTAGTATCCAAGGGTTATTCGTCTTTCGATATAAAAATATAGTTAAGGACATATAAAACAATGACAATAGCTGAAATAATAATATTAGTTGTGGGAGCCTTGCTCTTTACGGTGAGCTTTTTTATACCGGATAAGGGTGGTGAGACTACCGGGGGGATATCAAGAGCTACGGAAGAAAAAGTAGTTAAGGAAATGGTTGAAAAAGAGGTTGCTAAGTTCAGATACAACCTGGAAGAGGCGGCCGAAGAAAGTATCAACGACAATCGTGATAAGATGGAAAGAGCCATGGATCGACTCACCAATGAGAAGATGATGGCTATCAACGAATATTCCGACAATGTCCTTGAGAAGATTCATAAGAATCATGAAGAGGCCATGTTTTTATATGATATGCTCAACAATAAGCACAGTCAGGTTAAGACAACGGCTGCTGAACTTAATCAGCTTGAGAAGAGTGTACGTAATATTCAGAATGAGCAGGTAAATGCTCCTAAGACAGAAGACAAGCCTAAACTCAGCCTCTTTGGTCGTAAGGAGCCTGTAAAGAAGGTTCAGCCTGCAGAGGAGACAGTGGCTGAAACAGTAAAGACTGAAAGTCCTAAGGTTGATTTTGAACCAATTACAGCTCCTATAGTGGAGATGGAAGATAAGAAGGAAGAAGAAAAGCCCAAGAAGAAAGCTGCTCCAAAGGCTAAGAAGGCTGTAAGCGAGACAGTGGATGAGACTTCAGAGCCTAAGAAGGCTGAAGAAGCTTCTGTAACACCTGTTATTGATGCTTCTTCCGCAGACAGCGGCATTGAGCTTATGTTTGCTTCCGACAGTGAAGACAGCAATAATAACAAAGACAGAATTATTGCACTGCATGATGCAGGAAAATCTAATATGGCCATAGCAAAAGAACTTGGCCTGGGTATAGGGGAGGTTAAGCTTGTACTAGACCTGTATCAAGCATAGAGATTATGAAGTTAAGATATTATTTAAGAGGTATCGGTTTAGGCGTTATTGTTGCGGCTGCCATATGTATCTGTGCATCCATGAACAATAAAAAGACAATGTCCGATGCCGAAATAAAAGAAAAAGCTAAACAACTGGGTATGGTTGAAGAAACCACTCTTTTGGCCAATGCCGCAGAAGAGAAACTCACTGTGGAAGAGGCTGAGACTCTTGTGGAAGAAAGCACGGTTCCTGTAGAGACGGTTGAGGCGACCGAGCCTGAGACAGAAGAGGAGATTCCAACACCCACACCGGAAGTAACTCCGGAGCCGACACCGGAACCTACTCCCGAGCCGACGCCGGAACCGACACCGGAACAGTCGAATACAGAGGAGTATGTACTCTTTGAGGTTAAGAGCGGAAGCGGATCCGATACGGTTGCAAGGAATCTTGAATCTGCCGGTCTTGTTAAGAATGCAGGGGAATTTGATAAATACCTTTGTGCTAACGGATATGACAGAAGAATCAGAGCAGGTTCTCACGAGATACCCAAGAATGCAAGCGAAGAGGAAATCGCTAAGATTATAAGTTCCAAATAAAGATAAGATGTATTAAATATAAAAAACGGATTCCAATGGAATCCGTTTTTTATGTCCGGTTAATATGAAAACATATCAAAACCGAATAGTAAATGTTCTATAGGATGACCTATGGCTGAGCCATAACACGATCAACAATCTCAATGACATTTTCAGGCTCGAAAGGCTTCTGGAGGAAATCTCTTGCGCCAAGCTTAAGAGCTTCCATAACCTTATTCTTCTGTCCTGCTGCGCTGACCATAATCACCTTGGTGGAAGGGCTCTTTTCCCTGATTTTTGGAAGTGCTTCAAGACCGTCCATTACCGGCATCGTAATGTCGAGAGTAATAAGATCCGGTGTAACCTTATCAAGAAGCATGAGTCCTTCTTTACCGTTACCGGCATCGGCAACAACCTCATGTCCGGCATCTGTGAGAGTGGTAGTCAAGATTCTTCTCAATATTCTTGAGTCATCTATAATCATTATTTTTGCCATCAGTGCAACCTCCTAAATACTAAATTCCTGATCATATGCGACCAAAAGATCGATTTCCTTGCCGTATATAACCATAGGCAGACGGAGGATTGAATCCCCTTTTATAGAACCTTCTTCCCAGCGAGAATCCGGAGCTTCCATATCAATCTCCACGCTCCGGTTACTCATATCCGTTGAAAGCAGGCCGTTAACACAGTTAATCAATTCACACATTGCATCAAGGCTGTCTTCATCTTCAATGATGTTATCGGCTCCCGCAAAGCCGACAGCTGCATCTTTAAGACCTTCATGATCTCCTGCGAGTGCCGTAAGAAAACGATGCTCGCCGAATACACTCTGCAAACAGATGGACTTGTAAGGAATCTCCTTTTCTACAGAAGGTCTCTTGATGTATACATGATAATCAATAAGTCTGGAAATGGTTCGAACCATTGTTCCACACAGTTTCTGAACCACCTCAGGCTGATCGTATACGTATATGGGAATGATTCTGTCAACGTCACAGCTCTTAAGATCTTCCATATTCATAAGAGTAAAATTGTTAGCCTTCTGATATGAGTCAAGGGCTTCGTTGCATTCTGCCATCGTAAGAAATCCCGCATCGACTACTGCCTGAATAAATGCTAAGAATGAATTGCCCTGAAGAACAAGAAGACGGCTCACCTGCTCATCGGTAAGATAGCCTTTTTCTACGGCTATATCACCAAAACGCTTGTCATAAATTGCCTGTAACTGATTGACTTCTTCTACCTGATCGATAGTCATAAGCTTCTCTGATACCGCAATAACACCGAGACGAACACGTTTCTGTTCCTGAGTTGAGAAAACCTCGCCCAATTCCTTTGCAGATAACTTATTGTTGTCTACAAGATATTTGGCAAATATTCTATCAAACATATTATTACTCCTTTACACAAATTTGATTCTTTTAATATTATAGACGAACTGACGGAAAATCGCAAGAAAATTGACTGAATTTTGTATAAAAATATAAGTAAATTAGTACTACAATGTCTGAATTTTATAAAAAATTAATCTAATGGTCGAAAATCGCAAAAAAGGCTTGTGTAGTGCGGTTTCGCGTGATATAATTCAAACGTTGTGACTATAAAACACGTATTCGGTGATCGCTTCCCGGTGCTTTATTTTCAATAAAGTTGGAAGCGAGTGACATGCTCTTCACTTACCGTATACGGAAGCTTAACCAAATGGAGGTAGAAAATGAGCGTTATTTCAATGAAACAGTTACTTGAAGCAGGTGTACATTTCGGACACCAGACAAGAAGATGGAACCCTAAGATGGCTCCTTATATCTTCACAGAGCGTAACGGAATCCACATCATCGACTTACAGCAGACAGTTGGTATGGTTGATGATGCTTACAAGGCAGTATTCGACATCGCTAATGAAGGTGGCACAATCCTCTTCGTAGGTACAAAGAAGCAGGCGCAGGACGCTGTTAAGGCTGAGGCTGAGCGTTGCGGTATGTACTACGTTAACGAGAGATGGCTTGGTGGTATGCTTACCAACTTCAAGACAATCGAGACAAGAATCGATCGTCTCAGAGCAATCGAGACAATGAGCCAGGACGGTACATTTGATGTTCTTCCCAAGAAGGAAGTTATCAAGCTTAAGAAGGAATGGGAGAAGCTTGAGAAAAACATCGGTGGTATCAAGGACATGACAAGAGTTCCCGATGCAATCTTCGTAGTAGATCCTAAGAAGGAAAGCATTTGTATTAAGGAAGCTAAGAGCCTTGGAATCACACTTATCGGTATCGCTGATACAAACTGTGATCCTGAAGAGCTTGACTACATCATCCCCGGTAACGACGATGCAATTCGTGCAGTTAAGCTTATTGTAGCTAAGATGGCTGATGCTGTTATCGAAGCTAACCAGGGTGAAGCTGTTTATACTGAGGCAGAAGCCGAAGCAGCAGCGGAAGCTGATGCAGAAGCAGTTGAGGCACAGGCAGAATAATAATCGAATTAATATATAAGGAGAATAACAATGGCTAATATTACAGCAGCTATGGTAAAGGAACTGCGTGAAGTATCAGGCGCAGGTATGATGGATTGTAAGAAAGCACTGGCAGAGTGCGATGGAAATATGGAAGAGGCTATTGAGTTCCTTCGTAAGTCAGGTGCCATGAAGGCAGAGAAGAAGGCAAGCCGTATCGCAGCAGAAGGTATCTGCCGTATTGCTCTTGAAGATGGCAAGGCTGCAGTTGTTGAAGTTAACTCAGAGACAGACTTCGTTGCTAAGAATGAAGTATTCCAGACATTCGTTCAGACAGTAGCAGATCAGGCTCTTGAGTCATCAGCAGCAGATGTTGATGCATTACTTACAGAGAACTTCAAGGGTGACGCTTCCAAGACAGTTAAGGAAGCTCTTGTTGAGAAGGTAGCAACAATCGGTGAGAACCTTAACATCAGAAGATTTGAGAAGATTGAGGCTCCTATCACTGTAGGATATATCCATGGTGGCGGACGTATCGGCGTTATCGTTGGTGCTGAAGGAACAAAGAACGATGCAACAGAGGAAGCTCTTAAGAATGTTGCAATGCAGATCGCAGCTCTTAATCCTAAGTGCATCAGCCGTGAGGATCTTGATCCTTCATATGTTGAGCATGAAAAGGCAATTCTCCTTGAGCAGATCAACAACGATCCCAAGGAAGCTTCTAAGCCCGATAAGGTTAAGGAAGGCATGATCAACGGACGTATCAATAAGGAACTTAAGGACATCTGTCTTGTTGACCAGGTATATGTTAAGGCAGAAGACGGAAAGCAGACAGTTGCTGCATATCTTAAGACAGTAGCAGCTGATCTCAAGGTTGTTAAGTTCGTACGTTTTGAGACAGGTGAAGGTCTCGAGAAGAAGAACGAAGACTTTGCAGCAGAAGTTGCAGCACAGCTTCAGTAATTTCGCTAAATGCAGACCCATGCGGCAACTAACCGCATGGGTTTTTTTATTAAACTTTAATTTGTGTTTTAAGCCTTCAGGCTTTATAATTTTTAATGTAATTGCCTTGATTTTAACGGGCTTATTTGATTGATAATTGGAGGATGTTACAATGCTTGATAATGTAGCAGTCATATTTGACGACATGGATGAAATGCTTAGAAAGCTCAAGAAAGTTCAGTATGAAGAGCGTATGGAGTATTTCAGAAACACTCACGGACATTACATAGACGAGATGATATCATCTGTTGAGGCTGCAGAGGATAAAAATGCAGCAGCAGACGAAGCAGCCGGTATTTTCAGCAAAGCAGCATATGATAAATTTGCTAAGAATGGCAAGATCAAATCATACAAGCAGGTAGATCTCAACTTCTTTATGGTTTATTATGTATTTCCTGCTATTCTGCTTACAGGCAAAGAAGATGCGACTACGGTATGCGATGCCCTTAAGAATGCATGGAACGGCACATTTAAGGACACAAATATAAGCTATACGGATTATGATACTCTTTACAAATCATTCAGAACCAAAATCTTTGGAATATTCTAGTTTTTATCAGTGTGAAAGCCTCTGATTTATTGATAAAACAAAGGTTTACGTGATATACTGATTTAGTTGTGTAAAAGATTAATGTTAGAAGGGGAAATTAATGAGGGATGAAGTAAGAGTAAATAAACTGTACAGGACCTTGGGATTCGCACTTTTGATTTTAACGGTTCTTGTTATGGTTTTTTATGTATACGGTCAGTTCTTCAAAAGACAGAAGATTAATGTAATGACTGACTGTAAAGAACTGGATATTGACTGGTATTGGAATCATGACGGCCGGATTGAGACATTCAGACTGCCTCTTAACCTGGATGCGGAGCCGGGAGAAAAGGTTGTAATTTGGGGAACGCTCCCGGATGATCTGGAAGATAAGATGTTCCTCTTTATGTGTTACGGCAGGGATTTCAAGGTAGAAATCGACGGAGATGTAAGATTCCAGTACAATCATGAGAATAACTGGGCTCCGGGCAGAATTGCCAAAAGTATATGGTGGTCTGTTCCCGTCAACTATTCTGACAGAGGGAAAGAAATCCGTATAATCAAGGACGAAGAAGGAATGTTAAATGGCAAGAATTATGCCATGTATTACGGCTATTCGGCGGCACTTTACAGTATGTTGCTTAAGAAATGCGGTTTGACCTTCGTCCTGGCATGTATTATGGTCGCCATATCATTGGTGATTATGGTTACGGGTATATTTATGAAGCCTGTCATATATAATGCCATGCAGTTTGTATATCTGGGCTTTTCGACCCTGATGACTGCACTCTGGTTTATTTTTGACAGTGATTTTTATCAGTATATCTTTAATAACTATTATATCGAAGGCGTAGTCGGATACATGGTTACGACTCTTTTGCCCTTCCCCTTTATATTGTTTATTAATTCTGTACAGAATAACAGATATAAGTTGATTCATTCTGTTTCTCTGTTTCTCTGTATTGTTAATACCGTAGTCTTTGCATTTTTGCATTTTTTGGATATAGCTTATTACGGCAAGACGATTGTTGCACTTGATCTGATAGTTGCTGTGGTAGCCATGACCGTGTTTATTACGGTATTTATAGACATATATTCTCATCAGATTGAGAGATACAGATTTGTAGGTATAGGACTTGCGGGATTTGTAATCTGCGGTATCAGTGAGATTGTTCTGGTTAACACTGTTGAAGACAGAATTGACGGTGTATTCCTCATGGGGGGAATGTACTTCCTTTTGGCCATGAGTGTTATTCACTTTTTCAGTGAAGTCAACAGGATTCACAAAGAGAGAGAAGAGGCTAAGCATGCAAGCGACATGAAATCCAACTTTCTTGCCAACATGTCTCATGAGATACGTACACCTATCAACAGTATTATCGGAATGAACGAGATGATCCTGAGAGAGGCCGGAGACCCGGTAATTGAGGGATATGCGGAATATATTGCGGGTTCGAGTAAGATACTTCTTGGCCTTGTCAATGATGTACTTGATTTTTCCAAGATTGAATCGGGTAAGATTGATATAGAGTGTGAACCCTATAAGACGGCAGGCCTTCTCTGCGATATGGCCGAACTCCTTCAGGAAAGTGCCGGAAGGAAGAATATAGAGGCTATTGTTGATGTGGATACGGCCATACCTGCGGTTCTTGACGGTGATGAGATCCATGTAAGACAGATTATAGTTAATATTCTGTCAAACGCGGTGAAATATACGCCGGAGGGTTCTGTTTCCCTTATTTGCTCATGTACAAAGCCTGACAGTGAGAGAAATGTTACTCTTGAGGTTACGGTTAAAGATACGGGTATCGGTATAAAACCCGAGAACATTGACAAACTCTTCGAGTCATTCACCCGAGTGGACATGACTCATAACAGAGATATAGAAGGAACGGGACTCGGTCTTGCCATTGTTAAAACCCTAGTAGACAAAATGGGTGGAAAGATAACAGTGGAAAGCGAATACGGAGTGGGAACATCCATAAAGGTAGTCATTCCTCAGAAACTTGTTTCTTCTGCGCCCATTGGTCCCGAATGGAGACTGGATAACAGTCACAGAACCATGGGAAGCCATTATAGAGTGTCATTTATGGCTCCTGAAGGCAGGATACTGGTGGTTGATGACAATCAGTCCAACCTCTTAATCATCAAGCAGCTCCTTAAGCGTACAAAGCTTCGTATCGACCTCTCAAAGAGCGGAAAAGATGCTCTTGCAAGGTGTAATGAGACAAAGTTCGATCTGATACTTCTTGATCATATGATGCCTGAAATGGACGGACTTGAGACCTTTAAGATCTTAAGGGGTGACAGTGAGGGATTGAATTACGAAACTCCCGTGGTTATACTTACCGCCAATGCTCTTGTGGGCAGTAGAGAAGAGTATCTGAACCTGGGCTTTGATGATTATCTTTCAAAACCTGTGGATGCAAAGTTACTTGAGGAAATGGTGGGAAGATATATTCCTAACGAGAAGAAACTCAGCGAAAAGCAGATTCTTGAGGCTGAGGAACGTGATCTTGCCGATGATAACGCAAAGGAAGCAAGCGAGACTAATGTAGCGGTCGATAAGGTTGCTGACAAAGTCGCTGAAGACAAGACAGCGGACGGCCTTGAAAAGATAGACGGACTTGATTATGCCACACTCAGTGCCGTATTCGGCGGTGACAAAGGATTTATATCCGAGGTAATGCTAAAAGTGGCTGAAGAATCCTTGGATAAACTTGAGGTCATGAAAGAGTGCTCGGCATCAGAGGATTATGCCGGATACGCGGTTGCCGCTCACGGTATTAAGGGAATGATGGCATCAATATGCTATAAGCCTTTACAGATGCATGCTAAAGAACATGAATTTGCGGCAAAAGAAGGCCGCAGCGAATACATAAAAGAAGATATGGATCTTTTTGTGGCAGAATGTTCCGAATTCTGTAACAAGATCCGCGATATTCTGAAAGATTAAAGAGAGGTATGATATGAGAATAGGTATGGGATACGATGTTCACAGACTGGTCCCGGACCGTGATCTTATTATCGGAGGAGTAAAGATTCCTCATGAAATGGGCTTGCTTGGCCATTCAGATGCCGATGTGCTTTTACATGCCATATCGGATGCTCTGCTTGGAGCGGCCGCTTTGGGCGACATAGGCAAGCATTTTCCCGATACGGATGAGAAATATGCGGGGGCTGACAGCCTGAAACTCCTTGCAGAAGTGGGACACATGCTGGATGAGGAAGCCTACATCATTGAGAACATAGATGCGACGATTATCGCTCAGGCTCCCAAGATGCGACCTTATATAGACGAAATGAGATTTAATATCGCCAATGCTTTATCCATTGACATCTCTCAGGTGAATGTCAAAGCCACAACAGAAGAAGGCTTAGGCTTTACAGGTGCAAAGGAAGGAATAGCCAGTCAGGCCATATGCTTGCTTAACAGTCCGAGAGACTTTGCAACCATGGACGTTGCCTGTATGAAAGCTGATGGCGGAGTATGCGGCGGATGTCCCGGAATGAGACAGTAAAAAAATGCGTGGATTGAAAAATGGGCTTTATTAAGAATATAAAAGAAGAAATCAACTTAATAAAAGAGAGAGATCCTGCTATACACAGCAACATGGAAGTCTTCTTATACCCCAGTTTTAAGGTTATGATGTACTACAGGGCAGCTCATAAGCAGTATCTGAAGGGACATTATTTCCTGGCCAGATATCTTTCTCAAAGAGGAGTAAGGAAGACCGGTATAGAGATTCATCCCGGTGCCCAGATAGGAAAAGGCTTCTTTATCGATCACGGAACAGGTGTTATCATTGGTGAGACCACCATAATCGGAGACAATGTTACTCTCTATCAGGGAGTTACATTGGGAGGAACCGGTAAAGAGCAGGGAAAAAGACATCCTACCATAGGCAACAATGTAATGATCAGTTCCGGTGCCAAAGTTCTGGGATCTTTTACAATCGGTGATAACAGTAAGATTGGAGCCGGAAGCGTGGTCCTGGAAGAAGTACCCCCCAACAGTACGGTTGTAGGCGTTCCCGGCAGAGTGGTTAAGAGAACGGATCCCAATCATCCTCAGGATGAATTGGATCAGATACACTTCCCCGATCCGGTTAAAGAGGATATCTCTGTGCTTCAGAAGGAGAATTCTGAGCTTACCAACAGAGTGCTGGAGCTTGAACAGTCAGTAAGAGAATTAAGAAAATCTATCAAAGAGGATTGATTAATTAAATTATAAATTAACTTTTAGGAGATTAATGATGAAGATCTACAATTCATTAAGCAAAAAGGTGGAGGAGTTTGTTCCACACACAGAGGGAAAGGTCAATATGTATACCTGTGGCCCCACAGTGTATCATTTTGCTCATATCGGTAACCTCAGAAGCTACATTATGGAGGACGTTCTTGAGAAGACCTTCAGATTCGCAGGATATGATGTTAAGCGTGTTATGAACATCACTGATGTGGGACATCTGTCAAGCGATGCTGATACGGGTGAGGATAAGATGCTCAAGGGTGCCAAAAGAGAGCATAAGACTGTTATGGAAGTGGCTAAGTATTATACGGATGCTTTCTTCTCGGACACAGCCAAGCTCAATATCAAGACTCCCGATGTTGTTGAGCCCGCTACCAACTGTATTCCCGAGTTCATAGACATGATTGATAATCTCCTTGAGAAAGGTTATGCATATAAAGCAGGAGAAAATATATATTTCGATACAAGCAAGCTGAAGAATTATTATGTATTCGGCAATCAGAACGAAGAAGAGCTTATGGTGGGTGTAAGAGACGATGTTTCCGAAGACACCAATAAGCGCAATAAGAACGACTTCGTTCTCTGGTTCACAAAATCAAAATTCGAGGATCAGGCCCTCAAGTGGAAGAGTCCTTGGGGCGTGGGATATCCCGGATGGCATATAGAGTGTTCATGTATCGGTGTTAAGCATCTGGGTGAATATATGGATATTCACTGCGGCGGTGTTGATAACATGTTCCCTCATCATACCAATGAGATAGCTCAGAGTGAGGCCTTTCTCGGACATAAATGGTGTAATTACTGGTTCCATGTTCATCATCTTGTAACCGAAGGCGGCAAGATGAGCAAATCCAAGGGAGAGTTCCTTACAGTAAGTCTGCTGGAAGAAAAGGGATATGATCCCATTGTATACAGATTCTTCTGTCTCCAGAGCCATTACCGTAAGCCTCTTACTTTTTCATATGATGCTCTTGATCAGGCTGCCGGTACGTTCAAAAAGCTTAAGAACCGTATCGTAGCCATCGCAGATGAAGGAAGCGTAGATCAGGCTGCTGTAAAAGAGTGGCATGACAAGTTTACGGAGACCGTGGGTAACGATCTTAATACTTCAATGGGAATTACACTTCTTTACGATGTGCTTAAATCAGAGCTTAACGGTGCCACAAAGAGAGCTGTTATAGCTGATTACGACAAAGTTCTGAGTCTCAATCTGCTTGCGGGTGAAGAAAAGGCAGCGTCTCCTGCTGCTGATGATGAACTGAAGGCTTTTGTTGAGCAGAAGATTGAGGAACGTAAGGAAGCTAAGAAGAACAAGGATTTTGCAAGAGCAGATGCCATTCGTGACGAACTCCTTGCAAAGGGCGTAGCAATCAAGGATACCAGAGAAGGCGTTATCTGGGAACTTGTATAAGAATTGTATGAAAGAAGATAATGTTCTTAATATAATTAAAAATGATTTTGAAATAAAAGAGGTGGATATGAATACATATTCACCTCTTACGCTTGCTTTTATAGGAGACGGAATATTCGATCTGATAATAAGGACCGTCATCGTTGAAAGAGCCAATCAGACTCCCAACAAGCTCCATAATAAGAAAGCGGGCATTGTAAAAGCTCCTACCCAGGCAAGGATGGGGGAGGCTCTTCAGGATGTTTTTAGCGAAGAAGAGGCTGATATCTACAGGAGAGGACGCAATGCTAAGTCATATTCAACGGCTAAAAATGCCAGCGTCGCTGACTACAGAAAGGCAACGGGACTGGAAGCGGTCATGGGATATCTCTATCTTAAGGGACAGACCGAAAGAGCGGTTGAACTGACAAAGATCGGCCTTGAGAAGCTGGAGATCGAGATATAGACAGGCTGCAAAGCTATGGATATAGTGCCGGAGATGCAAAATCCACGGCATTGACTGAGATTGGGACAGATCCCATGGAAAGATAAGTGAAATATGAGTGAAATGACTAACGAAAAAGTATCAGAAAGCTACATAGAGGGAAGAAATCCCGTAATAGAGGCCTTCAGGTCGGGAAAGACCATAGATAAGCTCTACATATTGGACGGAGCTAACGACGGTCCCATCATGACCATCAAAAGGGAAGCCAAGAAGCATGATACCTATGTAAAATACGTATCCAAGGAGCGCCTGGACCAGATGTCTCAGACCGGTACCCATCAGGGGGTAATTGCCTGTACTGCAGCTTATGAATACAGTGAGATGGAAGACATATTTGAGTTGGCTGAGAAAAAAGGCGAGGCACCCTTTGTCTATATTCTTGACAATATAGAGGATCCTCACAACCTCGGAGCAATAATAAGAACTGCCAATCTCTCGGGAGCACACGGAGTGATAATCCCCAAAAACAGAGCAGTTGGTCTTACATCCACGGTGGCAAGAACAAGTGCGGGAGCCCTTAATTATACACCGGTTGTAAGAGTTACCAATATATCCAAGACCATTGAGGAACTCAAGAAAAAGGGAATGTGGTTCGTCTGTGCGGACATGGACGGAGAGATTATGTATAATCTTGATCTTACGGGTTCTATAGGTCTGGTCATAGGTAATGAAGGCGAAGGCGTAAGCAGACTGGTCAGAGAAAATTGTGATTATATCGCATCCATACCCATGAAGGGAGACATAGATTCGCTGAATGCTTCGGTTGCGGCAGGAGTGCTTGGCTTCGAGATAGTAAGACAGAGATTGCATAAGAAATAAAAATTTAATCGTGATTAAACAATGCGATGACGGGTGTTATCTATGGATTACGAAAGCTACACAAAATATACAGATGAAGAATTGATACAGATGTTAAGGGACGGAGATGAGGCTGTAACGGACTATCTTTGCGATAAGTATAAGAATCTGGCAAGGTACAAGGCCAAGTCCATGTATATACTGGGAGCCGAACCCGAGGATCTTATACAGGAGGGAATGATAGGTCTCTTCAAGGCGGTCAGAGATTACGATGCCGGAAGAGATGCAGGCTTCGCAACTTTTGCCGAACTCTGCATATCCAGACAGATATACAAGGCAGTTCAGGCTTCAAACAGACTGAAGGCCATGCCTCTTAACAGCTATGTATCCCTTAACGCAAACAGCGGGGATAATTCTGAAAATGAATTAAACCTTATTGATACCCTTGTATCCACTTTGGAACTTAATCCGGAGGAGATACTGATCGACATGGAATCGGTCAAGGAACTGAACAAGGGCATAGAAAAAGAATTGAGTTCTTTTGAAAAGCAGGTCTTTGAACTGAAACTCACCGGTATGGGTATGTCCGAGATAGCCAAAGTCCTTGGTAAAGAGAAGAAGCAGGTGGACAATGCGCTCCAGCGTATTCATGCCAAGCTTGATAAAATCATCGCTTCAATACATAAGTAAGTATATAAGTAAGTCAATTTACAGCGTTTTCAATTGACAATCTTTCAGTCGCTGTGATAACATACATTTCGGTATTGCTGATATAGCTCAGTAGGTAGAGCGTCGCATTGGTAGTGCGGAGGTCACGGGTCCGATTCCCGTTATCAGCTTATAAAGACCCCCCTGAATTTACAAGGTTCAGGGGCTTTTTCGTATTTATCTGACCGGGGAGAAATCTTTGATCTTCAGATGATTTGACTGTGAAAGATTAAGGTGTAAGGTAGTAAAAAGAATGACATCCTTTCAAAGCTTAGACCGGATTACTTAAATGATAAATATCTGTTCGTAGGAGAGGATGGCAATATTGGAAGAGCCTGGGTGGAAGCATCAAAGGCCTTTGGTTTTTCCCTGGAACAGTGTTGTCCTCAGGAATATAAGATGAAGGATATTAAAGCCTATCAGATTACAAAAGAAATAATGTCGTTGGCCAATAAGAATGCAATACTGAATCCCTGCCCGTCATTCTACAGAGGTGAAGAAGTATCTGGAGATGCTGTTGATTCAGACTACTTTGTGGGATATGAGTTTAAAAAGAGCCTTTTGACGGTGCAACAGGCCATTATTATTTATTGCATGACCCACTGAATATCTGTAAATCAAAGAAAGAGAATTAGCGTTATGGATAAAACAAAGAAAAGAATCATAATAATAGGATCAGCCTGCCTGCTGGTGGTTATTGGAATCGGAAATTGTCTGCTTGTGAAGAATATTACCGGGAAAAAGAACCCTGACGGATTAATGGCCGGGGAAGACGAGGGGGTGTTCGCTGACGAGCAGCTCGGTGAGGCAGATGTCACGGAACCTGACAAGATGACCCTGCTTTCCTATTTATCAGTCGGTGACAGGATAAGCATCGGAAGTTACGAATCCGAGGAGATTGGCTGGATCGTATATGATGAAGATGATAACTATCTTTACCTTATATCAGAAAAGGTGATCGATGCCAGACCGATGAAAGAAAATTCCGATATTGAAGATTTTTTTGCTAACGCTGCTATAGACGGATCTGAACCCGCTTCGACTACGGGGCTGTATGAAACGATAGAGTCATCTGCTGAAGTAAACGCAAAATTCACCGATACCGACCTGTGTAAATGGCTCAATGATGAATTCATAAGCAGTGCCTTTTCAAAAGATATTATTGCAAAATTGCAGAACTGGAGTGAGGGAATCAAGGTCACTCTTCCGGATGATAAATTTGTAGAGGAATTCAGTGATTATCTGTGGGCAACGCCAACACAGACAGCAGAAAAAAACGGAGCTGAGGTTTTTGACCCGACGCCCTATTTAGAATCTGCAGGAGAAATCACAGACCCAATGACGGGAGAGGCTATCCCGGAGGATGAGATCAAGAATTACCCCGGACTTCTATACCCGGCTGAGGCTGAAGGAAGCGCATCATATGCTCTAAGCAGTGATATAACAGATGGCAATGTAAGCGTCAGGTCGTTTGGCTTTACCAGAAGAAACGCGGGCATATATGAAAAAGTAGGTATTAGACCTATGATAAAGGTTTTGAAGTAAAAGGAGTGCTTATGAAAATAAGAAATGCTTTTATAAAACTGATAAGCTTTACTATGATTTTTATCATGTTTTTCAGTCTGATTCCTGCCGGAACTATGACGATTCATGCGGAAGATGAGGAATTTATTGAAGACCCTGATGCAGACAGGATATTTATTGTCGTCGATAATTCCGGATGGAAGGATTCTGACTATGGCGAGGATGATGTAAGATCTGGTTCTCTTTATTGTAGTAAACATGGTCATACTTATGACAGTGGAGTTGTGGTCGCGGAGCCGACATATAGGTGGACCGGTTTGAAAAGGTATAAGTGTGAAATCTGTGGAGCTGAGAGGCATGAAGATATCCCTAAGCTTGAATGCAATCCTCACGCATGGGATTCCGGGACTGTAACAACTCGGCCGACATATCAATCAGAAGGTGTCAGAACCTATATCTGCGTAAACTGTAGGGAGCGCAAAACAGAACCTATCCCTAAGCTTGTCTGTAATCCTCATTCATGGGATGCGGGGAAGATAACAACCAAGGCTACATACAAGAATGATGGTGTAAAGACTTATACCTGTAAAATCTGCGGCCAGACCAAAACAGAAACGATCCCTAAGCTTGTCTGTAATCCCCATGCATGGGATGAAGGGAAGATAACAACCAAGGCTACATACAAGAATGATGGTGTAAAGACTTATACCTGTAAAAACTGCGGCCAGACCAAAACAGAAACAATCCCTAAGTTAGTCTGCAGTGCGCATTCCTGGGACGAAGGGAAGATAACGACCAAGGCTACATACAAAAGTGCGGGCGTAAAAACATATACCTGCACTAACTGCGGCCAGACCAAAACAGAAGCGATTCCTAAGCTGGTCTGCAAAACGCATGCATGGGATGACGGAAAAATAACAACCAAGGCTACATACAAAAATGACGGCGTAAAAACATTAACCTGTAAAAACTGCGGCCAGACTAAAACAGAAACAATCCCCCAGTTTGTCTGCACCGCACATGTATATGGAAACAGTATTCTTACCCCGGCAAATAACGGAGTGTATTATTATGTAAGCGAATGCACCAGATGCGGGGAGACACATTCTGAGCGGCATGAGCATAACTATAAATGGGTCACCATAAAGCCTGCAACTGAGAGTGAAACGGGAATCGAAAGATATCTTTGTGAAGAGTGCGGCTATTACATTTATGAGCGGGAGATCGCTACCGGCAAAGTAGTAGTTTCGTGTAAACATCCGTATCCTAGAAATTTTGTAGAAACAGTACCTGCAACTTGTTGCACTTATCCAAGAGGTCAAGTGGTTTGCAAAGAATGTGGTGAAATTGTAATATCTGATTACGAATATGCAAAGCTTGGATACAATTCAAGTAATCATTCTCATTTTACTGAAAAAGTAACTGTTGAACCTACATACAAAAAAACCGGTGTAAAGAAATATACTTGCGATGGCTGTGGATATTCTTACACAGAAACTATTCCCAAACTTGTATGTTTACATGATGGCAGAACCTATATTCAGGATTACAATAAAGAAGCATGGGTAGTTTGCGAACTTTGCGGTGAAAAATTAGAAAAAACAAACTACAAAGGACCAAGCTGCAGTCATATTGGTACTAAGAAGACACAAGTCCTTGTAAAAGCTCCAACTGCAACAGAATGGGGCGAAGCTGCAATGGTTTGTTCATGCGGCAAAAAAGTTACAACCGAAAAGTTACATCCATATTCAGAATATCAGGTAACAAAATCTGACGGTTCGACAGTCACGGTTTACGGCTGGTTTGATTATGATGCGGCGCATGAGATTGCAGATCAGACCAATGCATACAGACTTGAAAACGGATTAAACGCCCTTAATTATAACGAATCACTGCAGAGCGGGTCTGATACGAGAGCACTTGAAACAATTGCTTCTTTCAGCCACACAAGACCGGACGGTAGCAGATGGAACACGACTATGTCGGAATGGACATATGGTGGTGAAAACCTTGCAGGCGGTCAAACCTCAGTTGAATCGGCAATGAATGCTTGGAAAGAATCCCCAAGCCATAATGCTAACCTTTTATATGGTATAGAGAGTGGACAAACACCCTTTAAAGGTATCTCAGTTGGTGTATTCCACAGATATATATTCAATTATGCCAACAAGCCATATACGCCAAGCGAATACATTTATTGGACACAGAATTATACGTTCTATTAAAATTGCTGTAATTGAAACAAAACTGCCGAGGATTATTCCTCGGCAGTTCTTATTTTTATCTGCAAAAGCGAATGCATGTAGGCAGTAAATTAATTGCAAATGTATTATTCAGATTCCTTAAAATGCATCCAGGACAGTATGCTGATCGGCAGGAAGTAGAGGCACCAGATTTCAAGTGCAATTGCCCCACCCATTGAAGAGGAACCTCTGTGATTTACAAACATTCCGGTCATTGGCATGAAGGTGCATGACAGGAAGAAGATTCCGTGTACCAGCAGCAATATCTTTAATGCCTTGTCTTTTTTGTTCTTTACATTTATGGTGAGTCCGATGAAAAATGTAGAGAGCGCCATAATGCCGTAACCCAGCATGTCAAAGTTGAAGAATAATCCCAGGTAAGAATAATTTAATATCCGCTCAGCATCGCCGGTTAAGATCTCATTATGCACGGTTGTACATTGCGTGAAGTACACGGCCATTATGAAGGTTGCATAGACTCCGGCCAATATCATGGCCACCTTTCCGGCTACGCGATTATCCTCTGTACATTCTTCGGCCAGTGCTGCGATCATGCATATAAAGCTCAGGGACAGGAAGATGCACACAAGGTAGCTTCCGTAGTTGAACCTTATCATCATGCAGATTGCGAAAGCGGCTACCGTTATTGCGTTTATAACTGATCCGATCATTCCGATTTTTCTATTCATTATGTCCTCCGTAAAAATGCTATTTATGACTATCTGTATTAGGTATATCATTTTCCGAAGGGGTTAAACAGTGAGAAAAGTCTATTTTAACGTGACTAAAGTCATTCTCAGAATAAAAGAAGCAACCCGGGGGTAGCTGACATATTTATTGCTTTTAGATTCTATGTGAGTATAAAATTAGAAGAAAAAGGCAATAAATCTCGATAACCCTGACAGAATCCTTTATTTACGGGCTTTTATCGAAATTTCTTGGTCATCATTTACAGAGGGTGGTGTAATGAAAAAGGGTGTTTTGGAGACAATTAAAAACAGACACAGTTATCGCGGAGAATACAGATCGGATAAGATATCCCGAGAAGATTTGACTGCAATAATGGAAGCCGGACTGGCAGCACCTTCAGGATGTAATAAGCAGACCACTTCATTGATATGTGTGGACGATCCCGATATTCTGAAGCAGATACACTCAGTCATCAATCCGCCCGTAGCGACCACAGCTCCGGCATTGATATGTGTTCTAACACAAAGAATTAACGCATACAGAGATAAATGTTTTGCTGTTCAGGATTATTCGGCAGCTATAGAGAATATGTTATTGGCGATAGTGGATCTGGGATATCAGAGTTGCTGGTATGAAGGACACATTACAGACGACGACAGAATATGCGATAAAATCGCAGATATTCTTAACGTACCCGAAGAATATGGCCTTGTTTGCATTTTGCCTGTCGGAATGGCAAAAGAAGAGCCCGTTTCGCCAAAAAAGAAGGAATTTGCCGAACGGGCATGGTTTAACAGTTATAAAGGTGAGAAATAAGCCTATATTTCATAGTCCGAAATGCCACTCAAGAACTTAAGAGAGACAAAATAGGGATTATTAAGATCACCAATCTTTTCAATCAGCCCGGCATCGCCGTTGGCTTCTAAGATTTTGAAAGTGTCGCCTAGTTCAAAAGCAAGGCCTTCGTCACTTTTTCCCTTCACATTGACAGTATATATGCCGTCTGCAGGTGCTTTATGCTTTTTTGCAGCCTGTTTAGGGATACCCCTTTCCTTTGTTGCCTTATATATTGCTGTTCCTACAGCAATAAGAACCGAGCAAGCGGCAATAATAGCGATAACTGCTTTTACCGCTCCCGTCTTTTTCCCACATGAAGTTACGTTCTTACAACAATCCTTACAACACACAACTAAACCCTCCATACTTTTTTTATAAAATACATGATGATAATTGTCAAACAGTCAATTGCAATTATGATAAAATGAAAATGGTGACAATTTAGGAATAACCCTGATTCAAGAAAGGCTTAATGGTGGGATATATTATCTTAATTCCTCTGGCAATATTCATAATAGTGGCGGTGCTTTCTGCGATATTTGCCCACATGTTTACCCATGGTAAGAGGCAGACATTGGAGGAAGCATGGCAGTGGCAGGCAGAACATGTTGAGGCTGTGAACAGATTCAGTCCCGAGATGCTTAATGATTATGTAATAAAGGGGCCTGATAATGAGGATATTCATGTATCCTTCCTTCCGGCTGCCGAGCCGTCGGATAAGTATGTGATATTGGCTCATGGTTATACGGATACAAGATACGGAATGATGAAATATGTCCCTCATTATTATGATATGGGCTTTAACTGCGTTCTTTTTGACGAAAGAGGACATGGTGAGAACAGACGCTTCCCCTGCAGCTACGGAATAAAGGAAAAAGGCTATCTGTTGGCTGTAATCGAGGATACACTGTCTCGCTACGGCAAGGATATTATTCTTGGACTTCACGGAGAATCCCTTGGCGGAGCTACCGTTTTGACATCTTTGCAGGAAAAGGCAGTGAAAGAGAATGTACGATTCGTGGTGGATGACTGCGGTTTTGCTGATATAGTACCGGTACTCAAAGTCGGTATGCGTCAGTCTCATGTCCCCATATTCATGCTTTATCCTTCGATGCTGGCTGCATGGCTCAACTATGGAATAAAGCTTTGGAAGGCAAGACCCATCGACAGTGTTCCCGGCAATACAATTCCTCTTATCTGTATGCACGGAGCGGAAGATGATTTTATAGTTCCGGATCACAGTAAGAGAGTATACGAGGCCACCGAGGGACTGAAGGAGATACATCTTTTTAAGGGTGCGGGACATGCCGCATCTTCGGTGGTGGCAGCAAAGGAATACGGAGAAGTGTTAAGAGAATTCCTGAAAAAAGCGGGAATACTGAATCAGTAAAAACATCAGCAGGCTTTAAGTCGGAACTGATGAATCACCCTGACGGAGTTTTTGTATGGCAAGATGCGATGTGTGCTTCAGACATTGTGAAATAGAAGAGGGACAGAGAGGATTCTGTAAGGTCAGGACCGTGGAAAGCGGACTGGTTAAGCCGGCTAATTATGGCAAAATAACTTCCCTTGCCCTGGACCCCATAGAGAAGAAGCCTCTTAACAGATTCATGCCCGGGTCAAAGATACTGTCGGTTGGCAGTTACGGCTGCAATCTCCGCTGCCCCTTTTGTCAGAATAACGAGATATCCTGGTCGGACTACGCATATTCCTTGGAGAATGACAGCGAATACCTGTCTCCCGAAGAACTCTGCAAGATAGCGATGGAATGCAGAGACAAGGGAAATATAGGCCTTGCTTTTACCTATAACGAGCCTCTGATTTCCTATGAATACATGATAGACTGCGCGAAGCTCATTCATGAACAGGGTATGGTCAATGTACTTGTTACATCCGGAACGGCGGATGTAAGCATAGCGAAGAAACTCGCACCCTACATAGACGCCATGAATATAGACCTGAAGGGCTTCACGGACAGATATTACAGAGATGTTCTCCACGGCGACCTTAACACCGTCAAGGCATTTATCGAAGAAGCGGTAAAATATGCCCATGTGGAGCTCACAACCCTTATAATTCCCGGGGAAAATGATTCCGAAGAAGAGATTCGTGAGATTGCGGACTATATCGCAGGGATATCACCGGACATTCCCTACCATATATCCCGCTTTTTCCCGAGATTCCACATGAAGGACCGACCGGCCACGGATGTTAAGCTTGTTTACAGACTGGCGGACATAGCAAGAGAGAGACTTAATTACGTATACACAGGTAACTGTTGATAAGGAGTGACAGATATGGCAATTAAAGCAGCATTTATGGTTCCCCATCCACCCATGATCGTTCCGGCGGTGGGAAAAGGTTCGGAAGCACAGGTAAAAACGACCTCAGATGCATATGATGAAGTTGCAAAGAGAATTGCGGAATTAAAGCCGGACACCATAATCATATCCAGCCCTCATGCTTCCATGTATGCGGACTATATCAACATCTCATCGGGAAAGGGTGATACAGGTTCCCTTGCGGACTTCAGAGCCCCCGAAGTGAAATTTGACGAGACCTATGATACGGAATTGGTGGCCAGAATTGAGACTCTTGCCTCATTGGAGGGCCTTGATGCGGGAACCCTGGGGAGACAGCACAACGGCCTTGACCACGGAACAATGGTGCCTCTCTTTTTCATAGAAAAATATTACAAAGACTTCAAACTTGTCCGTATAGGGCTTTCGGGACTGGATCTTACAAAACATTATGAGCTGGGTATGCTTGTGCAGAAAGCCTGCGAAGAACTGGGAAGAAATGCCGTGTATGTGGCAAGCGGAGACCTGTCTCACAAATTGCAGCCATACGGACCCTACGGTTTTGCTCCCGAGGGACCGGAATATGATAAAAGAATAATGGATGTGGCGGAGAGAGCAGCTTTTGGAGAACTCTTTGCTTTTGAAGAGTCATTCTGCGAAAAAGCCGCAGAGTGCGGTCATCGATCTTTCGTTATAATGGCAGGTGCCCTTGACGGAAAAAGCGTGAAGGCGGAAGTTTTCTCCCACGAGGATGTGACCGGTGTTGGATACGGAATTGCCGAATTCAAGGTACTTGGCGATGATAATAACAGGTGTTTTTTAAAGTCCTATATGGATAAAAATCAGAAGCGTCTCGACGCTAACAGGGACAAATCCGATGAATATGTAAGACTGGCCTCTGAATCCATTGAATATTATCTGAAGAATGGTAGCATGCTTGATCTGGGGGACTGCAAAACGGAAGTACCCGCTGAGATGAAGGATACTAGGGCAGGTGCATTTGTGTCCATTCACGAGCACGGCAGACTCAGAGGCTGTATCGGAACAATACTGCCTGTAACGGACTGTCTGGCCAATGAGATAATCAGGAATGCCGTCTGCGCATCAACGGAAGACCCCAGGTTCAATCCCATAGAGACGGATGAACTTCCCTGGCTTGAGATTAATGTGGATGTACTGAGCGCTCCGGAGCCTGTGGCATCCGTCGATGAACTTGATCCCAAGAAATATGGTGTAATCGTTACAAAGGACGGAAGAAGAGGCCTACTTTTACCGGATCTTGAAGGCGTGGACAGCGTGGAACAGCAGATATCCATCTCCAAGCAGAAAGCCGGAATCGGTCAGGACGAAGAAGTGGAACTTCAACGTTTTACTGTGACCAGACATGTGTAACGAATCGACATAGTCTGTGGTAAAATATATTTGATTTCAGGAATTGAAGTCACGAGAATTACAAAAAGGACTTAATCTAATCAATTATGAGCAATAGATCGTCAGGAGAGGACCTGACACAAGGAAATCTGTATAAGCAGATCATTATTTTCAGTATTCCTCTTATATTATCAAATCTGCTTCAGGTTGCATTCAACCTGGCGGATGTAATCGTCGCCGGCAGATTTGCGGGGGCGGAAGCCCTTGGAAGTGTAGGCTGTACCACCAATCTGGTTGCACTTTTTACAACATTCCTTGTGGGTGTAGGCTCGGCCGTCAACGTACAGGTAGCCCACGGTGTGGGAATGAAGAAGGAAAAAGAAGTGGAAGAGACCATGCACACAGCTTTTGTTGTGTGCTTAATCATGGGACTCATCATAAGCATTCTGGCTATTGCATTTACGGGAATCATCTTAAGGGCCATGAATACCAAAGATGAACTCTACAGAGATGCTGTGATCTACATGCGAATATATATGTGCGGACTTCCCGCATTGGCACTGTTCAACTGCGGTAATGCGGTCTACAGTGCCGTGGGCAATACCCGTAAGCCACTGTTTTTCCTCATAATATCGGGAATAGCCAATGTGCTTTTTAACCTATTAACCGTAATAGGCTTTGGACTTGGAGCACCCGGCGTAGCTATAGCAAGTGCGGTATCCCAATATCTGGCGGCTGCATTGGTTGTAATATCCCTCATGAGAGAAAAAGGGATAATTAAGCTTGATCTGAAGAAACTTAAGCCCCGCCGGGCAAGGGCAATCGCCTTAGTTCGCCTGGGACTTCCGTCGGGATTCCAGTATTCCATATTTCAGATTGCCAATGTATTCATACAGCGCGGACTTAACTCCTTTGATGCGGTTACGGTTGAAGGTGCTGCGGTAGCCAACAATATAGATATACTTACATATGAGATAATGGCGGCTTTCTATACGGCCTGCTGCAGCTTTATAGGACAGAATTACGGTGCCGGCAATGCAAAACGTATGAAGAAGGCCTACCTTATTACAACAATGTATGCCTGCCTTGCGGCATTTATATCCGGAGCGCTTATATATCTGTTCGGAAGACAGTTGCTCCATCTCTTCACAACGGAAGAGGGAGTAATAGAGGCGGGAATGATGAAGCTGAGTGTAATGGCCATATCTTACTGGCTGTCCGCGTTTATGGACAACACATCGGCGGCTTCCAGGGGCCTTGGCAAGACTCTCGTACCCAACATATCGATCATCATGGGCTCCTGTGTATTCAGGATCATATGGGTATGCACGATATTTGAATATTTTCATACGGTACAGTCGCTTTATTTTGTATACATGTTCTCCTGGACCATTACATCCATCGGAGAGATCATATATTTTATATTCATATTCAGAAAAGAGACAGCCAAATTCAAAAAACAGCTTGCTTAGACCTGCCTGATGCAGGAGTTGGGAGGCTATAATGGAACTTAAGATATCCGGGATCATGGATAAAAACAGGACAATATATCTTGAATATATCGATGGTGACAGAAGCGCCGAGATAATAATTCCGGATTATAAGCTGATACGTAATGACGGTTTTTCAAAAGAAGAGATAGAGGGGCTGATGCAGTATTCCAGGGACAATTCGCTGGAATTCTTCAACAGGGCAAAGAAAATCAATCCCATGACGGCTTTCTTAGGGAAAAGCGGCGAAGATGACAAAAAGTCAAAGAAGCCGACAGACGGTGTAGTAATAAAAAAGCAATAATAATCATAAGTAATGTAGGAGGGAAACAATGTACAGCGAAGAAAAAATACTTATCGGATATTCGGGAGAGGAGCCGGTATATATTTACCCACAGATGGCCAACCGCCACGGAATGATCGCCGGAGCAACGGGAACAGGAAAGACTACCACTGTAAAGACAGTTGCGGAATCTTTTTCCGATGCAGGGGTACCGGTATTCATAGCCGATGTTAAGGGAGACCTGTCGGGTATCGCTGAAGCGGGACAGACGGACTATGCCTGCTCACATCCGGCAAATTTCTGGGATGTATACGGGGAAAAGGGTATGCCTTTAAGAACTACCATCAGCGAGATGGGACCCTTGCTCTTATCGAGAATTCTGGGACTTAACGATACTCAGGAGGATCTGCTTACGGTGGCGTTCAAGATTGCCGATGATGAGGGACTTCTGCTTATAGATACCAAGGACCTTAAGGCTGCGCTTTCATATATAGGTGAAAATGCTTCCGCTTATTCCCTTGAATACGGTAATATTGCCAAGAACAGTCTCACGACCATAATAAGAGCGGTTGTTGCACTGGAATCCGAAGGCGGAGAGCTTTTCTTCGGTGAGCCTGCACTGGATATCAAGGACTGGTTTGCAACGGATCCAAGCGGCAAGGGCATGATACAGGTGTTTGACTGTCAAAAACTGATACATAATCCTACCATGTATTCAACTTTCCTCTTATGGATGCTTTCTGAGCTTTACGAGACCCTGCCCGAAGTGGGAGATCTTCCCAAGCCCAGGATGGTATTCTTCTTCGACGAAGCTCATATGCTCTTTAATAATGCAAGCAAGAGCCTGCTTGATAAGGTTGAGCAGGTGGTAAAACTTATCAGATCAAAGGGTGTGGGCATATTCTTTATTACACAGAGTCCTAAAGATATCCCCAACGGCGTACTGGCTCAGCTGGGTAACAAGATTCAGCATGCACTTCATGCCTATACTCCCGCAGAGCAGAAGAACGTTAAGGCTGCAGCCGAATCCTACAGAGTTAATGAAGAATTCGATACATTCACGGTACTTCAGGAGCTTCAGATAGGTGAAGCCTTGGTATCCGTTCTTGATGAAAAGGGTATACCTACGGTTGTTGAAAGAACCAAGATTATGCTTCCTAAAAGCAATATGAAGCCGGTATCGGACGCATCGAGAGATGCAATGATCAAGGGAAGCAGTCTCTATATCAAATATTTCGAGACAGTGGACAGGGATTCCGCCTATGAATTCCTTCAGAGACAGACAAAGCTTGAAGAGGAAGAGGCAGAGGAGAATACTCCCGCCAAGAAGGAATACTCTTCTGAAGCGGAAGCAAGAAAAGCAGCGCAGAGAGAATATGCCAATGCTCATAAGGTATCCGATTCCACAGGAAAATCATCCAAGACTTCCTCAAGCGGAAGAAATGCCAAGACTTACAAGCCCAAGCAGTCGGCATCCACAGGCGAAAAGATTGCCAAGAGTGTGGCAAGATCCGCAGCCGGTACAGTGGGCAGAGAAGTGGGCAATAGCCTCGGTAAGTCCATCGGAGGATCCTTCGGTAAAAAAATCGGAGGTAATGTAGGTTCCACCCTTGCAAGAGGAATTATGGGCAGCTTCTTCAGATAAGTGGAAGAAAACACAGTGTTTATGAAGGCAGAGGATTAATCCTCTGCCTTTTGTTATAAACAGAAGTTTCGTAAAGTTTAGTTAAATTATACAAAAATGTTTAGTAAAGTTTAGTAAATAGGCAATATTGAAAGCTAAGTAGCATAGTGTTAATATTATACCCAGAAACGGAAACGTTACCGATACCGATACCGATAACGGTTCCAAACATACGGAATAGTGGTTGAGTTAAGCAAAACTCACGATTAAGAAAGGGAGAAAAAGAAACATGAAAAAGAAGTTACTTAGCGCATTATTAAGTGTTGCAATGCTTTCAGCTCTTCTTACAGGATGTGGCGATGCAGCAGCAACAGACAGCACAGCTCCGGCAGCTGAGGCTCCCGCAGCTTCAGACGATGCAGAGGCAGCTGCAGCAACAGGAGAAGGTTCAGTATACTTACTTAACTTCAAGCCTGAGATCGACGATCAGTGGCAGGCACTTGCTGCAACATATACAGAGCAGACAGGCGTACCTGTAACAGTTCTTACAGCAGCAGACGGACAGTACAGCACAACACTTCAGTCAGAGATGGCAAAGTCAGATGCTCCTACAATCTTCAACATCGGTAGTGCAACAGATGCTCAGACATGGGATGCTTACACATACGATCTTGCAGATTCAGCACTTTACAATCATCTTTCAGACAAGTCTCTTGCAGTTGAGTACAACGGCAAGGTTGCAGCAGTAGCTAACTGCTATGAGTGCTACGGTATCATCTACAACAAGACAATCCTTGCTGACTACTGTACAGTAGACGGTGCTGTTATTTCTTCGGTTGATGATATTAAGGATTTCGATACACTTAAGGCAGTATGTGAAGATATCAACGGACGTGTTGATGAGATCAACGATGCTCTCGGAACACACTTAACAGAAGCATTTGCTTCATCAGGACTTGATGACGGTTCTTCTTGGAGATTCTCAGGTCACCTTGCAGGACTTGCTCTTTACTATGAATTCCTTGATGACAAGGCAGATCTTACAGCAGGCGAAGGCAAGATTACAGGCAAGTATCTTGACAACTTCAAGAACGTATGGGATCTCTACACAAATAACTCAGCAGCTTCTAAGGCTACTCTGACATCAGGAACATACAACGCAGAGATGGAACTTGGTATGGGTGAGGCAGTATTCTACCAGAACGGTGACTGGGAGTACTCAGCATTCAACAACCCTGATAACGGTTATGAAGTAACAGGTGATGACATCGCTATGATGCCTATCTACTTCGGCGTTGACGATGCATCAGAAGGTCTTGCAGTCGGAACAGAGAACCACTGGGCAGTTAACTCTCAGGCATCTGAGGAGAACATCCAGGCAACACTCGCATTCCTTGAGTGGGTAATCACATCTGACGAAGGACGCAGCGCAATCACAAATGATATGGGACTTTCAGCTCCTTTCGATACATTTACAGGAGACTTCGCTCCCAACAACAAGCTTGCAGCATGTGCTAACGAGTATGCAGCAGCAGGCAAGACATCTGTAGCTTGGTCATTCAACGCAACTCCCAATGTAGACGACTGGAGAGCAGACGTTGTTGCAGGTCTTGTAGAGTACACATGTAACGGTGGTGACTGGTCAGCAGTTGAGACAGCATTCGTTGACGGATGGGCTAACCAGTGGGCACTCGCACACGAGGAATAAGACTTTAAACAGTTAATCCTTAGGGGTTATACTTAAAGGGGTAAGTGGTCATTCGCTTACCCCTTTCTAGGTGAAGCAGGCACCGGTTGAGATCTAAGACCTGCTAAGCAGTAGTTCAGTGTTTAAGAGAGGATTATGACATGGAGAAATCGATAAAAAAATATTTTCCGATATTCGCCTTACCAACATTCTTAGCCTTTATCATAGGCTTCATAGTGCCTTTTGCATATGGAATCTTTCTTTCCTTTTGCAAATTCACTACAGTAACAGACTGGCAGTGGGTAGGCTTCAAGAATTACACAAGAATATTCTATGTGAACGGTCAGCTGGATACCACTTTCCTTCATTCAATCTGGTATACCTGTCTGTTTACCGCCGTAACGGTAATGGTTATCAATGTCATAGCCTTTGCGATCGCATTGCTGCTCACCAAAGGAATCAAAGGAACCAACCTCTTTCGTACGGTATTTTTCCTGCCTAACCTTATCGGCGGAATCGTATTGAGTTATGTGTGGTTGATGATATTCAACGCCATCCTTCAGAAATACGACATGACAATCGTAACAACACAGTGGACGGCATTCTGGGGACTGGTTGCGGTAGTATGCTGGCAACAGATCGGATATATGATGATCATATATATTGCAGGTCTTCAGACTATATCACCGGACCTTATTGAGGCGGCAAAGATAGACGGTGCCAACAGTTTCCAGATGTTGAGCAAGATCACCCTTCCACTTATGATGCCTACCATAACAATCTGTACATTTTTAACTCTGACCAACGGCTTCAAGCTCTTTGATCAGAACCTGGCATTGACAGGAGGTAATCCGGGAAAAATGAGTCAGTTACTGGCTTTGAACATCTACGATACCATGTACGGAACAACGGGATGGCAGGGTGTAGGACAGGCAAAAGCGGTTATCTTCTTTATAATGGTTGCCCTTATTGCCGTTCTTCAGAATAAGATGACAACAAGTAAGGAGGTGGAGAACTGATGGCAAAGAATACAGAAGTAAGTCAGGCCAGAAAAGCAAAGCACGGCTGGATAATCACGGTATTTATGGCTGTATTGTCTCTGGCATGGGTATCTCCGATCTTCATAGTTATACTCAATTCTTTTAAGAAGAAAGCATTTATATTCCGCTATCCATTCGGAATCAGTACGGAACCCTTATCCAAGGGCTGGGACAAATTCATCGGCGGAGCCAAGAGAATGGCCGCAGGCTCGCTCAACTACAGCAATGCCGTGAAGAAGACGGATTTCTTTCATAGCTTCGGATATTCAATGTTTATTACCGTAGTATCGGTGCTTCTTATAGTAGTATGCTGCTCCATGTGTGCATGGTACGTGGTAAGAGTAAAGAACCTGGTAACAAAGGGCTTGTATCTCTTGTTCCTTTTTTCCATGATAGTACCTTTCCAGATGGTAATGTTTACTCTTTCAAAATTCGCAAATATGTTGCATTTATCAAATCCCATAGGTATAGTAGTGGTGTATCTTGGATTTGGAGCCGGTTTGTCCGTATTCATGTTCACGGGATTTGTAAAGGGTATATCCGTAGAGATAGAAGAGGCGGCCATGATAGACGGCTGCAATCCTCTGCAAACCTTCTTTTTAATAGTATTCCCGATACTGAAGCCTACAACAATAACAGTTGCTATTCTTCAGGCAATGTGGATATGGAACGATTATCTGCTTCCCAGTCTTGTGCTTAATATCAACAAATACAAGACAATTCCCATTGCAATTCAGTATCTGAAACAGAGTCACGGACAGGTTGACTGGGGTGCTATGATGGCTGTTCTTGTGCTTGCCATTCTTCCGATAGTTATCTTCTACACATTCTGTCAGAAGTACATTATTGAAGGAGTGCTGGCCGGTGCTGTGAAGGGTTAACGAAAGATTTAGATATTTCGAAAGGGTTATTGAGTGATGAGAAAAGCAGGAATATTGATGGCTATATCCAGCCTTCCTTCCAAATACGGTATAGGATGCTTTTCAAAGGAAGCTTACGATTTTGTAGACTTTTTAGCGGCATCAGGTGAAAAGATATGGCAGATTCTGCCTCTTGGACCGACAGGATACGGTGATTCACCATATCAGTCTTTTTCCACCTTTGCAGGCAATCCCTACTACATAGATCTGGAAGAATTCATTGAAAAAGGTTGGTTAAAAAGCAAGGATTGTGAGAAATACAACTACGGCAATCCCGAATATGTTGAATACGAAGTAATATTCAAATCAAGATTCGCTCTTTTACGCAAGGCTTTTGAAAAGAGCAATATACAGGAATCCAAGGAATTTAAGGAATTCGTAAAAGAGAATAAATACTGGCTTGATAACTATGCTCTTTACATGGCTATCAAGGACAGCAAAGGCGGACGCTCATGGCTTGAGTGGGAGAAGCCCATCAAGACAAGACAGAAGTCTGCAATTGATAAATACAAAAAAGAACTTAAGGATGACTACGATTTCTATTGCTTCCAGCAGTATTATTTCTGCAAGCAGTGGTTTGCTCTTAAGAAGTATGCCAATGACAAGGGCATTGAGATCGTAGGTGATATCCCCATATACGTTGCTTTGGATGGCTCGGACACATGGGGCAATCCCGAACTTTTCCAGCTGGATAAAGAATGCAATCCCACAAGCGTGGCAGGATGTCCCCCCGATTGTTTCTCGTTGAAGGGACAGCTCTGGGGCAATCCCCTCTATGATTGGGATTATCATAAGAAGACCAATTATGACTGGTGGATGAAGAGAATCGAATACTGCTACAAGCTTTATGATATTGTGCGTATCGACCACTTCAGAGGCTTTGACGAATACTATTCCATCCCCGCGGACAGAGAAGATGCCGTTGTGGGTGAGTGGGTTAAGGGTCCCGGTTATGACCTCTTCAGAGTCATGAAGGAAAGAATAGGCAATAAGCCTGTTATTGCAGAAGATCTGGGCTTTCTTACCCCTTCGGTGATCAAGCTTGTTAAGAAGACGGGATATCCGGGTATGAAGATACTGCAGTTTGCTTTTGACAGCAGAGACGAGAGCGATTATCTTCCCTACAATTATCCAAAGAACTGCGTTGTATATACAGGTACTCATGACAATGACACAACCCGTGGCTGGTATGAGACTGTGGGCAGAAAGGACAAATCCTTTGCCAGAAGATATATGCAGGTTAAGTCGGGAAAAGATATTTGTGATAAAATGATCAGGACAGCATTGGGAAGTGTGGCCGATACAGCGGTAATTCCCATGCAGGATATATTGGGACTCGGAGGAGAAGCGAGAATGAACGTACCCTCAACTCTGGGAACCAACTGGAAATGGCGTATGAAAAAAGATGCCATTAACGATGAACTGGCAGCAAGGCTGTTGGATATGAACAGATTATACGGAAGAACCAAGAGACGCTGAAATAAGCCTTCCCTGGACAGATGTGAGGAGAGAGATGGGGAATTCTGAAGAGATAACGATAAAGGATATAGCGAAGATATGCGGAGTGGGAGTGAGCACCGTATCAAGGGCTCTGAATAACCATCCGGATATCAATCCCGAGACAAGGGCTAAGATAAAAGAAGTTATTGAGCAGTATGGATACATACCCAATAACAGTGCCAGGAATCTTAAGAGAACCGACACAAAATCCGTTGCCATACTTGTTAAGGGTATTACCAATCCAAGAAGAATCGCAGAAGAGAGGATTCTCAACGGTTCTCAGGCATGTGGAATATCTGGAAGACGAAGTGGATGTTGCACTTGAGCTTATCAAAGAGAAGAAGCCCAGAGGCATCGTCTTTCTGGGAGGATATTTTCTCCAGTCGGAGGAAAAACTTCAGAAACTCAATGTGCCTTTTGTAATCGCCACTGCGGGATGTATACCGGTCAATATGG
The DNA here is from genome assembly GCA_902779505.1 of uncultured Lachnospiraceae bacterium. Classification (GTDB taxonomy): domain Bacteria; phylum Bacillota; class Clostridia; order Lachnospirales; family Lachnospiraceae; genus Colinaster. The sequence continues at coordinate 56,156 of CACZBZ010000004.1, forward strand.
ATAGGGCCGATTATTCGTCTTTTACCGTTGACGATGAGAAAGAAGGATACAAGGTAACAAAATATCTTATCGAGAACGGTCACAGAGATATCGCGATACTCTGCGGAGAGAGGGACAATGCTTCCGTAGGTCAGTTGAGACTTCAGGGTTATAAGAGGGCTTTGACCGAAGCGGGGATTCCCGTAAAAGATGCCTATATCTGCCCCATGAAGGAAGATATAGAGTACTACACATTTGAGAACGGATACGCAACCATGAAATCCCTTCTTGATTCGGGAGAAAAAGTGACAGCGGTATTTGCCATATCTGATATACTCGCCATCGGTGCAGTAAGGGCAATAGTAGACAGCGGTCTTAAGGTGCCTGAAGATATATCTGTTGTAGGGTATGACGGAATAGAGATGGGTAAATATGTGGTACCTTCAATGAGCAGCTTGTATCAACCGGTCAAAGAGATCGCCAAGGACTCAAGCAAACTGCTTTTTGATCTAATGAGCGGTAAAAAAGAGAACCAGCACAAAGTCTACGAAGGTGAACTGATAATAAGAGAATCCACAAAAAAAATATGATGGGACAATGTCCCATCATTT